>NZ_FNJK01000008.1 GCF_900104225.1 Streptococcus equinus | reverse complement strand
ATCGCCGTCTGTTACCGCATGTGGATTAGTATTATTAATATCTACACGTTTATAAGTCACACCATCTTTAACAATTGTATCTGGTTTAAAGTCTGTTGTATCATAATCGGAGTCAATTGAACCTTCACGAGTATCAACTTGTGATTCTGCTAGTGGACTTCCATCTGGAAAGTCGATACGGTTACCATCTTTATCTACTGCATAGTAGTGAACGTAAACATCACCTTTTACTAGTTCATAGTAATAGTTAACATCTTTAGAACCTTCAGCAACTTTTCCCACTTCTGAATCACCGTCTGTTACTGCATGCGGGTTTGTATTGTTAATATCTACACGTTTAAAGGTTTCTGTAACTTCATTTCCATTTTCATCAACTGAGATAACACGAACGATATAATCCGGTTTATGGTCTGTTGTATCATATAGGTCACTTACACTACCACCTTTGGTATCAACAACGCTTTCTGCTAGAGGTTGACCATCATCAAATGTCATCACATCACCATTTTCATCGACAGCAAAGTAATGGACATTGACATCACCCGTAACTTCTTCATAGTAGTAGTTGATAACAGTTGTCTTTTCTGCTGTTACATTACCAGATTCACCACCTGAAATAAAAGCATCAGTACTTTCACCGTCAGCCAATTCTCCATCTGTATAGATATGCGGATTAGTATTGTTAACCGATACTAATTGATAAATTTTACCATCTGATGTTGCAATTCGTGTTGGACGAAGGTCTGTTGTATTATATTCTGTTTCTGGTGCTGTATAAGCTGTATCTTCTCGTTCGTCAGCAATTACACCTGTGACATTACCGTCTTTATCAACACCATGATAACGAACAACTACATTGCCACCTTTTTGATAAACATAAGTAATATTCTTATCTACACCAGCTTCAACGGTTCCTGTTTCATCCGTTGTATAGGTAGATAATTTATTATTAACCGTACTATCTTCAGCAAGTGTTTGTTTAACACCGTTGACTACCTTATCATCATCCTTAGTAACTAGATAATATACAGTACCATCTTCAGCAACAATAGTCGCAGGTTTCAAATCATCAGCCGTGTTATATTCAGTACCTGAATCCCCATGTTCTGTATCGACCTGTGGAACTGCAATGACATTACCTTCAGTATCTTCATAATGAACAATGACATTACCTTTTTCAACGTAGTACCAGTGAACATTTTGTAAATTTTCTTCATATGAGTTTTGAAGATTTTGAGAAGTACCACCAATTTGAATACCAGTAACCTCTTTATCACCATCAATAACTGTATTAGTTCTTCCTACAGCAATTGGGATACGAAGCTGACCATATGTCCATCCAGTTGAACCTGGCTGCGTATGAACATAACGCATATTATTAACTGTTGTTGAATTTTTACCACTTTCCACATCTGTTTTAATTTGCTCTGGATTTGCATCTTTAACCGCGCTTAACTCACGACGTTCTTGCGCAATCATTGAATCTGATGTATTACCATCACCATTTGGATCGTTCAAATCCATAATGTACCATTCTTCGTTATAAGAAGGTGACTCAATAGACTTCGTTGAATAAATAAGTGTGTAAGCTTTTTCTAGCTCTTCTGGATCAACAATTGAATCAATACGACGTTTTTGTTCTTCTTGTTCTTCGACTGGATAGGTTTGGTAATGATAAGAAGACCATCCTTCTTTATTAATATCAAGCATCCAAACTTCAAAGTGAACAGCACCTGTTTCGCTATCAAATTGAACAATACGCTTAATACCATTATTACCATTCCCAACTTGAATTCGACTACCTACAGTATACTCACCCATCAACAAACCATTGATAAACTTCATATTATCATAGGGTGTTTCTACCAACTCATAATCGCTAAAATCAAGGGCATCTGCTATTTCATAAACTTGACCAATATAACCATATTGTTTTAAATGCGCAAGCAATGTTTCATTCCCAGTAGCCTGATCGAGATAAGTTGAATCATTTTTCAAATAAGCTTGGTAAGTTTCTGAATCTACAGCATAATAATAGTTATTTTGTTCAGTGCCTTGCGGAATTCGAACATTAAAGTGATTAACTGCTGAACCTTCACGCATAGGTTCCGAAAGATTGTAAATATAAACGCTTTGGTTGTTGCAACCTACTGAAGTATCATTAACACTCCAAGTATGGTTGTGCCCTTCATCACTCGTGACAAATCCTTCCATAACTGTAGCAGAGATATTAAGGTTATAACCACTATCTTCACTACCTTGAAGAGACATCACATAATTCAAGTTATATTTCCCATTTGTAGCTCCCGTTGTAGGCTCAGCTTTTTCGGTTGTTACTTGAATAGCATCGAGAGTCGCAAAAGTAACAGTTGAAGGATTATCTATATCAAGAGTTTTTGTTTCAACAATCTTATTATTATCAGCTTTATCAACTAGATTAAGGTAAATAATTCTACCGCCGGAACTAGGTTCAAGACTAGCCGTAATATAATATTCCAGATTATTACGTTCATTGTAATCATCCGAAGTAACATGAGCATCATCCGTATTAGTTACCCCTGCAATCACATCATATGGATCTCCGAGATACCCCACTAGAATAGTTACACGACCTGGGTTTGGATCAAGTGCAAAAGAGTTTGCATCAATTGGGATTTTTGAACCATCTGGGCTTAATACCGCATATGTCAAATCAGAGGCGATTGCACGATTATAAACTCCGGCTTTTTCCTTAGCATTATTAACTGACTCATCTGTTGCCTCATTTGTCGCTCCAGTTTCAGAAGTTACTGAACCATCTGGCTTAACAATCCATTCAGATTCTTTTGTTGGATTATTTACACCATCAGTTGACGGTGTTCTGATTTCAGCTGTCTGTGGTGCTACAGCTCGCAAAGACGTTGTAAGAGCATCATTGCTTCCTGAATCCGTCAAATTTGTCGCTACTTGATCTGAATCAGGATTTGCATTTTCAGTTAAAACTGCTGTATCAACAGTTACAGTTTCTGGAGTATTTGTTTCTTCAGCAGCAGGTGTCTCTGAAGTAGCGGCTGTAGTCTGTTCACCATCCGAAGCTTCTGTAACTTGAGGAGCAGATTCCTGAGTACTTGTATCTGCTGCAGTCAAATTAGTAACAGCATCCGAGGTGGTGTCTCCTGACAACTGTTCTACTTCAACAACTTGGTCAGAACTTGTCGCATCAGAAACACTATCTGCAGCAATACTTGCTCCTCCACCAAAAATTAAGATGAAAGCAGAAATCGCAACAGAAGCAACACCTACATTAAATTTCCTAATTGAAAAGCGATAGTGCTTTTCTGACTCGTCTTCATAATGAGGACGTTTAATCGTAAACTTCTTTTCCATATTTGTACTCCTTTCACTAGTCAGCACCTATTCACAAAATGAATCAACCTCCAGAAATGTAAGCGCTTAATTATCTTACGATTTTAATTATACTCTTCAACCTTAGAGAATTCAAGAAAAAACTGTAATTTTTATCTTCGCTTTTCTATTTATTTGCATATTTTTTGTAATATTTTATAAATTTTGTGTTAGTTTTCTGAAAAAATATTTCAAGATTAGATTTTTATTATTCAAAGTATATTATTATTTATTAAAAAAGGAAATCCAGGACTTTTACCCTAGATTTCCTTTTATGATTTCCTACCCATTGGTACGTTTAACGGAATAAACGTCTGGGATAATTTTAATTTTATCAACAACCGCTGTTAGTTCTGTCAAATTAGGAATCGTGAAGCTGACGTGGATATTAGCAAACTTCATATCCTTACTTGGTTGCGCATTAACGGTTGAAATATTCTTAGTGACATTTGAAAGGACTTGAAGAACATCGTTTAGAAGACCTGAACGGTTCAAACCATAAATATCGATTTCAGCTATGTAATCGTTATTGGCACAAGAAGTATCGTCCCATTCAACTTCAATCAGACGTTGTTCGTATCCCTCTTGACTCTTGATATTGTGACAGTCTGCACGGTGGATAGCAACCCCACGACCTTTGGTGATATAACCTTCGATTGGGTCACCTGGCACTGGGTTACAACATTTGGCGATACGCATCAAAAGACCCGAAGCTCCTTGGATGATAACGCCGTTTTCACTACGAACTTTTAAGACATCTTTGTTTTCTGTCTTGATTTCGCCACCGTTCATCAATTCATCTGCTTCAGCTTTCGCTTTAGCACGTTCTTCTTCGCGGCGTTCTTTTTCAGTTAATCGGTTGAAAACAGCAGCTGCGCTAATTTCACCAAATCCAACGGCCGCATAAAGAGCTTCTTCACTACGGACACTAAAGCGTGGCAAAATAGCTTCAAGGTGTTTTTTATCAAGGTATTTATTAGCCACATAGCCTTGATCTTGGAAATAATCCACCAAAAGTTCACGACCTTTGTTGACGGACAATTCCTTGTCTTGATTTTTCAAGAATTGGCGGATACGATTACGGGCTTTGTTTGTCTTAACAATCTTAATCCAGTCGCGGCTTGGTCCAAATGAATTTGGATTGGTTACAATTTCAACCACATCACCTGTTTTTAGTTTGGCTGTTAGTGGTACCATACGGCCATTAACTTTGGCACCAACGGCTTTTTCACCAACTTGAGTGTGGATAGCATAAGCAAAATCAATTGGCCCTGAATCTTTTGGCAATTCTTGCACAGCACCTGTTGGCGTAAAGACATAAATACGTTCTGAGAAGATATCTTGTTTAACTGAGTCGACAAAGTCTACCGCATCACCATTTGAGGCGTCTTGCAATTCAACCAACTCTTTTATCCAACTCATACCGACAGCTTGTTCTTGACTGTCTACCTTGCCTTTAATTCCTTTTTTATAAGCCCAGTGAGCGGCAACCCCGTATTCAGCAACTTGGTGCATTTCTTTAGTACGGATTTGAATTTCGATTGGTCCTTTTGGTCCGTAAACAGTCGTGTGAATAGATTGGTAACCATTGGCTTTGGGCGCAGCAATGTAATCTTTAAAGCGGCCCGGCATTGGACGCCACAACTCATGAATGTAACCAACCATAGCATAAACGTCACTAGGTGTCTCCATGATACAACGGATGGCAATCAAGTCATAGATTTGGTCGAAACGTTTCTTTTTATCACGCATTTTGCGATAAATAGAATAAATGTGTTTTGGTCGACCGTAAACATCGCCGTAAAGCCCTTGTTCTTCAGTGTAATCTTTGATTTTCTTAACAATCTCATCAACCAAAGCTTCACGTTCACGACGTTTCTCATTCATCATGTGAGAAATCTTATAGAACTCAATTTCATTGAGGTAACGGAAAGACAAGTCTTCCAATTCCCATTTGATACGGCTAATCCCCAAACGATGAGCCAGTGGAGCGTAGATTTCCATGGTTTCACGTGAAATGCGTTCTTGTTTGTCCTTACGAAGATGCTTCAAAGTACGCATATTGTGGAGACGGTCTGCCAATTTTACCAAAATCACACGGATATCCTTAGACATAGCCATCAACATTTTGCGGTGATTTTCAGCAAGCTGTTCTTCATGTGATTTGTACTCAACTTTACCAAGTTTTGTCACACCATCTACGATAATACGGACATCTTTACCAAATTCCGCCTCAATCTCATCCAAAGTGATATCAGTATCTTCAACAACGTCATGCAAAAAACCACAAGCTACTGTCACCACATCAAGGTGCAGATCTGCTAAAATACCCGCAACTTGGATAGGATGGATAATGTAAGGCTCACCGGATTGTCTAACTTGAGAGATATGTGCCTTAGTCGCGTAGTCCAATGCTTTTTGCACAATTGCCACATCAGATTCGCTCATATATTGGGCCGTTAGGGCAACGACCTCTTCACCCGTCAAATTCACAATTTTTGCCATAAGGACCTCTTCTTTTGCATACAGATTTATATTGTATATTATTTTAACACTAAACGCCCCAAAATACCAATGCATTATCCATTTTAAAAGGCTTATTTTCCAAATAAAAAGAGACTTGGACAATCATCCAAGCCTCAAATGATTACTTGCTATCCAAGAAATTAGAAACAGCTCCTAGGAGATTGGCATCATTTCGGAATTGGCAAGTTTTCACTTGATAGTCTAAACCGTGAGCATCTGTTTTCTCAACAAGTTTTTGAAGACGTTTTTCAAGTTCTGGAACCAAATCTTCACGCGCAGAAATACCACCACCAATACCAACTAAATCTGGGTTGATGCTGACTAGGCAATTAAAAATACCAATAGCAATGACATCATACATTTCTGATAAGGCAGCTTTAGCATCACTATTGCCAGCGTCTGCCAAATCAAACAAATCTTTTCCTGTAAAATCAGTTAAGCCATGTTCTTTAGCGTATTTTTTAGCGACTGCAACTGGGCTAGCAAGATTACTAAGCGTAATGCCATCTTTGATAATCATAAACCCAAATTCACCGCCGTACAAACTGCTTCCTTTGTACAATTTGCCATCCAAACAAACGGCACCACCGATACCAGTTCCTAAAATGAAATAAATCGCATTTTTGCTATTCTTTCCGATACCAAACTTACTTTCAGCAAGACCTGCACAGTTAGCATCATTTTCAATAGTCACCGGAAGGCCAAACATAGCTTCCAACTCATCGATAATTTTAAAATGATGGATATAAGGAATCGCACTAAATCCTTTAATCACACCTTCTTCAGTATCTACGGCACCTGGGCTTGAGATAGCAACCCCTTTGGTATCAGCATCTGATAATTCTGTAAAGACACGATACAAGTTTTCTTTCATTTCTTCCCAAGTTTTGGGAGTTGGAAAGGAACCTTTTTTATCAATGGCACTGTCTTGGTAATGGCCATATTTCACAGAAGTTCCACCAATATCAAACACGACTAAATTCATTTTCTTCTCCATTTCTACGTAGCAAGATCACTGCTAACGATGTGTTAAAACAATCTCCAATGAAAATTCATCATAACGATGCGTACTAATTGAGTATTCAAACGCAGCTCCATTTGTTAAATAACCTGTTTGAACAGCTACTGCTACAGGATCACCTTGTTCAAGTGCCAAGTAGTCAGCTTCTTCATCTGTCGCACGTCGAACCGTAATGGTTCGGTGACCAGATTGAATCTTCAAGCCAAGGTCATTTTCAATGTAATCATAAATCGAATTTTCCACATGCTCGATTTTCAAACCTGTAATCAAATCAATTGGCATGTAAGTTTCTTCAATAACTGTTGGTTTATCATCAACCAAACGGACACGATGAATTTTATAAACAAAGCTTGTTTCTTTAATTTTTAACTTCTCTGCAATTTCAGCGTTTGCTTTTACAACTGTAAAATCAATTACACGACTTGTAATTTTTTTGTCTGGATAAAAAGCTGTTGTCCCCATCATTTGAATATCCATCAGCATTTTTTCCATTTTTTCAACCGATAAATCCATGACAAAGGTACCAGCACCACGGCGCTTATAAATCAAACCTTCTGCAACTAAAATGTCTAGAGCCTTTTTAACCGTCATTTTACTAACTTTATATGCTTTGCAAAAATCTTTTTCAAAAGGCAATTGCTCATTTGGTTGATACACACCTTCCAAAATTTTCTTGCGAACATCATTTGCAATGAGGTTGTATTTTTCCATTTTTTCTCCTTCGTTCATGTACTTACTCTTTTGTTTATCTATATTGTAAACTAGAAGCCTCGAAGTTCCAAATGTTATTTGACAATTTCTTGCAAATGATACATTTTTCTACAAAAAGTTGCTCCATCTAGAAAGGGAAACAGAGCATTAAATAATCTACTCATCTTATTTTTGACCTACAATTTTAAATTTTCTGAATATTTGATATAATGTTAGCTAGACATGTTTTATTCTAAAAGTTTTTGAGACTTTTGGCGAAAGGAGACTCTCATGAAAAATACCGTATTGAGCTTTCAAAAAGCAAAAGCAGACGGTAAGAAATTAACCATGTTAACCGCCTACGATTATTCAACTGCTAAATTAATCGACAGTACAGGTGTCAACAGCATTCTTGTTGGTGACTCTCTTGGAAATGTCATGTTAGGATACGATGATACTATTTCAGTCACTATGGAAGATATGATTCACCATGGTAAGGCTGTATGCCGCGGTGCTAAAAATGCTTTGGTCATCGTCGATATGCCATTTATGTCTTATCAAGTATCTGTCGAAAAAGCTGTGGAAAATGCTGGGCGCTTAATGAAAGAGACTCACTGCCAAGCAGTCAAATTAGAAGGCGGCAAAAGTGTCTGCCCACAAATTAAAGCAATGGTTGATGCAGGAATCCCAGTTTGTGCTCACCTTGGTCTAACCCCTCAGCACATCAATGCTTTCGGTGGTTTTAAAGTTCAAGCTAAAACCAAAGCTGCTGCCAAACAACTTTTAGAAGATGCTAAAGCCGTTCAAGAAGCTGGCGCTTTTGCCGTCGTTCTTGAAGCCATCCCAGCTAAGCTAGCTCAACTCGTTACTAAGCAGCTCGATATCCCGACAATCGGAATCGGCGCTGGCAATCAAACAGATGGTCAAGTGCTCGTCTACGCTGATTTATTAGGATTATTCTCTGATTTCACACCAAAATTCGTCAAACGCTACGCTAATATTGGTGCACTCATTTCAGATGCCGTTACATCTTATATCGAAGATGTAGCCAACCAAAAATTTCCAACACCTGATAATGAATATCACATTGATGACAGTATTATTGAAAAACTCTACTAATTAGAAAAGAGGCATGACATTACATGAAAATCGTTCACACTGTTGAAGACGTTAGAAAAGCTGTTCAAGCTTGGAAAGCAGAGGGAAAAACTATTGGACTTGTTCCTACCATGGGTTATCTACACGAAGGACATAAGAGCTTGATTGACAAAGCTGTTGCCGAAAATGACCACGTTGTTGTCAGCGTTTTTGTCAATCCCATTCAATTTGCTCCGACTGAAGATCTTGAAAGCTACCCACGTGATTTAGAGCAAGATGCTAAACTCTGTGAAGCAGCTGGTGCTAGCCTCATTTTTAATCCGGAACCAAGTGACATGTACTCTCCTACTTTTTCAAGTTTCATTGACATGTCAACATTGACAAAAGGTCTTTGCGGGAAAACACGTCCAATTCACTTCCGTGGCGTTTGTACCGTTGTTGGAAAACTCTTCAATATTGTCGAACCCAATAAAGCTTACTTTGGTCAAAAAGATGCTCAACAATTAGCTGTAATCAAACACATGGTCGAAGATTTGAACTTCAACCTTGAAATCATTGGCTGTCCAATTGTCCGCGAAGCTGATGGTCTTGCTAAAAGCTCTCGTAATACTTATCTCTCAGCTGACGAACGAAAAGCTGCGCTAGTTCTCTCACAAAGTTTGGCACTCGCTGAAAAAATGATTCGTGACGGTGAAAAAGACACTAATAAATTAAAACAAGCCATGACAACTTTCATCGAAAAAGAGCCTTTGGCTAAAATCGATTATGTTGAATTTGTTGACTGGAAAACGCTTGAACCTGTCAGCGAAATTGACCGTCCTGTTCTCAATGCTATCGCTGTCTATATCGGCAAAACACGCTTAATCGACAATCACATTTACGAATAAGGGAGAAAAAACGTGCACATTCAAATGTTAAAATCAAAAATCCACCGCGCTGTGGTGACAGGTGCTGAAGTGGATTACGTCGGAAGTATCACCGTTGACCCAGAATTATTTGAGACAGCTGGAATGGTAGAATACGAAAAAGTTCAAATTGCTGATGTTGAAACAGGTAGCCGCTTAGAAACTTACATCATCGCTGGCGAACCTGGTAAAGGTGAAATTTGCCTAAATGGTGCAGCAGCAAAACTCGTTAACGTTGGCGACCACGTTATCATCATGTCATACGCTGACCTTACGCCAGAAGAAGCTAAAACGCATAAACCGCGTGTTGTCTTCGTTAATGAAAAAAATCAACTCACGCGCTTCACACGCTATGAAAAAGCTGGGCGTTTGTATGACCTTGAAGTTGAAAAATAAAAAGAAATCCGAAAATATCGGATTTCTTTTTATTTATACTTACTTATTATTTTTCATTTGGATGACTAGCGATAATTTCTAGATTACCATCAAACTTCCATGTTTTAACGTCATTGGGAAGAATGAAATGATCTCCCTTTTTGACATTATAAACACAGTTATCCACCGTCAGACTTCCTTGACCAGCTAAGACACTAACCAAAAGGTAGGGCACTGTTTGACTAAAAGCAACCTCGCCAGAGACTACCCACTTGTAAACTGCAAAGAATTCATTTGACACCAAAAGGCTAGAACTCAAGTTATCAACATCAAGCGTTACAGGTGTGCTGTTAGCTGGCTCACCGATAGTTAGAACATCGATAGATTGTTCAATGTGCAAATCACGAAGATTCCCTGCAGCATCTCGACGATCGAAATCATAAACACGGTAAGTTGTATCACTTGATTGTTGGGTTTCTAAAATCAAAATACCTTTACCAATAGCATGCATTGTGCCACTTGGTACGTAGAAAAAATCACCTGCTTTGACTGGAACTTTTGTCAACAAGTCATCCCAGTCACCTGACTCAATCATCTGACGAAGTTCTTCTTTTGACTTAGCGTTATGACCATAGATAATCTCAGAATCTTCATCAGCAGCAATGACATACCAGCATTCTGTTTTCCCAAGTTCTCCTTCATGTTCAAATGCATAGGCATCATCTGGATGAACTTGAACACTAAGCCAATCATTGGCATCCAAAATTTTTGTTAACAAAGGAAAAACTTCTGATTTTGGGTACCCAAAAAGTTCTTTGTGTTCGCGATAAAGTGAATCTAGCCCCTGACCTTTATAGGTCCCATTATCGACAATTGAAACACCATTTGGATGAGCTGAAATAGCCCAGTATTCTCCAGTCGTTTCTGTTGGAATATCATAACCAAACTCATCACGAAGTTTAGTACCACCCCAAATTTTATCGTGCATTTGTGCTTTTAAAAATAATGGTTCTGCCATAATTTTTCCTTTCCTTCAGGCATTTTACCTGTTCAACAGTTAAGCCTGGAAACACTGCTCCAGACTTAAAATGACATCATCGACTCTTAACTATTTTTAACATCTAGCAATGAATATCCTCGTACATCATAACGATTTCGTGTGCGTGAATACTCAATTGGTCTTCCATTTTCCAAATAAACCACTTGCTCAACTTGCAAAATCGGATCATCCTTTTGACAATCTAGGTAATCCTTATCATATTGATCAGGCTTTTCAGCGGTGATATGGCGATAAGAACCTGCAAATTTAAGCTCTAAAGTATTCCAAAGATAATCATAAACAGACGCTAATAAAATACTATCATCCAGACCTGGAACTAAATCGCAAGCCATGTAAGTATGCTCAAGCGCATACGGCTCACCATCTAAGAGACGTAATCGAATAATCTTATAAACTGGCGTTGATTCTTCCACTTGAAGGCGCTCAGCAATTTCCGCATTGGGAAATTCAACCGTAAACTCAATAATTTGACTCGTTAATTGTCGAGGATCATCCTTCATATCGTGGCTCAAGCCGTTATAATTATTTAATCGGAATTTAGAATCTTCTTTATCCCAAAACGATGAATTTAAAACTTTCGTTCCATTTCCTTGTTTTGAGATGACTAAACCTTCGATTGTTAACATCTCAATAGCTTTTTTCACAGTCATTCGACTGACACCAAATTCTTTTGCCAAATCAGACTGGATTGGCAACATGGAATCAATCGGATAAGTACCATCTGAAATTCTATTTCGAATAATCCCTGCAATCTCTTCATATTTTGACATAGATCGCTCCTACTCTACTTGTATAGACTAATATTTTTAAACTATAGTCATATTATAACGTAGAGTCAGGTTGTTTGTCCAATATTCGCAACAATAGCTCCTTTTCAACTTTACTAATTTCCCCAAGCTAATTGCTTGTTTATCTATTTTCAATATGGTAAATTGGCTAAAAACACTATTCACATGAGGTGTCTTATGACAGAAAAAACACTAACCATCGTCTACATTAGCTTAAGTGGCAATGTCCAGAGCTTTGTGAAACGTTTAGGAGAATATCTTCAGAACCACTATCAGCTCTCTAGCAAAGCCATCAATATCAAGGACCTTAACCGTGAAACCTTTCCTGTAGCCTCACCTTTTGTGGCTATTTTGCCAACTTACCTAGAAGGTGGCAACGGCATTGACTCAGGTGATGTCGAAATCTTAACCAATCCGCTGGGAGATTTTATCGCTGCTCACGATAACTACAAACATTGTTTTGGTATCATCGGCTCAGGAAACCGCAATTTTAACGAACAATATTGCTTAACTGCCAAGCAATACGCCAAACGATTTGGTTTTCCTATGCTTGGAGATTTTGAACTTCGTGGGACCAGTTCAGATATTGAGCGCTTAGCCAAAATTATCGTTGAACATTATCAAAACCTTGCTCAAGCTCAATCATAATGACTTTCCCCCTTAGCAGAAACAAAGTTACTGATAAATGTTATAATAGCATTAGACTATCGGAAAATACCGATAAATGACTAGATTGTATTGGAGAAGCAATGAAAACAACAGTTGATTATATTACAAAACTTGCAAATATCCCTTCACCGACTGGCTACACAAGTCACATTATGAATTACGTGATTGCTGAACTTGAAAGCTTTGGCTACGCTCCTGTCCGCACAAATAAAGGTGGCGTTATGGTCACTGTCACTGGTAAAGATGACAGCAAACACCGCGTGGTCACAGCTCACCTTGATACCCTTGGTGCCATGGTTCGTGCTGTCAAACCAGATGGTCGTCTTAAAATGGACCTTATCGGTGGTTTTGTCTACAACGCTATCGAAGGTGAAAATTGTACCATCCACGTTGCTAAAAATGGTAAAAAAATTAGCGGTACTATCCTCATGCACCAAACTTCAGTTCACGTCTACAAAGACGCTGGTACTGCTGAACGCAACCAAACTAACATGGAAGTTCGTCTTGACGAGAAAGTAACCAACGAAAAAGAAACACGTGCTCTTGGTATTGAAGTTGGTGATTTTATCTCATTTGACCCACGTGTAGTCGTTACTGAATCAGGTTTCATCAAATCACGTCACCTTGATGATAAAGTATCAGCAGCTATTCTGATTGAATTGCTTAAAGAATACAAAGCACAAAATATCACCTTACCATACACAACACACTTCTACTTCTCAGCATTTGAAGAATTAGGTCACGGAGCCAACTCAAGCATTCCAGCAGAAACCGTTGAATACCTTTCTGTCGATATGGGAGCAATGGGAGATGACCAACAAACAGATGAATACAGCGTATCAATCTGTGCCAAAGATGGTTCTGGACCTTACAATTTCGAACTTCGCCAACACCTCGTTGAATTGGCAAATGACAATAAGATTCCATACAAATTAGACATCTACCCATACTATGGTAGTGATGCCTCTGCAGCTCTTCGCGCTGGTGCCGAAGTCAAACACGCCCTTTTTGGAGCTGGTATCGAATCAAGTCACTCATACGAACGCACACATATCGACTCTGTCCAAGCAACAGAACGCCTCGTTGATGCTTACCTAAAAAGCCCAATTGTGGAGTAAAAATTAAATACAAAAAAATAAGAGTGAATGTTATGTTCACTCTTTTATCGTTCTCTATTCGGATATAACCCTAAGTTCATGACCTTTATAATCATTTTCGTCTAGGACAATATTTTCTTTCCTATACTGTTCGCTTACCAATTTCAAAGCTTCGTTTTCATCGCTTGCCTCAATTTCTACAATTTTTTGAAGCACTTCTTCGATTTCTACGTTAAATTTTTTCATTTTTATCTCCATAATTAATCGTTTATTATTTTAATGCCATTATTGCGGATCCATTATAACACACAACACCCAAAATCGCCCCTGAAATCAGGAGCGATTTTTTTACAAAAAACAAACAAATAATTAGGAGGTAAGAATTAATTAGTAGTTAAGTTCGACAGCAAGACCAAAATGGTCACTGACGATTGGAGATTCACCGCCATCAAAGACAACGGTTGAAGATTGAATCTCGATATCTGTACTTGTAAAAACGTGATCAACTTTGAGTGACTGTTTATTGCCTTCCCAGCCATCAATATCTTCAATAATAGTATGATCACCTTGAATGTTTTGAGCCACTTTATGGCTATCTTGTAAATGAAGTGGGCTCTTCATAATCATATCATAACCAGCAGTGTCAGTAGGATTATTAAAGTCTCCCATCAATACCAAAGGTTTTGGATAGTCAAGCAAGGCTGACTCCAACTTTTGCCATTCACTTTCAAACCCTTTCCCAAACCAAGACATGTGAAGACTCACCACCGTAATTGGCTTGCCATCAACTTCTGTCTCAGCCACTAAGACACGTCTCGTATGATAATCTGTTTCATCATCCACTTCAGATACTAAGATGTCGTGAACTTTGATTGGATTTTTAGAGAGAATAACGACACCTTCATTATATTTATCATAACCAATATGGTTATAAGCCCAAGACCAGTAATAATGTCTTCCTTGGCTTTTAAGATAGTTAACCAATTGAAGAGCGTAATTATCACGGTGTAATTCAGGACTTCCAGGTAATTTTTCATACCCTTCAACTTCTTTAGTTACTAACCCACGAATATCTTGGTTGATTTCTTGAAGGCAAATAATGTCATAATTTTCACTATAAATCGTTTCAGCTAAATCGAATAATTTTTTTAACGAATTTGCCTCTAACCAAGAATGCGTATTAAGTGTTAAAAATTTTGCCATATCTCTTCCCTTCAAGTTAAAGGAGAGTCCGAGATGCCTACCTCGGACCCCCTTCTATTTAGTTTTAACCTCAATCTCTATATCACTAATAGTAATATATGCTTAAAGTTCTACTTTTGCAACAGGGGTTTTAGCAGAGACGTTTCCTGTTTGTGTTAAATTGACTGCTTTAATTTCTGCTGTATTTGTGAAGGCAACAATAATTGTTGTTTCACGTCCCGCTGAACTGATAGCTGCCAAATCAGCTACCACCAAAAGATCACCTGCTTGAACACGTTGACCTTCTGTTACCTTAACAGAGAATGGCACACCGTTAAGAGCAACGGTATCAAGTCCAATGTGAACAAGAACTTCAAGGCCAGCATCTGTCAACAATCCAAAGGCATGTTTTGTAGGGAAGACGCTTGTCACAATACCTGAAACTGGTGCGTAGACATTACCATTTTCAGGTTCTACAGCGAATCCATCACCCATCATTTTAGCTGAGAAGACTGGATCTCTCACTTCAGTGATCGCTTTTACTTCACCATCAGCAACAGAAAGAACTTCTTCTGTCACGCCTTTATATGAAACTTTAGTTACATCATTTCCTTTAACTTCTGCTAAATCGATTGTTGGGATTTCAGCACCTGAATCAAGAAGGTCTTGAATATCAGATTTCAAGATATCTGCTTTTGGTCCATAAACAGCTTGAACACCTGAGCCTTTGATGATAAGCCCCATAGCACCTGCTTTTTTCCAAGTTTCTTCATCACCAACTCGTGCGACATCTTTGACGGTTACACGAAGTCGTGTCATACAAGCATCAACATCTTCAATGTTATCGCGTCCACCAAGGAGATTAATGATTTGAACGATTTGAGAATTTGCAGATACTGTCGCACCAGTTGTTGATGCAGCAGCGTCATCATCCATATCGTCGTAATTACCGTTACGACCTGGAGTAGCAAAATTAAATTTCTTAATCATGAAGTCTGCGATGAAGTACATCACAACACCTGATAAGATACAGCAAATAACAAAGTTAATTAAGTCACCACCAAGACCTGCTTTAAGAGCCATTGGTGTACGTGTCAAAAGTTCGATATTACCAAATGAATGGAGACGAAGGTTAACTAAATCAGCTAAAGCAAATGTCACCCCTTGAACAACTGCGTATACAACGTAAAGTGGCATTGCAACAAACATAAACATGTATTCGATTGGTTCTGTAACACCTGTCAAGAATGTAGCTGCTGCTGTTGAAATAAACATAGCAGTATATTTTTTCTTCTTATCAGGATCAACGTTACGGTACATTGCAAGGCTAAGCCCCATAAGTGTACCAGTTGCACCAATCATTTGTCCGACTTTGAAGCGGGCAGGTGTTACAGTTGCCATAAGGTGATGGTAATCTGAAGGATTTGAACCTTTAAGGTTGATAAGGTCTGTTACCCATGCTAACCAAAGTGGGTCTTGACCAAAGACTTCAGTACCTTTTTGAGCACCAGTCAAAATTTCATAAGTACCACCAAGTGAAGTGTAATTCATTGGGATAGTAATCATGTGGTGAAGACCGAATGGAAGAAGCAAACGTTCCAATGTACCATACAAGAATGGAGCTAAGAATGGAGCTGAATCTTGTGATGATGCAATCCACATACCAAAACCGTTGATTCCTGATTGAACGATTGGCCAAACAAGTGACATGAACAATCCAACAAGAACTGAGCGGTAGATAACAACAAATGGTACAAAACGTTTACCATTGAAGAATGAAAGAACATCAGGTAATTTGCGGTAGTTATAATATTTATTGTAAGCTGTCGCTCCAACAAAACCTGAGATAATACCAACAAAGACACCCATGTTAAGTGCTGGTTGTCCAAGAACGTTAACAAAGTAGTCAGCTACAAGCATCTTGCCACCAAGGACATTGTGAACAACACTTTTACCGTCAGCAATCATATCAAGTGACACACCATAGACGTGCCCTGTAATAAGGTTGATGAGAATAAATGCGATACCAGCGGCAAAGGCACCACCAGCACGTTCCTTAGCCCAACTACCACCAATAGCAAGGGCAAACAAAATGTGAAGGTTATTGATAATCCCCCAACCAATTTGTGCAATAACGTTACCAACTGTAGCAAGAATAGCGGAATCTGCATTGATTAGCGGAAGTGAGTTACCAATACTAACCATCAATCCTGCTGCAGGCATAACGGCAATAACAACCATCAAGCATTTACCGAATTTTTGCCAAAATTCGAAGCTGGTCAATTTCTTAAATGCCTTCTTCATAAAATAACTCCTTAAACCTTTCTGCTAGGAAACCATTTGCTTTAATCACCAAGCAACACTGCCACTTTTATTACTTGATTCCTTAAAGTTTCAGGTTTGAGCATCATTTTAAATTTACGCAAACGTTTGCGTTGTTTTGATGCTTTTATTATAGCACGTATTTTTATTTTGTAAAGCGTTTTCGAAAATTTTTTTAAAACAAAAAGAGCAAAGAAGAAAATTTCCCCTTGGAAAATCTGACCTTTGCCCTGTTCCTTTCTAGTGTTATCAAGCATTAGAACTCATCAACTATCGTTGATTCTCTTTCGATAATTTTATGCGGAATAATCACTTTTTGAACTTTCGATTGTTTCTTTTTTTCTAGTAACAGCTGCGCAGCTTTTTCACCCAACTGATAAGGAAAAATGTCTACTGACGTCAATGCAGGATTTGCAATTTCTGTAATCAAGGAATTATTAAAGCTGATAACAGCATAGGATTTTTGCAAACGACTGTTTTTAAATAAGCGTTGCAAACGAATAGCCATAATATCATCACAAGCAATAAAGGCTTGTGTTTTTGGGTGCTTAGTTAAAAAACTTTGCAATTTTTGAATGTTCTCCTCTTCTTTGACCCTTGAAAAAGAAAGGGACAAACCTTCTTTTTGCTGTTCTTTTAGATAGTCGCTACAACCTTGATAGCGCTCTGTCTGCACCAATTCATTCATGTCAGTATAGGCAAATACCAAATGCTCATACCCTTTTTTCAACATGAAATCAGCTACATCTCGTCCGGCTTGATAGTTATCATTATCCACAAACTGGACTGATGTCTGAGTCTTTTTTTCATAAGGGCTTCCGACAACAACACATGACACTTTCTTTTGTTTTTTTACAAAGTCAAATACTGGGTCATCTTTACGCGAATATAAAAAGATGAATTTACTGATATTGCCACTACGTATTAAAGCCTGACAATTTTTGCGCAATTCATCATCTGTACGCCCACTTGCCAAGTTAACCATGTAATCATTCTCACTACACACACTTGAAATTCCCTGAATGATTTGCATAAAAAAGGGGTTATTCCCAAGAGAATCTTGACTTTCTCGGACAGGTAGAACAATCCCAATGGTATTAGTTGTACGATTAACCAAATTCTGCGCAGAATAATTGGGCGAATAATCCAGTTCTTCCATTGCACGCCTAACTCGCTCTTTTGTTGCTTCGCTAATCATGTCACTATCATGTAATGCCCTTGATGCTGTTGAAGCAGATACTCCAGCAATCCTGGCCACATCCTTTATCGTTGCCATATTTTAACCCTTACCTTGAAAATTCTTACCTCTAGCATAAGGATTTTTTAAAGCGCTGTCAATCAAAAAATATAAAAAAGAAGCTGAGCACTTTTTGCTCAACCTCTTACTTTAATAATTCCAAAGCATAACTAACACTTGATAATGCGTATAATGGAGCGGTTTCTGCACGCATAATACGTGGGCCTAAACCAACTTTTAAGCCACCTTTTTCTTCAAATGCAGTAATCTCATTTGGAGAAATACCACCTTCTGGGCCAAAGATAAAGAGAATTTTCTCTCCTGCTTTAACTTGTGACAATTCACGCGCTAAAACAGCTGTCTCACCTTCTTTAGCAGACTCTTCATAGGCAATGAAAATCTTATCGAACTGCTCAAGCTCAGCCATAAAAGTCGCTTTTTTCTCAAAAAGAGTGACTTGAGGAATCACATTACGTTTGCTTTGCTCAGCAGCACCAAGCGCAATTTTTGCCAATTTGTCTGCTTTTTTAGCTAACTTTTTGCCATCCCATTTAACTACTGACCAATCTGCTGGGAATGCCCAAAGATTTGCCATGCCAAGTTCCGTTCCCTTTTGGGCAAGGAATTCCAATTTATCACCTTTTGGGAACCCCGCAGCAATCGTTACTTCAACTGGCATTTCAACATTGCTATCCAGCTCTTCAATAATCTCAAAACGATGTTCAGCACTATCAATAACTTTTGCCAAACGTTTTACATGATCATCAAAAACAAGAACGACTTCTTCACCCTCTGTTAAACGCATGACGTTAAACATGTGTTTAATCGTATCTTTATCTGTGATAGTAACGACGTCTTGAGCCTGTCCAGCTACAAAATATTGTTGCATTTATCCTCCAATTACACCTGAAATATCATCTGTTTTTTTGAAGACACACGCATTCCATTCGCCTTGAACCATATGTGTTTCAAGGAAGAAGCCAGCATCTTCAGCAGATTTACGAACCATTTCCCATTTATCAGAAATAATCCCTGACATGATAAGGTAGCCTTCATCTTTCACAAGACGATAAGCATCTTCGGTCATGTTGACCAAGATATCCGCAAGGATATTTGCCACAATAACATCAGCTTTAACATCAACACCTTGCAAAAGGTTACCAGTAGCCACGTGGATGTTTTCAGTGTTGGCATTAAGGTCAATATTTTCTTGTGCCACGCGCACAGCCACTTCATCAAGGTCATAAGCATAAATGTCTTTTGCACCAAGAAGTGAACTTGCAATTGAAAGCACGCCTGAACCAGTACCTACGTCAATCACAGTTTCTCCACCACGAAGCACTTGTTCAAGCGCAAAAAGACTCATTTTTGTCGTTGGGTGAGTTCCTGTACCAAAAGCCATACCTGGGTCAAGACGAATCGTCTTTTCACCTGAACCAGCTTCATAATCTGTCCAACTTGGAACAATTGTCAAATCATGGCTAATACGTGTTGACTCATAATATTTCTTCCAATTTTCAGCCCAATCTTGCTCAGCCAATTCTTGTGTCTCATAGTGAACCTCACCAGCATCCACACCAAAATGTGTCAATTCAGCCAAACGTTTAGACGCTTCTTTTTCAACTTCTTCAATGTCAATGTGTTCAGGGTAGTAAGCTGTAATTTTCACAGTTTCCACTTGTTTAATTTCTGGGAAAACTTCTCCGTATTTCCCAACATGACCAAGATAATCAGCACTATCATCGATAGCAACCCCTTGACTACCCAATTCAATCAAAATATTTGACGCAGCCTCTTCTGCATCACGCAAGACCTCAACAGTCAACTCTTGCCACTTGTCCATAATTCTGATACAAAGGACGACTAGAAAACGACTGAAAAATAGGAAGCTTGATGACGTGTCGACAGACACTAGTCAAGCTTATCTTTTTTCCGAGTTTTCCGTCCGTGTTCAAAGCTGAACACTTATCCTTACACTCCTTTTCTATTTTGTTTCGGGCGGGTTCAGTTAAAAACACTAACCGAACCTATTCCTTTCTATCTAATCTATTTCAGGCGGAGCTATTAACTCCCTTTATCCACAATAAAACACCTGAACATTTACATATTATTATAAATTTTCTTCTCTCTCTTTCAAAGTACATCCATTTGAATCCTTCCAATCAGTACGACCGTTTGTAGGCATACCTAAAACAAAAGATGCTGCATAAGATGGACTATTGAAAAATCGATTTTTCTTGAGGATACCATCCTTGATAATTCCCTCTTTCAGTAACTCTTGTCGCAAGTCACGAATAGATTTTGGAATTCCTTTACCATCTGTAAGTTCAATCATACTGCCTTCAAGAACAACAAATCCCTCTGCTGTCTGTCGGCAAGTTGCAATAATTTCACGGTTTGATCGCTTAATGTTACGTTTAAGAGTAAGAACAGTTTCAGCCTCAATTGGCTCTTCATCAACAGAATTGTCACCGTTAATCATTGGAACAAATACTCGATAACCAAGGGTTCCAATTATTGTTTTTGTATTCTCAACAACCTCATCCAGTTCAGATTGCTTTTCTTCAGTTACATTGCCAGAATTTGGTTCGTTACCATTTCGAACAACAAAACGATTTGCTTCATTTGCTAGCTGAGTAAATCTGTTTTCCAAATAACTGATTTCAGTCGGCCCGAAGGAATTATTTTGCGTTGTTAATACAATGACATCATTGAAATAATCAGCATGATTATCCCTAGTATGCTCTTGAACACGTAACAAAACACCTTCACCATTCTTTCGGCTCGTTGCTTGACCAATATAAACTGTATCCTGCTGATTAGCATCATCACGACCGAATAAAAAATAAACACCGCTTTGTTTCATCTCAGGTCTTGATTTTAAATCACCTAACTGAATTCTAGGAATTTTATAAATCACGCCTGTCCAGTTGGATAAAGTACACTTAATCTTACCAGTGACTTCACCATCCATCAGAAACATATTTATATTTTTACCTCTTTTTACCATCTTAATATCTCGGATAAGCAAAGAATTCTGTTTCTTTCAACTCTGCTTTGCCTTTTTCAAAGCTTTCAGCATCCCATTCAAGGGCAAAGTCAGTTGCATTTTCATCTGCTAAGAAATCCATCAAATCATCAAGACCTTTAGTTGCAACGTCGTTTAATATTTCTGCAAAATACGCTAAAAATTCGCGTGAGAATCCTTTTTTCGCATCAAAAGGAACAGTCACCAAGTAGTCATCATGGTCAACTTTAGATTTTGCTTGGTTATAAAATAGCACGTAATCTTCAAAAACGATATCCTCGCTGCTAACCTCACCTTGGTCATCCACGGTTTCAACAGCAGCTTGGTTCTGCGCTTCCAAAATAAAAGTCACTTCCACCGCATGATTTTTCTTATTCCAATCGATGGCATAATCAAAGGTGAAGTGCTTATCCATTTCTTCTTCTAATACTGATAAAAAGCCAAATTTAGCCATTAAAAATTTCTTCCAATCTTCTTTTGTGTTACAATTATTTTATCATACTTAAGGGGAAATGACATGCAAATACGACCAATGAAGCTAGAAGACATTGAACAAGTCGTTGCAATGGAAAATAAAACTTGGGACAACTTCAATACACCTGCTAGCTTACCAGCCGCAAATAAACATAAAATCATTCAAGCCTTTCAGAATCATTCACATTATCTCGTTGCTGAAGAAAACGGGGTTATTTTGGGAGTTCTTGATTATCATGCCTACTATCCTTTCCCTAGCGCACATCACGTGGTAACCTTCATTGTCGCAGTCGACAAAGATACACAAGGTCAGGGTATCGGGCATTCTCTTATCCGAGCTTTCTTTGCCATGGCTAAAGCTGATAATTATAAAAAAATTGTCATTCATGTACTCTCATCAAATGAAAGAGCCTGTTCATTCTATGAAAATATCGGCTTCACTCTGGAAGCTACCCTTAAAAATCAATTCTACCTAAACGGCACTTACGTCGATGACCTCATCTACAGTTATTACTTGGAGGAAATACATGCCAAATAATCTCGCTTTACGGATGCGCCCAAAAAACATCGATCAAGTTATCGGGCAAAAGCATCTGGTAGGCGAAGGAAAAATCATTCGCCGCATGGTCGAAGCCAACATGCTCTCGTCCATGATTCTCTACGGTCCTCCCGGCATCGGGAAGACCTCAATTGCTAGTGCTATTGCCGGAGCAACCAAATACGCCTTTCGTACCTTCAATGCCACAACCGACAGTAAAAAGCGCCTGCAAGAAATCGCTGAAGAAGCCAAATTTTCTGGTGGTCTGGTTTTACTACTTGATGAAATTCATCGCCTAGATAAAACGAAACAAGACTTTCTATTACCTTTGCTTGAAAATGGTAATATTATCATGATTGGAGCAACCACTGAAAATCCATTTTTCTCAGTTACTCCTGCCATTCGCTCAAGGGTACAAATTTTCGAACTAGAACCTCTATCAACGGACGACATCAAGTCTGCTTTACAGACAGCATTATCTGATAAAGAACGTGGGTTTGATTTTGACGTTTCCATCGATGATGATGCTATCGACTTTATCGCAACAGCAACCAACGGGGACCTTCGTTCAGCCTTTAATTCACTTGACCTAGCAGTCATGTCAACTAAACCAGATGATAAAGGTCTTCGCCACATCAGTCTTGATACCGTTGAAAACAGTTTGCAACGTAGCTACATCACTATGGACAAAGATGGCGATGGACATTACGATGTCCTCTCAGCTCTTCAAAAATCCATCCGTGGTTCTGACGTCAATGCCAGTCTTCACTATGCCGCTCGTTTGATTGAAGCTGGTGATTTACCAAGTCTTGCTCGAAGACTCACTGTAATCGCCTATGAAGACATCGGTCTTGCTAACCCTGATGCTCAGATTCATACCGTTACAGCCCTTGATGCTGCGCAAAAAATCGGCTTCCCTGAAGCACGTATCTTGATTGCTAATGTCGTGATTGACCTTGCACTCTCACCAAAATCAAATTCAGCCTACGAAGCTATTGATAAAGCTATCGCTGATCTTCACAAAAATGGCACACTGCCAATTCCACGTCATTTGCGTGATGGACACTACGCCGGTAGTAAAGAGCTCGGAAACGCCCAAGGCTACAAATACCCTCACAACTATCCTGAAAAATGGGTTAAACAACAATACTTACCAGATAAATTGGTCGGTAAAAATTATTTTGAACCCAATCAAACTGGTAAATATGAACGTGCCTTAGGCGCTAACAAAGATCGAATCGATCATCTCTCAAAATAAAAATTGTTCAGAAGCTTTTTTCTGTAAGTTTTCTGAGATTTTTTCAAAAAACGCTTTCTAAAATTTGGGCTTTCCCCTTGAAAAAATTTTTTAAAGTGGTATCATAATTACATAAGTTAATTGCTGTGGCATACGAATTCACATCAATGTGTTGACCGACTAAATATTTGTATTTCGGGAAACAGTAGTCTTTCTCCAGTATGCAAGCCGTCACACGCGGAAGCGACTAAGGAGAAGCGAGTTGCCCACCTGCTTGTAGATCGCGGGTTCAATACAAATCGTGGATCACGGTGCCAATACAGCTTCTCATCCTTCCTTAGCTCAGTTGGTAGAGCAGTGGACTCTTAATCCATGGGTCATAGGTTCGAGCCCTATAGGGAGGATTTTCCCACATCCCTGAAACCTTGCGAAAGCAAGGTTTTTTTCTTTTCTCAAATAAATTCTCACAATAAAAACCCACGCTAGTGATAGCGTGGGTTAGAAGATTTCAATTATTTAGATTGCATACGTTTTTTAGTAATTAGGAGGACAACTGCTACAAGAACCAAAAGTGAACCAATCGTATAAAGGATTGTTGTTCCTACACCACCAGTTGATGGGAGAAGTGATCCTTTACGGCTAATGATTTCAGCAGTCAATGACCCCGCATCAAGGTTTGATTCAAAGTTGGCATCTTTAGATTCACCTGAGAGTTCTGTCGGTGTTTCTAGTTTCCTATCATAATTAGCGACAACTTTAAATTCAATTGGTTTAATGGTATTGTAACCATCTGGTGTTTTGGTTTCTACGAGGATATATTCACCAGCGTCACGTCCCTTAAAAGAGAATTTTTCTGTTTCACCAACAGTTTTTTTATCAACTTCTACTTTTTTATAAGTGTCGCCGTCTTTGACGACTTTGTAAAGGGTAAATTCAGCGCCTTTTAAGCTTTCTTTATTTTTATCAATTTCCTTAAAGACAACTTCATAAGTGTAGACTTTGACAGCTTCTTCTGGTGTTTTACCAGTACTTGCTCCAACTCCTGTATTATTTGGGTTATTTGAATAAATTAATTCTACGCTACCTTTGTTTCCCTCAGCACCAAGAACAGCGCCATCATTAAGTGTTGCTGTGTAGTTAATCACGATTTTTGAGGAAGCCATAAGGTTGCTAAGGTTTTTCAAATTATCAATTTTAAAGTTTAAGCCATCAAGTGTAAAAAATTTTGTTACATCTGTTTTTTCTTTACCATTAACGAGATAAACTTTTGCATCACCGTTATAAGTCAAACCTGATGAGAGTTTATCCGATAATTCAAAATAGTATTTATCATAAGAATCAAGGTTATCTGGCAAAGTCGCTGTCAATTGAAATGGAATTTTATCTCCCATATCATAGTCCGCAGAATCTTGCCATTCACTAACATAACCCGTTGTATCATTAGTTTCTTTAACTTTTTTTGTAACACTTGGAATAGATGTTTTTGGCGTTACTGTAACATCTTTTACCACTTCTAAAATATAGTTTGTATAAGCTTCGTTACTGCCAACTGTTTTATTTTGGACTAAGTAATAACCAGCCGTATGACCGGTTAAACCAGCCGCATTTTGAAGGTATTGTCCTGCTGTTTTAGCAAATTCTTCTGCATAGCCTGAATTTTCTTTATTAGCATCAAGCTTTTCAGCTACTTCTGCTGCAGAACTAACACCGTATTTGCTTTGAAGAGCAGCTTTACCAGCATCTGTAATACCGTTCCCCCACTCGATGTTTGATAAGGTTGTCTTATCTGATGAGAGCGTACCGGTAAAGATTTGGTAAGTTTCGTAAGTCCCTAAACCACCGTTAGAAACAGTAATGTCATAAGCCAGAGCTTTCCCACCAAAGCAGATAAAAAGAGCGGCCACCAAAGTCGCAATCGTTAGTTTAACCTTTTTCATAATAAATCCTTTTTCACTAAAAATAGAGCTATCATGCGCCCAAGCACACGAAACACTCTACAACTTTTATTTTTTTAATTAACTTTAAAAATCAAGTTATTTTATATGATACTATCATACCATAAAAATTTACTTTTATAATTAAAAGTAACTCAGTTTCTTCACACTTTAACCAAGTAATTCTTCATCTTTTGTCATCTTAATTAGAACACTCAAAAAAGTACGCCAAAAGTAGCGTACTTTTTGGTTATTGAAAAAAAGAAAAGTTTTAAAGGATTAATATTATTGTATCACATTTTTATCTCTTACCAAGATTGGCTTTTACTCTAAATCTTGTCATTCTGTCAATTTTATACCTATTAAACAAAAGCATAAACAGAAAAATCACTACCAAAACATAGTATAGTATCAGTAATTCAAATTCTATTTACTGTCCCGTACCACTATCTCTTCCAATCAAAGCAGACATGATTTCTTAACTCATCAAGAATTAACTTCTAATCACCTTTTTAAGGCACTTTGTGCTAGAATGTAGGTGAAAAATTGTTCATGGAGGTTAAGCAATGGACACTCTCATTATTTACGCACACCCTTATGACAAAAGTTTCAACCATGCTATTTTAGAAAATGTCGAAGGGAATTTGATGCAAAAAGAACAACATTTTAACCTTGTCGACTTATACAAAGATCATTTTAATCCAGCCTACACGACTGAAGAATTGGCATTATTCAAAGATGGGGGAACCACCGATCCCCTTGTCGTTCAATATCAAAAATTCCTCACCAATGCGAATCATGTCATTTTTATCTTTCCGATTTGGTGGAATGATACACCAGCAATGATAAAAGGATTTATCGATAAAGTCATGAAAAAGAAATTCGCCTATGAAGTCGGAAAAACCGGGGTTGTCGGACACCTCACGCATATCGAAAAAGCTACTATTCTGACCACCTCTACTTCACCAACTTGGTATCTAAAACTTTTCTGTGGCAATGCCATTAAGAAGGTCTTTATCAACGCTACCTTAAAACAACTTGGCATTAACCATATCACTTGGCAAAACATGGGAAATATTGATAAAAGCACAGCACAAGATCGCAAAGATTTTTTGAATAAGATTGACCTTTAGCAAAAACAGCACCCCAAAAAGGGTGCTATTTTTAATCTCCGTTATGATATTCAAAAGCAATGACATAACTTTTTTCTTCATTAGCCTGTAAGACAATATCCCCAAATCCCTTATGGTTAATAGCATCTGGTAAGAATTGTGCCTCAAGCGCAATAGCCTCAAACTCTTTTGCCATATTCCCTTTGTCACGCGCTGGGTAAATCCCATCAGGAATACCAACCATACTGTAGGCAACCCAAGCGTTACGGTCTGAGTAAAGTCGAACGCTATCGCCACTTTCTTCATCCTTTAATTCACCACAAGGCTTATCAAGTGATGGAGCAACAAGAAAGGCATCATCAAAACCTCCTGTTGTATTAATAGCATCTCCTAAATTTTGACCAATTCTGAAATCATAAGCTGTACCTGCCACATCAATAAGATCCCCTGTCGGGATAAGATCATTACGTGTTTCTAGATGATAATCTGCAGCTAAAGTAAAAGTGTGACGAGTCAAATCTTGGCACTCGCCAAGGTTAAAATACACATGATTCGTTGGGTTAAAGAGAGTCGCTTGACCACCGTTTTTACCAGTGTAGATAATCGTAAAGCGATTGTTATTATCTAGGGTAAAGCGCACTTTAACAAGCATATCTCCCGGAAATCCATCAATGCTTTCTTTGGCATTATAAGCCATCTCTACACTTGCCTGATTACACTTAGTTTTAACGCTGGCTTTCCAAAGTTGCTTATGAAAACCTTGAGGGCCACCATGAAGCGTATTGCCATTTTCATTTTGTGGCAATTGGATATCTTCTCCATCAATATCGCATTTTCCAGCTCCAATACGACCTACAACACGTCCAATGGATTGCCCTGCACACAAAGTGTTTTTACCGTACTCGGCTGGGTCATCAAAACCAATGATGATATTTTTATGTCCACCTTTTCCATCTGGTACTAAAAATTCTTGCCAAGTTGCTCCCAAAGTTAACAAACCAACTTGGACATCATTATCATTGACAATCGTGTATTTTTCAATATCTTTCCCATCAATATTAGCAATAACTTCTTGTACTACTTTCATTTCTCTCCCTCTTTCTTAGGTCTTGTCTTTATTTTACTCCTCCTAAAATTTTTTGTAAACGTTTTCTATTTGTTTTTACCAAGGTTTTACTAAAACTCAGTTTTTACCAACAAAAAACTCCTGCCCAAACGGACAGGAGTTAAATTTATCGATAAACTTATTTTACAACAATGTTTACAAGTTTATTAGGTACCGCTCAAAATCTCTGGGAAAGGTTTTGAGGTTGGAGATAAAACTAATAAACTTGTATCCAAAATTATTTCACAACGATATTTACAAGTTTATTAGGTACCGCAATCACTTTGATAATGTCTTTACCAGCGATTTCAGCTTGAATTTTTTCGTTTGCAAGAGCAAGTTTTTCAAGTTCTTCTCGGCTTGAATCTTTTGGTACAACAAGTTTTGCACGAACTTTACCTTTGATTTGGATAACAATTTCAACGTCGTTTTCAACGAGTTTTGATTCGTCCCATGTTGGCCATGCAACGTATGAAATTGATTCACCTGATTGTGTCAAGACTTGCCACAATTCTTCAGAAAGGTGTGGTGCAAATGGAGCTAGCAATTGTACAAATCCTTTAGCGTAATCAGCAAAGAGTTTGTCTTCTTTATTAGCAGCATTGACAAAGACCATCAATTGAGCAATAGCTGTGTTGAATTTCATGGCTTCAAGTTGTTCAGTAACAGCTTTGACAGTTTCGTTGTAAACTTTATCCAAGTTACCGTTGTTTTCAGCTACAACTTCTTTTGTTGTCAACAAGCGGTAAACACGGTCGAGGAATTTACGTGAACCTTCAAGACCTTCTTCAGACCATGCGATTGAAGCATCAAGTGGTCCCATGAACATTTCATAGACACGAAGAGTATCAGCACCATAACGCTCAACCACATCATCAGGGTTAACAACGTTTTTAAGTGATTTAGACATTTTAGCTGGGGCTTGTTCAAGTTCTTCACCAGTTTCAATGTGGAAGAATGAACCATCACGTTTTTCAACTTTATCAGTTGCTACGAGGGCACCACGGTGATCGCGGTAGCTTGTTCCCAAAATCATACCTTGGTTAAAGAGTTTTTGGAATGGTTCTTTCGTTGGAACAACACCTAAATCATAAAGGAATTTGTGCCAGAAACGAGCGTAGAGAAGGTGAAGTACAGCGTGTTCAGCACCACCGATGTAGATATCAACTGGCAACCAAGCTTTTAGAAGCTCTTCATCAGCCAATTTTTCATCGTTGTGTGGATCAATGTAACGCAAGAAGTACCAGCTTGAACCAGCCCATTGTGGCATTGTATTGGTTTCACGGCGACCTTTAACACCATCTTCACGTGTCACTTCAAGCCAATCAGTCAAGTTAGCAAGTGGTGATTCACCTGTACCTGAAGGTTTGATATCTTTTGTTACTGGCAATACAAGTGGAAGTTGATCTTCTGGAACAGCTGTTGTTGTACCATCTTCCCAGTGGATGATTGGGATTGGTTCACCCCAATAACGTTGACGTGAGAAGAGCCAGTCACGAAGACGGTAAGTTACTTTCTTATTACCAACACCTTCTGCTTCAAGCCATTCGACCATTTTGTCAATAGCTTGCGCTTTATCAAGACCATCTAGGAAACCAGAGTTGATGTGAAGTCCATCTTCTGTGTAAGCTTCTTCTTCAACATTTCCACCTTCAAGAACTGGAATGATTTCTAGGTTAAATTGTTTTGCAAATTCCCAGTCGCGTGTATCGTGGGCAGGAACAGCCATGATAGCACCAGTACCGTAGCTAACAAGAACATAGTCAGCAATCCAGATTGGCATTTCTTTACCATTTACTGGGTTGATAGCATAGCTACCAGTCCAAACACCTGTTTTTTCTTTAGCAAGGTCTGTACGAGCAAGGTCTGATTTAAGGCTTGCTTGGTGTTTATAATCAGCAACTGCTTGAGCTTGTTCTGGTGTTGTAATAGCTTCAACAAGTGGGTGTTCAGGAGCTAAAACAGCGTAAGTTGCACCAAATAGTGTATCTGGACGAGTTGTAAAGACAGTGAAGTCTTTATCAGTATCTTTTACTTTGAAAGTAACATTAGCACCAGTTGATTTACCAATCCAGTTACGTTGCATGTCTTTGATTGATTCTGGCCAATCAAGGTCATCCAAGTCTTCAAGCAAACGTTCTGCGTATGCTGTGATTTTAAGCATCCATTGACGCATTGGTTTACGAACAACTGGATAACCACCACGTTCAGATGTTCCGTCAGGAAGCACTTCTTCGTTGGCGATAGCTGTACCTAGTTCTTCAACCCAGTTAACTGGTACTTCAGCTTCGTATGCCAAACCTTTTTCATACAATTTTGTGAAAATCCACTGAGTCCATTTGTAGTAGTTAGGGTCAGTAGTGTTCACTTCGCGGTCCCAGTCATATGAGAAACCAAGTGAGTTGATTTGACGTTTGAAGTTGGCAATGTTTTTAGCTGTAAATTCAGCTGGGTCATTACCTGTATCCATCGCGTATTGTTCTGCAGGAAGACCAAAGGCATCCCAACCCATTGGGTGAAGAACGTTGTAACCTTGGGCACGTTTAAAACGGCTAAGAATATCAGTTGCAGTGTATCCTTCTGGGTGTCCTACGTGAAGACCAGCACCAGATGGGTATGGGAACATATCTAACGCATAGAAGTTCGGTTTATCAGCGTCTGTTCCTGTTTTAAAAGTATGGTTATCGGCCCAAAAAGCCTGCCATTTTTTCTCAATCTCTTTATGATTATAAGTTGCCATGTCATTTCTCCATGTTCTTAGTATTGGTTACTATTATACCACGAAAAGAATAAAGAAAAAAGGCGAAATCACGGGGGATTTCATGCCTTTTGTTAATTGATGAGACAAGTTTGATATCAAATCAAATCTTCGCTCATTATTTTGCTAAATATTCCTTCAAGCTTGCCATATCTTCTTTGGCATCTGCTAAGCCGACTTGGTAAATTTCTTCATATTTTTCAGGGTTTGTTTCAAGTCGTCCGATTTCTAAATTTTGGCTTGGACGAATGGCAAAGAGGTCACCTTTATTTTCCAAGTCAATAATGTGCTCAACGGTCGCATTGTAATGCTCATAACGCTTTGAAGCGACTTCTACGAATCTAGGATATCTTCTGTAAAAAAGCTTATAAAGACGACCGCTACTTGGTTTTTTGCGGTAATCAATTGGACGTGTTAAGACAACAATCAATTTATCAAAGCCTAGACTTCTTGCAAAATCAACTGGGATGCTGTCTGACAAACCACCGTCAAGATATTTTTGTCCTTTCCATTCCACGATTTTTGAAGCTAATGGCAAAGCTGAACTAGCTCTGAGCAACTCCATTTGGTCAAAGACATTATCAACTTTGTGGTATTCGGGTTTTCCAGTTGCTAGATTCGTCACCGTTGCGTAAAAAGGAACTCCTGACTCCTCAAAAGCTTTTTCATCAAAAACATCTAATTCCATTGGAACCTTGTAATAGGCAAAGTCTTTATTAACGACATTTCCTGTTTTTAACCACGAACGAAGCCCCATATAATTTGGGTAAGAAGCGTATTTTTTATTGTAACGAATGGCACGACCTTTTTGTTTTGACAAGAAATTAACGCCAAAAAGTGCCCCTGCTGATACCGAAACAACACCATCAACCTTGATACCAGCCTCTAAAAAAGTATCTAGCACTCCTGCTGTATACAGGCCTCGCATGCCGCCACCTTCTAGTACTAAACCAACAGACATTCTCTTCCTCCGTTCTTTCTAATTTGTTACTTATTATACCAAAAAGTAAGTTATTTAGAGTGTTTCTGCTATGTTATAATAGTTCTAACAAGACCAAGGAGCCATTTATGAGAAAGAAAATCTACAATATCATCGAACCAACTGATAATGTAACCTCCATTGAAAAAATCTATGATCTTTTCATGGTTATCGTGATTATTGCAAGTTTGTTGCCTTTAACCATCAAAACACATTCGAGTTTTTATGCGCATCTGGAAAATGTAACAACTATTATTTTTATTATCGACTATATCTTGCGTCTGATAACCGCTGACTTTAAACTAAAACAAGGAAAATGGTCATTTGTCAAATACCCATTTACTTTTCTAGCAATGACTGACTTATTGGCCATTTTGTCATCACTTCTCTTTTGGAATAATACTTTTCGTCTGCTCAAAATTATTCGCATGGTACGTACCATTCGAGTCTTTAAGCTTTTCCGCTATTCCAAAAGTCTCAATCTTCTCATCCATGTCCTTAAAAAACAAAAAGATTCTCTGTTAATCGTTAGTGCTCTAGTTGTCACTTATATCTTTATCTCTGCTCTCGTCATTTTCAACGTTGAGCCAACAACTTTTCAAAACTTTTTTGATGCTCTTTACTGGGCAACCATTTCTTTGACAACTGTTGGGTATGGTGATATTTATGCCGTTTCTGCCATCGGTAAATTAATTACCATGATTTCATCAATTCTTGGCGTTGCTATCATCGCACTCCCTGTCAGCATCCTAACAGCTGGTTACCTCGAAGAAATTGAAGAACAAAAACGTCGTCGTAGACACTAAAATAATCAAAAAAGCTGAACCCCTTCAAGGAGTTCAGCTTTTTTTGATTATTAGAGATACAAATGAATAACTTCAGAATTAGCTTCAAAAAAGTAACCTAGCAGGTAATCATCAAACAACTTATAAGTAACCTGACTTGTACTTGGACATTTAAAACGGATTTCTTTTTCTAGCCATTTTTTGTAAAAAGCTAACTTTTTATCAGTAACTGCTTGATGCCCTAAAAATTTATCATACATAACTTCTGAACGATTGCGATACTCTTCTAAATCCACACCACAAAGACCATTTGGAGAATAGATTAAAACATGATAATTGCTTGAGTTGGAGTAAGAGATATGTCCTTGCGGTAGGGAAATTAAGTAAGTACTAGCAACCGAGAAAGCTTGTTTGCAGATTTCTTCGGCAAAACCAAGTTCTTTCAAAGCGCGATAAACAAAATGACTACCTTGCAACAATTTTTCTCGTGTCACCTCTCGACTGGCAGCCTGATAACGAGCTAAACGTGCGCCTGTCAGACAATTTTCTAAATCATGGAAAGAATTTTGATACAAGATGACAACATTATAATTTGTTTTGTAAGATAAATGTCGCAATTTCAGCCTCCGCTTTTTCTAAGGAATGCTCTGCTTCCTCTTTGATGTGATGAGTTAGCACCAGCATTTTTTCTTTATAATCAGCTAAGTGTTCTGTAAAATCATTTAATATTTGGTTTACATTTTGCTCTAGAGGATTTTCCAGTAAAGCCGCTGCTTGTTGTCGACTAAATTTCTTAATATTCCAGAATTGTTCGTTGAAAAATGGAATGCCAATAAAAGGAATGCCTTGTGCTGCCATAGCATAAACTGTTCCCTGACCTCCATGAATAATGGCAAATTCGATGGTTGAGTCAAGCTTTGCAAAATCAAGAAAATCAATCGTTTGGACATGTGAACCAGGTAACTTAATATCTCTACCACAAGTTGTTAAAAGATAGTGACGATTTTCTGGTAACTTGGTCAAAAATTTCTCGACCCATTCTTTTTTAAAAGAGGTGCCAAAACTCAATAAAATTTTAGACTCATCTGCTGTTTTTTGTGTTGAAAAACCGACATCATCAATCAAAATTGGACCGATGGTTTTGTAAGAAGAATGACTTGGAAAATCATAAAATTGGGAATAATCCGCAACCAGATTCAAATCACCTCTAAAGAGTTCTAAAGCGTTGTTAAAAGGAAGACCACCATTTTTCTTGAGATAGTTGTTCCAGGTGCTAACGTTACTAGAGTAAAAAGTAATCATCTTCTCAACAGTCTTTTTCATCTGTTGATGATTAAGTTTAGAGCGTCTACGGTTAGATTGAAAATATTTATTATTGGAGAAGAGTCCTTCTGAATTTTCAACAATTTCACTAATATGCGTTGCCCCGGAAATAATCCAGATAAGGGCTGTATTTTCTAAGCGGCAACTGGTAATAATGCTAAGACGATAACCCGTCACCACGGCATCAAAGTTTTCTTGACGCAGCAACTCTCTCTCGAAATCACAAACTGTTTCAATTTCTTGCTTGGTTAAAAAATTGAAATCCGTTGAGAGAGAAAAAAAGGAATCATAGCGTTCTTGATTATAAATTTCGGAATCTGCTGGGCAATGATGCCAAGTATAAGCAGCATTGTCAAAGATAAAAGGATAATATGATTCTCCGATAACATGAATCTCATGCCCTTTTTGATACAAATGCTCAGCAAGTTTTGATAGCCGCTGACTCTCACCCAAATTCATCATAAACGGGGCAAATAAAAATTTACTCATATTGCCACCTATTTTTTAACAATAGCAAATGAAATACCACCAAATTTTGAATATGATAGCACAAGATAATGCCCTGAAGCCAAGTCTTCATTAACAACAAAATCAAGTTCTTCACCAGCACCGTTTGACGCAAATGCAAATTGACCTTCAGCTAAATTTTGATAGCCATAAACCTCAGCTAACCCACTAAGAAAATCATAGTCAGTGCTTGCAATTTTCTTGCGAGAATTCCAGATGCAAGCTTTAATATCTGTCTTCGTCAAAGCTAAATCTGATAAAAGCTCCGTAAAGGCAGCATCAAAAATAGCTTTAACTTCTTCTAAGCTTTTACCACCGTATTTTAATTGGCGACTTCCTAGAATAACCGCTTCGTTTTCTTGAGCCTTACGTGATAAGATTTGTGCTGAGCAATAATCAGCCCCGATGAAAGTTTGCTCATCATAAGCCATTTGTTGCCACCACAACATGTTAAATTCTGTCCATTGATTGGCTGAAACCAAAATCACATGATCAACGTGGTCATTTCGCATCATTTCTTTAGCGTATTGAATGCCATCAATAGCTCCGCTATTGGTTGAAATAACGGAAACAGGCCCTTTAATTTTAAAGAGAATGGATAGCATACCTGCTGCTGCATTCATTACAGTAAATGGAAAACGTGACGCTGACACATGAGCATAGCCATCTTTGGTGATTTGTTCTTCAATACCTTCAACCACTTCAACTGGACCAAGTGGTGTCGCAAAAACAATACCAACTTTTGAGGTATCCATTTTTTTCAAATTCAACCCACTAGCACGAAGAGCTTTGTCTGTCGTCAAAGCAACTAATTTTGAAAAGTTGTCCATTTTACGAAACTGTGCCGGGTTAATGGTCTTAGGAGGCATAGCTTTTTTGAAACGATAAGCTTTGATGCCGTTAAAATCATTGCCACACAATTCATATTGTTTACTGTCCTGTACTGCTTTATCAAGTGAGCTAGCAGAAGCTAACAAAGTTAAGGTCACATCAGAATCTGCTGGGAAGGTTTCTAATTCTGAATCCAATGATGACAAAAGCACACCGCTGTTATTACCACCAAAAGCAAAAGAGAAGTTCATGGCATTTTTAATATGATGTTTGCGTTTTTGATTGTAAATAAAATTATCCGGGAAACCTTCGTGGCCGATAGTATTTTTAGTAGCTGGCACTGTTTGTTCTTCTATAGCCGCTAAACAGTTAATCAACTCAATAACACCGGCTGCTCCTAATGTATGACCTGTCTGACCTTTGGTGCTACTGATAAGCGTCGTTTCTGGGAAAAATTTCTCATACATATTTTTTTCCATTTTATCATTGGCTTGAGTTCCTGTACCGTGACCGTTGATATAATCAATAGCCTCAAAATCAATGCCTGCTTTTTCCACCAAAGTCTGAGCAATGTGAGCTGCTCCTTCACCTGTTGGTTTTGGAGCTGTGATATGATAGGCATCTGATGTAATCACACCGCCGATAATCTTACCGTATTTTGCTAAAGCTTTGTCTTTTACTAAAATAACAAAACCTGCTCCTTCACCAAGATTAATCCCTTTTCCAGATGAATAAGGTTGGCAAGCCATATTGGCACTAATAGCGCCAAGAGAAGTAAAGCCTGCTAGAGAAATATCACTCAATTCATCACAACCACCGCAGATAGCAAGATCACAATCACCAGCTTGCAAAAGCTGAGTTCCCAAAATAACAGCATTATTGCTAGCAGAACAAGCCGTTGAAATAACATAAGATGAGCCGACAATATCGTGATAAGCCATTAATTCATCAGCAATATGGTGAACAGAGGTTATTCCCATCAATTCTGCTTCAATCTGACGATCCCCATCTAGGAATCGGTATAAAGCTTCCTGACCAGCAACCTTACCGCCAAGAGACGTTCCCAAACACAAGGCAACTTTGTGATAGTTTTTCAAATCAACCCCAGAAGATACCAAAGCTTCTTGAAGAGCTGCAAAAGCAAATTTAAAATTTCGAGTTTCTTTTTGATAACACTCTGGAACTTCAGGATCATCAAAGATACGTCCTGTATAAGCCTCAAGTGTCCAATCATGATTTTGATAAAGGTTTTTAGAAATGCCGTCTTTCATGGCAAATAGATTGGCTTTATGCTCTGCATAATTTTTACCAAGAGAAGAGACAATTCCTACCCCACTAACATATACTGTCATTATTTGTTCCAACTTTCTGGGATACGATATGGATTTGAAAGAGTTTCAATAACTTGACCATCTGCTGTCACAAAATGAACACCAGAATAAGCAAAGTCTTTGCTCACTGTCATCAAACCAAGGTAACGGCCACTTTCACTAAGATCATCCGCTGACCAGCTGACTTTCCCTACAACCTGACCATCAAATAATACGTCTGTTTGCGCAGCAATTTTTTCAGATGCTGCAAATCCAAGACTACGTTGCTCAGTAGCTTGAGCAGCTGCCAAGAAAGCTTCTCTACCACGGAATTCTTCTTTCGTGAAATCAAGATTCCAAGAATAACCAAGTTCGTAAAGAGTGTGTTCTTTTGTAGCAAAAATGCTTGTAAGCGGCTGACCAACTTCAAAACGTAAGAAATCATCTAAACAGTCATCATAAGTTTCGATTCCAGCAAAAACATCTGCCACAAATTGGTCAAAAACAGCAACAGGTAAAAAGAATTGGTAACCAAATTCACCTGAGAAACCAAAACGAGCAAAATAACCTGCTTGATCTTGATAAGTCATTTCTGCCATACCACGGAAACCTAAAGTTGAAATATCGTAGTCGTAAAATTGTTGTGCAATTTCTCCAGAGTTTTTACCTTCAATTTGCACCATTTTATACTCAGCTGAAATATTTTTCACTGAAAACTCAAAGTCAAGTCCCGCAAAATAATCATCCAAAGCATTGTGACTGGCCACCCAATAACTGTCTTCAAATTTATAAAAAGTCACTTCATCAAAAACGCTACCGTCTTCATTAAGCAAAAATGTATAGCCACATGTTTCAGTATCCGCAAAAACAATATTTTTTGGAAGAACAAGATCCAAAGCTTCTTCACACTCTTCACCAGTTACTTCGTAAAGGTAACCGTCATAAATTTTATAGGCTTTATCTGTTCGTAATGTCGTATAAATACTAGTCATCGTTAACTCCTTTTGTATTCTGTTAATCTCACATTAATCGTGTGAGGAGGTGCTGTGTCAAAAACACATCTAATTTTTAAACTATTATTTTCCTTATATGAATAAAAAACGCCATCTGGGCAAAGCAATTGCACATAACGATCTTGTTTTTCATCATAAATCACAAGCTGTCCTTGATTTTCTAAAATATGAGCCTTATTCTGATAAGAAATGCGTTCAGAAAAACGCAACTGTTCAAGATTTCCTTTCATCTTTAACGTGAAAGAAAGTGAGGCTTGCTGACAATCTTTCGGAATCGCATTTTCTGGCAAAACTAGCTGATTGTGAGCTAAAACAAGCGAATCTATCGCAAATGTTTTTCGATTTTTGATCAAATGTTTGGTTCCATAACCAAATTCTTCTTCCAAACATAGTTTGGAAATGTATTTTAGTAAATCCTTCTTGCTGGCTGGATAAAGCTCTTTATCAAAACTATCTTCCTTGCCAAAATCCCTTGCCTCAAAAGAAATCTGATAAGAAGCTCCATTTAAATCACTGGCTTGACAAAGACTCAATGGACGAAATTGCATTTGATTACTAGCCTTCGCTAGTGGCTGATAACTGATATGATAACCTTCACTTGGAATATCATATTCAAAGTTCTCTTGCACAAATTGACTCGCTCGTAAAAAGTCGTCGTGTTCCAAAGGATAATAACCTGGTCGATTAGCCAAATAGTGATGACCATCTTTTAATAATTGCTCTTGGCAAAAAATCCTAAACCCTTGTTTTAAGAGTTCTGGCATCATAGCTTCTGCTTTACGATTACAGCTATAAGAGCACATTATGTGATGACCTGCTAATCTGATTTTTTTACAGATACGTGCTCCTTGATAGGACCAAATGATGTCTAAGCCAGCTTTTTTCTCAATGATTTTGTAAGTTGACTCTAGGGGCTTACTGAACATGATAAAAGTATCTGAAAAAATAACACGCTGATTTTTACAAAAAAGTAAATCACCTTCTGGAGATACCTTCAAACGATACCCTTGAAAATCCTGTTTCAAAAGCTGTGTCTTACCAATAATTTGACGAGAACGGTACTCCAATTGCACAGCAATCGTTCCGTGCTTGGTCAGGATTTTAGCCTGTACCTTATAAGACCTTCTTCCTTTTCCCAAAGTACACCGACAATGGTTGGGACCTAAGCAAACAAAACGATGACCAATTTTGGCTTGAATTTTCTCAACATCATCTGAAAAGAAATGAGCTTCTAGAAAATACCTGCCATTTTCCTTAACTACAGCCAATTGAAACAAATCCATTTTCAAGAAATAAGGCAAACTCGCCTGATCTTGAACCTTAAACACCAGTTCTTCATCCGATATTTGTGTTCGAATCAATGTCTCCTGATTTGTAACATCTTCAACTTCTTCTAAAATTTCAAAGGTCGAAATATCATAAGTTTTACCATGATAATCTGATAACCAAAAAGTCTTAATTACTTTTGGCAAATTGCTACGCAGCAAACGACAATGCAAAATATCTTCATAAGTCTGGCTAAATTCATGGAAACCATTTAGACGTGATAAAGAAAGAGAGGGTTTGTTGTATTTGCTGATTTCTGTAAAAAGATTTGAAAAACCAAGCTCAGCAATTCTCTCTAAAATAGCTCGATACAGATAACTAATAGCTTGACCACTACGATTTTCGGAATCAATGAGCAAAAAGCCACTGAAACTACTATTCCAATCTAGACACTCTAGAGTTATAAATTTGAAAAAGGCTGATGTTCCAATTAATTTATTTTGCTGACGTAGGAGAAAAAATGGTTGAACTTCCTTAACTTTCATGGTCAAATCAAAATCTTCTGCACACAAAGGATTACCATCTGGAAACTGATAAACCTTATTTTTATTAAATAAAGCAACAATTTCAGGATAATCAGCTGGACATGCTTGTGAAATCTCTAATGGATGTTCTTCTTTCATTTTTTAACCTTTTTAATCACAAAGTGAAGGAAAAGAAAAGCCAAGATAATTCCAAAACAATAAAGCATCATAAAATGATTACTCAAAGAATCTCCGCTGGCATTTTTTAAAATAACACCGTAAGATTCCTTATAATCTGTCAGTACTGAACTATCCGCCTTATCAAAGACTTTAGTCAATGAATCCTTCATCAGAACTTGTTTTAAAAGAGCGTTGATTTGCGTCAATGGAAACCAAGTCATGACTTGTTGCAAAGTTTTTCCAACCGAACCAATTGACAAATAAACCCCAGAAATAAAACCGATAAACGTCCCGACAATTGTACTTAAGGTCGTAAAAGCTGAGCTGGTTTGGATAAAAGCCAAGATTGGTAAAATAATAGATGCCGATAAAACAGTTCCCAAAGAGACAATACCGAAAATTTTCACATAATCCATGGCTGAAAAATCAAGCAAAGATGAAAAGCCATTAAAAATACCAATAGCAAACACACATGAAAACATGGTCAAAATAATGCCAAAAAGTGTTGCAAAAATAGCATACGATAGCTCAATTTTCATGGCTGAAGTTGGACTAACTTTAAAATCTTCACTCAATTTCTTTTCGCGGTCAGCCACCATAACCCCGAATGCCCCCAGAGTTCCTGTCATCGAAATAATAGTCGTCAAACCAGCAATCAGCCAATAATTAACCATTTGAAGGGTCTCTGTTGAAACGGTATTACTGTTGAGAGCAGCTTTAATCGCATCAATCTGAATTTGTCCCAAAAAGACTTGATAAACCACAACAAGGATGATGACAGACATAAATGACATGAAAAATGCCATCCGATCGCGCGTGTAAACCTTGCGATTTCTAGATATTAATTCAAACATTTGTCTCTCCTTCTTTTTCCTTCAACAGATTCAGATAAGCTGTTTCCAAGTTAGAATAAGCTACATTGAAACTTTCAATAACTGACTTATCGTGGTTGTCTGCGATAATTTGCATCATTTCATCGACCGTTAAATCTGAAAAGACAATTTCTCTTTCAGAAACCACCCTACTTTTAGCAACAAAAGAAGCTATTGACAGTGATGCCACCGAACAACCCTCTTTTAACAAGAGTTTTAGATTAGTTGTTGAATGAGCTTTGATAAAACCTGAAATATCTCCAGAATAATAAAGTTTCCCAGCAATCAAGACATTCAAAACATCACAAGCCGCCATTTCTTCAAGATAATGGGTAATCAGAACAACCGTCATGTGAGCTTCTTTGTTCAAATGGCTAATTGCCTCCCACAAATCATGTCTAGACTGTGGATCCAAACCAGTTGTTGGCTCATCCAGTAAAAGCAAAGAAGGATTCGGCAAAAGCGCACGCGCAATGTCCACTTTACGTTTTTGCCCACCAGATAACTGACCATAATATTTCTTTTGAATCGGACGAAGATTCAAGTAAGCTTGCAACTCCTCAAGACGCTTGTGAACTTGATTTTTTGACAAGCCATACAAAGCTCCACGAGCTATTAAATTTTCTTCAACTGTCAGGTTATCATCCAAGCGATTACTTTGAAAAACAATCCCAATATGTTGATAAAATTCCCTATCTGTCAGTGACTTGCCATTAATTTCCCAAGAAATATCTCCAGAACTTGGTTTAAAATTCTTAATCAATAAATTAAAAAGAGTCGTTTTCCCCGCGCCATTTGGTCCTAGTAAGCCATAAAATTTTCCCTCTTCTAAGGCTAAATCAACGCCCCTTAAAGCCTCAAAAGAGCCATAACTTTTTCGAATATTTTTTAATCTAATCTCCATTTTCTGACACCAGCATCCTTCCCGAAGCAACTTCTTGTTTCTTCTCATCTCGAATAATGGCTTGAATTTCTAAGAGCTGACCAAGTTTTGAACAAGATTTACAAGTAATGCTGAGCTGGTCCCCGGGAGTCACGATTTTTTTGAACTTAAAATTCTTAACACTTGCCAAATAACCAACTTTCTCAGCAACATTTTCAGCACTTAAATCAGCCAATGAAAAATCAGCACCACCCAGTGAATCCAAAATATAAAGCAAAGCCGCTGACTGCGCAGCCATTTCAATCATCAAAACCCCAGGAACAATTGGACGCCCAGGAAAGTGCCCTTGGAAAAACGGCTCATTGACAGTGATATTCTTACGACATTCAATAACACCAGTTTTATACTTCAAAACTTTATCCACTAACAAAAATGGATAACGGTGGGGTAACATCTTGATAATGTCTTCACTGTTAATCTTAACCATTGAAATCCTCACTATTTTCAATCACAAAATCAGCTAGTTTATTAACTGATGACAAAACTGCCATGTCATCATCATTAATCTCAACACCAAAAGTGGTAGACAAGCCAATTGATAATTCCAAAGCATCGATAGAATCCAATTCCAAACCACGCCCAAACAACGGTTGGTCATTAATAATCAACTCTTTATCAATGTCTAACATCAAAGAGTCAATCAAAACATCTTTAATTTGATCAACCACCTCTTGACGTCTTTTAATCACTTGTTTCTCTTCGTTCCAATTAATCATTAATCATTCCTCCATCGATTACCAAATTTTTTCCTGTAATATAATTAGCCTTATCACTGAGTAAGAAAGCAACTGCCCAAGCCACTTCCTCAGGTTGTCCAAATCTTCCCAAAGGAATGATGTGCTTTTCAATGTCTTCCTTATTACGCAATTCACTCGTCATATCTGTTTCAATAAAACCCGGGCTAACACAGTTAACCGTGATATGATCTTTAGCAAATTCTTTTGCCAAGGTCTTAGTAACCGCAATAATCGCACCCTTACTAGCTGAATAGTTAGCCTGACCAACTTGTCCAGCCACACCACTAGTTGATGAAATATTGACCACCTTACCTTGAATATGCTTAGCTTTCATAATGCGCAAAACAGCCTTAGTCATATTAACCAAGCCCATCAGATTGATGTTCAAAACATCATGCCACTTATCTTCGGACATCATCAAAAAATAACCATCTCGAATAATACCAGCATTATTAACCAAACAATCAATGCGACCATAAGTACGGAAAATACTTGTCACTAATTTTTGAACAGCCTTAGCATCTGAAACATCACACTTATACACTTCTAAACCAGGAAGTTCTTCCTTTAAAGCCATCGCTTTGGCATCATTGCCAGCATAAATGGCAATAACTTGGTAACCTTCTTTGTGCAATTCTGTTGAGATGGCTCTTCCAATTCCACGAGTCCCACCTGTGACAATTGCTACCTTCATTTCTTTTCCTTTCTGCGTTTCATCTTCATCAATTGTTTTGAAATAAATTTATTTGGCGATAAGTCAAGGACATCAGTGTCCTTGCTTAGAATTTCTTCCTTGATTTTTTGCCAATCAAACAAATGATCCCACTGATACAAGATTTCATCTTTTAAATCATCACAATGAAAAATGTAGCTAAAGTCTCGATTCTGAACAATATTTAAATCATCAACCAAATCGCAATAGTCATCCTTAGCCTGACTTAAAAAGCTAGTATGATAAGGAGCTTTAACCCCTAAACGCTTCACCTTTAACGGACAAGCTGCTTTTTCAGCCAACTCCTGCAATTCGGCCAAACTATCTTCTTTCATTGCCAAAACACCTGAAATCTCATCTGTTAAAATGGCTAACTGAAATTTCTCCGGATAGCAATTTAGAACCTTTTGTCGCAAAAGGTCCATGTCTTCTGTTATGACAAGCCACAATTCTTCCAAACGTGATAAGTTTTCAACTAATTGCGCCCGTTTTTTGATAAATAAAATAATGTCTTGAAAATTGGCACTTTCACTAGCCAGCAAGACATTAAAAATACCAGCACTATGTGCCGAAAATCTTGTTCCCGTAACAATTGCCTCTGCCTGTGTTAACCAAATATTATAAAGAAAAGTCGATAGCATAGCTGCATGCAAACCATCCAAACCACACTTTTTCTCTAAAATATTTTGAAACAATTGATACGACTCTAAATCGCACTCTTGCAATTGCAAAAGTAAGGCCTGTCCTTTTTCAGTCTTCGCCATTTGATGCAAATGTTTTAACTGAACATTACCTTGACCACCATAGATTACTGTAGACATCACCTTTGTATCCTTTCCACAAGAAGGATGGGAGCATTATAATCAACAATCCCCCCATTCTGGCAATATTTCTTGAGAATCTTTACTGCTTCATAAGTCACATAATCATAAGCCAAGCCCAAAATCTCCACCCTTAATAAAATAGCACCTTTTTCACAGATGCCACCTTCAACGATTCCTTCAGCATAATAGACCTTTCCTACTAAATGTGTTGAAATCAATAAACTATTTGTCAGCCGTGTATCATATAAACAATATTGATGATTAGAAAGCGTCTCATTCTTTCCTAAAATATTTGATGTTTTCACAAGCTTATCCCTCCAGCAGAAACGAGCTACTTTCGGAGTTACTCCTGCTCTTTAACAATAATTTTGGCATTTTGTCCAATTGTCCCTAGCAAAATTTTCTTCTGACTCTTTTGCTCAAGCAGTGTTAATTTAAACAGCTCATCATCCACCCAAACCGAAACTAATTTATTCTTTTCAGTCGTATTATTTAAAATCAAATAAGAAACTTCTTCAATCTTCTTTTCGATATTGCTCGTTATCATTGCTGTTATATCCTCTAGAAATACTTTCTTGTATTATTCTTCCCCTAATACTGTTTGGGTTAAACAGTATTCCTATTCAAACTAAAAAGTTATTTTACTTCTTAGCCTTTCCAAAAAATTAAAAAATTAAGCAACGTAAACATATCCTTCATCCTTTCTTATTTGTTGTCATTAGTATATATCTCTTTAATATCATGACGTGAGGACATTTATGTCCATATGAAAAAAACAGTCCAGTGGACTGTTTTTTCACGAGCCTTAAAATTAAAAAGCGAGTTGCTACAAGTGGACTGTTTTTTCACGAGCCTTAAAATTAGTAAAACAAATAGTCACTCAAAGGTTTTCACCAGGTTCTTTTTCACCCCCAAAAATAGTCATATCCTTATGCCACTCACGTTGCATATTTTGTTTAATCAAATCCTCTGATAAGAGATCTGCCATAACAATTGATTTCTCGTATTTTTCTTTAGCCTCCTTAAAATCACCCTTTAAAAAAAGAGCTATCTTCCATTGAAAAGCATAGATAAAAATATTATCCCTATAATCGTTACGTTTGGTCATGATACCACGCAAAACCCCAATCACATCTGGCAACAATTCATACTCACCATAGCAGCACAAAACTCCAGCAGCTGAAATAATCACATCTTGAATTTTTCCTAAATCAGCCAGAGGAAAATAACGAACCGCTAGAATCACCTTACTTAGCAAATCAATAAATTCTATTTTATCAAAATTATGAATCGCTAAAGACAACAAACGCAGTTGAATAATTTCAACATCATTAAAAGATAAACGACTCTTTCGACAAGCTTGCTCCAAATATTCATCCAGCAAGCCTTGATCAAAAGAAGCATTCCCCGTACATATCATATCCACAGAAGCTTGAGCGACTTGAACCGCAATCTGCTCCTCTTCTGGTAAGTAATCAAAATAATCTTCATAAATCTGCTCGATAATCTGCTCACGCTGCAAAAGACGTTCCTTATTTCCGTAATGATAAAGCGTGCGTAACTGATAACGAAGATTAATATAACCCTCTGGTAACTCTAAACCCTTCTTATTAATTAATTTATCTAGAGAAACTTCCAACTTCTCAGCAATATAAATGGCAGTAGCAATCGTTGGCAAAGACTGTCCCTTTTCAATCCGTTGCAATTGTCTGGTAGTTAAAACATCCTCAATGCCACAAACCATTTGCCGACTCAAACCTTTTTCTTTCCTTACCGCTCTTACTTTCTCTCCAAATTCCTTTTTTAAGTTCATGCAAAAATCTCCCTAATCTAAAATTGCTTCAATTGGAATAGTTTGATAATCAAAGTATTTATTTGCATTTTAACCGCTTTGTAATATTCTAAATATAGCAGATAAATGAGAGAAATACAAGATAGCCTAAAAAAATGTTCGATTTCTTAACAAAAAATACCCCAAAAAACGCTCCTAAGTCATCAAACCTAGAAGCGTTTAAAAATATAGTTATTACAATTCAGCGATTTGGTAAAGTTCCAATTCAGCTTGTGTTTCAGTGCCGAACATGTTAATCATCAATTTAACTTTATTATTTTCGATTTCAACAACACGTCCTTCTTGACCAACGAAAGCACCATCGATGATTTGAACCACATCACCTGGTTTGATGTTTGTATCAACAACATCAACAGTTTGTCCCATTGAAATAAGGATTGCGCGGATTTCTTCTTCCAAAAGTGGTGTTGGTTTTGAACGGTTACCATGTGAACCAACGAATCCAGTAACGTTTGGTGTGTTACGAACAACGAACCAAGCTTCGTCTGTCATAACCATTTCAACCAAAACATAACCTGGGAAGCGATTTTCTTCAACTTCTTTGACTTTACCATTTTTTTCAACGTTAACTGTTTGTGTTGGAATTTCGACACGCAAGATGTTATCCAACATGTTATAAGTTTGTGCACGTTGCAACAATGTTTCTTTAACTTTGTTTTCGTAACCAGAGTAAGTCTGTAGGACAAACCAACCTTTATCAAAAGAATCTAACATAATTTCCTCCATTATAAAAAGCCCCTAAGGGCTCTTTAGGTGTTTTTCTTTATTTTATTATAGGAAAAATAGCTGACGCTGTCAACGAATTACTGCTTACGGAAGTGAGTATTTCAGAAAGGGTCTTTTGCCCACTATCAAGCAATTGAAAGAGTTCATCTGATAATTCATAGACGACACGTTGAGGAGCAATCCCTCCCTCTTCTGTGACAAAATAATACTGCCCATTATGACGCCAAACAGTTTGACCGTAGCCTTTAATTTCTTCAAATTGACTAACGTCTTTCCAGCTTAATTGACTATGTTCCATAATGTTATAGCCATCCTTTAGCTTTTAAAAATTTATCTGGTATACGAAGTTCAATTTCTTCCATGATATCTTTAAGATAACTGTCCCAATCTGCAATCTCGCTGTAAGCTAGTCTTTTCCCCAAAGATGTTCCAAATTGGTCATTAAAAACTAGTGAAAAACCGCAAAGTCCGTTTTCATAGTTAAATTGAATCCAGAAATAATCATAAGCTGCAAAATTAAGTTTAAACATATGATGATTCGGAACATCGACAACATCATAGACAGTAATAGTCTCTACTC
>NZ_FNJK01000004.1 GCF_900104225.1 Streptococcus equinus | reverse complement strand
AGTTTTAGACATGACTACGCTAATGTTTTGATGAGTTTAAAAGTGGGAATTGACCAAGGTAATTTAGATGACATCAAGAAAATTTACGAGGAAATTACTGCCGATTCAACGAAATTAGTCAACAATAATAAATTTGATTTGACTCGTTTGGCCAATATCACAGACAGTGGTGTTAAAAGTCTTATGTCAGCTAAGTTTTTGCAGGCAGAAAATCAAGACATTGCGATTAGTATGGAAGTTTCAGAAAGAATGGAAAATCCCAAAATTCCTTTGATTTCTTATATCCGCATCTTGTCAATCCTTTTCGACAATGCTATTGAAGCAGCTTTGGAGTCAGAACACCCAAAAATTTCAGTCGCTAATTTCTACCAAGATGGAGACTTTGTTTTCATGATTGAAAATTCGACAAAAAATGAATCGGTAGATTTGGATAAGATTTTTGAGCGTGGTTACTCTACAAAAGGAGAAAATCGTGGACTCGGTTTAGCAACCTTGATGGATTTTCAAGACGATTATGAAAATTTGTCCATTGAAACAAGTAGTTCAGATTATAAATTTACTCAAATTATTCGTGTTTTTGAGAAATAATGACTGCTAAAAAACACAATTTTGGTCCTGTTAGGAATGTTTTTGGTCCTGTTAGGAATTGAAGGCTAAAATAGCATTAAAAAAAGGTATGATAGGTAGTGGTTATCTAAGGATAACTTGTTGGTTGGCGCAGTGAAAATAGTTGATTTCTTTTTCATCTTGCTTTTTGGGTTAGTGGCAAAATAGTTTAAGAAGTCATTTTGATTTTAATGATTATTCAACGTGCTATTTCATACACATTGTTATTTGGAGATTAGGGGAAAATAACTAGTGTTATTGTCAAGCATCTGTTCAACTTTTTGACATCTGTCTTTTCAGAGAATACTTACAATACTTTTAAAATCATTTTTTGGGGAAGATATAGGTGATTTATGCGCTAGTATTAGTGTTTTTCTGGGAGAAAAATCCATCCATAAAAAAGATCTACTTGATATTAAAAGGAAATAGCTTAATATGACTTTAGAGAGAAAGACGAGCGGAGCAATAGTATCCTTCATCGACCGCATACCAACCCTCTCTATAAGGACTAATGATTGAATGATTAATAAAGCGACTATTTTCTCTTGCATGCAGCCAATAGCTTTTTTGGGTCCCTGTCGGTCGATAGGGATTTTTTATGTGTTACAATAATAGATGATCAATTATGTTATTGTTTAAGGGAGAAAACAATGATTGATATCTATGTATTAGAAGACAATGTAAATCAACAATTCCGAATCGAGAATATCATTGAAGAATTGCTTGATGCTAATCAGTGGGAATGCCGCCATTTTGAACTATTTAGTGAACCTGATTGTTTAGCTAACCTAGTGGATGAATCTTTTCCGCAAATTTTTTTCTTGGATATTGATATTCATGGAGACAATACCAAAGGAATTGAAGTTGCTAAAGTGATAAGGGAAAAGTCACGTACAGCAACTATTGTTTTTGTAACAACTCACTCTGAGTTCATGTTGTTAACCTATCGAGCACAGGTAAGTGCGCTTGATTTTATTGATAAAACAGATAAAGATGACCTTGTAAAAGAAAATCTAAAAAAATGTTTGCAAAAAGTTTTTGATGATCAAGTGCTAAAAGTTCCTCAAGAAATTTTCGTTTTTGAAAACAATAGAACTAAAATACGAATTCCAATGGACGACATACTTTATTTTGAAACTGCTGAGAGTCACCGCTTGAAGCTGATTACAAAGACTGGACAACGTAATTTTTATGGTTCTATTAAAGAAGTGATGAAAGCAAATCAGAAATTATTTAGATGTCATAAATCGTACCTTATTAACCTAAACAACGTTGTTAGTTTAGATAAAAAAGAAGGTGTGGTCTATTTTGGCAATCATAAAACATGTTATGTTTCTAAAAAATATGTCAAAGAATTGAAATCAAAAATGGAAGACAAAAAATAAAGCCAGCTCATCAGCTGGCTTTTGTTGTTGCGTGGTATGAAAAGGAAAGGACGGGATTTGAACCCGCGTGTGAAAGGATTCCACTTGCCAGATTTCGAGTCTGGTGCCGTACCAAGCTGGGCCACCTTTCCAAAGTTTGAATGTCTGTTCGCTTTAAAAAGACAATGTCATTATACGCCTTTGGGCTCAAAAAGACAATCAAGTGAAATCTTTTGTCTTGATTACTGAATAAACGCCCATTTTTTGCTATAATGAGACTATCAATCAAAAAAAGGAAATACATTTGCAAGGTAGAATTATCAAGTCTCTAGCAGGTTTTTATTATGTTGAATCTGACGGAGTGATTTATCAAACGCGTGCGCGTGGAAATTTTAGAAAAAAAGGTCAAACACCTTATGTAGGTGATTTTGTTGAATTTTCAGCAGATGACCACTCAGAAGGTTATATTTTAGCGATTCATGACAGAAAAAATAGTCTAGTCCGTCCACCAATTGTCAATATTGATCAAGCGGTGGTCATTATGTCAGCTAAAGAGCCGGATTTCAATGCTAATTTGTTGGATCGTTTCTTAGTTTTATTGGAACATAAAGCGATTGAGCCAATTGTTTATATTTCAAAAATGGATTTGTTAGAAAATCCTGATGAGATAACAGCGATTCAGAAACAGTATCAAGAAATTGGTTACCAATTTTGCACCACTTTAGAAGAATTGCTTCCGCTCTTAACTGATAAAGTGACTGTTTTTATGGGACAAACTGGTGTCGGCAAATCAACATTGCTTAATAAGATTGCCCCTGAACTAAAATTAGAAACAGGCGAAATCTCAGATAGTCTTGGACGTGGTCGACACACGACACGAGCTGTTAGTTTTTATAATGTCAATGGTGGAAAAATTGCTGATACGCCAGGTTTTTCATCACTGGATTACGAAATTACTAATGCAGAAGATCTTAATAATGCATTCCCAGAATTACGTCGCTTGAGTCGTTTCTGTAAATTCCGCTCGTGCACACATACTCATGAGCCTTCATGTGCAGTAAAAGACGCTGTTGAGGCTGGAGAACTTTGGCGATCACGTTATGATAACTATCTCCAATTTCTCAGTGAAATTGAAAATCGTCGTGAAACATATAAAAAAGTTGTAAAAAGAAAGTAGGTACTTATGTCAAACAATAAAATCGCTCCATCAATTTTAGCTGCTGATTACGCTAATTTTGCTTCAGAATTAAAACGTATCGAAGAAACTAGTGCTGAATATGTACATATTGATATTATGGATGGCCAATTTGTACCTAATATCACTTTTGGTGCGGATGTTGTGGCTAGCATGCGTAAACATAGTAAACTTGTCTTTGATTGTCATCTAATGGTTGTTAATCCAGAACGTTTTGTTGATGCATTTGCTCAAGCCGGTGCTGACATTATGACAATTCATGCTGAGTCAACTCTTCACATTCATGGCGCATTACAAAAAATTAAAAAAGCTGGTATGAAAGCTGGTGTTGTTATTAACCCAGGTACACCTGTTTCTGCTATTGAACCTGTTTTGAACTTGGTTGACCAAGTGCTTATCATGACAGTTAACCCAGGATTCGGTGGACAAGCCTTTATTCCTGAAATGCTTGAAAAAGTAAGCAAAGTTGCTAAGCTTCGTGATGAAAAAGGATATGATTTTGATATCGAAGTTGATGGTGGTGTAGATAACAAGACAATCAAAGCCTGCTATCAAGCTGGAGCAAACGTCTTTGTTGCTGGTTCATATCTCTTCAAAGCAAGTGATTTAGCAGCACAAGTAGAAACATTACGTGTGGCGTTAGATGACTAAAGTAGCTGTATTTGCTGGTGGTCAATTATTAGATTTTTCCACTGAATTTGATATTTTTGTTGGCGTAGATCGAGGAAGTTTGTTCTTATTAGAAAATCACCTTCCGTTAGATTTTGCAGTTGGTGATTTTGATTCGGTTAGTAAAGATGAATTACAACGAATTAAGACTAAGGCAGAGATTTTTATTCAAGCTAGTCCTGAGAAGGATGACACCGATACAGAATTAGCTTTAAAAAAGGTTTTTGAGCAGTACCCAGAAGCACAAGTAACGATTTTTGGTGCCTTTGGTGGTCGTATTGATCACATGATGTCAAATCTATTTTTGCCTGGTGATCCTGATTTGGCGCCTTTTATGCGTCAGATAACTTTGCGAGATAAACAAAATAGCATTCAGTTTTATCCAGCTGGGGTATGTCAAGTTTTGCCAGAAGATGGAATGACTTACGTTTCTTTCATGGCTGATGGCGATGCAGATTTAATCATTGAAGGGGCTAAATATAATTTGGATGCTAGTAATTTTTTCAAGAAAAAAATCTATTCTAGTAATGAATTCCTAGATCAGCAGCCTATTACAGTTACGTTAGAGTCAGGTTATCTTATCGTTATTCAAAGTAAGGATAGGTAAAGATGTTAGTATTAACTTTATTGTTGGGAGTCATTAGTATTGCTTTGCTGATTTATCTGTTATCAAAAATTGCAAAGCTAACTGATGATTTATCACAAAAAATGGACGATAATGCAGATAATTTATCAGATCAGGTATCTTATCAACTTGATTTAGCTCAGAAGGATCAAGTGCTAGCGCTAAATAATCAGCTGAATCGTCTGCAAAATGATCTATACACGCAATTAAATGATATTCGTGATGTTCTTCATAAAAGTTTAAGTGATAATCGTGATCGTTCTGATCAACGTCTAGAAATTATCAACCGTAATTTGACAAATTCTGTTAAAGAAATGCAAGCGTCTAATGAAAAACGCTTAGAAGAAATGCGCCAGACGGTTGAAGAAAAACTAGAACAAACGTTGCAGAATCGCTTGAAAGCTTCATTTGAGACGGTATCGAAACAATTAGAATCAGTTAACCAAGGCTTGGGGGAAATGAAAACAGTCGCTCAGGATGTTGGAACTCTAAACAAGGTGCTCTCTAATACTAAAACACGTGGTATTCTTGGTGAGTTGCAATTAGGGCAAATCATTGAAGACATTATGACACCAAGCCAGTATGAACGAGAAGTTCCAACGGTTTCTGGTTCAAGCGAACGTGTTGAATATGCCATTAAACTTCCAGGAGTTGAAGACGATGGTTATGTTTATTTACCAATCGACTCAAAATTCCCTTTGGAAGACTATTATCGCTTAGAAGATGCCTATGAAAACGGCGATAAAGAACAAGTTGAACTTTATCGTAAGTCACTTTTAAATAGCATTAAACGTTTTGCTAAAGATATTAATAAAAAATATTTGAATCCACCTGAGACAACTAATTTCGGTATTATGTTTTTACCGACAGAAGGTTTATATTCAGAAGTGGTTCGCAATGCTAGTTTCTTTGATAGTTTGCGACGTGATGAAAATATTGTTGTGGCTGGTCCGTCAACATTGTCTGCCTTATTAAATTCACTTGCTGTCGGCTTCAAAACTCTTAATATTCAGAAAAATGCGAACGATATAAGCAAAATTTTAGGAAATGTTAAGGTGGAATTTGAGAAATTTGGTAATATGCTTGTTAAAGCTCAAAAACAAATTAACACTGCAAATAACACTTTAGACAGTTTAATTTCTACTCGAACAAATGCCATTATTCGTGCTTTGAATACAGTAGAGTCCTACCAAGATCAAGCAACGACAAGCTTGCTTAACCTCCCGCCATTAGAAGAAGAGGACAATCATGAAAATTAGTCAAATGAAAAAAGATGAACTCTTTGAAGGGTTCTATTTGATAAAAACTGCAGAACTTCGCAAAACAAGGGCTGGTAAAGATTACATTGCCTTTACTTTCCAGGATGACAGTGGTGAGATATCTGGCAATCTTTGGGATGCTCAACCTTATAATGTTGAAGAGTTCACTGCAGGTAAAGTTATTTATATGAAAGGGCGCCGTGAGGTTTATAACGGAACACCTCAAGTCAATCAAATTACGCTTCGTAACACTCGTGAAGGTGAACCAAACGACCCACGTGATTTTAAAGAAAAATCACCTGTTGATGTTCTTGATGTCAAAGATTACCTTGAGCAAATGATGTTCAAGATTGAAAATGCTGTTTGGCAACGTGTTGTTCGAGCACTTTATCGTAAATATGATAAAGAATTCTTCACTTATCCGGCTGCTAAAACAAATCACCATGCTTTTGAATCAGGACTTGCCTACCATACAGCTACTATGGTACGTTTGGCAGATGCGATTGGCGATGTTTACCCTCAACTCAATAAGAGCTTGCTTTACGCTGGTATCATGTTACATGATTTAGCTAAAGTTATTGAATTAACAGGACCTGACAACACTGAGTATACGGTTCGTGGTAATTTAATTGGCCATATTGCCTTGATTGATGAGGAAATTACTAAAGTTCTCACAGAGTTAAATATCGATGATACTAAAGAAGATGTTATTATTCTTCGTCACGTTGTCTTAAGTCACCATGGGTTGCTTGAATACGGAAGTCCAGTTCGTCCTCGTGTTATGGAAGCAGAAATTATTCATATGATTGATAATATTGATGCGGAAATGATGATGATGACAACAGCTTTGAGTCGAATTGATGAAGGTGAAATGACAAATCGTATCTTTGCTATGGATAATCGTTCTTTCTACAAACCAAAATTAAAATAGTTAAATGACTGTATATTTTAATAATTACCACTTTGGAATGCCTTTACATTAAGAAAAAACATAAAAATACACATTTTTTTATTAAAACGTTCGTTTTTTTCGCTTTCTTATGATATAATGACAAAAACAGATACTAAAAGATGGAGAAATTATGAAATTACGACGTAGTGAACGCATGGTTGTCATCTCCAACTATTTGATTAACAACCCCTATAAGTTAACAAGTTTAAATACTTTTGCTGAAAAATATGAAGCAGCAAAATCTTCTATCTCTGAAGATATCGCCATCATTAAAAAAGCTTTTGAAGAATCTGGAATTGGCGAAATTGAGACTGTTACAGGGGCAAGTGGAGGTGTCATTTTTACACCAGGAATCTCTGAAGAAGAAGCAAGATCGGTTATTGAAGATTTACGTGATAGTATGTCAGAAAGTAATCGTATCCTTCCAGGTGGTTACATTTATTTATCAGATTTGCTAAGTACCCCACGCATTTTACAAAGTGTTGGGCGTATTATTGCTAATGCCTTTAAAGGAAACAAAATTGATGCTGTTATGACAGTTGCTACAAAAGGTGTGCCGTTGGCAAATGCTGTGGCTAACATTTTAAATGTTCCTTTTGTTATTGTTCGTCGAGACCTTAAGATTACTGAAGGATCTACCGTTTCTGTCAATTATGCAAGTGGTTCAAGTGACCGTATTGAAAAAATGTTCTTATCAAAACGTAGCTTGAAACCAAATAGCCGAGTACTGATTGTTGATGACTTCCTTAAAGGTGGGGGTACAATTTCTGGTATGGTTAGTCTTTTAACAGAATTTGATAGTACGCTTGTCGGAGTTGCAGTCTTTGCTGAAAATGCACAAGAAAAACGTGACCGCATGAACTATAAATCATTGCTAAAAGTTTCAGAAATTGATGTTAAGAATAACCACGTTAAAGTTGAACTTGGTAACATTTTTGACAAATAAAACAGAGAGGCGTGAGCCTCTTTTTTTGTGGATTAGATCTTATGCTTCATTACTGAAAAACTTTTAGGAAAATCAAGAAAATAAAGCCAAATCAATTGACATGTTGACTCTAGTGTGATATTATTATGAATGGTACTTTTTACTTTTGGTCTCTCCAGAGTGTACAGAGACGTGCTGACAAATGTTGCAAAGTACACATTTTAGATAAGGACTGTCACCAAGCGCCTTATCAACCAAAATAAAAATCTTACAGGAGAAAAGTAGATGCCTACAATCAACCAGTTGGTACGTAAACCACGTAAATCTAAAGTTGAAAAATCTAAATCACCAGCTCTTAACGTTGGTTACAACAGCCACAAAAAAGTTCAAACTAACGTATCTTCACCACAAAAACGTGGTGTTGCAACACGTGTTGGAACAATGACACCTAAAAAACCTAACTCAGCCCTTCGTAAATTCGCTCGTGTACGTTTGAGCAACCTTATCGAAGTTACTGCATACATCCCAGGTATCGGACACAACCTTCAAGAACACAGTGTTGTTCTTATCCGTGGTGGACGTGTAAAAGACCTTCCAGGGGTACGTTACCACATCGTTCGTGGTGCACTTGATACTGCAGGTGTTGCTGACCGTAAACAAGGCCGTTCTAAATACGGTGCTAAACGTCCTAAAGGATAATAAGAAGGGAGATAAGAAAGAATGAGTCGTAAAAATAGAGCGCCAAAACGCGAAGTATTGCCAGATCCATTATACAATTCACAACTTGTAACACGTCTTATCAACCGTGTTATGCTTGATGGTAAACGTGGTACAGCTGCATCAATCGTTTATGATGCATTTGAACAAATTAAAGAAGCTACTGGAAACGATGCACTTGAAGTATTCGAAACAGCTATGGAAAACATCATGCCTGTTCTTGAAGTACGTGCACGTCGTGTCGGTGGTTCTAACTACCAAGTCCCAGTTGAAGTTCGTCCAGAACGTCGTACAACTCTTGGACTTCGTTGGTTGGTAAACGCATCACGTGATCGTGGTGAACACACTATGAAAGATCGTCTTGCAAAAGAAATCCTTGATGCTGCTAACAACACTGGTGCTTCAGTTAAAAAACGTGAAGATACACACCGTATGGCAGAAGCAAACCGTGCATTCGCACACTTCCGCTGGTAATCAGCAAGATAAAGGTACGAAGCTTCGAATACATTTAATCTGTTTTACTACTGGTATTCGAGCAATGCTTAATCAGAGATTCTGGTCTAAGTCGTATCAAATTTAATAAAACATCTTTAGAACGGGTAGGTCCTGCCTATCCGTTCTAAAAGTATGTTATAATAAAGTAGTAAACTAAATTTATAATAGGAGAAAAAAATGGCTCGCGAATTTTCACTTGAAAAAACTCGTAACATCGGTATCATGGCTCACGTCGATGCTGGTAAAACAACAACAACTGAGCGTATTCTTTACTATACTGGTAAAATCCATAAAATCGGTGAAACACACGAAGGTGCTTCACAAATGGACTGGATGGAACAAGAGCAAGAACGTGGTATCACAATCACTTCTGCCGCTACAACTGCACAATGGAAAGACTACCGTGTAAACATTATCGACACACCAGGACACGTGGACTTCACAATCGAAGTACAACGTTCTCTTCGTGTTCTTGATGGTGCGGTTACAGTTCTTGACTCACAATCAGGTGTAGAACCTCAAACTGAAACAGTTTGGCGTCAAGCTACTGAATACGGTGTTCCTCGTATCGTATTCTCAAACAAAATGGATAAAATCGGTGCTGACTTCCTTTACTCAGTAAGCACACTTCACGATCGTCTTCAAGCTAACGCTCACCCAATTCAATTGCCAATCGGTTCTGAAGATAGCTTCAGCGGTATCATTGACTTGGTTCGTATGAAAGCTGAAATCTATACTAACGACCTTGGTACAGATATCCTTGAAGAAGACATCCCAGCTGAATACGTAGATCAAGCTAACGAATACCGTGAAAAATTGATCGAAGCAGTTGCTGAAACTGATGAAGACTTGATGATGAAATACCTTGAAGGTGAAGAAATCACTGAAGCTGAATTGAAAGCTGCTATCCGTAAAGCAACTATCAACGTTGAATTCTTCCCAGTTCTTTGTGGTTCTGCCTTCAAAAACAAAGGTGTTCAAATGATGCTTGATGCGGTTATCGATTACCTTCCAAGCCCACTTGACATCCCTGCAATCAAAGGTGTTAACCCAGATACAGATGAAGAAGAAGAACGTCCAGCTTCAGATGACGAACCATTTGCAGCCCTTGCGTTCAAGATCATGACTGACCCATTCGTAGGTCGTTTGACATTCTTCCGTGTTTACTCAGGTGTATTGAACAGCGGTTCTTACGTTCTTAACACATCTAAAGGTAAACGTGAACGTATCGGACGTATCCTTCAAATGCACGCTAACCACCGTAACGAAATCGAAACAGTTTACGCTGGTGATATCGCCGCTGCTGTTGGTTTGAAAGATACTACAACTGGTGACTCATTGACAGATGAAAAAGCTAAAGTCATCCTTGAATCAATCGAAGTTCCAGAACCAGTTATCCAATTGATGGTTGAACCTAAATCTAAAGCTGACCAAGATAAAATGGGTATCGCTCTTCAAAAACTTGCTGAAGAAGATCCAACATTCCGTGTTGAAACAAACGTTGAAACTGGTGAAACAGTTATCTCTGGTATGGGTGAACTTCACCTTGACGTCCTTGTTGACCGTATGAAACGTGAATTCAAAGTTGAAGCAAACGTAGGTGCTCCTCAAGTATCATACCGTGAAACATTCCGTAAAGCTACTCAAGCACGTGGATTCTTCAAACGCCAATCTGGTGGTAAAGGTCAATTCGGTGATGTTTGGATTGAATTTACTCCAAATGAAGAAGGTAAAGGTTTCGAATTCGAAAATGCTATCGTTGGTGGTGTGGTTCCTCGTGAATTCATCCCTGCAGTAGAAAAAGGTCTTCAAGAATCTATGGCTAACGGTGTTCTTGCTGGTTACCCAATGGTTGACGTTAAAGCTAAACTTTACGATGGTTCTTACCACGATGTCGACTCATCTGAAACTGCATTCAAGATCGCTGCATCACTTGCACTTAAAGAAGCTGCTAAAACTGCACAACCAGTTATTCTTGAACCAATGATGCTTGTTACAATTACAGCTCCTGAAGAAAACCTTGGTGACGTTATGGGTCACGTTACAGCTCGTCGTGGACGTGTTGATGGTATGGAAGCTCACGGTAACAGCCAAATCGTTCGTGCCTTCGTTCCACTTGCTGAAATGTTCGGTTACGCAACAGTTCTTCGTTCTGCAACTCAAGGACGTGGTACATTCATGATGGTATTTGACCACTACGAAGACGTTCCTAAATCAGTTCAAGAAGAAATCATCAAGAAAAATTCTGGTGAATAATTACTAATAAAAAGGATGCTCAAATGAGCGTCCTTTTTTGTAATGAAAACGGTAATAATATTTGCAATTTTGCCGAAATAGTTATATAATAATAGCGTTGAAAGGTTGATTTGTGCCTACGTAAGTTAATCTTTTCACAATTGTCTAAAAGGGAAACCTTTTAAAATAAAAAATTTTTTTTTGATTTTCATAAGGAGGAAATCACTAATGGTAGTTAAAGTTGGTATTAACGGTTTCGGTCGTATCGGTCGTCTTGCATTCCGTCGTATCCAAAACGTTGAAGGTGTTGAAGTAGCTCGTATTAACGACCTTACTGACCCAGCTATGCTTGCTCACTTGTTGAAATACGATACAACTCAAGGTCGTTTCAACGGTGATGTTGTTGTTAAAGATGGTGGTTTTGAAGTTAACGGTCAATTCGTTAAAGTTTCTGCAGAACGTGACCCAGAACAAATCGACTGGGCTAACGACGGTGTAGAAATCGTTCTTGAAGCAACTGGTTTCTTTGCAACTAAAGCTGCTGCTGAAAAACACTTGCACGAAGGTGGAGCTAAAAAAGTTGTTATCACTGCTCCTGGTGGATCAGATGTTAAAACAATCGTATTTAACACTAACCACGAAATCCTAGATGGTACTGAAACAGTTATCTCAGCTGGTTCATGTACAACTAACTGTCTTGCACCAATGGCTGACGCTTTGAACAAAAACTTCGGTCTTAAAGTTGGTACAATGACTACAGTTCACGGTTACACTGGTGACCAAATGACTCTTGATGGACCACACCGTAAAGGTGACTTCCGTCGCGCACGTGCTGCTGCTGAAAACATCGTTCCTAACTCAACTGGTGCTGCTAAAGCTATCGGTCTTGTTATCCCTGAATTGAACGGTAAACTTCAAGGTCATGCACAACGTGTACCAGTTCCAACTGGATCACTTACTGAACTTGTTTCAGTTCTTGACAAAAAAGTAACTGTTGAAGAAGTTAACGCTGCTATGCAAGCTGCTGCAACTGAATCATTCGGTTACAACACTGACCAAGTAGTTTCAAGCGATATCGTAGGTATCTCATTCGGTTCATTGTTTGACGCAACTCAAACTGAAGTAACTGAAGCTGCTGACGGTACTCAATTGGTTAAAACTGTTTCATGGTACGACAACGAAATGTCATACACTTCACAACTTGTTCGTACTCTTGAATACTTCGCAAAAATTGCTAAATAATCATTGAGTTGATCAGTTAAAGAGAGGATTTATTCCTCTCTTTTTTGTTTTCCACAAATATTTTTGCTTTCTCAAAAATCAGTAGTATGTAAGCTGAGGGACAAAAACTATTGATTTAACTACCTCTTTTAAAGGTTTTGTGATATAATTAGCATGTATAAAAAAATATAAGGAGTCCTATCAATGGCTAAATTGACTGTTAAAGACGTTGATTTGAAAGGTAAAAAAGTTCTTGTCCGTGTTGACTTTAACGTACCTTTGAAAGATGGCGTTATCACTAATGACAACCGTATTTCTGCGGCTCTTCCAACAATCAAGTACATCATCGAACAAGGTGGTCGTGCAATTCTTTTCTCTCACCTTGGACGTGTTAAAGAAGAAGCTGATAAAGAAGGTAAATCTCTTGCTCCAGTAGCAGCTGATTTGGCAGCTAAACTTGGTCAAGAAGTTGTCTTCCCAGGTGTTACACGTGGTGCTAAACTTGAAGAAGCTATTAACAACCTTAAAGATGGTGAAGTTCTTCTTGTTGAAAACACTCGTTTTGAAGATGTTGACGGTAAAAAAGAATCTAAAAACGATCCAGAACTTGGTAAATACTGGGCTTCACTTGGTGACGGAATCTTCGTTAACGATGCATTCGGTACTGCACACCGTTCACACGCATCTAACGTAGGTATCTCTGCAAACGTTGAAAAAGCTGTTGCAGGTTTCCTTCTTGAAAACGAAATTGCATACATCCAAGAAGCTGTTGAAAACCCAGTTCGTCCATTTATCGCAATCCTTGGTGGTTCAAAAGTTTCAGATAAAATCGGTGTTATCGAAAACTTGTTGAAAAAAGCTGATAAAGTTCTTATCGGTGGTGGTATGACTTACACATTCCTTAAAGCACAAGGTATTGAAATCGGTAACTCACTTGTTGAAGAAGACAAACTTGAAGTTGCTAAAGAACTTTTGGCTAAAGCTAACGGTAAATTGATCTTGCCAGTTGACTCAAAAGAAGCTAACGCTTTTGCTGATTACACTGAAGTTAAAGATACTGAAGGTGCAGCTGTAGATGCAGGTTTCCTTGGTCTTGATATCGGTCCTAAATCAATCGCTAAATTTGATGAAGAATTGACTGGTGCTAAAACTGTTGTTTGGAACGGACCTATGGGTGTGTTCGAAAACCCTGATTTCCAAGCTGGTACAATCGGTGTAATGGACGCTATTGTTAAACAACCAGGCGTTAAATCAATCATCGGTGGTGGTGACTCAGCTGCTGCAGCTATCAACCTTGGCCGTGCAGACAAATTCTCATGGATCTCTACTGGTGGTGGTGCATCTATGGAACTTCTTGAAGGTAAAGTACTTCCAGGTCTTGCTGCATTGACTGAAAAATAATTCTCATCATTGAGAAAAAAGAGCCTTTGAGGCTCTTTTTTTGTTGGCATAAGAAGGGATTTCTTATAAAGTAGTGATTGCGGTAAGCGTATTCATACCTAGCGAAAACAATTTAAAGTGTGATAAAATAAAGAAAATAAATTGGGTTGTGAGTTATGAAATATCTAAAAAATCTTTTATCGAATTATAAATTTGATCCGAGTAAGTTTAAGTTAGGGATGCGAACGCTTAAGACAGGTTTATCTGTTTTTTTGGTTCTCTTATTATTTCATTTATTTGGGTGGGAAGGGTTGCAGATTGGAACACTGACGGCTGTTTTCAGCTTACGTGAAAGTTTAGATAAGAGTGTACACTTTGGTTTTTCACGTATAGTTGGAAATAGTGTTGGTGGTTTTTTATCTTTGCTCTTCTTTTTAATTAATCAATTTTTTCATAATCAATTTTGGGTAACTTTGGTGTTTGTTCCGGTGTTTACCATGTTAGGGATTATGATTAATGTTTCTATTAATAATAAGGCTGGAATTATTGGCGGAACATCAGCGCTTTTGATTATTACTCTATCAATTCCTGCTGGTGATACGATTTTATATGTTTTTGCAAGGGTATTTGAAACTTTCTGTGGTGTTTTTGTAGCTATTCTTGTCAATTCAGATGTAGACATGGTTCGAGGGTGGTTGAAACAGAGAAATGAAAAAAATTAGGTTTTAATGTTATATTTTCTGACATATGGGGTTGACAGTTTAGAATTTTCAGACTATAATAATTATCGGAAGGAGGTCATCATGAAAGAAAAAGAACTCAGACGTTCCATGGCGGTTTTTCCCATTGGGACAGTAATGAAATTGACCGATTTAACAGCACGTCAGATTCGTTATTATGAGGATCAAGGGTTGATAACCCCAGAACGTACTTCAGGTAACCGTCGTATGTTTTCATTGAATGACATGGATCGATTGCTTGAAATTAAAGATTTCCTTGACGAGGGGCTTAATATTGCGGCTATTAAGCGTGAGTACGCTGATAGACAAGATAAAGCACTTCAAAAGCAGAAGTCTTTAACTGATGCTGATGTTCGTCGAATCTTACAAGATGAACTCCGAAACCAAGGTCGTTTTTCGGCCCCATCACAGTACATTAGCAATTGGCGCATTTAATAAGCGCCGCTCGGTTATTTCGGTTTTAAAAGGAGACCTAAATTCATGACTATTACAGCAGCTGACATCCGTCGCGAAGTCAAAGAAAAAAATGTTACATTTTTACGCTTGATGTTCTCAGATATCGCTGGAACATTGAAAAACGTAGAAATCCCAGCAACTGACGAACAACTTGACAAAGTCTTGTCAAACAAAGCAATGTTTGATGGATCTTCAATCGAAGGTTTTGTACGTATCAACGAATCTGATATGTTCTTGCATCCAGATCTTGATACATGGACAGTATTCCCTTGGGGTGGTGAAAATGGTGCTGTTGCAGGTTTGATCTGTGATATCTACACTCCAGAAGGTGAACCATTTGCAGGTGACCCACGTGGTAACTTGAAACGTGCGCTTCGTCACATGGAAAAAGTTGGTTTCAAATCATTTAACCTTGGTCCAGAACCAGAATTCTTCTTGTTCAAATTGGATGAAAAAGGTGAACCAACTCTTGAAGTAAACGACCGCGGTGGTTACTTTGACCTTGCACCAACTGACCTTGCAGATAACACTCGTCGTGAAATCGTTAATGTTTTGACTGAAATGGGATTTGAAGTTGAAGCAAGTCACCACGAAGTTGCGATTGGTCAACACGAAATTGACTTTAAATATGCTGATGTTTTGAAAGCTTGTGATAACATTCAAATTTTCAAACTTGTTGTTAAAACAATTGCTCGTAAACACGGTCTTTACGCTACATTCATGGCTAAACCTAAATTCGGTATCAACGGTTCAGGTATGCACTGTAACATGTCATTGTTTGACTACGATGGAAACAATGCTTTCTTTGAACCAGAAGATCCAAAAGGTATGCAATTGTCTGAAACAGCATATTACTTCCTTGGCGGTTTGATGAAACATGCTTACAATTACACTGCAATCATGAACCCAACTGTAAACTCATACAAACGTTTGGTTCCTGGTTATGAAGCACCAGTTTACATTGCATGGGCTGGACGTAACCGTTCACCACTTATCCGCGTACCTGCATCACGTGGAATGGGTACTCGTTTGGAACTTCGTTCAGTTGACCCAACTGCTAACCCATATCTTGCTCTTGCAGTCCTTCTTGAAGCAGGTCTTGATGGTATTGAAAACAAAATTGAAGCTCCAGCTCCGGTTGAATCAAATATCTACATCATGACACAAGAAGAACGTAAAGAAGCTGGTATTCGTGATCTTCCATCAACATTGCACAATGCCGTTAAAGCTTTGCAAGATGATGAAGTGGTTAAATCTGCTCTTGGAAATCACATCTTTACAAACTTTGTGGAAGCTAAGAAAATTGAATGGTCAAGCTATGCGGCCTTTGTTTCACAATGGGAAATTGATAACTACCTAGATCTTTACTAAGATATAGCGGTAATAATAAGTAAGACAGCTTTAAGCTGTCTTTTTTTTACTTAAAAATACCACATTCTCATTAGAAAGTTTAAATAAGAGCTATTCTAATTAGATATAATGTGGTATAATGTGAAGTAAATATTCTGAATAATTAGACTATTTTAGTCTATTTTAGACTATTTGTATTAATGATAGGAGTAAGAGCTATGAATGAAAGTGCTTTGAGGGCGCAGCAAACAACGCTTTGGGATCCATCTTTTGAATCGGATGCTTGCGGGATGGGGTTTGTTGCACAACTCGATGGTGAAGCAAGTCATACTTTGATTGAATATGCCTTGACAATGTTGACACGTATGAATCACCGTGGTGGTACAGGTGCAGAGCCTGATACTGGTGATGGTGCCGGAATGTTGCTTGCTTTACCAGATGAATTTTTCCAAGTAAAAGCAAAAGAAGCAGGTTATGATTTACCTAAAAAAGGTGACTATGCTGTTGCACAACTATTTTTACCCCAAGATACTGAGGCTAAAGATAGTCTTTTAGAAGCAGTTAAAGCAGAAATTAAATCAGCTGGTTTCCATGTTTTGATGACTCGTGATGTGCCATTCAATTATGACAATTGTGGTCCAGCGGCACAAGAAATTATGCCAAGTTTTGTACAAGTTTTTGTTAAAAAACCTGATGATACCAAAGCTGGTCGTGATTTTGAAGACAAATTGTTCCGTCTACGTCGTCAACTTGAAAAGAGCTTTTCATCTGATGAATTTTTCATCTGTTCTCTTTCAAGCAAAACAATTGTGTATAAAGGGATGCTTCATGCCTTCCAAGTTGGTCTTTTCTATCCTGACTTGCAAGATGAACATTTCAAATCTCACATTGCTTTGACACACTCACGTTTCTCTACAAATACTTTCCCATCTTGGGATCGTGCGCAACCATTCCGTTTCTTGGCCCACAATGGTGAAATTAATACCCTTCGCGGTGCAGAAAACTGGATGCACAGTCACCAGATTGAAGTTTACAATGAAGAGAATTCAGATTCTGCAAAATTAGAAAACTGTCTAGAATATCTTTACCGTAATGGACGTGATATTCCACAAAGTCTTTTGATGATGGTACCAGAAGCTTGGGGTGATGAATCAGGACTTACTGATGATCTTAAAGCATTTTATGAATATGCTTCAAGCTTTGTAGCTCCATGGGATGGTCCAGCCGCTCTTGTCTTTACAGATGGTGATATGGTTGGTGCTCGTTTGGATCGTAATGGTTTGCGTCCTAGTCGTTATTCATTGACAAAAGATAACTTCTTAATCTGTTCAAGTGAATCTGGTGTTGTTGACCTTGAACCAAGTCGCGTCATTGAAAAAGGTGTGCTTGGTCCGGGTAATATGATGTTGATTGACACAACTTCAGGTAAATTGATGCGCAATGAAGAAGTGAAAGCTTATTATGCTGCACAACATCCATATAAAGAATGGGTAGAAGAAAATATTGCACATCTTAATGATTTTGAAGCTTCAGAATTAAATCAAGAAACAAATGACATTGAAACAATGTGGAAAGCTTACGGATATAATGAAGAAGTTATTCGTACAGCTATTCTTCCAATGTCTGAAAAAGGTGAAGAACCAGTTATCTCTATGGGATTTGATAGCCCATTAGCAGTTCTTTCTAATAAGAGTCAATCTCTTTTCACTTTCTTTAAACAACAATTCGCACAAGTTACTAACCCACCAATTGATGCTATTCGTGAACAAATCGTTGTTTCAACAAGTGTTTACCTTGGTGGTGATGGTAATTTCAAAGCTGATGGTGCTGATAACTGTGTTAAAGTTAAAATTGATAGCCCAGTTCTTTCAAGTGAAGACTTTGCTAAAATTGCTAACTTGCAAGACGAACGTTATCGTGCAACAACTCTATCTACAGTTTATGATGTTGTGGAACCATCACATAATCGTTTGCAACGTGCGCTAGAAAATCTTTTCAAAGCAGCTGAAAAAGCTGTTGATAATGGTAGCAAAATTATTATCCTTTCTGACCGTAATGTTAAAGAAAACCAAACAACTATTCCAATGCTTTTGGCTGTTTCTGGTTTGAATAACTACATGGTTGTTAAAGGAAAAGCTAGCCAATTCTCAATTGTAGTTGATACGGCAGAAGCTATTGAAGTTCACCATTTTGCAACTTTAGTTGGTTATGGTGCTGCAGCTGTTCACCCTTATGGTGCTTATGCAACATTGAAGGAATACGGTAAAGATGCAACTGCCTTTGAAAAATATCGTAAAGCAGCTGAAAAAGGTATTGTTAAAGTCATGAGTCGTATGGGGATTTCTACAATCCTTGGTTATAAAGGGGCTCAATTGTTTGAAGCAGTTGGTCTTTCTGACTCAGTTGTTAATAAATACTTCACAGGTACGGTAACTCGTATCGGCGGATTGTCACTTGATCAAATTGAAAAAGAATATCTTCAACGTATGGAAGATGCATTTGGTCCTCGTCGTGGTGATTATTTGCAAAGTGGCGGTATCTATCAATTTAAAGCAGATGGTGAATACCACCTCTTCAATCCGCATACAGTCTATAATTTCCAACAAGCTGTTCGTAAGGGTGACTACAAACTCTTTAAAGAATATACAGCTGAATTGGATAAAGAAGCTTTAGCAACTCCAACAACACTCCGTTCAATCTGGGAATTTAAATCAGATCGTCCAAAAGTTGACCTTTCTGAGGTCGAACCAGCTGAAACAATCGTTAAACGTTTCAAAGTTGGTGCTATGAGTTTTGGTTCACTTTCTAAAGAAGCACACGAAACAATTGCTGAAGCAATGAACTCAATCGGAGCTAAATCGAACTCTGGTGAAGGTGGCGAAAACCGCAATCGTTTCAAAGTACAACCAGATGGTCGTAACTTGAACTCTAAGATTAAACAAGTCGCTTCAGGACGTTTTGGTGTTAATGCTGAATACCTTATGTCTGCTGAAGAAATCCAAATCAAGTTGGCACAAGGTGCTAAACCTGGTGAAGGTGGACAATTGCCTGGTCAAAAAGTCTTCCCATGGGTTGCTGAAATTCGTGGTGCAACGCCTGGTGTACGTTTGATTTCACCACCACCTCATCATGATATCTACTCAATTGAAGATTTGGCACAATTGATTTATGACCTTAAAGCCATCAATCCTTACGCTAAAATCAATGTTAAATTGGTTTCAAGTACTGGTGTTGGTACAATCGCTACAGGTTGTGTAAAAGCTGGTGCTGATAAGGTTGTTATTTCTGGTTATGATGGTGGTACTGGAGCTTCTCCACGTAACTCTGTCCGTGATGCTGGTCTTCCATGGGAAATGGGCTTGGCTGAAGCACATCAAACATTGTCACTTAACCGTCTCCGTCAACGTATGACACTTGAAACAGATGGTAAATTGATGACTGGTCGTGATGTTGCCATTGCTACACTTCTTGGTGCAGAAGAATATTCATTTGCAAGTTTGACATTGATTTCTATCGGTTGTGTCATGATGCGTGTATGTTCACTTAATACTTGTCCTGTTGGTGTTGCAACTCAAAATCCAGAGCTTCGTAAACATTTTGCTGGTAAACCTGAACATGTTATCAACATGATGATGTTTATGGCAGAAGAATTGCGTGAATACATGGCTGAACTTGGTTTCCGTTCTGTTGATGAAATGGTTGGTCACTCAGAAATCTTGAAAGCAAAATTCATTCCAAAAGGAAAAGCAAAATCACTTGATTTCTCTCGTATGCTTGGAACTGCTTATCCAATTGAACGTAAAACTGAAGATCCATTTGCAGAAGCACGTCAATGGAAAGAATTGGATGGATTTGCTAAAGCAGCTGTTGATAATGGTGCAGGCGTAACCGTTAAAGAAACAATTAATAATGTTCAACGTGCTGTTGGTGCTCGTATGGCCGGTTGGATGGCGGAACGTTACGGTAACTATTCAGTTGAACCTGGTTTGATTAAATACGAATACACTGGTATTGCTGGTCAATCATTTGCAAGCTTTATTACCCAAGGTATGGAATTGACTTTGATTGGTGAAGCCAATGACTACATTGCTAAATCAATGTCAGGTGGACGTTTAATTGTTAAGCCACCTCATGATGCTGCCTATGATATTGAAAATTCACCAATTGTTGGTAACGTTGCTCTATTTGGTGCTGTTAAAGGTGAAGCATACTTTGCTGGTCGTGCTGGGGAACGTTTCTGTGTTCGTAACTCAGGTGCAAAAGTTGTTGTTGAAGGTGTTGGAGCCCACGGTTGTGAATACATGACAGGTGGTGTTGCTGTTATCCTTGGTACAACAGGTCGTAACTTTGCCGCTGGTATGAGTGGTGGTGTTGCTTACGTTTACGATGTAAATGGTGACTTTGCTGAAAAAGTTAACCGTCAAATGGTTGACCTTTACAAAGTTGGTGAAACACGTGGTGATGATGTCTTAGTTGAGATGATTCAAAAACACTACGAATACACTGGTAGTGCCAAAGCGAAACGTTTGCTTGATAATTGGGCACAAGAAGTTGATAAATTTGTCAAAGTTTACCCAACTGAGTTCCATGAAATTAATAATATCGAACATGCTCTTGCCAATAAAGGTTTAGAAGGTGACGAACTTGAATTACGTACCTTCGAAATTGCAACTGGCGGTGCAGAAACAGCAGCAGAAAAAGAAGAACTTCTCGCACAAGTAACAGGGGGTAAATAAAAATGGCTAATCCGTTTGGATTTTTGAAATACGATCGAAAAGATAATCCGTTTCGTCCTGTTGCTGAACGCATCCTGGACTTTGAAGAATTACAAGTTCCATTATCAGAAGAAGACCGTCAAAAACAAGCTGCGCGTTGTATGTCTTGTGGTATTCCATTCTGTCATTCTGGACAATTCTATGGCGGTGGACGTGCCGTCTCAGGTTGTCCAAATGACAACTTGATTCCTGAATGGAATGACTTACTTTATAAAGGTGATTACAAGCGCGCATTTGAGCGTCTTTCACGCACTAATCCGTTTCCAGAAATGACTGGACGTGTTTGTCCAGCTCCATGTGAAAAAGGCTGTACAGAAGGTCTTAATGGCTCTGGTGTTACTATTCACGATAATGAACGTTTTATCATCGACACTGCTTTTGAAAATGGTTGGGTAGAAGAATCTGGTCGCCCAGCTTCACGTACAGGCTTTAAGATTGCTGTCATTGGATCAGGTCCTGCAGGGCTTTCAACTGCTTGGCGCTTAAACAAACTCGGTCATAGTGTAACAGTTTATGAACGCAGCGATCGTTTTGGTGGACTTTTGATGTACGGTATTCCAAATATGAAGTTGGATAAAGAAATTGTTCAACGTCGTATTGACCTTATGGAAAAACTTGGTATTAAATTCGTTGCCAATACAGAAGTTGGACGTGACATTACAGCTGATGAATTGTTGAAACAATATGATCGCGTTGTTCTTGCTACTGGTGCAAGTGTTCCTCGTGATTTGGATGTTCCAGGTCGTCATTTATCAGGTGTGCGTTTTGCGGTTGATTTCTTGACTGAAACAACTAAAAACGTTCTTGCGTCTGACAATAAAAAACTTGGTCCAATCCTTGAAGGTAAACATGTGCTTGTCATCGGTGGTGGTGATACTGGTAATGACTGTATCGGTACAGCTGTTCGTTTAGGTGCAGCAAGCGTTAAACAGCTTGAAATCACTCCAGAACCACCTGAAAAACGTTTGCCAACAAATCCTTGGCCACAATACCCAATGATTAAACGTGTTGGTTACGGCCAAGAAGAAGCTAATTATGTTCAAGATACTGAATTGACAACTTACGCAACATCAACAACTGAATTTATTGGTGCTGATCGTGGTCAAGTTATTGCTGCTAAGACTATCAAAGTTGGTCCTGGTTTCAAACCAATTGAAGGTACAGAAGAAACTATTAAAGCAGACCTTGTCTTGTTAGCAATGGGATTCACAGGTGCTGAAAAATCACTCTTTGAACAATTTGGAGTTCAAAGTGTTTACGATGATTATTCAACTAACAATGATCGTGTTTTTGTTGCTGGTGATGCTCGTCGTGGTCCAAGTCTTGTTATCTGGGGAATTCGTGAAGGACGTAAGGCCGCAGAAAAAATTGATCAAGGTCTTCGTATCATGGTTGCTCAATAAAAATATTTCTAAGCGTTTAACACACATTCTTGTTTTCAATCATACAAAAACTGCCTTTAGGGCAGTTTTTTTGTAACTTTTATTTTTCGAAATGAGATATTGTGAAATATAACGCTTACATGTCCTTATATTTTCTGTAATATTGTATTGTTATACTGTTGTTAATAAGGGAGGAAGATTTTTATGAATTACAAAACAAAACTAGCTTTAGCAACGGCAACTCTTTCAGGAGCTTTACTTTTTTCACAAGTAAATGCAAAAGCAGATACTTATACCATACAAAGTGGAGACTCCTTTTACAGCGTGGCACAAATGTATGGCTTAAGTGTTTATGATTTGGCTGCTCTGAATGGCATGTCAATCTATGACACTATTGTTCCTGGGCAAGTTTTACAGATTCCCGATAAAACACCTATTGATCCATTTATAACGAATTTGTTAACATCAAGTAGAAATTCGGAGTCTAGTCAAGTTGATTCATCGGCGTCAAAGTCGGTAACTCCGACTAATACTTATCCTGTTGGGCAATGCACCTGGGGTGTAAAGCAAGTAGCAACTTGGGCAAGTAATTGGTGGGGAAATGCTGGTGATTGGGCAGCAAATGCAGCTTCGCAAGGCTATGTGGTTGGGACACAAGCTGAAGTTGGATCAATTGTTTGCTGGACAGATCCTGATAGTTACGGGCACGTGGCTTACGTAACAGCAGTCAATGCCAGTGGTCAAATTCAAGTTTTAGAATCTAATTATGGAAATAAACAGTGGATTGATAATTATCGTGGTTGGTTTGACCCGACAGATGGAAAGACTGCGGGTACTGTCAGTTACATTTATCCAGAAAGTTATTAACAAGATAGAAAAAAGCCTAAAATAGTTTAGGCTTTTTAAGTTTCTGTGGATAAGTTATTGATAAAAAGCTAGTTGATAATTCAACTAGCTTTTTGATTATTTATCATCTGGTGTGAGAATCATTGGAATAATGATTGGTTCACGTTCAGTTTTTTCGTATAGGAATGGACGAAGTGCGTTAACGATAGCACCGTTAACAGATTGAATACTTGCATCCTTGTTCTTTAAAGCAATGCGGATTGCATTGAAGAGAACGCGTTGACTTTCACGAATAAGATCGCCAGATTCACGCATGTAGATAAATCCTCGACTAAGAATGTCTGGACCAGCTAAAATCATTTGGCTATCAAAGTCAACAGTTGCTACGGCAAGAACAACACCATCTTCAGATAAATCACGACGGTCACGAAGTACGGCAGCGCCGATGTCTCCGATACCATTACCATCAACATAGATATCTTGAGCGTTAAAGTGTCCAGCTTTACGAGCAGAATTAGCTGTAAGGGCTAGAACGTCACCGTTTTCCATGATAAAGATATTATCTTTTGGAATACCAGTGTCGACTGCTAAACCAGCGTGGATTTTAAGCATGCGGTATTCACCGTGAACTGGCATGAAGTATTTTGGTTTCATCAAGCGGAGCATTAGTTTTTGCTCTTGTTGTCCACCGTGACCAGATGTGTGGATATTGTTAACTTTTCCGTGGATAACTTCTACCCCAGCTTCCTGGATAGTGTTGATAAGTTTGTTAACACTTGTTGTATTACCAGGAATTGGGCTAGATGAGAAGATAACAGTGTCGCCAGGTTGAAGTGTCACTTGGCGGTGTGTACCGTTAGCAATACGTGCTAACGCAGCCATTGATTCACCTTGGCTACCTGTACACATGATTAAGATTTCACTAGCGTGGTAGTCTTTGATTTCGCTTGGTTCGATAAATGTTCCTTTTGGAACTTTGATGTAACCAAGTTCAATACCGTTTACAATGGCTTTTTCCATTGAACGTCCGAAGACTACGATTTTACGTCCAGTTTTAACAGCTGCTTCGGCAGCTTGTTGGAGACGGAAGATATTTGAGGCAAATGACGCAAAGATAATACGTCCATGGATGCCTTCGATAATCTTCATAATAGATTGTCCAACAACTTTTTCTGAGTTTGTAAAGGTTGGAATTTCTGCGTTAGTAGAATCAGATAGTAAACATAGGACTCCATCCTCACCAAGAGCAGCCATGCGGTGGATATCAGCTGGTTCACCAACCGGTGTCCAGTCAAACTTGAAATCCCCTGTGCAGACAATTTTACCTTGTGGTGTGTGGATAACGATTCCTAGAGGTTCTGGAATTGAGTGGGTAGTACGGAAGAATGTAACACTAAGATTCTTAAACGTTAACTCTGTGTTTGCGTTGATTTCGTAAAGTTTAGCGTCACGTAAAAGCCCGTGTTCTTCCAATTTTCCTTTGATGAGTGAAAGAGCAAGTGGTCCAGCGTAAATTGGAATATTAGCTTGCTTCAAAAGGAAAGGAATCCCACCAATGTGGTCTTCGTGCCCGTGAGTAATCACAAGGCCTTTTATACGATCGATATTGTCAACGATATATGAATAGTCTGGAATAACGTAGTCAATACCGAGCAAATCGTCTTCTGGGAATTTGATACCTGCATCTACGATAATAATTTCATCTTGATATTCAATACCGTAAGTGTTTTTACCAATTTCTCCGAGACCACCAATCGCATAAACCCCAACTTCTTCGGGTTTTAAATTGATTTGTGACATGTTATAACTCCGTTAATTTAAAGGCACCTGTTTCTTTTTCGTAGGCTAGGTGTTTATCTGAAAGAAGTTCAATGTATTCAACGTTGTAAGGTGTTTTTTCTTCAACGAGTTTACGAGTTTTGATACGTCCTTCAAGTTCGTTTGCTGCGTCAATTTCTAAATAAAGTGCTTTAGTTTGTTCGCGGCGTGGGTTACGTTCTTTTGTTTCTTGATAAAAAACTTTGTAAATCATAGTTTTTTCCTTTCTTTATATACCTGTGGTTAATCAAACTACACAAAACACGTCAACTAGCATATATCTACTTGATCAGTCATTATTAAATTTTTCCGAGTAATTGATTTAACCTTGATTCGTTGCAATTATTAAAATTATATCATAAAATAAGAAGTATAATCAAGTGAGGGAATTTAAATGATGAAAGTTTTAGCCTTTGATACTTCAAGTAAGGCTTTGTCTGTTGCCATCTTAGATGGTGAGAATTTACTAGCCGATGTAACGGTCAATATTAAGAAAAATCACAGCATTAATTTGATGCCTGCGATTGATTTTTTGATGAAAGCTGTAGACTTAAAACCAGCAGATTTGGATAGAATTTCAGTTGCTCAAGGACCTGGTTCATATACCGGTCTTCGTGTGGCAGTTGCGACAGCTAAAACGTTAGCTTACACTTTAGGTATTGAATTAGTTGGTGTTTCTAGCCTTTATGCGCTTGCTGCAGCAGCTGATTTTGAGGGATTAGTTGTCCCTGTCATTGATGCCCGTCGTAACAATGTTTACGCTGGTTTCTATAAAAATGGTCAATCTGTCAAAGAAGATCAACACATGGATTTTGCTGATGTTCTAGACGTGGTTAAGAATGAGGAGGCAGTTATGTTTGTAGGAGAAGTTGCTAACTTCCACGATCAAATTGCTGAAAGTTTACCACAGGCTAAGGCTATTACAGTGTTACCATCTGCTTATGCTATCGGAAAATACGGTCAAAACTTAGAACCTGTCGAAGTAGATAGTTTTGTTCCTAATTATTTAAAACGTGTTGAAGCAGAGGAAAATTGGCTTAAGACACACAAAGAAAACCCAAGTGCAAACTATGTCAATCGTATCTAACATGAAAGATTTACAAGCAAGTGTTGCAGCTGTTTATGAGATACTTTCAGATGTGTATCCAGTATCTCCTTGGACTAAAAATCAGATTTTATCAGACATGCAACAAGATAATGTTGATTACTTTTTTGTGGAAAAAGATGGGCAAGTAGTCGGTTTTTTAGCGATTCAACAGTTAGCTGGAGAGCTTGAGATTACAAATATTGCCATTAAAAAAGCTTATCAGGGACATGGATTAGGTAGCCAATTACTGGCTAATCTTGATCATGTTGATTTTCCCATTTTCTTAGAAGTTAGAGCATCAAATGCTTCTGCACAGGCACTATATAAGAAATTTGGTTTTGAAATCATTGCCAAACGTAAGCAATATTATCACGAACCAGTAGAAGATGCGATTATCATGAAGCGCGAAGGTAAATAAGAGGTAATGAATTGATGAAAGATAGATATATTTTAGCCGTGGAGAGTTCTTGTGATGAGACAAGTATTGCGGTTTTAAAAAATGACAGTGAGATTTTAAGCAATGTCATCGCTAGTCAAATCGAAAGTCACAAACGCTTTGGCGGCGTAGTGCCTGAAGTAGCAAGTCGTCACCATGTTGAAGTGATTACAACTTGTTTCAAGGATGCTTTGGATGCAGCGGGAATTGAAGTTAGTGACTTAGATGCCGTTGCTGTAACTTATGGTCCTGGATTGGTCGGTGCTATTTTAGTTGGTATGGCTGCTGCAAAAGCTTTTGCGTGGGCAAATAATTTGCCACTAATTCCAGTAAATCACATGGCAGGTCACTTGATGGCTGCGCGTGAGGTTAAAGAACTTCAATACCCATTAATGGCTTTATTGGTTTCTGGTGGGCATACAGAGCTTGTCTATGTGTCTGAGCCTGGAAACTATAAAATTGTTGGTGAAACACGTGATGACGCTGTTGGTGAGGCTTATGATAAAGTAGGGCGTGTTATGGGATTGACTTATCCAGCTGGACGTGAAATTGATCAGTTGGCTCATAAAGGAAAAGATATTTATGATTTCCCACGTGCTATGATTAAAGAAGATAATCTAGAATTTTCATTCTCAGGTTTGAAGTCTGCCTTTATTAATTTACATCATAATGCAGCTCAAAAGGGTGAAACTCTTTCAAATGAAGATTTATCAGCATCATTCCAAGCCGCAGTTTTAGATGTTTTAATGGCTAAAACGAAAAAAGCTTTAGAGAAATATCCTGTCAAAACACTTGTGGTGGCAGGTGGTGTAGCTGCTAATCAAGGATTGCGTGAGCGACTAGCTGATGAGATTACTGAAGCAGAAGTTGTTATTCCACCACTTCGCCTATGTGGTGACAATGCTGGGATGGTCTCACTAGCTGCAGCTATCGAATATGATAAAGGACATTTTGCTGGGCTTGATTTAAATGCTAAACCAAGCTTAGCTTTTGAAACATTAGATTAATAACAAAAAAACTCCTAGATGCGATATTGGGAGTTTTTATTGTGATTAATAATTTAATTTTGACATGAGGTATTCTAACTGAGTAATTTCATCTGTGGATAAGTTTGATAAAAGGCTATATCTGTGGATAATCGCTATTATAGTTATTTTCTCAACTAAAAAAGCAGACAAAGTCTGCTTTTTCAGTGATAAAAACTTATTTTTCTATATATTATATTACCAGCTGGCTTTTGTAACCCCTGGGATTTTACCTTCGTGAGCAAGATTGCGGAAATTGATACGACTCATACCAAATTTGCGCATGTAAGCATGTGGACGTCCATCGATGCGGTCGCGGTTTTTCAAACGATTTGGATTTGAGTCGCGTGGCAATTTGCGAAGGGCTTCGTAATCGCCCTTAGCTTTTAATTCACGACGTAAGTCAGCATATTGCTCGATGAGTTTTAATTGTTTATTATATCTAGCGATTTTTGATTTTTTAGCCATAATATCTCCTTTTTAGTTAACTGGTTAACAAAAATAATTATAGCACTTTTAAAAAGAGAATCAAGAGAAAAAGCTTAACTAGTTAAATATTTTTTAAGAAAGATAAAAAGAAACCCAAAATAGGATCTCTTTTTAGTTTATTAATAATGTAAACTTCCAGCAACCCAGCCTGTACATAGAGCAACGGTGATGTTAAAACCACCAGTATGGGCGTTGATATCAAGAACCTCACCTGCAAAATGTAGGCCTGGGACTTGTTTACTTTCAAGAGTTTTAGGATTGATTTCTTTCAAGTCGACGCCCCCTTTGGTTACAAAGGACTTAGCTAGTGACATTTTTCCAGTAACTTTGATAGGCATAGCTTTCAGCTTATCCACAAGTTCTTGTTCTTGGTTTGGTGTCAGTTGTTTGACTTTTTCGGGGAATGGCTGAGCTAAAAAGCTTGCTAAGCGCTCGGGAACAAGCATTTTGAGTGTATTCTTAAGAGATTTTTCACGATGGTCCACTAGAAATGAATGAAGCTCTTCTGTGGATATTTTGGGGATAACATCCAGTTTAATGGTTTCTCCACCTTTGATAAAGCTAGACATGCGAAGAGCAGCGGGTCCAGATAGTCCAAAGTGAGTAAAGAGTAAATCGTGTGTGATATGATGTTTTCCATAAGATAGGCTAACATCATCAAGTGAAATCCCTTGAAGTTCTTTATGTGGAAAATCTGTTAATAAAGGACTTTCAGCTGCTTCAAGTTCAGTTAGTTTTAATTTAAAGTGACGAGCAATCTCGTAACCAAATCCGGTAGATCCTGTGGATGGATAAGCTTTACCACCAGTTGTGACAATAAGTTTTCCACAAACAAATTCATCTGTAGCTGATTTAATGTGGAAAAGCTCATCGATTTTCTTTACAGAAACAACTTCAGTATTTGTTAAGACTGTTCCACCGAGTTCACTGATTTTATGAGTGAGGGCGTCAATAATTGTTTTTGATTTATCAGTTTTTGGGAAGACGCGTCCATGGTCTTCAACTTTTAAAGCAACACCATTTTCTTCAAAGAATCGCATGATATCATGGTTGTCAAATTGTGAAAAGACGCTGTAAAGAAAACGACCATTGCCAGGAATACCTTCCATGAGGTCATCGATAGTACCATTATTTGTGACATTACAGCGTCCGCCACCAGTACCAGCTAGTTTCTTTCCGAGTCTTCTATTTTTTTCAATAAGTAGCGTTTTGTAACCATAATAGCTGCTAGAAATGGCAGCCATCATACCGGCAGGTCCACCACCGATGATAATTGTATCGTATTGTTTCATATAATCATTGTAGCATAAAATGTTTCTATCCCGTAGTCAAATGACAGTAGATATTTTTGAAATAACTAAGTAAGTTTACAGAAAATGACAGAAAGTTGACACGATTGCGAAAAAAGCCTATCAATTCAGGTTTGAAGCAGTCAATTAACTGGTTAAAAATTGACAATCATTAGTTCATGTGTTATCCTTTTCATAAGTAATTTCAATGTAAAAGAGGATATTATGGCAATCGAGAAAACAGTTAGTGAATTGGCTGAGATTCTGGGTGTTAGCCGTCAAGCGGTTAATAATCGTGTTAAGAATCTGCCGGAAGAAGATGTTGATAAAAATGAAAAGGGTGTTACGGTAGTTAATCGTAGCGGCTTGATTAAACTTGAAGAAATTTATAAAAAAACTATCTTTGAAGATGATCCAATTGATGAAGAAACAAAACAACGTGAACTTTTGGAAATTCTAGTTGATGAAAAAAATACAGAAATCACTCGTCTGTATGAACAACTAAAAGCCAAAGATAAACAATTGGCTTCAAAAGATGAGCAACTTCGTGTTAAAGATGTTCAAATTGGTGAAAAAGACAAGCAATTAGATCAACAACAACAGTTGACGCTTGCTGCTATGGAAGATAGCAAACGTCTTCAACTTGAACTTAATGAAGCTAAGGCTGAGTTTGAAGAAATTCAAACAAAAACAGAAGAAGCTATTCAAGAGCAAGAAGAACAAGCAGCCACTCCGAAAGGATTATTTGCTCGTCTCTTTGGTAAAAAATAGGCTTATTAGGCGGTGCTGGGACGAAAGTTCCAGCTTGTTTTATAAAGAAATGATGATGTTTTTAGGGAGGAATTATGGAAAAGCTATCTGAGTATATTTCCTTTGACTTGGAATTTAATACTGTTGCTGAGATCAGTCACATCATTCAGGTTTCTGCTGTAAAATTTCGAGATGGTGTAGAAGTTGACAACTTTGACACTTACGTTTACACAGATGTTCCTTTACAATCTTTTATTAATGGCTTAACAGGGATTACATCAGAAAAAATTGCGAACGCTCCAAAGTTAGATAAAGTCTTGGTAGATTTTAAAGATTTCGTAGGAGAGACAGCTCTAGTTGGTTATAATGCCTTGAAATCTGACTTGCCACTTTTAGCTGAGAATGATTTAGACTTGACAGAGCTTTACAAGGTTGACTTGTATGATGAAGCTTATGAACGTCGTAGTTCTGATTTGAATGGAATTGCAAATCTTAAGTTGACAAGTGTTGCTGATTTTTTAGGAATTTCTGGACATGGGCATAATTCTTTGGAAGATGCTCGTATGACAGCTCTAGTCTATGAAAAATTTATGGAATTTGATGAGAATAAATCTTATCTGAATCAGCAAGAAGAAGAGCATGGCGATAATCCTTTTGCAGCTTTGGGTGGCTTTTTTAGCTGATAGCTCTGCTATTTTTCAAAAAAATAAAAAATCATCTAGGGTAACCCCTTGCTTATGACCTTAGGTCATGTCCTATAATGAGGGCAGAAAGGAGGTGAAAGGAATGTCTCAGACTTATAGCACCGGTGATTTGGCAAAGTTGGCTGGTGTTTCAGTTCGTACAGTGCAATATTATGACAAACGTGGTATTTTAGTTCCTTCTCAATTGACAGAAGGTGGTCGTCGAATTTACACTGAGAGCGATTTGGAACGTTTGCGAATGATTTGCTTCTTGCGAGATTTGGATTTTTCAATTGAACAGATTAAACGTCTCTTTGTTGAAGATAATGCTAAGCAGGTTTTAGAGTTATTGCTTGCTGAGCATATTCGTGAGATAAAGCAAGAACTAGCTGACAAGAAAGAGAGGCTTGACACTGCTGTCAACTTGCTTGACAATGTGAAAAGTCAATCTGGTCAGTCATTAGAATTTTTATCAGACATTTCTCTTACCATGAAAAAACAACGATCTTTGAAAAAAGTTCATCGGAACATGTTCCTTATTTTCCTACCTTTATTAATTATTCAAGTGGCAAGTTTGGTATGGGCAATCTTAGCATGGAACATTTGGATTTATCTTATTGCTGAAATTATCATAGCACCTTTTGCTATCTGGTTTGCTAAGAAATATTCACAAAATGTAGCTTATATTTGTCCAAATTGTCATCATTGTTTCCAACCAAGTTTTAAGACATTTTTCTTTGCTCGTCACACACCTAAGACAAGAAAACTCACTTGTCCACATTGTCATGAAAAATCATATTGTTTAGAAGTGGCTAATGACAATTAAAAAGCTCGAACCTTTTGGTTCGAGCTTTTTTTGTCTGGCATTATTAGAATGGTAATTTTCCTGCAAAAGCGCCAAGTGTTTTTTGAGTAGCAGCATCAACTTGAGCAAGGGCATCGTTGATAGCTTGTGTTGTCATATCTTGAAGTGTTTCAATATCATCTGGATCAACAATAGCATCTTTGAATGAGATGTTAACCAATTTTTTGTCACCTGTGAATTCAGCAACAACTAATTCTTGAGCTGATTTTCCAGTGAAAGTTGTGCTAGCCAATTCAGCTTGTTTTTTCTCCATTTGTTTTTGGAGTTTTTGAGCTTGACGCATCATGTTTTGCATGTTCATCATAATAATCTAGATTCCTTTCATGTGAAGGCGATAGCCTTTTTTATTATCTAGTCCAACATGTGTTGTTGGCAATTCGCTTTTAATTATATCATGAATAAAGCGCTTTTAGTTGTCAGAAACTATCTTTATTATTTTTCTACCGGAAGACTAATGCTTGATTGGTCTAAATCCACGGTTAAAATATAATTGCTATTGTCGCGGATCGTGTGTTCAAAGTCTGTTGTGTAGAGAAGAACACGTAAGCTATCGCCTTTTTTAAGTTTGTAGATGCTTGGTTGAAGAGTGAAATCAAGCGTCATCCATTCGTTTGGTTTGATGTCTTCGACAGTTAACAAATCATTGCGGTTTTGAAGATTGAGAACACCTTTTGTGATGACACGTTCTTGTGTTTTAACAAATGGCAATTCTTTAAGGGCTTCACGTGAGAAGTTGCGACCATTATCGATAGCATGTAAAGCTCGATTGGTAGGAACATCTTTGAAGCGTTTTTTCTGACCATAATCCAAAACTTGCGCAGACAAGAGACCTTTATTTTCACTGGATTTAAGTGTCAAATGTAGTGTTACCTGACCATTGATGTGATAATCTTGATTAACAGGAATATCAAGGCAGATACTATTTGCTTTTCCTGCGAACAAGTCACTCTTGAATGTGCGGAAGTTTTTACTGTATCGTTCAAATTCATCTTTACTATAATGGTTATCAATAATTTGACGATCTTTGCCAAGAGGTAGTGTTTCTTGGTTAGCACTACCAAATTGTGTTAAGCTGCTTGTCCATGTTTGTTCTTGACTATTGTCTTGCCAAATCAAAGTTGGTAAATCAAAGTGATTATCTTGATTCAACATTTTTTGACAAAGTAAAGCGTTCATGCTTTCTCTAAAATCAATGGATTGCCAATTATGCATGTAAACATGTTCACCATTGTGGAGAAAGGCATGCTTTTCAACAGAGCTTGGCAAGGTATTGAAAATATTGAAGATGTGACGTGGTTTAACGTTCCAGTCTTGAAGACCGTGTGTGTAAACGCAAGTAGCCTTAACTTTATCGGCATGAGGAAGGTAGTTACGGTCATGCCAGAATTGATTGTAATCACCTGATTGACGATCTAATTGAGCAGATTGCTCATCGAGAAGTTTTTGATAATGTGCATTGTTACGAAGATAATCACCTGATAACAAATTACGTGAATAAGTCAATTCTGTTAAGACATCAAGGTCTTCACCAGGATAACCGCCAGGACTGCAGACAAGTCCATTTTCACGGTAGTAGTCATACCAAGATGAAATAGCTGACTCGGCAATGATGACTTTTAGTCCTTCTACACCTGTTGTTGCAAGGGCAGTTGACATAGTACCAAGATAAGATTTACCAGTGGTACAAACGAGTCCATTTGACCAGTCGGCAAGTACTTTTTGGTCGCGACGATGGCTAGAAAAAGCAATTGCTTTTCCATTTAACCAGTCAATGACAGCTTTAAAACTTTCAACTTGGGCATAATCACCACTAGTCATAAAACCATTTGAACCTGCTGTTCCCACACCAGAAACGTAGATGTTAGCAAAGCCACGAGCTAAGAAATAATCATTTAGAGTATAAGGATCGATAAAGCTGAAGCTTTCTTCGGCCTCCCCTACTGGAAGATCTAAGTCAGGAGTTGCTAATGATTCGAAGTCACGTGTTTCTACCTTAATCTTACCAGCAGGTTTGACAGCTAAGTCACCTTCCATTTTGTAAAGTTTCTTATCGTTAGCAACGATATTTGTTCCTTCGTGGTAAGGACTAGCTGTCATCATAGTTGGCACTTGATGGCTGGTATTTGGACGAATGATATTGACTTTAATCAAATCTAATTGACCATCTTGGTCAGTATCAAGTGGTGATTGGACGTAGACAACTTCTCGGATTAAGTCGCTTGTATCAAAAGTTGCTAAAGATTTTCCATTGAAGAAGTGATAATCATTATCAACTGGGATAAGTCCTTTACTGATTAAATCATCTAGCAAAGTCATACCGCCTTTTTGGCGGCTAACTAGAAGATGGTAAAGGGCTTCAATAATGTGTCCCTTTTGGTAATTAATCGGAAAAGCAATTTTTTCTAAGAAGTCATTTGTATCTGTAAAATCAACATGTGGTGTAAATCCAAGTAATTGAAGGGCAATGGTATAAAAAATATCTGCCGTTAAAGGACGATCAGATTGGAAAAATGTTAACAGATCCGTCTCAAAATCAGCAATGAGATTATGAAGTGGATAGTCCGTGTCTTTATAATTAAAGAAAATGTTACGGCAGAAGTTCTCCAAAGCTTCCTTGTCGGATTGACGCTTGTTAAGGTCAAATCCAAGAGCTTGTAATTCTTGTTCACAAGCATCGGCAGGCCTTGGTATGTAAGAGAATTGATTGTATTTCATGAAATTTTCTCCTTCTAAAAGTAAACGTTTTTATTTTACAGATAACCTTTACATTATCTATTATACTTGATAAAATGTTAGTTGTCTAAACTATATTTTTTTTGGAGGAAACAAAAAGACATGGACTTTTCATGGACTGTGAAATACATCACAGAATTTATTGGAACAGCTCTTCTTATCATCCTTGGTAACGGTGCTGTTGCAAACGTTGATCTTAAAGGTACAAAAGGACACAACTCAGGTTGGGTTATCATCGCTCTTGGTTATGGTTTTGGTGTTATGATGCCAGCTCTTATGTTTGGTAACGTATCAGGTAACCACATCAACCCTGCTTTCACAATTGCACTTGCAGTTTCAGGTATGTTTGAATGGTCACACGTTGCTCAATACATCATCGCTCAAGTACTTGGTGCAATGGCTGGTCAATTGCTTGTTGTTATGGTTCACAAACCATACTACCTTCAAACTGAAAATCCAAATGCTATCCTTGGTTCATTCTCAACTATCTCAGCAGTTGACGATGGTACAAAAGAAAGCCACAAAGCTTCATTGGTTAATGGTTTCTTGAACGAGTTCCTTGGATCATTTGTACTTTTCTTTGGTGCAATGGCTCTTACTAAAAACTACTTCGGTGCACAATTGATTTCTCAATTGACTGCTGCAGGTTACGATGCTTCAACAGCTGCAACTCAAGTTGCACCTTACACAACAGGTTCACTTGCTGTTGCTCACATGGGTATCGGATTCCTTGTTATGACACTTGTAACTTCACTTGGTGGTCCTACAGGTCCTGGTCTTAACCCTGCACGTGACCTTGGTCCACGTATCGTCCATGCTTTGCTTCCAAAATCAATTCTTGGTGAACACAAAGGCGATTCTAAATGGTGGTATTCATGGGTACCAGTTGTAGCTCCAATCCTTGCTGGTATTGCTGCAGTTGCCTTGTTCAAATTCTTATACCTATAAGATAACGAGATAATAAACCAGAAAAGAACCTTCGGGTTCTTTTTTTTTATTAATGCAGGAGAGCATAATTTCTTGTCAAACTGACTATTTTTTTCTAAAATGGAGAAGACCCGGTTCTTATTTTGTAAGAACTTGTATAACATAATCGAATAAAAAACACTGTGAGGAGATAATTATGACTTTATTTAGTGGAGTCACGTTTAGGCATCCCGTATTACGTATCAATAATCGTGATCATAACATCGATTTTTATCAAAAATTAGGTTTTAAATTAGTAAATGAAGAAAATGCTATCGCTGAATTTTCAACAAAAAAACGAAATGCTCGTTTCGTTATTGAAGAATCACCAGCACCTGATACACGTGCAGTTCAGGGCGATAAGAAAATCAATAAAATCGTTGTTAAAATCCCTAAAGCAAATGAAATTGAAGCTATTTTAGGAAATGGTATCGACGTGGAACGACTTTTCAAAGGTAAACGTGGATATGCTTTTGAAACAGTATCTCCAGAGGGTGATCTTTTCCTTTTGCATTCAGAAGATGATATTCAAGAATTAACAGAAATTAATAACAAAACTTTTCCTAAAAATGATGAGGTAAAAGAAGTTTCTGATTTTTATTTTGAAAGTCTGACCCTTAATGTTGCTGACAAATCTGGTACACAAGCTTTTTATCAAGATGTTTTTGCTGGAAAATTGCCACTAGAGCTTAAGTTTGAACAAGGTAAAGGTGCAGACTTAACTGTTGATCCTTTAAAAACATGGGATTTGGAAATTCTAGAATTTAAAGTGCCTGAGAACTATGATTTGAAAGCTTTGGCTGACTATCTTGAAGCAAAAGGACAATCTATTTATCTAGATAAAAAAGAAAGTGTCTTGGTGCTTTCTGATCCTAGTCAAGTTGAAATTTGGTTTATCAAATGACAGATTTGTTAGATATCATTAATGACCAAATTGAGCGCAATATTTATCATGGAGCTAGTATAGCTCTTTTTAAAGGAAATCAGTGGACAGAGCAGTATATTGGTACAATTGATGGTGAAACAGCTGTTTCTCCGGGATTGATTTATGATTTAGCGTCTGTGTCTAAGGTTGTTGGTGTTGGAACTGTTATTATTTCGCTTGTTTCTGAAGGAAAATTGGATATTGATGCTCCTTTGAAGCAGTACTATCCAGACTTTCATGAATCAAAGATAACACTTCGTCAACTTTTGACGCATAGTAGTGGGATTAACCCTTTTATTCCAAATCGTGATTCACTTAATGCTAAAGAGCTAAAAGAAGCAATTAATCACATTACGGTAGAAGATAAAAAGGATTTCTTGTATACGGATATTAACTTTTTATTGCTTGGGTTTATGCTGGAAAATTATTTTGGTAAATCTCTGGCTGACATTTTTCAGGAACAGGTTTTTGGACCATTTGGTATGACAAAGACAGGCTTTGGACCAGTTAAGGATGCTGTACCAACGGTAGCTGGAATTGATGATGGCATAGTTCATGATCCAAAGGCTAAAGTGTTAGGACGTCATTCTGGTTCTGCGGGTCTATTTTCAAATATGAGTGACCTTGAAGAATTTTGTCAGCATTATCTGACTGATGACTTTGCGCGTGATATTTGGCAAAATTTTAGTCATGCTAATAAAGAACGTTCTCTTGCATGGAATAAAGAAGGGGATTGGCTTGACCACACGGGGTATACGGGAACTTATGTGGCCATTAATCGAAAAGAACAGAAAGCTGCTATTTTCTTGACCAATCGTACATATTCTTACGATGATCGACCTCTTTGGATTGAGGAACGAAAGAAAATTTCTGATTGGATTCAGGAAAATTTATAGAAGTATTGCTATTTTTATGAAAACGTTTTACTTTTTCTCGGCTTTTTTAGCGTGAAAGTGCTATAATGAAGGTAACCAGAGAAAAGGAGGACAAAGTTATGGCAGATGTACTTACTGTTGTTTTTGATGTTGAAAGTGAAGCATACCAAGCATTTTCAGAATTAAAAGCCTTTAAGCAAGATAGCCACACTCAGATTGCTCAGATTGCATTGGTTGAGAATGAAAATGGTAAAATCACTATCAAAGATTCCATTGATTTTGATGATACTAGTCGTGAATATGCCACAATTGGTGGAATTGTTGGTGGTTTGATTGGTATCTTGAGTGGACCAATTGGTGTTATTATTGGTTATGGTATTGGAAGCCTTGCTGGTGCGGCAAGCGGTAGTATGAACGATGCTAGTGATAATAACTTAATTGAAGAAGTCACAACTAAATTACTTGATGGTGATGTTGCGGTTATTGCTTTGGTTCACGAAGAAGATGAAAGTATATTGAACCATGTCTTTGCTCCTTATAAGACAAATATCATGCGTTGGGATGCGGTAGCACTTGCTCATGAAGTTGAACTTGCTGGTCAGCTTCAAGACGAACTTTTTGATAAAGTTCAAGAAGACATGAATGAACGTCGTGTTAGTCACTTGAAAGAACAAGGTAATGATATCGCAGAAGCTATCAAAGCAAAATTCCGTCGCTTGAGAAAAAAAGATAAATAAAAAAGTAGTCAGTTCTATTCATCTCTAAACAGTGATTAAAAAAGCTCTCTTGATTTAGTCAAGAGAGCTTTTTATTATATCTCATTTAAAGTGTTTAAAGTGCTTTTTTCATACTGATATGCATGATACCAGCCTCTTCAAATTCATCTCCAAAACAGGTGAAATGAAGCTTGTCATAGAATCCTTTTGCAGTTAATTGGGCGTGAAGGATCATTTCTTTGAAGCCTTGTTGTTTGCAAAAGCTGATAACTTCTTCTAAGAGGAATTTTCCTAGGTTTTGTCCTTGATAGGCTGGTAATACGGCCATACGTTGCAAAGTAGCTTGGCTATGGTCTTGATTGGGTAGAATGCGGCAGGTTGCTACAGCATTGTCTTGGTTATCGTAAAGAACGAAATGTAGACAATAAGCCTCATTTTCGTCGATTTCAAGAGATAAAGGAACACCTTGACCTTTAACAAAAACCAGCTGGCGGATTTTCATTGCATCAAGATAGGTATCTGAAAGTGTATTTCGAGTTTGTTTGATTTTCATAGCTCTATTTTAAGGACAAAAAAAGACTCTGTCAACTGACAAAGTCTTTTTCGATATTTATTATTTAGCAGCAACAGTTTCAGCAACATCATCCATTGAAAGAACTTCGTGGAAGACGCGTTGTGTCAATTCTGTCTTTTGTTCTTTTGTAAGGTATTTAGTGTTTACACAGTAACCTGAGATACGAACGATAACATCTTCACCATTCATAATCTTGTCATAAACATCTTTAAGGTCCATGACGTTCAAGTTAACGTGTTGTCCACCGTTTTCGAAGTAACCATCAAGGATAGTTACCAAGTTATCAACTTGTTCATCGAATGTTTTACCAAGAGCACGTGGAGAAACTTGAGTTGTAAGTGAAATACCATCTGCAGCATATGAGAAGTCAAGGCTTGCAAGTGAGTTAAGGTTTTGCAACCAACCACCGCGAGCTTTGTTAGATGGGTTAGCACCTGGTGAGAAGAATTCAAGTTTAGAAAGGTTCACAGTACCATCTTCGTTGAGGTAAACACCTTTGTGAACTGGAGAATTACCAGTTTGTTTAGAGTAAGCAACGTTTGAAGTGATTGTAAGAAGTGATACAGTAGCTTCAGCGTTCTTGTAAAGTTTATGGCTACGAAGACGAGTAGTGTATGCTTCTACCAACCATTCTGCCAATTCGTTTGAACGAGGGTCATCTTCACCCCAACGAGGGAAATCACCAGTTGTTTCGTAATCGTAGATGTATCCATCTTCGTCACGGATTGGTTTAACAGTAGCGTACTTGATTGCTGACAATGTATCAACAGTATTAGCAAAACCACAAATACCGAATCCCATGTTAGCACGTTGTTTAGTTGGCAAGAAGGCCATTTGAACAGCTTCGTAGTTGTATTTATCGGTCATGTAGTGAATGATGTTAAGAGCATCTACGTAAGTTGAAGTCAACCAATCAAGTGATTTTTCAAAGTTAGCTTTAACAGTTTCAAAGTCAAGAACTTCGTCACGAACTGGTTCGATATCAAAGACTTTGTAATCTTTGTGAACATCATCGTAACCACCATTCAAACCAGTAAGAAGAGCTTTAAGAACGTTAACACGAGCACCAAAGTATTGGATGTTGTGGCGTTGTTCTTCGTTTTCTGGGTCAAGTGGTGATACACAACATGAGATACATGACATTTCACCATAACCGTCTTTAGCCATTGTTGTCACACCTTCGTATTGAATTGAAGAGTGTTTGTGTGACATTTTCATACAATAACGACGGAATGAGTATGGCAATTTGTCAGTCCAAAGTACTGTCAAGTTAGGTTCTGGAGCATTACCGATATTGTCCAAAGTGTTCAAGAAACGGTAGTCCATTTTAGTAACACGGTGACGACCGTCAGACCCCATACCTGCCATAGAAGTTGTAATGAATGTTGGGTCACCTGAGTAAAGTTCGTCGTAAGCTTTAGTACGAGCGAATTTTACAGTACGAAGTTTCAATACGAAATCATCAACAAATTCTTGAATTTCAGATTCTGTAAATGTACCACGAGCAAGGTCGCGTTCAGCAAAGATATCAAGAACGATTGGCACACGTCCAAGAGAAGTAGCGGCACCATTGACAACACGACAGACAGCCATGAAAGCAATGTTAACCCATTGGATTGCTTCTTTAACGTTCATGGCTGGTTTACGGACATCAAGTCCATAAAGGTCACCAAGTTTAACAACTTCACCAAGAGCTTGGTATTGCATGTTTACTTCTTCGCGCAGACGAATAGATTCTTCGTCGATTTCAGTAATAGCGTTCCAGTCGTTAACTTTTTCTTGCATCAAGTAGTCAGCTCCGTAAAGAGCAAGACGAGCATAGACACCGATGATACGTCCACGAGAGTAAGCATCTGGAAGACCAGTTACTGTGTGAGCGTGACGTGCACGGCGGATATTAGATGTATAAGCGCGGAAGATTCCGTCATTTACTGTAGTAGTGTATTTTGTGAAAATTTCATGAACAGCAGGATCAGGTTCATAACCATGTTCTTTAAGTGCTGTTTCTGCCATACGGATACCACCTTTTGGCATGAAATTCAATTTGAACAACTCATCATTTTGAATACCGTAGATTAATTCATCGTCTTTTGAAATATAGCCGGCAGGAATATCTGCGATTGATGTTGGACGAGTGTCCATTGGGAAACGAGTTGCTTCGTATTTAGCTTTAGTATCTTCAATAATTTTCTTGATTTTAAGAGAGCGTTCAGTAGCTGGTGCTAAGAAGCTTTCATCACCATCATAAGGTGTGTAGTTAGCTTGAACGAAGCGAGAAACGCTGGCTTTTTCTTTCCAGTCAGTACCTTTAAAGCCTTCCCAGGCTTTTTCAAAAACATCTGCATTTGTTTTAACAGTCGCCATAATGAGATTTCTCCTTAAATTCTAGTAACAGGTCATCTGTTACATTTACAAGTATAAGTTTATCATAAAGGAAGCGTTTTCCCAAACAAAAAAATTGCAAAAAACAAGAATCTTTTCTAGTACAGTTTCAGAAAATAGGTAACTGTACTAGAAATTTGTAAGTTTTGCTTGAAAGCAATGAAAATTGTTATAATAGAGTCAGAAAGGACTGGATGATGCTTATTTTTCCATTAATTAATGACACTTCTCGAAAAATTATTCACATTGATATGGATGCCTTTTTTGCGTCAGTGGAAGAAAGAGATAATCCAGACCTCAAAGGAAAGCCTGTGATTATTGGTTCTGATCCACGTAAGACAGGTGGACGTGGTGTCGTATCAACATGTAATTATGAAGCCAGAAAATTTGGCGTTCATTCTGCCATGTCTTCAAAAGAGGCTTACGAACGTTGTCCACAAGCTATTTTTATTTCTGGTAATTATCAAAAATACCGAGAAATAGGAATGCAAATTCGTGAGATTTTCAGACGTTATACAGACTTAGTAGAACCTATGTCTATTGATGAGGCTTATTTAGATGTTACTGAAAATAAACGTGGCATCAAATCAGCGATTAAAATTGCTAAAATGATTCAATATGATATTTGGCAAGAAGTTCACCTGACTTGTTCAGCAGGTGTCTCTTATAACAAGTTTTTAGCCAAACTTGCTTCGGATTTTGATAAACCAAAGGGTTTAACCTTGATATTGCCAGAAGATGCGCAGGATTTCTTGAAAAAATTACCAATTGAAAAATTTCATGGTGTGGGTAAGAAATCAGTTGAAAAATTACATCAACTAGGTGTTTTTACAGGTGCGGACCTGTTAGAAATTCCAGAGATGACCTTAATTGATCATTTCGGACGCTTTGGTTATGATTTGTATCGCAAAGCGCGTGGTATTTCCAATTCTCCTGTGAGGCCCAATCGTATTCGAAAATCCATTGGCAGTGAACGCACCTATGGTAAATTGCTTTACGATGATGCTGACATTAAGTCGGAGATTTCAAAAAATACTCGCCGTGTTGTTGACAGTCTAATCCGAAATAATAAAGTTGGTCGGACTGTCGTTTTGAAGGTTCGATATGCGGATTTTTCAACCTTAACCAAGCGCAAAACGCTAGATGATGTCACCAATGACTTTGATGTGATTGATCAAGCTGCTCACACAATATTTGACAGCTTAGAAGAATCAAAAGTTGGTGTGCGTCTTCTGGGGGTTACTATCACGGGATTAGAAGATAATATTCGTCCTTTAAATCTTTTTAAAAATTAAAATACCGTCTTAGTAGTTGCTGAGACGGTATTCGTTTCAAAAAGCTTAGTTATTATCACTTTCAGAATCGTCAGCATTATCTTTGTCTAGTAATTGTGCGGCTTTGTTGTAGACATAGCCATAAAGTACTAGGAAGACAAGTGGTAGAATAAGACTAAATGGTGAAAGTGGGATATTAAGATATACACTCAAGGCAAAGCTTGCAAGATTGTAAACAACAGTATAAATCAAGGCAATGCGGTAAGGTGATAAACTTGGAGCATTGTCTTTGATTTTTGATAAGTTTTTGAATGCTAAAACAGCTACAATGATGTTAATAACAAGAGCAATAACTGCAATGATAACAATGCCAACATTGGTAGAAGCTTCAAGAATTCGGAATTTCTCAGCATCAAGTTGTTCTTTTAGCTTGTCGAGGTTATTAACCAAGACAAAATGGCTAATAACACTCCAAACTTTGCTTAGCGCAGCAAGAACATTTACCCAAGCGATGAAAAGCGTCCAAGAACGCAAAGATTGACGAATTTTTTCATAAGAAACCATTTCAAACCTCCTAAAAACAATGGTAATCCTATTATGATAGTACAGATATTATAACACAATTTCCTTATATGTAAACACTTTTCTGTCAAGAGATGTAATATCTGAAAATCCTTTAGTTTCAAGGATTAAATCGTTTTAAGTCTCGAAATGTTTCAAGTATAAAGTTATTTTATCATCTGAAAATTTATATTTATACAATATTGGTGCATAAGAAAAGCTAAAAAACTATTGTAAAGTTTCCTAGCTTTTAGCTATTATTTTTTGAAAAATTGGTCAATATCGTCTTGTGTGATACCAATCATTGGATCGATAAAAGGAAGATTTTCTTCTGTTAGACGATAGTCTTTGATTTGCTCTGGTTTAGATTCGTCAACTTCAAAATCTAAGCTGAGTTGAACAGCTTCTTCCGATACTTCTTCTTTTATGTGAGGAGTAGAAGCACTTGTGTTGCCTTTTGGTTTAATGTTTTGGATTTCTTTTGGATTGTTGACTTTTTCAGTTGTCTCAGCTTTGTCAAGTTCTGTATCAGTTGCTGTAAAGCGTTGAACGAGATAAGTATTTCGCTTAGCCCCTTCGTTTTTGATGGCATAATCGAAGGCAGCAATTTCCCCTAACATAACTAATTTACTTTTAGAGCGGGTAATTGCAGTATAAATGAGGTTACGCTGAAGAAGGCGGTGGCTTTGGCGAGTGATAGGGAGGATGACAACTTGAAATTCACTCCCTTGGGATTTGTGAATAGACATGGCATAAGCTAGCGTGATTTTGTGCCATTCATTACGAGGGTAAATGACTTCTGTTCCATCAAAAGACATGTAAAGTTCATCTTGTTTGGACTCAGTGTATTTGGCGGGAATCAAGTCAGTGATGTATCCAATATCGCCGTTGAACACATTAAGCTCAGCATCATTAATCAAGTGTAGAACTTTATCTCCCTTACGGAAATTCATTTCTCCAAAAGCAAATGATAATTGGTCACCAAGTGGATTAAGCAGTTCTTGAATAATGGTGTTGAGTCGGTTAATACCAGCGGCTCCTCGATACATTGGGGCAAGAATTTGAATTTCTTGGGGACTAATACCACTTTTAATAGCTGCGCTGACAATCTTTGGAATCATTTCAGGAATGTACTGAGCGCCAGCTTCGAAATAAGAACGGTCTGCTTTTTTCTGGGTGAAATCAGCTGGCAAGACGCCTTGTCTCATCTGGTTAGCTAGGCTAACAATAGTGGAATCTTCTGATTGTCTGAAAATTTTGGTTAGGGCGATTTGCGGTAATGATTTGATTTTTAGTAAATCAGCCAAAACTTGTCCAGGTCCTACAGATGGTAATTGATCACTGTCACCAACGATAATGACTTGAGTATTTGATGAAATCGAGCTAAATAGTTGGTTAGCCAGCCAGGTATCCACCATTGAAAATTCGTCAATGATAATCAAATCACAGTCAAGATAATCATCCATAGCTTGGTAATCATTATCGCCATTTAGACCAAGATGACGGTGAATTGTGGCACTTGGTAGCCCAGTGAGTTCATTCATGCGACGGGCAGCACGACCTGTCGGTGCAGCAAGAACGATAGGAATATCTTTCTTTTCTAAATCTATCCCGTGAAGATCAGCATAAGCCGCAATTAAGCCATTGATAACAGTTGTTTTACCTGTACCAGGACCACCTGTCAAAATGAAAACTTTGCTTTGGAGTGCTTCTTTAATGGCCTTTTTCTGTACCGAATCATAGCTAATTCCAAAAGTATCCTCGATGTCAGCAATTTCTTCTTGCAAGTCTTCTTCTGAGAATTGTTTAGCCAGTGGTGTGTCAAGGATGCGTGTTAGATTTTTCTTGATGCCAGCTTCAGCATAAAAAAGAGTGTTGTCAAAAATCTTTGTACCAATATTTTGCACCTTATCTTCAGCGATGAGGGTTGATAATTCTTGAGCAACTGCTGCTGGATCTAGTTCAATCTGACGAGCTTCTTCAAGAATGGTGATCGCATTTTCTAGTAAATCACGCGCTTCAACGTAAGTATCTCCATTTTCAATGGATAATTCAAATAAGGTATGAACAAGCGCTGCGCGAAAACGTTGCGGAGCATCTGCCTCAATGCCTAATTGTTCAGCTAGTTGGTCAGCGATTTTAAAACCAATCCCTTGAATATCTTCAACTAGTTGGTAAGGATTTTCTTGGATAATATCAAGACTGTCTTCCTTGTACTGGTTAAAAATATCAAAAGCAACGCGGTTGGTTAAACCGTATTCTGCGAGTTTTGATAGGATTTGTTCGGTACCGTAGTTGAGTTTTAATTTGGCAACAAAATTATCACGGTTTTCTTTAGAGAGCCCTGAAATACTTTCAAGTTTACTTGGGTCTTCTAAAATTTTATCGATAGTATCGTCACCGTAGAGTTGGACGATTTTTTCTGCTGTTTTTTTACCAATCCCTTTAAAATGTTCGCTTGAAAAATACTTGATTAAGCCTGATGATGTTGGTTTTGAGCGCTCATAGCGTGTGACTTTGAGCTGCTCACCATATTTTGGATGTTGGGTTAATTCGCCCCAGAAAGTATAATTATCGCCCTCAATGATTTCAGCCATTGTCCCGGTAACAATAATCTCAAAATCATCGAAGTCAGAATCAGTATCTTCGATTTCGAGTAATATGATTTTAAAAAAGTTACTGGCATTTTCAAAAATAATACGGTCAACGATGCCAGAAAAGAAGTATTCCATAATTGATCCTTACGTGATTTCTATAGTGGCTTTATTATATCATTCAAAACATGACTAATCAAAAGGACTTACCCAATTGAGTTAAGTCCTTTTATTATTAATGAACGCTTCCAATTTTTGATAATGGCCAGAAGCGGAATTTGACTTCTCCCACGATAGCCGATTTTTTAAAGGTACCAACTTCGCGGCTGTCTTTTGAAACGATACGGTCATCACCTAATAAGAAGTACTGGTCTTTTGGAACTTTGACTGTAAATTCAGTACTGCCATCTTTAGCAGTGGTGAAGGCATCAGAGCTTTCAGCTAATTGCTGGAAGAGGGTATTGTAAGAATAGATATCCTGCAAATCATCTTCCTCAAAAGCTTTTTTATATTTGTCTAGATAAGGTTCATCTGTCTTTTTACCGTTAACATAAAGAACGTCATCTTTGTAAGTGATGGTGTCATTTGGGAGTCCGACAACGCGTTTTACGATTTCTTTAGTTTTATTACCTTCTTTTTCTTTAGCGACAACAATATCAAAACGATTAATAGATGAAGTTTTAAGAACGATTAGGCGTTCTCCATCAGCCAAGGTAGGGTCCATAGAGTGACCGTCAACACTCACGGGTTGTAGGACGAAGAGGCGAAGAAGACCAAGGACGACGAAAAAGAGGATGAAGGCTCCCCATTCTTTAATGAATTGTTTCATAATAGGCTCCTCGATGTTATTTTAATAAATTTTGGGCTTTTTGGGTGTTTGCAAAGTGGAGTTTTGCGGTATGTTCTAAGCCAGGCATGCCATAGGCAGCTAAAATCTGACTAGCAACTTTATCTGATTGGCTACCAGCACCACTTGGGAGTTTGTATTGCACTTCTTGGATTAGTTTATCTAAATTCTCTAGGAAAAGGTTTCGGGCGATAATAGAACTAACTGCTACAGCTAGGTATTTACCCTCAGCTTTTTCTTCAAGAGTTAAAGGGTTATCAAAGTGATTAACTTCATTTTTTAGGTATTTTTCATAGTTCTGACGGCTGGTAAAAGCATCGATAACGATTTTTTCAGGCTTCACGCCATCTTGTAGCAAGAGGTAGATAGCTTGGTTGTGAAGTGCAACCTTAACCGATACAGCATTATGCATCTTACCTTTCCCAACGACTTGGTTATATTTTTGTGGGGATAATAGCAGAGCTTTATGTCTGATTTTCTCTTCTAAGATAGGGGCGATTTGGCGAATTTTACTATCCGTTAAATTCTTAGAATCATCGACACCAAGTTTCTTTAGCAGCGCGTGGTCATCAGGAGTTACAAAACTAGCAACAACCGCTAAGCCACCAAAGTAAGAACCGTTGCCGACTTCATCTGAACCGATTAAAGGCATGGCTTGACCAGCCTTAGTATTCTGCGTGTCTTCTGACGCTTGATAACCAAATTGGCTAGCGACTTCTTGTGCAGCATTTCCTTGAAAAACGACTTTACCAGAGGTGTAAGCAAGGACTGTGACGCCATTTACTTTTGCGGCAAAAGTGACGTAGGGATTATTGTTTGTGACTTGTTTGCCAGCTAGTGTTTTAATGAGGTTTTGCAAGTCAATTTTCCCTAGTTTCATAACAATTGTATTCATAATTTTATTGTAACATAAAAAGATGGCGAGGTGGCAAAATAGCCTGTTGAAACTAGCATTTTCACGCTTAAATTTTACGAAATGTTTATTTTAAGGTATAATGTCAAAGAGGTGACTATATGGAAAGCAAAAATCGTTATAAATTCGTCTTTGGAGAAAAGTCGCTCACATTGACAACGGATAAGGATAACCTCTTCATGGAGGAAGTTGAGCGTGTAGCCAAAGAAAAATATAATACAATCAAAGAAAAATTACCACAAGCTGATAATGAAACGATTGCTATTTTGATGGCTCTCAATTCGCTTTCAACTCAGCTTAGTCGTGAGATTGAAGTTGAAAAAATGGAAAAAGAATTGACGGCTCTCCGTTCTGAGGCGATTGACGATATTAAGGAGAAAGCCGGTAAGTCTGATTCTGATGAGGAATAATATATGTTATCAGTTCTTATTATGCTGATTTTAGCTTGGCATTTTTATATTGGCTATTCTCGTGGCATTATTTTACAAGCCTACTATTTCATAGCTAGTATGGTTTCGTTGGTAGTAGCCAGTCGTTTTTACCAAGCACTGTCTGAAGAAATTACGCTTTGGATTCCTTATTCAAATGCTGGTCAAGGAGCAACGGTTAATTTCTTCACAGATGTTAATATTTTTGATTTAGATAAGGTTTATTACGCAGGGGTAGCTTTTACAGCTATTTATTTGCTTGTATATTGTCTATTTCGTTTGGTGGGGATCTTGGTACACTTATTACCACTCCATCGATTTGATAACGTTAAGATTAACAGTATTAGCGGCGTTTTAGCGGTTTTAGTAGCGCTAGTATTCTTTGGTTTAGTCTTGACATTACTTGCTACTGTGCCGATGTCAGTGGTTCAGAATCTTTTATCAAGTAGTTGGTTAGCACGTTTGATTATTAACTATTTTCAACCATTGGCAAGTGTTCTAAGAGCACTTTGGGTGACAGCAATTTTAGGATAGAGTAAACGAGTCTGAGATGAACTATCTCAGGCTTATTCCGTATTTTATGAAGGTAACACAGTGTGCTTAAGACACGATATTAGTGAAGTTTTGGTATAATAGAGATATGAATAACAGAATTTTAGAACAGTTAGAATTTGATAAAGTTAAGCAACTTTTTGCTGGCTATTTACAAACTGAGCAAGGGCAAGATGAATTGCGTAAACTTGCACCAATGACTGAATCTGACCGTATTTCACGCTCTTTTGCTGAAATGTCAGACATGGAGCAGATTTTTATTGAGCAACATGGTTTTGGTCTTGGCAGTTTACGTGATATTTCTGAAAGTATGCGTCGTTTGGAATTGGATGCAGACGTCAATGTTTCAGAGATTATTGATATTAAGAAAATCTTGCAAGTCTCAGCAGAGGTAAAACATTTTTACCATGATTTAGAAAATGTTGAATTAATGGCTTTGAATAGCCTTTTTGATAAAATTGAACTTTTGCCAAGTTTGCAGGGAAGTTTGCAAGCCATCAATGATGGTGGGTTTATTGAAAACTTCGCTAGCACAGAATTAGATCGTATTCGTCGTCAAATCAATCACGATGAAGGCAGAGTTCGTCAAATTTTACAGGATATTTTGAAAAAACAAGCTGACCATTTGACAGAGACTTTGATTGCTAGTCGTAATGGTCGTGCGGTATTGCCTGTGAAAAATAGCTACCGCAATCGCATTTCAGGGGTTGTGCATGATATTTCTGCATCAGGAAGCACAGTTTACATTGAGCCACGCGCAGTAGTGCAACTTAATGAAGAAATCACTCAGTTACGTGCAGACGAACGCCATGAAATGGCGCGTATTTTGCGTGAATTGTCAAATATGCTTCGCCCTTATACTAATATTATTCGAAATAATGCTTGGGTTTTGGGGCATTTGGATTTTGTGCGTGCAAAATTCCTCTTCATGCAGGAAAATAAAGCAGTTGTCCCACAGTTATCCACAGATAAGACTGTGCAGCTCTTGCAAGCCCGTCACCCACTGTTGATAAATCCAGTCGCAAATGACTTGCATTTCTTAGATGAATTGACAGTTATCGTCATCACTGGTCCCAATACTGGTGGTAAGACTGTCATGTTGAAAACATTAGGCTTAGCGCAGCTTATGGCACAATCAGGTTTGCCAATCTTGGCTGACAAAGGTAGTAAAGTGGCTGTTTTTAATGAAATCTTTGCAGATATTGGTGATGAACAATCTATCGAGCAAAGCTTGTCAACTTTCTCAAGTCACATGACAAATATTGTGGATATCTTGGCAGCAGCTGATAAAGATAGCTTGGTACTTGTGGATGAGTTGGGGGCAGGTACTGACCCACAAGAAGGAGCAAGTCTTGCTATTTCTATTCTAGAGCATTTGCGTTTGACACAAGTTAAAACTATGGCGACAACACACTATCCAGAGTTGAAGGCTTACGGTATTGAGACAGAGTTTGTGGAAAATGCCAGCATGGAATTTGATACAGAGACATTGAGTCCAACTTATCATTTCATGCAAGGAGTGCCAGGTCGTTCAAATGCTTTTGAAATCGCTCGTCGATTAGGTTTGGCAGAAATCATTGTTAATGAAGCAGAGCGTTTGACGGATTCTGATACTGATGTTAACCGCATCATTGAACGTTTGGAAGAACAAACGCACGAAAGTCGCAAACGCCTTGATCACATTAAGGAAGTTGAACAAGATAACCTCAAATTCAACCGTGCAGTCAAGAAACTTTACAACGAATTCTCACACGCTAAAGACAAAGAACTTGAAAAAGCTTCCGCTAAGGCACAAGAAATTGTGGATAAAGCCATGGCTGAAAGTGAAGAAATTCTTAAAAATCTTCATCACAAAGCGAGTCTTAAACCACACGAAGTCATTGAAGCTAAGAGCCAGTTGAAAAAATTGGCACCTGAGGTTGATTTGTCGAAAAATAAAGTCCTCAAAAAAGCCAAGAAACTACGTGCACCGCGCGTGGGTGATGATATTATCGTCACAGCTTATGGTCAACGAGGAACCTTGATTAACCAAACTAAAAACGGTAAATGGGAAGCGCAAGTTGGTCTCATTAAGATGACGCTTAAAGAAGACGAATTTAGCCTTGTCAAAGTTCAAGAAGAAGCCCAAAAACCGAAGAAAAAACAAGTTCATGTGGTTAAGAAAAGCAAGAAATCTGCTGGACCACGTGCCCGCCTTGATCTTCGTGGTAAACGCTATGAAGAAGCCATGCAAGAATTGGATGAATTTATCGATCAAGCCTTGCTAAATAACATGGCACAAGTCGATATCATTCACGGTATCGGAACAGGTGTTATCCGTGAAGGTGTCACAAAATACCTTCGCCGCAACAAACACGTCAAATCATTTGGCTACGCTCCACAAAACGCAGGTGGCAGCGGCTGTACCATCGCAAACTTGGGTTAAAAAAAGCATCCAGTGGATGCTTTTTTCACGAGCCTGAAAAGAAGAAAGCGAGTATTATCCAGTGGATGCTTTTTTCACGAGCCTTAAGACAGGAAGTATCAAAGAATCTTTATTCCAAAATAGTAAAACCCTCTTCTGGCGTAGAAAGAGGGTTTTTGTATGTAGAAAATGCAAATAAAATTTATTTTTGACCGAGCAGAATCATTTGGTCAATCGCATGACGAGCACCTTTGATAGTGTCTTCGTCAAGCTCAATCTCTTCACCTGCTCGTCCAAGTAAACAGTTGTAAATATCAGCTAGAGTTGTCATTTTCATGTTGTGACAAACACATTCAGTTGATAGAAGGTAGAAACGTTTCTCTGGGCATTCAAATTGTAAATGCTCAACGATACTACTTTCAGTACCAATGATAAATTCTTTATCACTGCTATTTTTAGCATAAGCCATGATTTCTGTAGTACTTCCAGCAAAATCAGCTAACTCAGTAACTTCAGCTAGACATTCTGGGTGAACTAAAACCTTAGCATTTGGATGTTCTTCGCGAGCACGAAGAACGTCACGTTTACGCATACGCATGTGAGTTGGACAACCACCTTTGAAGAATTCAAATTGTTTATCCGGACATTGTTCAGCAACCCATTGACCGAGGTTGCGGTCTGGAACAAAGAGAATCTTATCATTGTCAATGTTGTTGATAATCTTAACAGCTGAAGAAGATGTCACACAAACATCAACCATTGTTTTGACTTCTGATGTGGTGTTGATATAAGCAACGGTAGTATAGTCTGGGTGGGCTTCTTTTAACCAGCTAACGAGTTTTTTATCAATTTGGGCAGCCATTGGACAACCAGCCATTGGATTGGCTAGAAGTGCAGTTTTTTCAGGTGATAGAACTTTAACCGTTTCTGCCATGAAACGCACCCCACACATCATAATAGTATCTTGTGGTGCTTTGGCAGCGTATTTACTTAAAGCAAATGAATCCCCAACAAAATCGGCTACTTCCCAGATATCGTGACTCTGATAAGCGTGTGCTAAAATGCAGACTCCCTTCTCTTTTTTGAGACGTAAAATCTCATCTTGCATCTCTCGTGTATTCATTATATCTATGAAATCCTCCATGAATTGTCTTAGTTATATATTATAGTACCGGTTTTAAAAGGTGTCAAGACACCTGTAAATAAAATTTAGCTAGGTGTCTTGTCAGGTGTCTTGATTGGTGGTAAAATATGTTCTAAGTCGTATGATTTTAATTGATAAGAGTTGGTGGAAAAGTTCCTAAAAACTGATTTAAACAAGCATCACATTGATATCATATAGAAAATGCGCAGCTTATTTTTAGGTTAGTAGTGATGGTATTCTAGGAATTCTTTTTTTATCTGACTCGCCAAATGGATTGTTCATCAACAATCGTTAAAAAAGAAGGTTTGTATGAAAACAAATGTACTTATTGTCGGTAGTGGTTGTTCAGGACTTTATACGGCCCTTAATTTGCCACAAGAACTTCAAATTACTATTATCTCTAAAGATACATTAGAACACAGCGATTCATTTTTAGCACAAGGTGGTATCTGTATGTTAAAAGATGATTCAGATTACGAATCATTTTTTGAAGATACTTTACGCGCTGGTCATTATAAAAATGATAAAGTGTCTGTTGAGCTAATGATTAAATCATCTCCAGATGTTATCAAGGACTTGATTGGCTTTGGTGTTGATTTTCAACGTGACGAAAATGGTAATTTAGCCTTCACACGAGAAGGTGCCCATTCTGATAAACGTATTCTTTTCTATCAAGATACAACTGGGAAAGAAATCACAAGTAGACTTTTGGCAGCTGTTAAAAAACGTTCTAATATCACTTTGATGGAACACACATGTCTGCTTGACATCTTGGAAGAAGATAATCGTTGTTATGGTGGTGTAGTGCGTCTTGAAAATGGTGACTTGGAAAAAATCACAGCTGATGTGACTGTTCTTGCCAGCGGTGGTGTAGGTGGTTTGTACAAAAACAGTACTAACTTTAAACATTTGACTGGAGATGCGCTAGCTATTTCCCTTAAGCATGACATCGAACTTAAGGATATGTCTTATGTGCAAATTCACCCAACAACTCTTTACCAAGAAAATCCAAAAGAACGCTCATTCTTGATTTCTGAGTCAGTTCGTGGTGAAGGGGCACTTCTTTATGATAAAAACATGAACCGTTTTGTGGATGAATTGCAACCACGTGATGTTGTGGCACAAGCGATTTTAAAACAAATGGAAAAAGATGGTACTGACCACGTTTGGGAAGATTTGCGTACCATTCCAAAAAAAGAATTGGAAGAGCATTTTCCAAATATCTTGGCACACTGTCGTGAAGCAGGTTATGACCCATTCACGGAATGTATTCCTGTTGTGCCAGCACAGCATTATTTCATGGGTGGTATCAAAGTTAACTATCACAGTAAAACAACTATGGGTGCTCTTTATGCAGTTGGTGAAACAGCTTGTAACGGTGTCCATGGTCAAAATCGCCTAGCAAGTAATTCACTTCTTGAAAGCTTGGTTTTTGCTAAACGTGCAGCTAAAGATTTGGTGGCTCATTATGAAACAGTAGCAGAGCTACCAGAAAGTCTATCAGCACTTGATTTGGTTGATTATGACGACCAAGAAAGTCTTGAAGATGATTACAAGAAAATTGTTCTTGAAAAATTAACCGAACAAAACCAATTAGCTAGCTATATTGTTTAATCAATCGTGAGATAAGAAAGGATAATGATGTTAGATCCAATTACCCTAAAATTAAATGTTGATCCGCTGATTCTAAGTGCACTTGCAGAAGACATCAATAATGAAGATGTTTCAACGAATAGTGTCATGCCTGAAAATGTAGCTGGTCAAGTTGACTTAATTTGTAAAGAAGACGGAATCATCTGTGGTTTACCTGTTTTTGAACGTGTTTTCTATCTGCTTGATCCAAGTACTCAATTTGATGTTTTGGTGAAAGATGGAGACGTGGTTAAAGCAGGTCAAAAATTAGGAACAGTTCGTGGAGATATTCGCGTGCTTCTATCAGGAGAACGTACAGCTCTTAATTATTTACAACGTATGAGTGGGATTGCGACTTATACACATGAAATGGCTGAGCTGTTAAAAGATAGCCCAATTACGCTTCTTGATTCTCGTAAGACAACACCAAATAATCGTATTTTTGAAAAGTATGCTGTTAAGGTTGGTGGTGGTAAAAATCACCGTTATAATTTATCAGACGGTGTCCTTTTGAAAGATAATCACATTGGTGCAGCTGGTGGTGTTAAAGAGGCAGTTCTTGCTGCTAAGGCTTATGCTCCTTCAGTTCGTAAAATTGAAATCGAAGTGGAAACACTTGATATGGTTAAAGAAGCAGTTGAAGCAGGTGCAGACATCATCATGCTTGATAATATGGGACACGATGTCATGAAAGAAGCAGTCGCTTTGATTGATGGCAGAGCTGAAATTGAAATTTCAGGAAATGTCACTCGAGAAAATCTCGCTTCTTACACTGACCTAGCTGTTCAGTACGTCTCAAGCGGAGCTATTACCCATTCCGCTAAAATCTTGGATTTATCTCTTAAAAATCTGCATCCTGTTGATAAATAAGTGGATAAGTTTTAAGGCAAAAAATTATTGTTCAAAAAAATCCCCAGCTCGATTGAGTTGGGGATTTTGTGTTGATAACTAAAAAAGAAATAGTAAGAATCCACAGATAAGGCCGATAAGATAACCAGCTGCAACATCATGCGGGTAGTGAACCCCACCTAGCACACGACAAAAAGCAATGACAAGCGATAAAATCAGTAAAATAACACCTAAAAAGCTTGATTGTGTCAGCACAGCCACGCTAATGATGCTAGCAGAAAAGACATGACGACTTGGAAAAGAGTGCCCCTTAGTATCTTTAGGAATGAGTGGTGTGATGTTCCAAGTCTCATAAGGACGTGGGGCATTAAGCAGGTGGCGACCAAGTGACACCAAGATAAATGATAGCCCTGGGATAAGAATGAAAATAGGAAGTTTGTCAGGAGTGTTGATAAAAAGGTGGATAAGAAGAAGTGGGTAAACCAGATACATAACTTTGGTTAATAAACTGTTGATAACTTGTAAGCTGCGAATAGCTGCTGGTTTATCTTGAAAAGTTTTTGTTAGCTTGTTATAAAATTCAGCGTAATTTTTCATAAGAATCCTCTATCTAATAATAGTTTTATTATAGCATACGAGCATGCCAGATAAGGAAAATGAGAAGACTTTCAAAAAAATCATTTTCCGTAGCAATTAGTTGTCAAAATGGTAAATTTCCCGTAAAATAGGCTCATAAACTAATAGAAAAGGAAAAAGAACTTTGGGATGCTAGGCTGATTCGTATCCGTTTTTTCATGAAAAACAAGTCAGTCCATCTGGGAGTTCAAGGTAATTACATTATGGCACACAATATTACTGATGCTACATTCGAAGCAGAAACAAATGAAGGTCTTGTCCTTGTTGACTTTTGGGCAACTTGGTGTGGTCCATGCTTGATGCAAGCTCCAATTTTGGAACAGTTGTCAGAAGAAATGGACGAAGACGAACTTAAAATCGTTAAAATCGATGTTGATGAAAACCCAGAAACAGCTCAAAAATTCGGTATCATGTCAATCCCAACATTGCTTTTCAAAAAAGATGGCGAAGTTGTGAAACAAGTCGCTGGTGTTCACACTAAAGACCAAATCAAAGCAATCGTTGCTGAATTGAGCTAATCAATTTTTATAGACGATGAACTCCCGATGTTTTCGGGAGTTTTTTGGTGTTAGAAATAGTATAATGGTAAAAAAGCTAAAGAAAAGGATTTTAGGAGGACGTGAGATGAATTTCTATAATTTAGATTACATTACGCAGCATCAGTCTTTTAATCTGGTTTTGAGGTCTGTGATTTTGATTGTCTTGCTTGCTATTGTGATGCTGACAAGTCTACACTACATGCGAAATAGGCTGAAGACGCGTCTTCGCGATATTAGTATTGGTATCGTGGTGTTGATGTTCATTCTTCTGGGGATTCAAGTTGAAGATTACATGCAAAATAACCATGATTTTTCGCAGTCACAAGTTCTTGTCAAATTCATCAAAAGTGTGGCTACGGATAATGATTTAAAACCTGAGGATGTCTTAGTCAATTCAACAACCTTAAAAGATGGTATCATCGTTCGTTATAATAAGGAAGACTACACTGTTCATCTGAATGATGATAATAATTCTTACACACTTGAGCGCACACACGTGATTGACCACCGTGTTTACGTTAATGGAGGAAAATAGCCGATGAATATGTATGTGTTGATAAGCATTAAATTTTTTCTAGGAATTTTAGCGACCATTTTACAGATTAATGTTCTCGGAAAATATGAATTTTCAGCTAACACTCCGCTTAACCAAATTCAAAACTTCGTTCTTGGTGGTATCATCGGTGGTGTGATTTATAACAGCTCAATTTCCATTTTGACGTTTATTATTATTTTGCTGATTTGGTCTTTGGTTGTCATCGTCGTCAAGCTTTTGATTAATAATAAATTTGTTAAATCGCTTGTTGTTGGAAATCCGATGCTTTTGATAAAAAATGGTAAGGTCAATGTGGAAAATTGTGCCAAACTTGGAATCACGGCAGATCAGCTTATGCTCCATCTTCGCATGGAAGGATTAAACTCAACCAGAGATGTTAAGAGTGCCATCATGGAGTCAAATGGCAAGTTAACGGTCTTGGACAAGAATTCAGAAAATCCAAGATTTCCTCTCATCAGTAATGGCAATATCAACTATGATGTTTTAGAGTTAATCAATCAAGACGAAGATTGGCTGCTAGAAAAACTCAAGGAGCAAAACATCGATAATCCAAGAGACATCTTTTTAGCCGAATACATGAACGGAAAATTGTATCTCGTTCCTTATTCAGAAAAATAGTATTAAAAAATCACCAATTTTGGTGATTTTTCTTTTCTTTTTCGAATAAATAAGTAGGAGGAAAAGAGATGCGACTTGTAACGATTTTTGGCTTGTTATTGCTAGCCTTTTTATTTCATTGTGGGGATGCCAAAGCTGAAACAGCTGATAATATTCAATTTATAAGTCTTGATGAGGTCAAGGGTAAAATGGCAGCTAAAGAGGACTTTTATTTGTTGATTGGTCGACTTGATAATGTTGATACTCAAAATGCTTTAGGCAGACTCAGTCAAATTGACCAAGTGATTTATTGCCTTGATACCAAAGATATTGATTATGTTGCTTATAAGAAATTTGCCAAGAAATACAATATCAGAACCATGACGCATTTGGCACATTTTCGTGGCAAGTATCAGTTCGCCGTAGCTAATGTCCTAACAGCTGACCTAGCAGGATTTTTCGCGGTTTAAGTTAAAATCTGTTAACTTCTTTAAAATTTGTTATACTAAAGTTGGCATAAAAACACATCGCAGTTGGTAGTCTGTGAGTACAAATGTATCAGTAACCTTCCCCTTCCGAGGTCGTCCATTGTCAATTTTTTTAAGGAGGGGCTGTTATGAAAATGACAGTATATTTTGATGGGGCATTTTGGTCGGCTTTGATTGAATTTACGGATTCGAAGAAACGTTACAAGGCTTTTCGTTACGTGTTTGGCAAAGAACCAAAGGATGATGATATTCTAAACTTTATTGATGTTTCTTTGGGAAAATGGCTGTGCAGGTATGATAAGGTCGAAGTAAGCTCTGAGTTTTCAGCGCCAGCTATTTCACAGAAAAAACGAAATCCAAAACGTGTGCAACGTGATATCAATAAGGCAAAGTGTAAGCCTGTGGTGTCAACGAAAGCTCAGCTTGCTATGCAGGAAATGCGTGAGGAAGTCAAGAAAGCTCAAAAGTCTAAGCAAAAAGTGAAGCGTGAGCTAGAAAAGGAACGAAAATACTTGCTTAGGCAAGAAAAGCGTCATCAGAAAAAGCGGGGACATTGAAAAGAAAAAAGTTTAAGCTTTCTATAAGAAAAAATTCAGCTTTACTTAAGCTAGTCTGGCTATACTATAGTCAATCCTAAATAAACTTTCTTTTTCATAGCAATAACTACTAATCTTTTCATGCTTATAGCGTTTATGATTGTTTCAGTTGTTGCAAAAATCTCCTAGAGAACTCCAGCTTTTGTAGCTGGGGCTTTCTTTTTGTTATCTGAAAATAAAAAAACAAGATGAGAAATTCTCACCTTGTTTTTGGTAATTTAATTTTAGTCAAGATATTCTGCGATAGCGGTGTCGGTTGCGATACGGCTGAAAGTGAAGATATCAGTCAATGAGTTCCCTCCTAGACGGTTTCCGGCGTGGAGTCCACCAGCAACTTCACCAGCAGCAAAGAGTCCTTTGATAATTTTTCCGTCTTCGTTGATGACATGCGCGTGAGTATCAATCTTCAAACCACCCATGGTGTGGTGGGTAGCTGGTTTACGAGGAGTTGCGTAAAATGGTGCTTTTTCAACCTTGAGGTCAAAGGCACCTTTATCAAATTCTGGATCATGACCAGCATCGACGTAAGAATTGTAATTGGTAATTGTTTCTACTAGAACAGCAGGATCAATGTTGATTTGCTCTGCCAATTCTTCCAAAGTATCAGCTCTGAAAAGTGTTCCAGCTTTAACTTGGGCATCAATTTTTTCTTGGCTAGTGTTATAAGCTGTTTCTTTGATGTTTTCATCAGCAATTAAATAGAAGAGTCCACCATTATCGATAGCAGCTTGTGATAATTGGTCACGGCTACCGTATTCATCGACGAAACGTTTACCTTTGGTGTTAACCATAATAAAGTTTGCTGGTGGCACTTGAAGTCCTGTAAAGAGGGCACCAGTAACTGGGTCAGATACTGGCATCATTTGGCTAAAGCCCATACCGACAAGGTCGGCACCGACAGATTGACCAAGTAAAATACCATCTCCAGTTGCGGCTGGTGTATTTGATGTGGCAATATCATCAGCAATTTCTGACCAGTAAGTGTTGTATTTTTGGAGCATTTTAGTGTTAGCTGCAAAACCACCTGTGGTTAAAATAACTGCTTTACCATTAACAGTAATGGTTTGTCCGTTACGTCCACTACCTTTGACTCCAGTAATGACACCATCTGTTACGATAAGCTCTTTAACTTGAGTATCTGTTAAAATGGTTCCACCATTTTTTAGGATAAAATCTTTCAGTACTGCGATGTAGGCAACTCCCATTGGCATTTTAGGTTTGTGACCACGTCTCCAGAGAGCACCAACTGGCATGGTTACCTCGTCACGGACGAATTCAACTCCGATATTTTCCAACCAACGAACAGACTCTAAAGCACGTTCTGTCAAGACTCGAATGAGTTCGTAATTACCGTGGATTTCATTACCTTTGAGGTCTTTACGTTTCCCACCGAGATAGGTTTGGATACGATAAAGAAGTTTTGAGTCAAAAAGATAAGTTGGATCTTTGAGGTACTCTTCAATTTCCGCCTTTAAGGCACGGAAATCTGGTAGAAATTCAGGATCGATAGTTGCTTCGTCAATATCATGCAATTCTTTAAGGTTATTAGCTTCACCTGGATTAGCAGCAAAAGTATTTTGCCAAGCAGGGTCAGGAGCATTCATTGGTCCACCTGCACGAACAGTATTTCCTCCAACGGCTGGGAATTTTTCAACTACGATAACTTTTTTGCCAGCTTGTAGGGCACGAGCAGCAGCAGAAAGTCCTGCACCGCCACCGCCTACGACAATTAGTTCAGTTTCGTATGTTTTATCTTCTTTATCAAGTGCAGAAGGCGCTTTTGGACGTGAACGAAGGGCTTCTGGATTAGCACCGGCTTTACGAACTGCTTTAGCTACACCGTTAAGAACACCTTTTGAAGTGACAGAGGCACCAGAAATGGCATCTACATTTAAGGTTTGTCCTTCGATGATTTCATTTGGAATTCGTGTGAAAACAACATCGGCAATGCCACCAGTTTCGCCAGATGAATCAATATCGATAGCTTCGATACGTTCTTCTGACAATGTTACTGACATTGGAAGATTACCATTGTGACCGACAGTTGTGACTTGGTAAGTCCCTGGTTCAAAACGAACATCTTCTGGTTCATTGAGTTGATTGGCAATGGTAGCAAAACGAATAAATCGGAAGAAGCATGATTCTAAGAAATCAATCGTTCCTTGGTCTTTAAGGTCACCATTTTCATCAAAAGCATCTTGAGCGCGACCAAGTAAAAATTCACTACCAGGCATAACCGTTGCATTTACACCAGGTGCATCTAAGATTTGGCGTAAGTGTAATTGTGCACGTGAAGAACCTTGGATGTCATAAGAAGCCCCGACAATCATAACGGGTTTACCTGTCAATGGGTGAATGTTAAATGAAAGCCATTCAATCAAGCTATTAAGACTTGATGGGATAGTATGGTTGTGTTCGGGTGTACCAATAATAACACCGTCAGCTTCAGTAATCTTGGTATTAAATTTTTGAATGATAGCTGACTCTGTTTGGTCATCAGTTTCATTGAACATTGGGACATCAGCGATTTCGAGTACTTCGATGTCTGCTTCTTTGGCAAAATATTTAGCCATATATTGTAGCAAAAGTCGATTATATGATTTTTTAGCATTGGTTCCGACGATAGCAACTAATTTCATAAAAGTCTCCTCCTAATTCATTTCCCAAGCAAAAGCTTTTTTACGGTCAGTATCTGACTGGCTAACAATTTGATTCGTGATTTCAACAAATGAGAGAAATTCTTTGAAATTGTCTTCAAGTTCAGCAACTTTTTCAGGATTATGGAGATTGTTGTCGTCATCCAAAACTTGTTCAGAGTGTCCAAGGAAGAATTCTGTACCTGGCATAATTCTGGCTTTTAATTCGGGAGCATCTAAGATTTGACGGAGATGAGCTTGTGCGCGTGACGTTCCTAGAGCACCAAGCGAAGCCCCGACAATCATGGTTGGTTTATTGATGAGCACGCGACTAGTGTAGGCAATCCATTCTAGAGCGGAAGCCAGAGGAGCAGGAATAGTGTGGTCGTACTCAGGTGTCGCGATAATGACCCCATCAGCGTTAGCGATTTTTTTAGAAAAATCAGCGACAGGAGCAGGAGCTACCTTATCTTCAGGTTCATTAAAAGCTGGTAAATCCTTGATTTCAAGAACTTCAATCTCAGCTAAATCTGCAAAATGTTTGGCCATAAATTTTAACAATTTACGGTTGGTTGAACGATCTGAATTTGTTCCAACAATAGCAACTAATTTCATATAGTCTACCTCTTTTACACAAATGATTACCTTTATCATACTCCTTTTTTTAAATAATTGAAAACGTTTTTAATGAAGGGGAGGGGAAGTAATATTAAAAAACTATAGCAGTCGTGCAAAAAAAGTCCTGAAAAATCAGGACTTTCATTGAGGAAACGTTTTTTAATACCTATTACCGAGTTAATTTGAGATATTATCATTAGGAATACTTCTATTATAAGAAGCTTTACTTAAAGTGAGCTTAATGTTATTTTCCTAAATACTCCTTTAGCATTTTTTTCTGAGGTGTTGCCATGGGGTATTGTGAGAGTTGGTTTTCTGGCACCCAGCGGAGTTCTTTTTCTGACGTGAACTTATCATTTTTAACCAAACCTTCTGTCAGTTCGATAGTCCATTTTTGGTGGCTAAAGGTGTGCTTGACAAGGCTAAATTCTCGATTAGTCCAGTCAGGAGTGACTTGGTAATCCTTTTCAAAAAGTGCTTTTTGTGAGACGGTTTTAAGAGAAGCGGTATCTTTTTCAAATAAATCTAGCTGCTGTCCGATAAAGTCTGTTTCCACGATTGGAAATGACCAGAAGCCACCAAGTAAGCGTCCGTCCAGATTCTTTTCTAAAAGGAAGTCTCCATCACTGTTTCGAATGACAAACGCTTGAATTTGCACCGGTTTTGGCTTTTTCTTAGACAATTTAATTGGGTATTTGTCATAAGTGCCATGTAAATAAGCTGCGCTGAAAAAGCGAATAGGAGATTCATCTGGACGAGGATTTTTGGCAGATTCAATATCGGTTCCCAAGTCCATGAGAGCTTGATTGAAATCCCCAGGACGTTCAGGATCAATTAAAATTTCCATAATTGCTTGGAAAATTTTCCTATTCTTAGGGTCACCAATATCATAATTCACCTCAAAAAGCCTTGCCATGACTCGCATAACATTACCATCGACAGCAGGCTCAGCAAGTCCAAAAGCAATACTTGAAATCGCACCCGCTGTATAAGGTCCAATACCTTTTAGAGAAAGAATATCTTTGTGATTGTTGGGAAAAATACCGTCAAATTTTTCCATGATTTCTTGCGCAGCTTTTTGCATATTGCGCACCCGAGAGTAATAGCCAAGGCCTTCCCATGCTTTGAGCAATTTTTCTTCAGGTGCATTAGCTAAATCCTCCACCGTTGGGAACCACTCTAAGAAGCGTTCGTAATAGGGAATAACGGTCACTACTTGTGTCTGTTGTAGCATGATTTCAGAAACCCAAATGTGATAAGGATTTTTAGTTCTTCTCCAAGGAAGATCACGTTTTTCACTGTCATACCAAGCAAGTAGCGTTCTTCGAAAAGAAGCAATCTTTTCAGTATCCCACATCTCAATGCCATAGTCTTTTAAATTAATCATGTTACCATTGTAGCAAAGATCATTTTTTTAGGGTAATAAAACTTCTTGAAAAAAAATGCATAAAAAGGACTCATATCTCTTGACAAAAGGTAAGCGGTTACATTATAATAAAAGTGTAAAGAAGGATGACAAAAGAAACGAAGTAAGGAGGTAACAGTTCTTATGATGAAACCACATGTCGCCCGGTATAAAAATGGTGATAAAGTCTCTAGTCGGAGTTAAGTAGGCACAGTTAACTTTACGGAGGTGGCGCTTATGTTGAAATTTAACTTAGGACGCTATAAAAATGGTGATTAGGCACTTTGATAGCCATAAAAATTACCTCGTTTTCAAAACTTGTAACAAAGTACATCGGAGGAACGCCTTATGTTGATAGTTAATGTAGGTCGTTACAAAAGTGGAGACTAACAACTAGTTGAATAAAAGTCAATGAAGGAGTGATGTCACATTTTAGATGAAAATATTAATTGGAAGTGAACGGTTAGAAATAGCTAGTGCAAGAAATATTACCGGTTGATCTTGTTGCTAGTAACAGTAGTAATCGAAAGGGCTTCTAATCATATTGCTTCCATGTTCAAATGCTTTTAACGAAAGTTGTGATAGATATGAAAGCAATCAATGTAGGCCGTTACAAAAATGGAGACTCAAAAAAGATATGGCGACGAGTAAATCGCCCTATCAAAGAAACAGAAAAAATGAACTGATTATTATCGTTGTTATGTGAGTATTTTCAATTAATGGAGGTATCTTATGAACGTAGCAAGATATAAAAACGGTGATACTTTAGCTAGTTGCATAAAATAGCTAAAGGAGTGATACCAATGTAAAAAATAGTTGATAAAAAACTCATGGAGGTAATTGTACAATGCTGAAAATGAATTTAAGTCGCTATAAAAACGGAGATAATAATCTAACAGCCTAACTCCTTATGAGAACGGTATGTTAGATAACATACGAAAAAATTTTTTAGAAAAGCTGAGACGGAAGTGCTCAGCTTCTTTTTTATGGCTTTAAAATTAAAGAATTGCCATTATCGAAAAATCAACGAAAAAACTTTAGAAAATCTACAGAAAATAGTTGAAAGAAAAATAAGAAAAGATTACAATAAAGTTAATAGAAAACGCTTTATAATAAGTGGAAACGAGGCGATTTATGTGGGAAAAGAAAAATTTCGAAAATTAAAACGCATCGAATTATATGAAATTATGTTAGCCCAGAGTAAGGAGATTGATCGGCTAAGAGATGAACTATCTAAAGCTAATGAAAAGCTAACAGATCAAGAAATAAAACTAACCCAAGCCGGTTCCATTGCAGAAGCTTCTCTCAGCTTGACGAAGGTCTTTGAAGAAAGTCAAAAAGCAGCAGACTTATACCTTAAAAATGTCAAAAAAATGAATGGAGAAGTAATCAATGAAAATGGATAAAAAAGTTGAACTTCCAACTACTAGCGAAATCGAAGAGCTTTACAAAAAAGCTAAGTACCGTAAGATTTTCATGGAAAAGATAAGAAGCACGGTATTCATGCTAGTTGTTGTTGCAGCATTTGCTATTTTAGTAGCTATGCTTTACTTGCCAACACTTCGAATTTATGGGAAATCCATGAGAGGAACTCTAGATAGTGGTGATATTGTTCTGGCAGTAAAAAGTAACCATTTTAAGACAGGAGACATCGTCGCTTTTTATTACAACAACAATATTTTGGTAAAACGAGTTATTGCAGAATCTGGTGATTGGGTCAACATCACCAAAGATGGTACGGTTTATGTTAATGATAAGAAAATCAAGGAACCTTATATTGAAAATAAGGCTTATGGTGAGACAAATATTAAGTTTCCTTATCAAGTCCCAGAAAACCGTATTTTTGTTTTAGGAGACAATAGGAAAGTTTCAATTGATTCACGAAATACTTCTGTCGGAACGGTTTCGGACGAACAATTAGTTGGCAAACTAATACTTAGAATCTGGCCTCTGTCAGATATTAGTACTCTAAATTAAAAGTATATCGATGACATTTTCACTGAGTTTTAGGAGGGAAGGAGAGTGAAAATCGATGAGAAATTTTTTTAGAAAAAAATATTTTATCAGAGTAAAGCATAAAAAAATAGTCACTTTCCTTGCCGTGCTTGTAGTACTGATAACAACGTACGTCTTAATTTTGCCAGCACTAACCCTGGATAATGAGACTGCTAATAGCCAAGCGGGAATTGAGGTTGAACAAAGTAGTCAACAAGGTCAGAGCCTACCTTCGCTTGCATCTCCACAAGATAATAATCTTGGATCAAGCATAGTAGGTTCGCAGCCCAATTCGGTTGAGCAAGGAAATACTCAAACAGATACAAGTGAGCCTGATTTGATCACACAGGCGACAACCTTAACAGCAAGTAATCAAGATTACACTATTACAGCAGATGTTGATGAAAAAGCACAATTGCCTAAGGATACAACATTAATTGTTAAGGAAGTTAAAAGTGATGACTCAGCTTACCAAGGAAATTATCAAAAAGCACAAGAAACATTAATTGGGAAAATTATTGAAAGTGTGCTTTTTTATGATATTTCTTTTGAATCAAAAGGTGAAAAAGTTGAACCTCAAGCAGATGTTAAAGTCACAATCAAGCCAAGTCAAGCGATGGATAGCAAAGATAATTTCGATGTTCTTCATTTTGCGGATGATGGTTCAGAAGAAACAATCACCCAGAAAGATGTGAAAGAAATTGATCATAAGATCACGTCAGTTGCTTTTGATAATAGTCAATTTTCAACATATGCTTTAGTAACATCGAGCAATCCATCAGAAAACAAAACAAGCCTTGATAAGAGCGGTGGCCCATCAAGAACTACACTTCATACAGTTACCTTTAAATATACTGATAACGATGGTGTGGAACATGAGATGACATCTGCTCAAATTGCTGATGGTGAAACCATTTCAGTATTCCCAACACCAGTTTATCGTGAAGGTTATCGTTTCACTAAGTGGGTAAATCAAGCAGATGGCACAACCGTTACAGATACCACACCAATTAGTGGTGATATGACTATTGTTGCACAGTATTCAGAAATCAAGATTTATAACGTAACGATTCAATATTACTACCACAACAATACGTCGGACACTGATACTGTTTTTGGTAATGATATCCATAACGTTGAGGCAAAAGATACACCTTACCGTGTAACTCCGCCGCCTTCTGTAAAACCAGAAGATGACACGACAGTATCTCCTGATGAAGTTTATTATCCAAGTCAATCTATTGTTGAGTTGGCGGATGCTACTGATTTAGCAAATAAAGATGCAGCAGATGGTACAGTTGATAAAAATATTACCATCAGGGTTCAATATGTAGCAGCCGATGCGACATATAACATCCACTACATGTTGAAAAATCTAAATAATAACAACTACAGTGAAATTGAGTCTACTCAAGCTCATGGTGTTATTGGATCAACGATTAGACCGCAGGTCTTAACTTATCCATATGCTGACTTTGAACGAACAAATTCTGTAACCCTTACACAAGCACAGGGACAAGATTTATACGTTTATTACACACGTAAGGAATTTGAACTTTCATATAACACCAATGGTGGTTATTATATTGAACCAACAGATGGTTTATATGGTGAATCAGTTGCCATTACAAGTAATGTTCCACAGAAAAAAGGTTATTCATTTGATGGATGGTATGATAACCCAGAATTAACGGGTAACAAAATTACTGGTAATGTCACTCTTAATAGCGATATGACTTTGTACGCTAAGTGGAAGGCAGATACAGTCCCTTACACGATTGCTTATTACAAAGAAGTTTACGATAACGCTACGAATACAACACACTATGTTTATGATAGTGCCATCAACAGGACCGGAACAGTAGATACAACGGTGACTGCCTCAAGTGCGCCAGATCTTGCGGTTGTTCCAAAAGGTTATCAACGTGAAAATGCTTCTGGTGGACCAAATAGTACGTCTTCAATCGTCGTAGCAGCAGACGGTTCATCTGTGTTGAATGTTTATTACAGTTTGATTCGGTATACATTTGTTTTTGACTTGAACTTATCAAGTATTTTCCAAGGTGGCTCTTTGGGACGTATTGATATAGGTGGCCAAGTTTATAAAGGTTCTGAATACAGGATAACTGATATTGTTTTAGGGCAAGATGTTTCAAGTGTATGGCCAAGTTCGACATCTAATCCTAGGGAAGTTTATTCACTTAACTATCTTGGTCAGGTTTCAACTGAACGGCTTTTTGATTCTTGGGATAATGAGTACAAGACCAAACGTCAAGAAGTTGTGCCAGAACTTTTACCATCTTCAGGAACGACACGAACTTTCAAGGCGACTTGGACAAACCGTGGTACAACGTATACCGCTGAATACTGGTTGCAACAACCAGACGGTTCTTATGTGAAATCAGATAAGTACAGTCAATCATTTATTTTTAACTCAGGTACGTTTACCGCTAAGGAAATTTATGGTTATACATATCGAACTAATCAAAATTTTGTAGCAAACGGTACTCAATATTATGGTACTTCAGGGACGACCTATCGTTTCTACTACGACCGTGATAGTTATAACATTGATTATTATTATGGCACTAGTGAACTAGAAACGAAATCAGATGTTTTGTATGGTGCAGATATTTCATCATCAACTTACAATTATGTTCCTAATCGTCCAGATGGTGTTGATAGTGATTATACTTGGGGCGGTTGGTATGAAGATGCCACATTGAGGTCACCTTATACTTTCAATACAATGCCGAATCACAATTTGGTCTTGTATGCGAAATGGAATGCTCCGCATTACAATGTGACCTTTGATTTAAATGGTGGTGAAGGAACGACTCCAGCGACACAGTCTGTTGAAAAATATGTCTGTGCACAAGCTCCAGATGACCCAACCAGAACTCACTATACTTTTGATGGTTGGTATGATTCAGATGGTAAACGTTTTGACTGGACAAAACCAATCACTAAAGACACTCATTTGGTAGCACACTGGAAATTGAATCCATTATCTTACACTGTCCATTATGTAGATGCTGACAATAATGATAATAAGTTATCACCAGATAAAGTAGTGACAAGCCCAGCTCTTCGAATCGGTGATACCATTACTGAAAAAGCGTTGGCAATCACTGGATATCGTCCAGGTAATAACGAAAAATCAATTAACCTTGATTACGAAAATAATGTTATTACTTTCTACTATAGTAAGAAACAATCTAGTGTTGATTACACTGTTCGTTACTTATTGGATGGCACGGATACTGAACTTAGACCATCAGTTACTAAAACCGTTACAGGTGATACGGTTCGCATTAAGGAAATCGCTCCAGACCTTGGAAGTGACTACTATCCACTAGATGATACTTTGAGCTTGACACTAACTTCAAATTCAGCAAATAACGTTATTACGTTTTATTATAGTAAGAAAACTGACGGACATATTACTTTCCATTACTTAGATATGGATGGTAATCCAATTCCTGGGCAATCTGAAGTCGAAGAAACTTTCCATGAAGGTGGAACTTGTAACGTTACCAACGACCATATTCTAGACATTACGGGTTATACTTATCACTCAGGAAAAGATGTGACAAATCCTAATAATCCAACTAACGTTAAAGATATTTACACTTTTAGTGGTGGTGAAAATATTGATATCAACCTCTATTATAAGAAGAATTTAAATATCGTAGCGAGTGATAAAGTAAAAAATTATGATGGTACAGCACTTAAGAGTAGTGGTTTATCAGATTTGAACGAATCTTATAAGCTTTCACTTCAAAGTAGTGACAAGTTAGGTTCTGTAACTTACACTGGTTCACAAACGAATGTTGGTAGTAGTCATACAACACCGTCATCTGTAACGATTACAAATGATGATGGTGATGATCGTACAGATTATTATCATATTACTTATACATCTGGTACCTTAACGGTAGTACCGCTTTATGTATCTGTCATGATTACTGGTGATACAGTATCTAAAGTTTATGATGGTACTTATTCAACAGTGGGTTACGATATTACACGTATCAGTACTAGCTTGTACCCAGAAAGTAAGATTCAATTTAACGGTTCTGCTTCTTCAATAACAGAAAAAGATGCCGGAACTTATAACTTGGATCTTGAAAATCACTTTGTGAATACAGACCCTAACTTCGATGTTCACTTCCAAGTGTCAAATGGGTCACTTACCATCTATAAACGTAATGTTGTCTTAACATCAGCTGATGCAACTAAAACCTATGATGGTACAGCTTTAACAGACCATACAGTTACTCCAAGTGAGATGACAGCAACCGATGGTTTTATTCTTGGTGAAGGTGTTCAAGAATATAACTTTACAGGTAGTCAGACAAATCCTGGTACAAGTTATAACTACTTCACTTACACGTTGATGGCTAATACTAATCCAGTCAACTACAATATTTCAATCACACATGGTCACTTGATTGTGACACCTACGATTAATTTGCAAGTAACAGGAAGTGGCTGGAGCCCAGCGCTTTCAGGTGCAAACTTCAAATTAGAAAAACGTGGTGCTGGTGTCTGGGAAGATATTAGTAGTGACTTTAACAGCTTTGATGTAACATCTACAGATGGTTTAAATCTTGAAGGTTTAACACCAGGACGTTATCGCCTCACTCAAAATACTGCTCCAGATGGTCACAGAATAACCAATAAGTACGTTTGCTTCAATGTTCTTGAAGTGCGTGATGAATATGATAATTCTATTTACACTGTTGAACTTTGTGATGAGGATGGTCACGTCGTGGCAGCAGATGATAACAAACGAATTGTAAATGGAATGGGGAACTATAATTATCGCCTTCAAGTAACTAACCCAGCTGGTAGCGAACTACCAAGTAGTGGTGGTATCGGTACGAAGAAAATAATATTATCAGGTATTCTATTAATGATTGTCGCATTACTAACTACCATCTTTAAAAGATGGAAAAGAGCTATTAATGATAGTGGGTAGGTGATGTGCTTAAAATTAATAATGTTGTCTTTAATTTTTAGGATGAAAAAGAAAGAAGGTTTACTATGAAAAAGATCAGAAATGTGATTGCATTGCTCTTTTCAGCATTTGCACTTTTCTTTGCAAGTAGCCAGGTCTTTGCGGATACTACCGGAACAATTACAGTTCAGAATGCTTCAAAAGGACAAACTTATACGCTCTATAAACTCTTTGATGCCACTGTAGGTTCTAACGGAGCTATTGCTTACACACTACCAAGTGGTAAAACATTAGATACTGAGGGTCAAACTTACTTTGATGTTGATACTGCTGATAACGTTACTGCTAAATCAGGACTTGACGTTTCAACTGGTGCTTTTAAAACTTGGGCTGAAGGTTTTGGTACTATAGTTGGTGAGCCAAAAACAGCCACTAGTAATACAGTAACATTTGATAACTTAGGTTTTGGTTACTACTTTATCAAATCTTCACTTGGTGCAGTAATCACAGTTGATAGTACTAATCCAAATGCTACTATTAATGATAAAAATACTACTGCTCCAAGTATTCCAGATGGAGATGGTGGTAAAAAAATTCTTGTAGGTGGCAGTGCTACAGATACAACAACAGCTAAAGTTGGGGATACTGTTAATTATCAAATCAAATTTAATGCAACTAACTACGTCACTTCAAGTGCTACAGATTCTAAATTAATTACCGGTTATACTATTACCGATACACCAAGTAACGTAGCTATTGACGGAAGTAGTATCAATGTTAAAGTCGGCAATACAACAATTTCATCAAATATTACAACATCTGTTGATTCTAATACAGGTGTTATGACAATTAATCTAACTTGGGCCAGTGAAGGTAACTCTCTTTATAATTCACCAGCAGAAGTTGTTATTACTTATAATGGTGTTGTAAAATCAGGTGCTGCTGATGCTGCAGCTACCAACCAAGCTGATATTTCTTACACAACTGCAGATGGTACAACAACATTTGACGATGATGATGAAACAACTGTTAATACATACCAATTTACACTTAACAAAACAGATGGAACGAATAGTTTGACTGGTGCAGAATTCAAACTTTATGATGCCGCAGATAATGGTAATGAAATTAAAGTTGTCAAAGTTTCAGATGGTCACTACCGTGTTGCTGAGTCAGGTGAAACAGGTGTTGTCATTGAAGCAGGCACTGCTACAATCTCAGGCCTAAAAGGTGGAGTTACTTATTACCTTGAAGAAACAAAAGCCCCTGCTGGTTATAATAAATTAACAAGACGCAAAGCTGTTACTGTCTCATCTACAGAAACGAATACTGTTGAAGTTGAAAACAACAAAGGTGTTGAATTGCCATCAACTGGTTCATTTGGTACAAAAGCACTTTACCTTGTAGGTGCCGTTGCTATTCTAGTTGCTTTCGTTTACATGATTGCAAAACGTCGCGTTAAAAACATCTAATGTCTAATCAGTAAGAAGCCATCTTCGAGAGTAGTAGAAAAATCTACTTTCGAAGATGATTCTTTTTGACATTAAACAACCAGCGGAAAGGAGAAAACATAGTGGTGTGGCTAAAGCAACATTGGAAATCTTTAATAATGCCTCTAGTCTTTCTCATTGGGCTGTGTTTAGTGACTTATCCCTCTTTGAGTGATTATTGGAATTCTTATCACCAGACAAAAGGTATCATGTCTTATGCAAAAAGCGTTTCAAAAATGTCTGATAAAGAGTATAATGAGATTCTAAGTCGGGCAGAAGATTATAATAAGCGTTTAACCAGCATGAATTGGGACATGACGGATGCGCAAAAAAAAGACTATGAATCACAATTGAACTTCAACCATGATGGTTCGATGGGATACATCAGCATTCCTAAGATTAATATCAAATTGGGAATTTATCACGGAACGGATGATAAGGTTTTGCAGACATCTATTGGACATCTGGCAGGGACATCTCTTCCAGTAGGTGGAAAAGGGACTCATTGTGTTTTATCTGGACACCGTGGTTTGCCATCGGCAAAATTATTTTCTGATTTGGATAAATTGCGTGAAGGAGATACCTTTACAATTCATGTCTTGAATGAAACATTAACTTATGAAGTTGATCAGATTCGGGTCGTTGAGCCAACGGATTTTACTGATTTGACCATTGATCCTAATCAAGATTACTTGACACTTGTAACGTGTACGCCTTACGGTGTCAATACACAGCGTTTACTTGTTCGAGGACATCGTATCCCTAATGCCAATGGTGGAGCCAAAGTAATTTCAGATGCTTTGCAGTTGAATGCTTTGTACATTGCACCGTTTATTGCTGTGCCGATTTGTTTCCTTATAGTAGCCTATATCTTCTATGTAACAAGTCGTCATTACCTCAAAACACATGGAGATAAAGTTGGACAATACTTGGAAGAAAAAAGAATTGAACGTCTTAAGATGGATTCAAATAATTACCAAAGTATCATTAAGCAATTAAAAAAATATTTTAAAGACAATTAAAATAAAAAAGGGTGAGATTGATTTCTCACCTTTTTTCTCGGTATTTGTGTTACGCTTTCATAAAATTTGTGTTAAGTAAAGTTAGAGGATATATTAAAACTTAAAGACAAAACTTAATTTTATGAATTGTTCAACAATTTGTGCTATAATTAACCTTATACTAGCTAAAAAGCGAGGTAAAGGATATGTGGGTTGTTAGAAAGATGTATTGGCGCAGTGGACAACAATATGTTCAAGCACAAAAGATTTTTGAAAGTCGTGAAGAAGCTAATGCCTTTAGAAAAGGATTAGATTTTGCGACAGAACTTTATGAAACGAATCTAGTGGTTTCTAATAAAGGTGATTTCTAAAAGAGAAGAGCAGAGTTAAGAGCTGCTTTTTTCTGTTTAAGGCACGCTGTTTAGAGTAGAATGAAATCATTCTGTAACACACAAATCTCTTGCACATTAAAACAAGGTATAGTATAATAGTTTATTGTGAGTACGCCTCACTTACTCGTGATAATGTTCACGGGTCATTAGACCAAAAGGAGGAAAAATATCAATGGCTAAATACGAAATTCTTTACATTATTCGTCCAAACATTGAAGAAGAAGCTAAAAACGCTTTGGTAGCACGCTTTGACTCTATCTTGACTGACAACGGTGCAACTGTTGTTGAATCAAAAGACTGGGAAAAACGTCGTCTTGCATACGAAATCCAAGATTTCCGCGAAGGACTTTACCACGTTGTTAACGTTGAAGCAGAAGATGCAGTAGCTCTTAACGAGTTTGACCGTCTTTCAAAAATCAACGGTGACATTCTTCGTCACATGATCGTTAAACTTGACGCGTAAGAAGGTATTTTATGATTAATAATGTAGTACTTGTCGGTCGCATGACCCGCGATGCAGAACTTCGTTACACACCATCTAATCAAGCAGTTGCTACTTTTACACTTGCTGTAAACCGCAACTTCAAGAATCAAAATGGTGAACGTGAAGCTGATTTCATTAACTGTGTGATTTGGCGTCAGCAAGCTGAAAACTTGGCTAACTGGGCTAAAAAAGGCACATTGGTTGGTATCACAGGTCGTATTCAGACTCGTAATTATGAAAACCAACAAGGTCAACGTGTTTATGTAACAGAAGTGATTGCAGATAATTTCCAAATCTTGGAAAGTCGTGCTACACGTGAAGGTCAATCAAATGGCTCATTCAACGGTGGATTTAATAACAATTCATCATTTGGTGGAGCTTCAAACGGTGGTTTCTCATCACAACCTTCACAGCAACAAACACCTAACTTCGGTCGTGACGAAAGCCCATTTGGTAATTCTAACCCAATGGACATTTCAGATGACGATCTTCCATTCTAATGGATATGGACACATCAGGTTTGTCTAAAAACTTGAAACAACGATAATATAAAGGAGAATAAAACATGGCTCAACAACGTCGTGGCGGATTCAAACGCCGTAAAAAAGTTGATTACATCGCAGCTAACAAAATTGAATATGTTGATTACAAAGATACTGAGCTTCTTAGCCGTTTCGTTTCAGAACGTGGTAAAATTCTTCCACGTCGCGTAACTGGAACTTCAGCTAAAAACCAACGTAAAGTAACAACAGCTATCAAACGCGCTCGCGTTATGGCTCTTATGCCATTCGTAAACGAAGACTAATTCGTTGCGATGAACAGAAAAAACGACTTCGAAAGAGGTCGTTTTTTTGTTGCTAAAATTTTGAACTTTACAAGTGGTAATTATTGTTTTATAATAATTTTTAAAAGGAGATTATTGTAAAACAATAATTTAAGGTGAGGTATGAAAGATATTATTTTAAAGGTTGGGAGAGAAGTAGTTAAGATTGTACGTTATTTGTCAATCGCAGGTATCTTTGTGATGCTACTTGGGATTTTTGGAGTCTTTTTTGCTGGACAAAATCATGACGGTCATTTTACTTTAGACTACGGTTATCGAAGTGTCCAGGTTTCTGTCTGGTTTCCGATTCTTGTTTTGATAATGACAATAATTCTTTTCTATCTTCTTTTTTGGATAATGCTTTCTTTGGATAAGTTGTTGACAAATTTTCAAAAAGAAGCATATTTTTGCTCTGAGAATATCGATTTTCTTTCTAAAGTCTTGCTTTATCAAGTGTTGTTCACAGGTGTTCAATTACTTATTAACATGTCGTTTAAATATTTTCAAATGGAAAATGTTAGCAGTATTTTTGACTTGTCATTTAAGGACTATCTTGTGAATATCTTGTTGATTATTATTAATGATGTTGCTATTGTTGTATTGAAGCGTGGTTATCAGTTACAAAAAGACCATGATGAAATTATTTGATATGGAAGAAATAAAAGTAAATTTAGATAGACTTCTGAAGTCAAGAAATGTAAAGTCTAAAGAATTAGCTGAAAAAATTGGAATTACGGAAGCTAATTTATCGATTTTAAAAACTGGCAAAGCAAAAGGAATTAGGTTTAATACTCTAATGAGTATTTGTAGGGAATTAGATTGCCAGCCGGGAGATATTTTAGAGTATAGGAGAGATTGTGATGAAAGTGATTAAAGTTTTGGGAGTGCTGTTTTTGTGTGGTATGTTGTCAGGTTGTGGTATTATCTCAGATGTTGCTTATGATACTACAGACGCTGTTCAAACAGCAGTGAAAAAAGAAGAAAAGCAGCTGAATTTAAAAGATGTCCTTACGGTGAGTGTTAATGAGAAACGAGAATTGCCTGAGCATTTTACAGGAACAGTGTATCTTATGTTTACAAAAGATGATTTGAAAAAAGGACAGAAGACTAATTTTTATTTAAATGATAATCAATTAGAAGATGTCCAAGAAGAAAGTCAAGATGATTTTAATATTCGATACCATCATAAAACTTATTTTTCAGCTAAGAAATTAAAAGTGAATGATCTTGATAATATCAAAGTTGTGTCAAATTGGCCAGATGATATTGTTTTGAGTTTACGTTCTAAATGACAAAAACCTCACTAAACATAGTGTTTAGTGAGGTTTTTGTTACATTTATTGTTGTGGTGTCATTGCATTAAGGATATTAAATTTCTTTTGAAGGAAGTAACGTCCGACAAGTGATGCAAGACCGATGATAAGCATTACGATAGGTGGCAATTGTGGGTTAAGAACTGCTGGTAGGAAGGCAGTAGCTGTGTATAGGAGAATCCATCCGAGCATAGCTAAACCAAGTACCAAGATAGTTTTACCAAGTCCTGGACGTTCGCTCTTAGGTTTACCAGCGTGGCGGTAGATGAAGTGGTAAGTTGCGTACATAGCAGCACCACCACCAAAACCAAGGGCAAGCAATGAGAAGAGTCCAGAGCTTGTTGTTGCTGAATTGAAGAATCCCATAAGAGCGTTAAGAAGGGCAACAACACCGACGAATAGAAGTGAAGTATCTAACCACATTAACCATGGGTTATCATTTTTCTTTTCTTGTTTTGCTTTGGTATCAGAAGCTTTTTCAGTGAAAGAAGCAGCCCAAACTGTTGGTGCACCAAGAAGGGCACGAGCAGTCAATCCTTTTTTTTGATTTTCGATGATTGTAGGCAAAACTTCTTCCAAAATTGCTTTGATTTCTTCATCTGATTTGCCATCTTCAATCAATTGATTAGTAGCAATATGAACGAATTCCTGATTTTTTTTAGTAAGGTTAGATAAATCCATAATATATTCTCCTATATGTAAGGTCTTATAAGATAAAGCCAGTTATTAGTTAGAGAAAACAAAATCACTTGCTTTTTCTAACTAGTAAGTGCCTTTAGAAAGTAAATACTATGCAAATTAATAAGTTTAGCCGTAATAGTGATTGAAAAGTTACGACGAGAGAAAAGTGATTCGATACTAATCACTTTTCGAACTAGTAAAAGAGTTAGGAAAGTCCTGTGAGATTTACTAGTTATTGTACTTTCAATATTGAAAAATGTTACGAAATGTTACGACATGAGAGATTTGATTCGATAATAATCAAATCTCGAATTAGTAAGATGCCTAGGAAGAATCCTGATAGATTCTTCCGTATTTCTGTTAGCGACTTTAGTCGCAACAGAAATTGGCAGGTTAAAACCATTTCTTTCTGAAAAAGTAGAATACTACTGATAAGCTCATGGCGGCTGCGATAAAGACAATGTACCAAAAGGCATGTGGTAGACCGTTTAGTGGCAACCAGTTGTTTTGGAAGTTCATCCCATAGGCTGAAAAGATAACTGTTGGGATATCAAGTGCCATTGTCATTAAAGCTAGTGTTTTCATGATGGTATTCTGGTTGTTGTTGATGATTGAAGCAGTTGTTTCAGTCATGGCATTCAAGACATTTTCATAAATGCCAGCCATTTCGATGGCCTGTTGCGTTTCAATCAGTGTATCTTCAAGTAAATCTTCATCTTCGATATATTTTTTCAAAGAGCTGGTACTACTCGAAAGTTTTTTAACGATACGCTCGTTGAATTTCAATGAGGCTTTCAAGTAGACGATAGATTTTTCCAACTCCATCATGTCGATTAATTGCTCATTACGTGTAGCATTTTCCAATTCAGCTTCGATTCGGTCGCTTTGACGGTCGATAGAACGAAGGGCTGTTAGGAATAACTCAGCATTGCGATAAAGCAATTGGAAAACAAAGCGTGTCTTCATAAATGTGTAGAAGTTTTTGACACGACGATTGAAAAAGTTATCAAATAATGTTAGTTCTTGTAAACACGTTGTGATAACAGCATTGTCAGTGACAATGATACCGAGCGGAATGGTTACATAATAGCTTTTATTATTACGTTCTTCGTAGGTTGGAACGTCCACGATAATCAATGTATAATCATCTTCAACAGAGATACGTGATGTTTCTTCAAGGTCGAGTGGCGCACGAAGGTCTGTAATATCAATATTAAATTGTTCGGATAGTTGAACAGATTCTTCCTGGGAGGGGTTGACCAAATTAATCCAAGCTCCTGGCTCGAATGTATTGATTTCTTTAAACTCTAACGCTGTTGATAGAAACATTTGTTCCATAAAAACAACCCCTCCTTTTACGATGAGATACAAGAACTTTTAAACTGTAGTAAGTTAGGCCCACCAGCGATAGTGCCATGTCAAGCTCTTGTTCAATTTTTTTATTTGTAAAATTGAAACCACCAATGATTCGGTGAATAAAATTCTACATACTAGTCTATTATACTACAATTAGCAGTTTTTGGGGACAGAGAAAAGTAGAAAATTTGTTATAATGAAGTTAAGAACATTGTATTCGTTAAGAAAGGAATAGAATTTAAGAGCATATCAGAAAGCTTCTTAGGTTCATTTGATAAATTATGCAAGATAAATTAATTATTCGAGGGGCTAGGGCCCATAATTTAAAGAATGTCAATGTTGAAATTCCGCGTGACAAATTGGTGGTTGTGACTGGTTTGTCAGGATCAGGAAAATCTAGTTTGGCATTTGATACGATTTATGCTGAAGGGCAACGTCGCTATGTGGAAAGTCTTTCAGCGTATGCACGTATGTTTCTTGGAAATATGGAAAAACCAGATGTTGATTCGATTGAAGGTCTCAGCCCTGCCATTTCCATTGACCAAAAAACGACGAGTAAAAACCCCCGTTCAACAGTAGGGACAACGACAGAAATCAATGATTATCTGCGTCTTTTGTATGCGCGTGTGGGAACACCATACTGTATCAACGGGCATGGTCCAATCACGGCATCATCTGTTGAACAGATTGTTGATAAGGTATTGGAATTGCCTGAGCGCACAAGAATGCAAATATTAGCGCCTGTTGTGCGTCGCAAAAAAGGTCAACACAAGACGATTTTTGATCGCATTCAAAAAGATGGTTATGTACGTGTACGCGTGGATGGTGACATTTTTGATATTTCAGAAGTTCCTGAGTTGTCTAAGAGTAAAATGCACAACATCGAGATTGTTGTGGACCGTTTGATTAATAAAGAGGGCATTCGTTCACGTCTTTTTGATTCTGTAGAAGCTGCGCTTCGTTTGGCTGATGGCTATGTTATCATCGACACGATGGATGGAAATGAATTGCTTTTCTCAGAACATTATTCATGTCCGGTTTGTGGATTTACCGTTCCTGAATTGGAACCACGCTTGTTCTCGTTTAATGCGCCGTTTGGCTCATGTCCAACTTGTGATGGTTTGGGAAATAAACTGGAAGTCGACTTGGATTTGGTGATTCCTGACCGCAGTAAAACGCTTCGTGAGGGAGCTTTAGCACCGTGGAATCCTATTTCATCAAATTATTATCCAGCTATGCTTGAGCAAGCTATGGAGGCTTTTGGTGTTGATATGGATACGCCTTTTGATGATTTGACAGAAGAAGAGCAAAATCTTGTGCTTTACGGTTCAGGTGAGCGTGAATTCCATTTCCACTATGTCAATGATTTCGGTGGTGAGCGCAACATTGACCTACCATTTGAAGGTGTTGTCAACAATATCAATCGTCGTTACCACGAGACAAACAGCGACTTCACTCGTAACGTCATGCGCGGTTACATGAACGAATTGCCATGTCCAACTTGTCATGGTTATCGTTTGAATAATCAAGCACTCTGCGTTCGTGTTGGTGGTGAAAATGGTTTGAATATTGGTCAGGTGTCTGATTTGTCAGTTGCTGACCATTTGGAACTCTTGAATCATTTGGAGCTTTCTGAGAATGAAAAAACTATCGCTACACCGATTGTTAAGGAAATCAAAGACCGTTTGACTTTCCTTAACAATGTTGGCTTGAATTACTTGACCTTATCACGTTCTGCGGGGACTTTGTCAGGTGGTGAAAGTCAACGTATTCGTTTGGCAACACAAATTGGTTCAAACTTGTCGGGCGTACTTTATATCCTTGATGAACCGTCAATTGGGCTTCATCAACGCGACAATGACCGTTTGATTGATAGTTTGAAGAAAATGCGTGATCTCGGAAATACCTTAATTGTCGTTGAACACGACGAAGACACTATGCGTCAAGCTGATTGGTTGATTGATGTCGGACCAGGTGCGGGTGAATTTGGTGGGCAAATCGTCGCTTCAGGAACGCCAGAAGAAGTTGCTAAGAACAAGAAATCAATCACAGGGCAATATTTGTCAGGTGCAAAAGAAATTCCTGTGCCACTAGAACGTCGTAAAGGTAATGGACGTTTCCTACGTGTTCTTGGTGCTTGCGAAAACAACTTGCAAAATATTGACGTGACTTTCCCACTTGGAAAATTCATCGCGGTGACTGGAGTATCTGGTTCAGGTAAATCAACCTTGGTTAACAGTATTTTGAAAAAAGCTGTTGCTCAAAAATTAAATCGTAATTCTGATAAGCCAGGTAAACACAAAGCACTTGAAGGTGTGGAAAACATTGAACGCTTGATTGACATTGACCAAAGCCCAATCGGTCGTACACCGCGTTCAAATCCTGCTACTTATACAGGTGTTTTTGATGATATCCGTGAATTATTTGCCAAGACCAATGAAGCTAAAATTCGTGGTTACAAGAAAGGGCGCTTCTCATTTAACGTCAAAGGTGGACGTTGTGAGGCTTGCTCTGGTGATGGAATTATCAAGATTGAAATGCACTTCTTGCCAGATGTGTATGTACCTTGTGAAGTTTGTCATGGCACACGTTATAACAGTGAAACGCTTGAAGTTCATTACAAAGATAAAAATATCGCTGAAATTCTCGATATGACAGTTAATGATGCGGTTGAATTCTTTGCACCAATCCCTAAAATCGCACGCAAATTGCAAACTATCAAAGACGTTGGACTTGGTTATGTCACACTTGGACAACCAGCAACAACCCTTTCTGGTGGTGAAGCACAGCGTATGAAATTGGCTAGTGAACTTCACAAACGCTCAACTGGTAAGAGCCTTTATATCCTTGATGAACCAACGACAGGTCTTCATACAGATGATATTGCTCGTCTGCTTAAAGTCCTTCAACGTTTTGTGGATGACGGTAATACTGTGCTTGTCATTGAACACAACCTTGATGTGATTAAGACGGCTGACCACATTATCGACCTTGGACCAGAAGGTGGTGTCGGCGGTGGACAAATCATCGCTACAGGCACACCAGAAGAAGTCGCCAAAGTCAAAGAATCCTTCACAGGACAATATTTGAAAGATAAATTGAAGTAAAAATCACAATTAGTAAGCTTTTTGAAAATTATGGAATTATAAGTGGACAAATCGTAAGCGAGGAGATGGAAATTATGGCATTATATTTAGGAATTTTTACTGTTTTTGTTGCAAGTCTTGCAATTTATTTATCGGATAAAAAGAAAAAATAACCCCCAAAAATAGCTTTAGATTTCATCAAGGTAATTTGGAAGAGTACGAAAGGTATTCTTCCATTTTTGTTAACTGCTCAAAGCAGTCAATAATTTTCAAAGAGCTACGGAAAAACAAAGATAAACTAAAAATAGAGAATCACATAAAATGTGAATCTCTATTTTTAGCCATAAAATTTTTTTATCTTAGGATTTTGTATTATAAAAATTAATCAAGAGATGCATTTTTACATATTGGTAGGGTTATGTCAGCTTTAAAGAATCTATTCTCTTCACTTTCGAAGTTTATATAGCCATCATGTAATTCGACTATTTGTTTTGAAATTTTTAAACCAATTCCGTGTCTATATGCTCCACTGATGTTAAAGGTAGTTTCAGCTTTAAAGTGCTTTAAGTCTTTTAGTCTTTCATTAGAAATTCCAACGCCGTTATCTTTAAAGCTGATTTTGACATTGTTACCATCTTTGTAAAGGTTTATCTCGATTTTACATCCATTGGGATTGTGTAAAATTGTATTGTAAATGATATTATGAACAACTCTTGACATTAAATTTTCTTCTATCATGAAAGTTTTATTATTAAGAGAAGAGTCCGCCTCAAATTGAAAATCAAAGTTTTCTCCTAATTTTTGGTTAAGGATTTGAATAATTATTTTTCTGAAAAACGGAACAATATATGTAGCGGTAGTTTTTAATTCAAAATTTCCGTTAACTAATCGTTCGTAAATATTTAGATCATTCAATACATTTTGAATATAGTATGCCTCTACCATGATAGAATTCAATCTTTTGTTGAGTTTAGAGTAATCAGCGTCTTTTTTTGCTAAATCTGTGTTAGAAATAATAACTGAAAGTGGGGTTTTTATGTCGTGAGCAATGCCAGAAATCCATTCTTCTTTGAAAGATTCAGTTTCTTTCAGTTTTTTATCAGCGGAATTAATAGCCTGAGTTATTTTTTCTAATTCATCTTGGTTAGGGACTTTTTTTTCTAACCCATTAGGAAGATTTTCAATTGCAGTAATAAGAGGACTTAATCTCGATTTGATGAAGTTAGTACTGATAGTATAAAGAATAATAAAGTATAAGAAATTAAATGTTAATAGGCCTATACCTAGTATAAGGTAAACACGAAAATCATCTCTTTCGAAATAATTTGAAGGGATTCTTATGACAGAATTTTTTGGAAAACCAATAACAGCAATATTATTTTCCGTGATATTAGTGAATACAGGATAATTTTTAAGATAGTATCTGCTAAATTTTATTCCGTCAGCAAGGTTGTATGAGGTGGGAATACTATGTGGTTTTTTATATTGAAATGTAACATTGCCAGTATTCGAGTCGATTATAATAAGCCATAAATGATTGTTTTTAACTATCTCTTTTCCTTTTTGAGTTAATGTTTGTCTTTCTGAAGAGAAAGTTATCTCACTTGCAACTTGGCTGGTGAGGCTTTCACTACTCTGGTGTTTAAATTGAACTGAGGTTACAACAATAATAAAAATAAAATCAATAAAAAGTAGTAGCAAGAAAGAAACAATAAATCGACGAATGAGATGATAAATTTTTTTTAAACTTTGCACTGCCTTAACCTCAAATTATTAACTTATATCCAAGTCCTTTAATAGTAATTAAATGAGTAGGTTTTGAAGGGTTATTTTCAATTTTTTCTCGGATATTTCGAATATGAACCATTAATGATTTTTCGCGTTCAAAGTAATCATATCCCCAAACAGCTTCGCATAAAGATTCAATCGAAACAATATAATTTTTATTGTCAAATAATTTTTGGAGTATTTGTAATTCTATTCGTGTAAAACTGAAGTGTTCATCATTATCTTTTATGAGAATTGCTTGAGATAAATCTATTTTGCAGTTATCTAGATAGAAACAACTTGGATTTTCTTTGTAGGTTCGTCTTAAAAGAGCCATAATTCTATAAATTAAGCTTTCAGGAAGAAATGGTTTTGTTATATAATCGTCTCCACCAGATTTTAAACCACGTATTTCATCTTCAAGATTGCTTTTTGCAGTTAAAAATAAGATAGGAATGTCAGAAGTTTTTCTTATATTAGTTGCGAATGAAAAACCATCACCATCTGGTAACATGACATCTAGTAAAATGAGGTCGACAGTTTGTATTTTTAGTTTGTTATATGCTTCTTGTATACTGAATGCACTAGAAATATTTTTAAAGTGATATGAAATTAGTATCTCTTTAATTGATTCATTTAAAGTAGAATCATCGTCAACAACTAAAATCCTTTTATTCAGAATTTGATCTTCAAAAGTCAAATTAATCACCTCGCTAACAATTCACGTAATAATAAAAAACTATCAAATTTTATGTCTAATTTTATATGAGTATAGCACAACGAATATGTGCTTATCAAGTTTTTAGAAAGATGAGAGTTTCTTTATGTTAACTTTAACATCTTTTTTTATACTAAGTAGAGCGAGTGAATTTCACATCGTGTATTAATTATAGAAAACAGAATTAATTACTATCTATTTTTTATATTTACTAAAAAATAATTAGGAGAAAAATAATGAAACCAGTGATTCAATTGACAAATTTAAAGAAAACTTATGGTGATATAACGACAGTTAATTTAGAAAAATTGACTGTTTATGAAGGAGAAATATATGGCTTTTTAGGACCAAATGGTGCTGGAAAAAGTACTACTATGAAGATGATTTTATCTTTGCTTACACCTACAGCTGGAGAAATAAAAATTGAAGGTAAAAGTATTATTGATGATAAAGAATACTTAACCAATATAGGATCGATGATTGAAGAACCTTCTTACTATCCTAATTTAACAGCTTATGAAAACTTATCTGTTCTTCAAAAAATGTTGAATTTCGATGAAAAAAATATTCAATCAACGCTAAAACTAGTTGGACTTTTAGACGAGAAAAATAAAAGAAAATTGGTTAAAGACTTTTCGTTGGGGATGAAACAGCGTCTCGCACTGGCGTTTGCATTGGTAAAACATCCCAAAATTTTACTTCTTGATGAACCGACGAATGGTTTAGATCCTGCTGGAATACATGAGATTCGTGAGTTAATTATAAATCTTGCAAAGAAAACAGGTTTAACTATTTTTATTTCAAGTCATATTTTATCCGAAATTGAACAAATTGCTGACCGTGTTGGAATTATCAATAGTGGAAAGCTAGTCTATGAGGGGAAAATAGAAGAAATAAAATCAAATAGATGGATTGAAATCTGTGGAGATTTCAGCAAAGATAGTAAGATTATTGAAGTTTTAAAACAATCAGAGGTAGAGGTAATATCTCTTGTAGGTAATAAATTAAAAATAAAAGATATTACAGATTTAATGATTGGTAAACTTGTAAAATTATTGGTTGATTCAGGCTACTCCATTAACCATGTCTCAAGAGAGAAAGAGTCTCTGGAAGATATTTTCTTGTCTATGACAAAGGGTAAAGGAGAAGTGTTATGATTCAAATATTGAAATTAGAATTGCTAAAGGTAAGACGTACCAAGTCTTTCATTTTTGGTTTATTGATTACTGCAGCTGGTGCTTTTTGGGAAATAAGTGCCAAATATTCTCAAGCGGTAAATCCAGAATTACATCAGATTAGTACTCTTTTTAATAATCAAACAGTTGACGTAATTGTGGCTCCTATAGCCGTAACAGTATTTGTTTTGCGTATTGTACATGGAGAACAGGTTGGAAGAACGTTTAAATTACAGCAATCTAATGGTCAAACTTATTTATCTATTTTTAAAAATAAATTATTGTTAAGTATAGTATTTTTCGCAATATTATCCCTTTTGGAAATTTTTCTTATTTCTATATTTGCAATTTGTGTTGGTTTAACTCCCTCGTTATCACTGTTATGTGTGAAATTTTTGGGATTAGTTTTGACAGATTTTTGTCTGATTTGTTTGTATTTGACGTTAGTGTTAGTAACTGAAAAACAAGGTTTAGTGCTAGGACTTGGTTTCTTAGGAGCGTTCTTTGGTCTTATTTTAATGCAAGTGGCTACGAAAATCTGGAGTTTTATCTTTCCGTGGTTAGGTTCTGCTTATCTTTCTCCATATCAATTTTATGTTGGTAATGATAATGTTTATGAATATGTTAGGACACCAGATTTAATGCTTAGATTCCTTTTATATACAATTTTTGCATTTATTGTTTATCGTATATCGATGAATATTATTAATAAAAACGGAGGAGCTATGAGATGAAGGGGTATATTTTAGCTGAATGGAAAAAGACTAAAAAGGTTCAATTACTAGCTATAGGGATATTATTTTGGATATTGACAAGTTTTATTGCTTTATTTACTTATTATTATTATCATTCAGATTTAACGATTAGAACAGAATCTAGAGTTTTGTGGGGGCAATTGACATTGTATAATAGCAGCCTGCTTTATCCTCCGTTATTAGCAATTTATGTTGGTTTGTTATGGAGACCTGAATTTGAAAATAATACACTAGATATGTTGCGTTCAAACCAAGTTTCACTTTCTAAATTAACAATCGCTAAAATTATTAGTATTGTAAGAATTATTTTACCAATTCAATTATTATTTGTGATTTTATATATTGTGGTTGCTCAAAAAGATCAGATTTTATTAATGTCAGATGTTTTGTTGCGATTAAAATGGGTTATTTTATCTGTAATTGGTTCGGTCTCAATAATATGTATTCAGACATATTTTTCTGCTAAAACTAGAAACCTAAGTAAATCCGTTACTCTTGCTGCTATAGGTGGATTTGGTACCTTTGCTTTGATGTTCTATAGTGATGGGATTAATAAGTTTTATCCGTACGCTCAACCAATGCTTGCTTTACGAAGTAAGGAAATGAATAATTTATCTTCAAATGATTTTAGTTGTTTTGAATTAATTTTATTTTTATTAGTAAATATCGGATTTTCTCTTCTTTTTTATTGGTTATCTTGCAGTGAGTTATGTAAAAATAAGGATAAGAAATAATTTTTTACTGAATAATTAGTCATTTCTTTATCTTATCTTTAACTTAGAAGTATAAAATGATGAGCGTAGAAGATAAATACATCATTGATAAAGCTTTTTGATTATATTTAAGAAAATAGTAGATCCAGCGTTAGGTAGGATTTCATATACATTTCAAGAAGTAAGGCAACATTTTTCAAATGTAGTTATTTTAGTACTTCCTACAGAAAACTTTGAAAAGAGAAGAGTTAATGACCTTTTTTTAAAGTACTTGAAAAAGACGATAAATGCTAAGATAATCGTAACATTTCTCGTTTCTCTTATTTTAGTACAGTCTAGTGTATTATTATTCTCAATAATAATACGAAATATAATGAGCTATAAGTGGAGGTTTGCGTTTAGTATTTTTTTATTAGTTGTCATTATCTGTTTTCAAATTTTAGGATATTTAATAAAAAATATGACTTTGTTGAAATATAATAAAGAGTTTGATAATCACTATTCAAATTATTTATTTGAAAAATTATTAAATAAACCATTGTTATATTATCGGAATCATACGAATGGAAGTATTTCAGAAAAAATAAATTTTAAAACCACATTAAGAGATAGCATCTCACAAAAGTTAATACCTTCAATAATCAGTATCTTTTCAGGGGTTATTATCTTTACATATTTAATGACAGTTTCTAAATATTTAACATTAATACTATTTTTTATGATATTAATGTATGGATTCTTTTCAGCAGTCTTGTGTAAAAAACAAATTGAAGTTAATCAATCTTATGTTCAATCTCTTATTGATTTTAATTCAGAACTTCAAGGAGATTTAGATATAGTTGATTATATTAAATTGACGAGACAAGAAAAGGTAGTGCAAAGTCACTTAGAAAGGTATAATTCAAATTTAACAAGACAATATTCAAAGGTTTTGAAAGTTGATAATAAAGTTCAATTAGTTGGAACTATTTTCAATTTTGTAAGCCTATCTATGGTGGTTATATTTGCAATATATTACAATCATTTTTTCAATATTTCTTTTGCAGATCTTGTTTTGTATCAAACTAGTATTTCAATTCTTATTGCGTCAATTGAACAAATTAAAAATAGTTTATTTGAAATGTCGCGACTTAAGGTATATGCTGAAAAACAAGGAGATTTACTTAAATCTGTTCCTAAGATAAAAGTAAGTGAAAAGAATAATTCAGAATATTTGATTGAGGCAAAGCAACTTAATTTTTCGTATGATTTTAATAACCTTTATCAACCAATTAATTTGACAATTAAGCGTGGTGAAAAGGTAGCAATTGTTGGAAAGTCTGGAAGCGGAAAATCAACACTTATTTTATTACTTGCGGGAATGTTAAGATATTCTGGAGAACTTTATTACGGTGATAGTAATTTAACTAACAAATTAGGTGTCGTTTTGCAAAATATGCCTTTAAAAAAGGGAAGTATTTTAGATAATTTAGAATATGACGGGGAGAATTATGACTATTTAAAACAGGTTTTAAAGGATACTTCGGCAGAGTCAGTAATTGATAAACTTCCTAATAAATTACATTCAAAATTACTAAAACAAGGTAAAAATTTATCAGGTGGTCAAGTACAAAAAATATTGATTGCGCGATCGTTACTAAAAGGAAAGTCATTGATTATATGGGATGAGGCTTTTAGTAACTTGGATGAAGTAAGTAAAAATAAAATTTATACAAATATTCTTCAAAGTGAAAAATACAGTGATAAGACAATGCTTATTGTTAGTCATCATCTAGATATAGTTCATTATGTAGATAAAGTTATTTTTGTCAATAATGAGACGGGAGAGGTAATAAAATCTACACACGAAGAATTGTTAGAAAAATCACAACCCTATAGAGAATTTATTCTTAATTAAGAATATATATTTAAGTTTCATTTCTACCCTGAAGTTAGCACTTTCGGGGTGTTTTTTGTAATAAAGTTGATGTTGGGTAGAATAGGATAATCTTAGAGCACCATAATATTAGTTCACTTTGTGCTATAATGGTGCTAAATATAGGGACAGTATGCGGTTTGCTATCGAGATTTATTGGAGGAGTTATGGCTTATTCAAAAGAGGTTAATCGTTATGTTTTTCCGTTGATTGCGACTAATATTGCGCAGCTTTTGATTAATCAACTGTCGCTGCATTTTGCGGTTAATGACTCAAGTGTGGCACTTTCTGGAATATCGGTGATTCAAAATTTCTTGTTTGCCTTTGGTGGGATTTTAGGCGCCTTTAGTCTATCCTTTAATATCAAAGGGGCGCGTGCTTTTGCGGAAAATGACAAGAGCCGATTTAAAGATTTGTTGAAATCATCATTACTTTTGGATATGCTAATTGGTCTTTTATTTATGGTCTTGTGCCTAGTTTTTGGAAAGGTTTTTCTCCAACTATTCTATGGTTTCACAGGTGATTTGCTCGACTTATCAGCGGTTTATCTGGTGATCATGTCACCGTATATTCTTCTGACCTTGTTAACATTTTTGTTGACAAATGTTTTAAAAGTTGAAAAGAAAACCAAGCCGATTTTTTGGATTGGGCTTGTTAGCTCGCTGCTTGATGTGGTGATGAATTACTATTTGGTTCCAATTTTTGGAGTGAAGGGCGCAGCGATTTCTGCTATAACGTCATTGCTTTTAGTGGTTTTAGCTTATTTTAGCTTGGTTTCTGGTGTGATTTTTGAAGCTTTGAAATCTCAATCAACTTGTAAAAAAGAGTTAATTCTTTTTGGGATTCCTTTGACTATTCAAGAAATTTTAGAAAGCGTCCTTTTTATCATGGTATTTGATGCTTTGATGGGACGACAAGGCTTGAAAATCCTCTCTATCTATGCGGTGATTAGTCAGTTGTTTTCAATAGTTCGTTTGCCAGCTTTTATGTATGCAGGAGCAGTTTCTGTCTTTTTGCCGCAGGCTAGTCAAAAGCAGGGGACTAAGTTACTTATGCGTGTGATTTACTGTAATAGCTATCTGGTAAGTATAATTTTTGCGGTGCTTGTGACACTTTGTGCCAATATCTTTGCTAGTTTCTTATCAAGTCAAATCAATACTAATATTATCCCGATGACTGCCTTCACTATGCTTGTCATGATTGCAACGCCACTTTATGAAAGTTCAAAAATGCTTTTACAAAGCAGTAATACTGAAAAATGGGTGGTCAGTATGACGACTGTGGTTAATATTGTAAGCATAGCTGTTTTACTAATCAGTCAAATTCTGGGTCTCCAAAGCTACCAATCGCTTTATTTTATTTACGGCTTAAGCCTTGTTATTCTAAGTGTTTTATTTATCAAGAAAGCAAATTCAATAACTTAAAAGAACCTGATGGTTCTTTTTTTACGATAAAATTGATTTACCAGCTAAGTATTTTGTGAAAAAACGTGAAAAAGGCGATTGTTTCAAGGATTTTCTGGTATAATTATTTTAAAAAACGAGAGAGGGAGAGGTTCATGCTAGCAAGACTTGAAAGATTTGATGCTAAGTTAAAACAATCAGATGTTGATGCGTTTTTGGTGACTGGTCAAAATAATATTTATTATTTAACAGGATTCTGGGGGACGTCAGCGACTGTTTTTATTTCAAAAACGCGTCGTTTGTTTGTGACGGATGCTCGTTACACCTTGATTGCTAAGCAATCTGTTCAAGGTTTTGATATCATTGAAAGCCGAGATGCTCTTTCTGAGATTGCCAAGGTCATTCAAGCAGATAACATGAAGAAAATTGGTTTTGACAGTCGAGTATCCTTTGCTTATTATCAAGCTTTGCAGGGATTTTTTGCAGCTTATGATTTGGTGCCTATGACGAATTTCATGGAAGAATTGCGCATGATTAAAGATGCTTCTGAAATTGAGACCATTCGTAAGGCTTGTTCCATTTCTGATCGTGCCTTTACAGACATGCTTGATTTTATCAAGCCAGGTCAGACTACTGAGCTACAAGTGGCGAATTTCCTTGATTTTCGTATGCGTGAATATGGTGCTTCTGGTGTGTCTTTTGAAACCATTGCGGCATCAGGCTACCGCTCTGCTATGCCTCACGGCGTAGCCAGTGAGAAGGTAATTCAATCTGGCGAAACCTTGACGCTTGATTTTGGTTGCTACTACAACCACTACGTTAGCGATATGACGCGTACAATCCATATCGGTGAGACGACTGACGAAGAGCGCGAGATTTATGACGTGGTTTTACGTGCTAATCAAGCGGTGATTGACTCTGTTAAAGCTGGGATGACACGTCGTGATTATGATAAGTTGGCGCGTGATGTCATTGAAAAAGCTGGTTATGGTGAGCACTTTACACATGGTATTGGACACGGCATCGGGCTTGATATTCATGAAATTCCCTTCTTTGGTAATTCTGATGAATTGGTTGAAGTTGGCATGACCATCACTGATGAACCGGGAATTTATCTTGATAACAAATACGGTGTTCGTATCGAAGATGATTTAGTTGTGACAGAAAATGGTTGCGAAGTACTTACTTTGGCGCCAAAAGAATTGATTATTTTATAATTGTTAAGCGTTTAGAAAAGGAGGAATACAATGACTGAAAGACTTTCTTGGGAAGATTATTTTATGGCAAATGCGGAGTTGATTTCAAAACGATCAACCTGTGACCGCGCCTTTGTTGGAGCTGTTTTGGTGAAAGATAATCGTATCATTGCGACTGGTTACAATGGTGGCGTATCAGAAACAGATAATTGTAGTGAAGCTGGTCACAAGATGGAAGACGGTCATTGTATCCGTACCGTTCACGCTGAAATGAATGCCCTTATCCAATGTGCCAAGGAAGGTATCTCAACCAAAGGCACAGAAATTTACGTCACACATTTTCCGTGTATTAACTGTACCAAAGCTCTACTTCAAGCTGGTATCAAGAAAATCACTTACAAAACAGCTTACCGCATGCATCCATTCGCACTTGAATTGATGAAACAAAAAGGCGTTGAATGCGTTCAACACGATGTTCCAGAAGTTAGACTTGGTATGGATGATTTTGATGATTAAGCATTAAAAAAGCACTCGACAGAGTGCTTTTAGTATTAATTCAATTTATCTTTTAAAATTTTTTCGTCAACTTCCGTCATTGGTTGCCATCCATCGCTGAGTAATTTTTTGATGAAATAACTGTTGTACATTAATGCAAATGCAATGTTGGCAGCAAATGAGAGAGCTGAAAAACCAGCACCTAGTGCAAGAATAGTTACTACTAACTTAGTTGCTAACATAATACCGAACCATTTCCAATCTTTGCGGAAAAGTGGCACAAAGAAAGAGAAAAAGAGAGTTGTCCAGCTGAAACCAGCTTTTACTTCTTTAATTTCTCCATTTTGATTTTCAAGTCTCACCTTCATATCAATAAATCTCCTTTTAATAAATTCTCACCGTTCATTATATCAAAATTAAAATTTTTTGACATAGTTCGGATTCTTTTTTCAAGAGACTAAAAAGATTTGAGCCATAACGTATTTTATGGTAAAATGAAGTGATAAATAATTTATAAGAGGTAATTAATAAATGATTGAAGCAAGTAAGCTTAGAGCAGGTATGACTTTCGTAACATCTGATGGAAAACTCATCAAAGTTCTCGAAGCAAGCCACCACAAACCAGGTAAAGGTAACACAGTTATGCGTATGAAACTTCGTGACGTACGTACTGGTTCAACATTCGATACAACTTACCGTCCAGAAGAAAAATTCGAACAAGCAATCATCGAAACACGTGCTGCACAATACCTTTACAAAATGGATGATACAGCATACTTCATGGATACTGAAAGCTACGAACAATACGAAATTCCAGTTGTAAACGTAGAACAAGAATTGCTTTACATTCTTGAAAACTCAGAAGTTAAAATCCAATTCTACGGTACTGAAGTTATCGGTGTTACTGTTCCTACAACAGTTGAATTGACAGTTACTGACACTCAACCATCAATTAAAGGTGCTACAGTTACTGGTTCTGGTAAACCTGCAACTCTTGAAACAGGTCTTGTTGTTAACGTACCAGACTTCATCGAAATCGGTCAAAAATTGGTAATCAATACGCAAGAAGGTACTTACGTATCACGTGCCTAAGCTTGCCAGTAGAGCGGGTAGAGAGGGCACCGCTCTCTTTACTTTTTAATCCTTAAACTTAATTAGAAAGGAAATGCTTATGACAACTGAAAATATCGGTGATATTGTTATTTCACCACGAGTACTAGAAGTTATCACAGGTATTGCTGCAACAAAAGTTGATGGCGTTCACTCACTTCGAAATAAAGCCGTAACAGATAGTTTCAGCAAAACAGTTTTAGGTAAAGGTGTTTACCTTCAAACAGAAGAAGATGGCACAGTTAATGCTGATATCTACGTATATCTTCAATACGGTGTCAATGTTCCTACTGTTTCAATGGCCATCCAACAAGCAGTTAAAGCTGCGGTTTACGAAATGGCTGAAGTGACTATTTCATCTGTAAATATTCACGTTGAAGGAATTGTTCCTGAAAAAACACCAAAACCTGATTTGAAAGCATTGTTTGACGAGGATTTCTTGGATGACTAATAACTTTACAAATTCAAGACGTGACCTTCGTGAACGTGCCTTTCAGGCACTGTTTAGCCTCGAATTTGGTGGAGATTATTTGGCAGCTGCTGAGTTTGCCTACACTTATGACAAAAAGTTTGAAGAAGACGAAGAAGTTCAAGTTCCGGTATTTCTTTTAAACCTTGTCAAAGGTGCATGTGATTTGCAATCAGAAATTGATCAACAAATCGAAGCACACCTAAAATCAGGCTGGTCACTAGAACGTTTAACACTGACTGATAAAGCTTTGCTTCGTTTAGGTCTTTTTGAAGTTAAATACTTCGAAGAAACACCTGGACGTGTTGCGGTCAATGAAATCATTGAAATTGCTAAAAAATATTCAGACGAAACATCAGCAAAATTCGTCAATGGATTATTGAGTCAGTTTGTTACTGAATAATACATAAAGAGAGATGCAGTAGCATCTCTCTCTTTTTCTGATTAAAAAGGCAAGAATACAACAAAAAGCACAGACCTTATGCATCTGTGCTTTTTGTTATTAAATACTACCACCAGGAAGTAGAGAAATCGGCAAGATGTAATCTTTGCTTGTTTTTTCTCCTTTGATGCGTTTTAGGAGGATGTCGACAAGCAGACTTGCGATTTCATCAATTGGTTGACGGATAGTTGTCAATTGAGGGAAGAAGTTTTCGATAAATGATGTTCCATCGTAACCAATGATTTTCAGATCTTCCGGGATTTTTAAATCTAATTGTTTAGCAATTTTCATCGTTAAAATGGCTGTTAAATCATCAGAAACAAAGATGCCATCTGGTCTGCTTCTTGCGATAATTGATTTGATTTCCATCTCGCGGCGAATTGTGGATAAGTTGTTAGGGACTTTGAAAACTTCACCGTGTGGAATTTGGAATGAGAAACCAAGAGCACGTAATTCGGTTGGAGAATCGGTGTTATCGTGTCCGGTAATCATAATGATGTTTTCACAACCATTTTTCTGAAGGGTACGAGCAGCTAGTTTTCCACCTTCAAAGTTATCTGAAGCAATGATAGGAACATTTGGCGCCAGATTTCTATCAAAGGCAATAATGGGGGCACTGACGCGTTCGTAATCATCGATACCAAGGTTGTGACTTGATGAAATAATGCCGTCTACTTGGTTAGCTTCAAGCATTTCAATATATTCACGTTCCTTGGCAGGGTCATTTTGACTGTTGCAGATAATCGTTTTATACCCATGTTTGAATAATTCTATTTCAAGATATTCAATCAGTTCAGAATAAAAGATATTGCTAATATTAGGAAAGATGAGTCCAATAAGTTGGGCAGATTTTCCCTGAAGTCCACGGGCGAGATTATTAGGTTTATAGCCTAAAGTTCTCATGGCTTCCTGGACTTTTTGTTTTGTCTTTTCAGACAAATAACCTTTATTGTTGATAACGCGTGAAACGGTTGTCGGGCTTACACCAGCAAGTTCAGCGACGTCAGTTAATTTTGCTACCATATTAGTACTTCAAATCAAAGTATGTACCAGTAACGTCTCCAGATTTAATTGCAATGCCATTTTGGCCAGTTTCAGGGAAGACACGGCTAGTAAATACTTTTTCTCCTTTATTGATAAAGATTTCAACGATTGAATTGTCTACAAAAATATTAGCACTTGTTTCTTTAGTATCAATTGAGCATTCACGGCTTGTGCCAAATTCTGTAGCATATTGAACACCTGCTTTACTGCGGTCAAGAATAATTTTACCGTCTTTAGTATCGACCGTCAAGCTGAGGCCGTTGCCTTTACTGTCGGCAAAGAGAAGGATTTCAGATTTTTGATCTGCAGGGAAACTTAATTCCAATTCATAAGTATTATTAGTTTCTGCTTTGTTTGCAAATGCTTCAGACTTAGCACGTAGTGAAGTAATAGCTTCAACTGGATATTGGTAAAGTTTTCCATCTTTGATAGAAAGTTCTTTTACAAGACTAAGAGCGCCTTGGTAATCGTATTTATCAGTTGGGTAATCAACATCTGGGAGTCCAATCCAGCTTACTGCTAAAGTACGTCCGTCAGGTGCGTTGAATCCTTGAGTAGCATAAGCTTCAAAACCATAATCAAGGTTTTGGATTTCTGAAGCTCCAATAAGTTTTGCATCATCTGTGTCAAACGCTTGACATACTTTGTAAGTATTTGGGTAAATGTTGCGATAGTCAAGTTCAGATTTATCAAGACCTTGTGGGCAGTAAAGTAGAACTGGTTTATCGTCAACAAAGACAAGGTTTGGACACTCAATCATGTATTCTGAGCCAGTACCACCGAAGTCAAGATTTCCGATTTCTTCCCAGTTTTCAACATTGTTATCAACAGCTTTGTAAAGTTTGATAAATCCTGATTTTTTAGGGCTTTGAGCACCGACGATTGCGTAGAATTGACCTTTATAATTAAAGATTTGAGGGTCGCGGAAGTGCTCAGTGGCATCTTCAGGTTGGTGAATAAGGACATTTTCCATTTTAGTAATGTGATGATCTTTGTCCATCCAAGCACCAATTTGAAGTGGGTCACGTACCCAGTTCTTATCGCGGACGTTTCCTGTATAGAATAGGAAAAGTTTATCGTCAATTTCATAAGCAGAACCAGAATAGGCACCGTGGCTATCATTTTTAGTATCTGGGCGAAGTTCAACATTAGTTTCGTGGAAATGGACCAAGTCTTCAGACTCAGTGTGAACCCATTGTTTTAGGCCATGAGCGGCTCCAAAAGGCCAGCTTTGATAGAATAATGTATATTTCCCATTAAAGTATGAAAAACCGTTAGGGTCGTTTAATAATCCAGTTTTAGGCTCGATGTGGTAGCTGACATGCCAAGGTGATTGCTTCACGTTTTCAGTGATTTTATCGACCTCTTCTTTGCTCCAATCAGCGTAAGCACGGTATCGTACTTCTTGAGGTAAGTTCATAATTTTCTCCTTTAGTTAATCTATCTACTATTAATATAGTAAACGTTTTCGCCCTAAAAATCAATTATTTTAAGGCAAAAAGAAAAAAATATGATAAACGCTTGACATATTATTGGATTATGTTAGAATGTAAATGTAGTTAAGTGAAACGCTTACAAATAAGTTCACAAAAAAAGAAATTATATAAAGGAGTTTTTGCAAATGGATAACGCACAGATTGCAAAAGAGATTGTTGCCGCTTTAGGTGGCCGCGAAAACGTTCGTAGTGTCGCTCACTGTGCCACACGTTTACGCGTAATGGTTGTTGATGAAGAAAAAATCGACAAAGACAAAATTGAAAATCTAGACAAAGTTCAAGGAGCTTTCTTCAACTCAGGGCAATATCAAATCATCTTTGGTACTGGTTTGGTAAACAAAATGTATGATGAAGTTGTTGCTCTTGGTTTACCTACAGCTTCAAAAGATGAACAGAAAGCTGAAGCAGCTAAACAAGGAAATTGGTTCCAACGTGCGGTCCGTTCATTCGGTGACGTGTTTGTTCCATTGCTTCCTGCTATCGTAGCAACTGGTCTTTTCATGGGTATCCGCGGAGCTATTAACAATGATACAATCCTTGGATTATTCGGAACAACTTCAGAAGCATTCTCATCTACAAACTTCTACACATATACAGTTGTATTGACAGATACAGCCTTTGCTTTCTTCCCAGCTTTGATTTGCTGGTCAGCGTTTAACGTATTTGGCGGTAGCCCAATTGTAGGTCTTGTTTTAGGTCTTATGATGGTTAATAACTCACTTCCAAATGCTTGGGATGTTGCTTCAAAAGCTGCTAGCCCACTTACATTCTTTGGATTTATTCCAGTTGTTGGTTACCAAAACTCAGTTCTTCCAGCATTCTTCGTAGGTTTGCTTGGTGCGAAACTTGAAAAATGGTTGCACAAAAAAATCCCAGATGTTCTTGACCTTTTGTTGGTTCCATTCTTGACATTCTTGGTAATGTCAGTCTTGGCACTCTTTGTTATTGGTCCGGTATTCCACACAGTTGAAAACTATGTTCTTGCAGGAACTAAATTCTTGCTAAGCTTGCCATTTGGTCTTTCAGGTCTTGTTCTTGGTGGTATTCACCAAGTTATCGTGGTTACAGGTGTTCACCACATCTTCAACTTGCTTGAATCACAATTAATTGCTGCAGATGGTAAAGATCCATTTAACGCAATCATCACAGCTGCAATGACTGCCCAAGCAGGTGCAACTCTTGCGGTTGGTGTTAAAACAAAAGATGCTAAACTTAAAGCCCTTGCTTTCCCAGCTGCTCTTTCTGCTGGACTTGGTATTACTGAACCAGCTATCTTTGGTGTAAACCTTCGTTTTGGTAAACCATTCATTCTTGGTCTTGTTGCTGGTGCTGCTGGTGGTTGGTTAGCTTCAATCTTCAACCTTGCAGGTACAGGTTTTGGTATCACAATCATTCCAGGTACTCTTCTTTACTTGAATGGACAAGTTGTTAAATACATCATCATGGTTCTTGCTACTACAGCTCTTGCCTTTGTATTGACTTACATGTTTGGTTATGAAGATGACAAAAAAGATGTTGTTGCTGCTAAAGAAGCAAAAGAAGTTGCTGAAGAAGTAACAGCTTTGTCTCAAGCAGGTGTTTCTGAAGAAACAGTTGTTAGCCCACTTTCAGGTCAAGCTGTTGAACTTTCTGCAGTTAATGACCCAGTCTTCTCATCAGGAGCTATGGGTAAAGGTATTGCAATCAAACCAAACGGTGATACAGTTTACTCACCAGTTGATGGTACTGTTCAACTTGCTTTTGAAACAGGTCATGCTTATGGTTTGAAATCTGATAATGGTGCTGAAATCCTTATCCACATTGGTATCGATACTGTATCAATGGCAGGTAAAGGTTTTACACAAAAAGTTGCTGCTAACCAAAAAGTTAAAAAAGGTGATGTTCTTGGAACATTTGATCGTGCAGCTATTGCAGAAGCAGGTCTTGATGATACAACAATGATTATTGTGACAAATACTGCTGATTATGCTGAAGTAACTCCAGTTGCTCAAGGTGATCTTGCAGAAGGTGCTGCATTACTAGAACTTAAATAAGTATATATGTATATTTTAAGGGGTTCGAAAGAACCTCTTTTTATATAGGGAAAAACATTGATATAGCAAGTGATTTAAGGACTTTTACACTTGATATATCTTTTGAAATTTTGTATAATATTCTGTATAAAACTAGCAATTTAAAGGGAGATAAAATGACTAAATTATACGGTAGTGTCGAAGCAGGTGGAACAAAATTTGTTTGTGCTGTTGGTGATGAGAATTTTCAAGTTGTTGAAAAAGTTCAATTTCCGACAACAACACCTTATGAAACAATTGATAAAACAGTAGCTTTCTTCAAACGTTTTGAAGAAGATTTGGCAGGTATTGCTATCGGTTCTTTTGGACCAATTGATGTTGATGAAAATTCAAAAACATATGGTTACATCACAACAACTCCAAAACCACATTGGGCTAATGTTGATTTAGTTGGATTGATTTCAAAACACTTTAAAGTACCGTTCTACTTTACAACTGATGTTAACAGCTCAGCTTATGGTGAAACAATCGTCCGCAAAGGTGTTAAAAGTCTTGTTTACTACACAATTGGTACTGGTATTGGTGCCGGTGCTATTCAAAATGGTGAGTTCATTGGTGGACTTGGTCACACAGAAGCAGGTCACGTTTATGTAGCTCCACACCCACAAGATGTAGCTAAAGGCTTTAACGGTGTTTGCCCATTCCATAAAGGATGCTTGGAAGGTATGGCAGCTGGTCCATCACTTGAAGCTCGTACAGGTATTCGTGGTGAATTGATTGAGCTTAATTCTGACGTTTGGGATGTTCAAGCTTATTACATTGCACAAGCTGCTGTTCAAGCTACACTACTTTACCGTCCAGAAGTGATTGTCTTTGGCGGTGGGGTTATGGCTCAAGAACACATGCTAAAGCGTGTTCGTGATAAATTTAAAGCTTTGATGAACGATTATGTACCAGTTCCAGATGTTACAGAATATATCGTAACTCCTGGTGTTGCTGAAAATGGTTCTGCAACTCTTGGTAACTTTGCTTTGGCTAAGAAAGTTTCAGAACGTTAATTACTTGATTAAAAATGTTAGCGAGATTGAGGAAAAGTCCAATTGGATAATTCTTCAATCTTTTTTTACGCTGACGATTCCTTATGAATTGCAGTGCTTTCTTGTTGTTAAGGTGAAAAAAGAGTATAATCGTAGCAGGTGAAATACTCAGAAAATACTAAGAATGATATTAATAAAAAACTAAATATCAAGGCATTTCTAGCGCTTGTCAAACAGAGCTACAATGGTAGCGGATTCTTGTAATAGAGCGCTTTTTATGATAAAATGTGATGATAAGTTTATCGAAAGGAATTGGGATGGCAAATATTCTACGAACTGTTATCGAAAACGATAAAGGCGAATTAAGAAAATTAGAAAAAATTGCAAAGAAAGTTGAGTCATACGCTGATGCGATGGCTGCTTTGTCTGACGAAGAATTAAAAGCAAAGACACCAGAATTTCAACAACGATATCAAAATGGTGAAACTCTAGATCAGTTATTGCCAGAAGCTTTTGCGGTTGTTCGTGAAGCTGCAAAACGTGTTCTTGGACTTTACCCATACCGTGTTCAAATCATGGGTGGTATTGTAATGCACAATGGTGACGTGCCTGAAATGCGTACTGGTGAAGGTAAAACATTGACTGCGACAATGCCAGTATACCTTAATGCCCTTGCTGGTGAAGGTGTCCACGTTATCACTGTTAATGAATACCTTGCAACACGTGACGCTACTGAGATGGGTGAAGTATATAGCTGGTTAGGACTTTCTGTCGGTATCAACTTGTCTGCTAAATCAGCTTATGAAAAACGTGAAGCTTATAACTGTGACATCACATATTCAACTAACTCAGAAATTGGTTTTGACTACCTTCGTGATAACATGGTTGTTCGTCAAGAAGATATGGTACAACGCCCATTGAACTTTGCTTTGGTCGATGAAGTTGACTCAGTTTTGATTGATGAAGCTAGAACACCTTTGATTGTTTCTGGACAAGTGACTTCTGAAACAAGCCAACTTTATATTCGCGCTGATAGATTTGTTAAGACTCTTGAAAGTGTTGATTATGTCATTGATGTACCAACTAAAACAATTGGCTTGACTGACAGTGGTATCGATAAAGCAGAAGAATACTTCCATTTGGAAAACCTTTACGATTTGGAAAATGTTGCCTTAACACACTACATTGACAATGCTCTTCGTGCCAACTACATCATGATTTTGGATATTGACTATGTGGTTAGTGAAAATGGCGAAATCCTAATTGTCGATCAATTTACAGGACGTACAATGGAAGGTCGTCGCTTCTCTGACGGTTTACACCAAGCTATTGAAGCTAAAGAAGGCGTGCGCATTCAGGAAGAATCTAAGACAAGTGCCTCAATTACTTACCAAAACATGTTCCGTATGTATAAAAAATTGGCAGGTATGACTGGTACAGCTAAAACTGAAGAAGAGGAATTCCGCGAAGTTTACAATATGCGCATTATTCCAATTCCAACGAATAGACCGGTCGCACGTATTGACCATCCAGATTTGTTATACCCAACACTAGCTTCTAAATTTAGAGCAGTGGTCGAAGATGTTAAACGTCGTCATGCGAAAGGTCAACCAGTTTTGGTCGGTACTGTAGCTGTTGAAACTTCAGACCTTATTTCTAAGAAATTGGTTGAAGCTGGTATTCCACACGAAGTTTTGAATGCTAAAAACCACTTCAAAGAAGCACAAATTATCATGAATGCTGGTCAACGTGGTGCTGTTACAATTGCAACTAACATGGCTGGTCGTGGTACAGATATCAAACTTGGTGAAGGAGTTCGTGAACTTGGTGGACTTTGTGTCATTGGTACTGAACGTCATGAAAGCCGTCGTATTGATAATCAGCTTCGTGGTCGTGCAGGTCGTCAAGGTGACCCAGGTGAATCACAATTTTACCTTTCACTTGAAGATGATTTGATGCGTCGTTTTGGTTCAGATCGTATCAAGGCATTCCTTGATCGTATGAATCTTGATGAAGAAGAAGCTGTCATCAAATCTAAGATGTTGACTCGTCAAGTGGAATCAGCACAAAAACGTGTTGAAGGTAACAACTACGATACTCGTAAACAAGTCCTTCAATATGATGATGTTATGCGTGAACAACGTGAAATCATTTATGCTGAACGTCACGACGTTATTACAGCTGACCGTGATTTGGCACCTGAAATCAAAGCTATGATTAAACGTACGATTAATCGCGCTGTTGATGCTCACAGTCGTGCTGACCGTGAAGAAGGCATTAAAGCAATCCTCAACTTTGCTAAATCAAACTTAGTTCCTGAAGATTCAATTAAATTAGCTGATCTTGAAGAATTAGACTTTGAAGAAATCAAAGAAGATCTTTACAACCGTGCTTTGAAAGTTTACGATGCTCAAATCGCTAAACTTCAAAACGAAGATGCTGTGAAAGAATTCCAAAAAGTCTTAATCTTGATGGTTGTTGATAATAAGTGGACAGATCATATTGATGCTCTTGATCAATTACGTCAATCAGTTGGTTTGCGTGGTTATGCTCAAAATAACCCAGTTGTTGAATATCAATCAGAAGGTTTCCGTATGTTCCAAGCAATGATTGGAGCCATCGAATTTGACGTAACACGCACAATGATGAAAGCACAAATTCACCAACAAGAACGTGAACGCTCAGCAGAACGTGCAACAACAATGGCTGAAAAGAATATCTCTGCCCAAAATGTCCAAGCACAATCTGATATTGATTATTCTAATGTTAAACGTAACGATTTGTGCCCATGTGGATCAGGTAAAAAATTCAAAAATTGCCATGGTCGCAAACATTTTTAAAAAAGACAACAGAAAATTCTGACAATTTATTGAAAAACCTCTTGAAAATGGTATAATATATAAAATCTTAACTAAATTCAGGAGAGGGAAAATATATGTCATTTAAAGCAACAAGTAAAAAGATTAATTTCGATGCTCTCAAAGAAGAATCAAAATTAACTGGTGACGCTCTAGCTAAAAAAGAAGCTCGTGATCGCGAACTGCAAGCTATTATTAAAGGTGAAGATGATCGAGTTCTTTTGGTTATCGGTCCTTGCTCATCTGATAATGAAGATGCTGTGCTTGAATACGCTCATCGTTTGGCAAAACTTCAAGAAGAAGTTAAAGATCGAGTCTTTATGGTGATGCGTGTCTATACAGCAAAACCACGTACGAATGGTGATGGTTATAAAGGTTTGATGCACCAACCTGATACGTCAGAAGCACCAAGCTTGATTAATGGTATTAAAGCCGTTCGTCACCTTCATTATCGTGTGATTTCAGAAACAGGATTGACAACGGCAGACGAAATGCTTTACCCAGAAAATCTTCCATTGGTAGATGACTTGGTATCTTATATCGCTGTTGGTGCTCGTTCAGTTGAAGACCAACAACACCGCTTTGTTGCTTCAGGTATCAGTGTTCCAACAGGAATGAAAAATCCTACTTCAGGGAACTTGAATGTTATGTTTAACGGTATTTATGCCGCACAAAACAAACAATCATTCTTGTTTAACGGTGAAGAAGTTGAAACATCTGGTAATCCATTTGCACATGCTATCCTTCGTGGTGCACTTAACGAATATGGTAAGAATGTGCCAAACTATTACTATGATAATGTCATCGATACTATCGAACAATACGAAAAAATGGGACTTGAAAATCCATTTATCGTTATCGATACTAACCATGACAATTCAGGAAAACAATATTTAGAACAAGTTCGTATTGTCCGTCAAACATTGATTAACCGTGATTGGAATGAAAAAATCAATAAATATGTTCGTGGATTTATGATTGAATCTTACCTAGAAGATGGTCGTCAAGACAAACCTGAGGTATTTGGTAAATCAATCACAGATCCATGTCTTGGATGGGACAATACAGCAAAACTTGTTCACGAAATTTACGATACACTAGGTAAATAATTTATGGGAATACATCAAAAGAGTGCAACAATTGATATTGCACAAGTCAAAGAACTATCAAAATTAGAAGGTGATTTTCTTGCTAAGAAGAAAGCACGTGATGCTGAGCTAGCAAAAATCATCAAAGGTGAAGATGATCGTATTCTTTTGGTCATCGGTCCATGTTCATCTGATAATGAAGATGCTGTACTTGAATACGCTCATCGTTTGGCGAAAATTCAAGAAGAAGTAAAAGATAAGATTTTCATTGTCATGCGTGTTTATACAGCAAAACCGCGTACAAATGGTGATGGTTATAAAGGATTGATGCATCAGCCTGATACGTCAAAACTTCCAGATTTGATTAATGGTGTTGCTGCTGTTCGTCATTTGCATTATCGTGTCATCACAGAAACTGGTTTGACGACTGCAGATGAGATGTTGTATCCTGATAACCTTACCTTGGTAGATGATTTGGTGTCATATCATGCTATTGGAGCTCGTTCGGTTGAAGACCAAGAGCACCGCTTTGTTGCCTCTGGAATTGATGCCCCTGCAGGAATGAAAAATCCAACATCTGGTAATTTGAACGTGATGTTTAACGGTATTTATGCTGCACAAAATAAACAAAACTTCATCTACCATAATGCAGAAGTTGAAACTGATGGTAATCCATTGGCGCATGCCATTCTTCGTGGTGCACTAACTGAGCATGGTGAAAATGTGCCAAACTACTATTATGACGACTTGTTGAAAGCAATTGCTCATTACGAAAAAATGGGACTTGAAAATCCATTTATCGTTATCGATACGAACCATGACAATTCTGGTAAACAATATCTTGAACAAATCCGTATTGTACGTCAAACATTGATTAATCGCGACTGGAGTGATAAAATTAACAAGTATGTACGTGGATTCATGATTGAATCTTACTTGGAAGATGGTCGCCAAGATACACCAGAGGTATTTGGAAAATCGATCACAGACCCATGTCTAGGATGGGATAAAACTGAAAAATTGATTCGTGAAATCCATGCAACCTTAAGTCATGATTCTTATGAGGAATTGCTATTCTAATTAATTGAATAACCTATGGGGCTGGGGATTTTTCTCAGCTCCTTAGTTTTGGAAATCATTAAGCGATTAAGCTGATAAGAGTTTTGACTTGGTTTAAAATCGTTTTTCACAAAGGAGACGTATGATTATTGGTCATGGCATTGACTTGCAAGAAATAGATGCAATCAAGCGAGCGTATGAGAAGAATAATAGATTTGCAAAGCGCGTGCTGACAGAAAAAGAATTTCAAGTTTTTTCAGGTTTTAAGGCTGAGAAAAGGCAAATGGAATTTTTGGCAGGGCGTTGGGCTGCAAAAGAAGCTTTCGCTAAGGCAATGGGAACTGGAATTGGGACACTAGGGTTTCAAGATATTGAGATTTTGAATAATCACCTAGGAGCTCCTGAGGTAACTCAGTCTCCATTTCCTGGAAAATGTTTTATTTCGCTTTCTCATACAGGAAATCTTGTGCAAGCCAGTGTTATCTTAGAAGATGCTGAGTAACAAGCTTTTTGAAAAATGAAAAGTAGGATGAATTGATAAATTTTTTACTAGCTTTGGAGGAGAAAAAATGATTTCAAGTTTACACCGACCAACAAGAGCCTTAATTGATTTGGGTGCTATTTGTCAAAATATCGAGGCGGTTAAAGCTAATATTCCAGAAGGGAAAAAAGCTTTTGCGGTTGTTAAAGCTAATGCCTATGGACATGGTGCTAAAAAGGTAGCGCAAGCTGTACATCATTTAGTTGATGGATTTTGTGTGTCAAATGTTGATGAAGCCCTTGAACTTCGTGAAGCGGGTATTGAAGAAACAATCTTAATTTTGGGTGTCATCATGCCTAATGAGGTTGCTTTGGCGCGTGATTACAATATTACCTTGACTGTAGCTAGCCAAGAATGGCTTGATTTGGCAATTGAGCAGGACATTAGTCTTAAAGGGGTAAATGTTCATTTGAAAGTTGATTCAGGTATGGGACGTATCGGTGTACGTAGTCTTGAAGAAGCTGAAAGCTTGATTGCTAACTTGAAAAAAGCCGGTGCTAATGTTGAAGGAATCTTTACTCACTTTGCGACAGCTGATGAAGCTGACGATACTAAATTTAATGAGCAATTGGAATTCTTTACGAATTTGGTGAATAACTTGAGTGATAAACCAGCTCTTGTTCATGCTAGTAACTCAGCAACAAGTATTTGGCACAGTGAAACCATCTTTAATATTGTTCGTCTTGGTATTGTTATGTATGGTTTGAATCCAAGTGGAACAGATATTGAATTGCCTTATCCTATTAAACCAGCTCTTGGTTTGGAATCAGCACTAGTTCACGTGAAAACAATTCCTGCTGGTGCAACAGTTGGTTATGGTGCAACTTATACAGCACAAAAAGAAGAATACATTGCGACAGTGCCAATCGGTTATGCTGATGGTTGGACACGTGATTTGCAAGGCTTCTCAGTTCTTGTTAATGGTCAGTTTTGTGAAATTGTTGGGCGCGTGTCAATGGACCAAATCACGATTCGTTTGCCAGAAAAATTCCCAATCGGTACTAAAGTAACTTTGATTGGTCAAGAAGGTGACAAGGTTATTTCAGCTACTGATTTGGCTCAAAAACGTGGTACTATCAATTATGAAGTGCTTTGTCTTCTAAGTGACCGTATCCCACGTTTCTATTCAAAATAAGATAAAAAGGATTCTAGATTATCGTGATTTTCTTACGACGATTTAGAATCTATTTTTTGTTATAATAGTAGCAAAGTGAGGTCTTATGAATTTACAATCATCAATTGAGGAATTAAAAGGCTTAGGTCCTAAGTCGGCAGAAAAATTCCATAAATTAGACATTTATACGATTGAGGATTTGCTGCTTTATTATCCTTTTCGTTATGAAGATTTTAAGAGCAAAAGCGTTTTAGACTTGGTTGACGGGGAAAAAGCTGTTATTGTCGGAACAGTGGTAACACCAGCAAATGTCCAGTATTATGGCTATAAGCGAAATCGCCTTTCTTTTAAAATCAAACAAGGCGAAGCTGTTATTGCGGTGTCATTTTTCAATCAACCCTATTTAGCGGATAAAGTCGAGCTAGGTAGTGATGTGGCAATCTTTGGAAAATGGGATGCCATCAAATCTGCTGTGACAGGAATGAAAATTTTAGCTCAGGTTGAAGATGATATGCAGCCTGTTTACCGTGTAGCGCAGGGCATTTCACAAAATGCTCTTATCAAAGCCATCAAAGCTGCTTTTGAACTAGGTGCTCAAAATTGGTTGCCAGAGAATTTACCTCAAGTCCTAATCGCTAAATATCGTCTGTTAGGACGTGCTCAGGCAACAACCGCTATGCATTTTCCAAAAGATTTAGCTGAATATAAACAAGCTCTTCGCCGTATTAAGTTTGAAGAACTTTTCTATTTTCAAATGAATTTACAAGCCTTAAAAGCTGACAATAAATCAGAATCAAACGGTTTATTGATTGCTTATGATGAAGAGAAACTTGCTGAGAAGATAGCTGGATTGCCTTTTGAACTGACGGGTGGGCAAAAGCACAGCCTTAGTGATATTTTGTCTGATATGCGCTCTGGTGGACATATGAACCGTCTTTTGCAAGGGGACGTTGGTTCTGGTAAGACAGTTGTTGCAAGTCTTGCTATGTATGCAGCTTATACGGCAGGTTATCAGTCAGCCTTGATGGTGCCAACAGAAATCTTGGCTGAGCAGCACTTTGACAGCTTGACGCAACTTTTCCCAGATTTGTCGATTGCTATTTTAACCTCAGGAATGAAAGCAGCGGCAAAAAAAGCAGCGTTATCAGCGATTGCTGATGGTTCGGTAGACATGATTGTGGGAACTCATGCTCTTATTCAAGATGCAGTGACTTATCACCGCTTAGGTCTTGTCATTACTGATGAGCAGCACCGTTTTGGGGTTAATCAACGTCGTATTTTCCGTGAAAAAGGGGAAAATCCAGATGTTCTTATGATGACGGCTACACCTATTCCACGAACACTTGCCATTACCGCTTTTGGTGAAATGGATGTTTCTATTATTGATGAGTTACCTGCAGGAAGAAAGCCTATCATTACTCGCTGGGTGAAGCACGAGCAATTAGATGTGGTGCTTAATTGGGTCAAAATAGAATTGCAAAAAGGTGCGCAAGCTTATGTCATTTCACCTTTAATTGAAGAGTCTGAATCACTTGATTTGAAGAATGCCATTGCTTTGCATGAAGATTTGTCTGAGTATTTTGCAGGAACAGCTCAGGTAGCTTTAATGCACGGACGCATGAAAAATGATGAAAAAGAAGCCATCATGCAAGATTTTAAAGCTCAAAAAAGCCAGGTTTTGGTTTCAACAACAGTTATCGAAGTTGGTGTCAATGTGCCAAACGCTACTATTATGATTATCATGGACGCTGATCGCTTTGGACTTAGTCAATTGCATCAGCTTCGCGGTCGTGTTGGACGTGGTGAAAAACAATCTTACGCTATTTTAGTAGCTAATCCTAAGACGCAAACTGGGAAAGAACGCATGAAAATCATGACAGAGACAACAGATGGTTTTGTATTGGCAGAAGCCGATCTCAAGATGCGTGGGTCTGGTGAAATCTTTGGAACACGTCAGTCAGGGATTCCAGAATTTCAAGTGGCGGATATTGTGGAAGATTATAATATTCTCGAAGAAGCTAGACGAGTTGCCAGCCAGATCGTTTCAAATCCAAATTGGCGCCAAGAACCACAATGGCAAATCATCACTCAAAATCTCAAAGACAAGGGTAACTTTGATTAAGGTTTATGAAAGATTTCTACAAGGAAAGCTTAAGCTTTCCTTTTTATAATGGCTTTACCAAATGAAAGATGAGGTAAGCTTATGATAATAAACGTAACTTATAAGATGACATTTGCTAAAAAAATTGACGAGAAACCAGCTTACGGCAAGTAGGCTGATAAGAGTACTCTTTTTGATAGTTTTCTATGGCAGTAATAAATAACACCCATGATAAAGACGTAAGACCATAGTAAAAATCTGGCTCAGTCGAAATGACTGGGCTTTTTTATGTTTAAATTCTGGTAAAAACAGTGAAAATTTCGCGAAAAAATAAAAAAATATCGATTTTCGATAAAAAAGTGTTGCAAAACGAAAAACTTGTGGTATACTAAATATATCGAAAAACGATAAAAGATTTTCGAAAAAGAATAATTTAATATTGCAAAACGGATTTAACAATTGAGCTCAACCACAAATCCAATAGGAACCCATTTTTTAGGAGATTTATCATGAACACAAAAACTATCGAAAACATCGTCAAAACAGTCGCTAAAGTTGCTATTAATCTTACTAATGTTGTTTTAGTCTTAACCATTTTGGCAGATTTAATTTCACATATTTATGGCTATGATACAGTCAATGTTGGTCATTACGGAGTGATTGATTGGACAATTGGAAAAGAAACGAATACATGGTTAGTAACAGCACTGACAATCTTGACAAACAGTGCCATGATTTACGGATTGACAAAACTCAAACACTTCATTGCAAGCTTCACTGTAAAAGAAGTACTAACTGACAAAACATACCGCTTCTTAAAACAAGCTAGTCTCTACACATTCTTTGTATCATTTCTTCAAAACTTTTTATCAACATCAATGCACCAAGCTCAACTTGTTTTTGATTTTTCAATTTGCGCTTATTTCTGCCTTGCTTTTCTACTTGTTAAATACCTACGTGGACGTCACGTGGCCTAACCCAAAAATCATCGTCATTTTACCAATTATCAATTAACTTTAAGAGGAGATTTATTATGAATACAAAAACTATCGAAACTGCTGTTAAAACTATTGCTAAAATTGCTATCAACATCACTATTGTAAGTCTTGTTTTAATCATTCTTGCTGACTTTGCTTCACATTTTTACGGTTACGATAAAATGGCTTTAGGTCAATACGGTATGATTGAGTGGGCAATTAGTAAGAGCCAACATACTTGGGGCATTACATTTTTGACTTGTCTGGTAAATGGTGCCATTATTTACGGACTTACTAAATTAAAAGCTTTCCTTTCTGATTTGACAGTTGCTGATATTCTTTCAGACCCTACTTATAGCTTTTTGAAAAAAGCAACTCTTTACACATTTGTGGTATCAGTTTTCCAAAACATCTTGACAAATGCTTCTAATACAAGTAATATGACAGTTGACTTTTCAGTTTGCGGCTTTTTGGTCCTTGCTGTTGTGATTAGTAAATGGCTTCGCACTCGTCGCTTAGCTTAACGGGAAAATAATTTTAAGGAGACAATCATGAAGAAAACAAACTATAAAGCGTTGAAAGTTGCCAATGTTGTGATTAATATTGCAATCGTCTTAATCGTTTTATCTACAGTAGTTGCTATTTCTCTTTCGTTGACACAACCTCATTTGAACTTGATGAATCAAGCTGGAAATGGTTTTTCATTTGATGTTAATATTCCAGAAAAGCTTTTGCATTCGCCATCATTTCTTAGTTTGTTCGCTGTTAATTCATGCCTTTGGATTGCGCTCCTTGTTTTTGTGAAATTATTTTTCAAAAATATTATCGATAATAATATTTTTACACCAGAAAATGTAAAACTAGCTCGTTATGTTGAGTACAATTTTATTGCTCTTGCCTTTTTAGATAGTTGGTTCCAAAGTTTGTGTTCTGGTTCAGGAGTTTTGACCTTTGTTAACTGGGCTTATCTGGTAGCTGCATTTGTCGTTTGGGTATTTTCAATGATTTTAAAAGAAGCTAATATCATTGCTGAAGAAAATGAATTTACAATTTAGAGGTAGTCATATGATTCAAATTAATCTTGATGTTGAATTAGCAAAACGTAAAATGAAATCAGGAGAATTGGCTGAACGAGTTGGTATTACAAATGCCAACCTTTCTATCCTAAAAACAGGTAAAGCTAAGGCAGTTCGTTTAACGACTTTAGATGCGATTTGTCGTGAGTTAGGCTGTCAACCTGGTGATATTTTAGAATACATTCCTGATGAAGAATAAAAAGCTGAGGTTCATTTGAACTTCAGCTTTTTGTATGAAACGGAATCTAACCTTCAATATATTCTTTTAATTCTTGTCCTTTTAGCCCTGCATTTAAGGCAATAAGGAGTTTTAAACGTGCTTTTTGGGCATTGAGTTCTTTGACGAACATAACGCCAGCGTTAGCTAGTTGGACGCCTCCACCGTCATAAGCATAGACTGGTTCAGCGATTCCGTTGAAGCAACGTGAGACGAGGACAACGGGAACACCTTGTTTGATAAGGTCATAGATTTCATTAGCAGCGCGTGGAGGCATATTTCCAGCACCAAGTGCTTCGATAACAACGCCTTGAACGTTACTTGGATTAAGGAAACTAATGATACCATCGCCTCCCATACCTGCGTAAGCTTTGATGATAGGAACTGTGCCTGAGATATCTTGCAAATCAAAGCGAACACGTGGTTCTGCGGTACGGAAAAAGAGGATATCGTGTTTCATGATGATGCCAAGTGGCCCATGAATGGGTGTTCTGAAGGTTGACACGTTAGTAGTGTGTGTTTTTGTGACGTATTTTGCAGCATGAATTTCATCATTCATAACGACCAAGACACCTTTGCCGATGGCTTTTTCATGGCTAGCAACGCGAAGGGCGCTAAGATAGTTATAAACACCATCACTACCTAACTCATTTGATGAGCGCATGGCACCAGTAAGGACGATTGGAATGTTAGGAACTTCCATTGTATCGAGAAAATAGGCTGTTTCTTCAAGGGTATCAGTACCATGAGTGATGACAACACCATCATAGTTTTCAGCTTCTTCTTTTATTTTTTGATAAAGCTTTAACATGTGTCTTGGTGTAATATGGGGACTTGGAACATTAAAAAAATCAAGTGCTGTCACTTGAATGTTCTCAAGATTGACACCGACATGGTTCATCGGATTATCATTTTCTGGGCGGACATGACCAGCTTCATCAGCTTGCATTGAAATAGTTCCACCCGTATGCAAGACGAGGATTTTTTTCATGACAATAAAACTTCCTTTTAAAATTGTGATATAATCTATTTTAACATAAAGAGGGAGGGCGAGAAACGGTTTGGCAATAAAAGCAGTATTTTTTGATATTGATGGGACACTTTTAAATGATCGAAAAAATGTACAGCAATCAACACAAAAGGCAATTAAGAGCTTGAAAAAGCAGGGGATTTTTGTGGGAGTAGCGACGGGACGTGGTCCTGGTTTTGTACAACCCTATTTGGAAAATTTAGGTTTAGATTTTGCTATTTCCTATAATGGTCAGTACATTTTTACACGAGATCAGGTGCTTTATCATAATCAAATGGCTGTGTCGACCATTTATCGTTTGATTCGTTATGCCAATGATCATCGCCGTGAAATTTCTCTAGGAACTGCTTCTGGTTTGGTGGGTTCCCGAATTATTAATATGGGAACTAGCCGCTTTGGTCAAGTTGTTAGCACGCTTGTTCCAAAACGTTGGGCAAAAGCAGTAGAACGAAGTTTTAAACATTTTATTCGTCGTTTTAAGCCACAAAATTTAAATGGGCTATTGGCGATTATGCGTCAGCCTATTTATCAAGTGGTATTTGTGGCAACTGAAGGGGAAACGGCTGATATTCAAAATGCTTTTCCTTATATCAAAGTGACGCGTAGTAGCCCTTATTCAGCTGATATCATTTCAAAAGGACAATCTAAAGTTAAGGGGATTGAACGCGTTGGTGATATCTTTGGCTTTAGTCTACATGAAGTCATGGCTTTTGGTGATTCTGATAATGATATTGAAATGTTATCTGGTGTTGGCACTGGTGTTGCTATGGGAAATGCCAAAGAATCTGTTAAAGCCGTTGCTACTTATACAACAGATACTAATAATAATGATGGTATTTCAAAGGCTTTGGCTCATTGTGGATTGATTCACGTTGAAGTTGGTGAACGATTTGATAGTCAAGATGATAACTTTAACAAAGTTAAAGATTTCCACCATCAAATGGACGGTGAAACTTGTGAGACTCCTAGACTATATGGGGTTGAGGAAGCTGACCATCGCTCTGATTTCAAAGTTGAAGAGATTGTCGAATTCTTGTATGCGACAAGTAAAGGTAATCCACAAGCTTTCCAACAATCTGTAGCCAATTTGCATGAAGCTGTGGATAAAGCTGTTCGTAAAATTAAAAGCAAAGAACATCCAGAGACACCGCTTGTTGGTCAGGTGGATGCTTTGACGGATTTGTTGTATTTGACTTATGGTTCATTTGTTTTAATGGGGGTTGACCCAAAACCATTCTTTGATATTGTCCATGAATCAAATATGGGGAAAATCTTCCCTGATGGTCAAGCACACTTTGATCCAGTTACACATAAGATTTTAAAACCAGATGATTGGGAAGAAAAATTTGCACCAGAACCAGCAATTAAACGTGAGCTGGACCGACAAATTCAAAAATCATTAAATCGTAAAAAAAGAAACCAAGCTAGTCATTAGGCTAACTTGGCTTTTTTTGTAATTATAGAATAGTTGATTAAAAATTATTATTATTAAAGAGAATTGATATTACTCAAGACTTAGAATGTCTTTTCGCTATCACGAACAACTAGCAAATCGACTTTTGCATGGCGCATAATATATTCTGATGAAGAACCGATGAGAAGTCGTTCAAATGTGTTAAGACCAGTAGCCCCAACCATAATCAAATCAGCTTTTTCTTTATCAGGAATATCACGAGCTAGGAGTGTTTTTGGATTACCAAATTCAATGATTTGTTTGATTTTAGTCAATCCTTTATCGCGAGCTTGTTTTTCGTAGTCATCCAATACTTCTTTAGCTTCTTGTTCGAGTTTTTCATAGACGTAAGTATCGAAAGTAGCTACGCTTTGCAAAGCGCGTGTATCAATGACGTGTGTAAGTAGTAACTCTGCGTTGTTGCGTAGTGCAACATTTACCCCTTTTTCAAAAGCCAATTCTGATTCGTAAGAACCATCAATAGCAATTAGGATTTTTTCATAATGATGTGACATAAGCTGCCTCCTTAATTATGCTAGCAAGAGCGTAAAAGTAAGCGAAAATGTAGGACTGGTAAGAAATCTTGGTTTATCGAGAACTAAGGTTAGTTATCCGTCAGCTGTTAATAAGATAACAGCATTCCGCATTCCAAACTTCCTGCCCATATCAATAATTTTAATAAGCTAGTCGGGATAAGATAATCAAACGTTAACCGCTTACAATTATCATGAGAAATATCCCTAAAATTATTATACTCTATTTGGGTAAAAAATGAAAGCGTTTAAGGAATTTTTCTGAATATTTTTGCTATAATGGTAAAAGTGAGGAAAAGTATGATTAAAGATATCAAAAATGTTTTAAAGGACTTAAACAGACACAAGTATACTTATATCTTAAGGGCAAGTATTCTCCAGTTGTTGATGACGACAGTTGGAGCTTATATGTTGTCTTTACTTTTAAGAGTTATTTTGGTTAATTCAAATATCCCAGGAATTACTACAGATAATTTATTGAGTTTTTTAACCAATCCTTTGACTTTGCTTGTACTTTTTTTATATCTTTTACTGCTAGCCTTTTTAGTTTACCTAGAGTTTTCTTTATTAGTAGAAATTATTGAGTGCAAGGAATCTAAGCTTGGAGTGGGATTCTCTTATTTCAAAGAAAGAAGCCACAATTTCTTTCAATTGATTTCTGGCTGGCATTTTTTGGCTTTCCTATTATATTTGATTTTGACCATTCCATTTGTTGAATTTTTGGTATCATCATCTTTGCTAGAAAATCTCTATATTCCTAATTTTATTTCAGGAGAGTTGGTGAAATCTACAAATGGCAAAGTAATTTATTATGGTTTGTATGTCATCTTTGCTTATCTCAATCTACGTTTTATTTATGCTCTTCCTTTAGCGGTCTCTCAAAATGAACAACGTTTTGCTCATCATATGAAGACATCTTGGCAGTTGACCAAAGGAAAGAAAATTTTTAGAGTCTTTGAAATTGGTATCATGGCTCTAGCGGTTATAGCAATTGTTGGGCTGTTAAGTGGATTTGGAATTACTTTAGCTGCTCTTGTTGATGGTAGTGATAAGACTTTTTGGGTTGAAAGTTTATTTTTATCATTTGTCTGGGGTGTGCTTTTTGCAGGACGGCTGGCGTTTAAATTGCTTTCGCTTTTCTATTTATTAGAAGGTTTGGGGCATGAAAAGAGGCAAAATCAGTTTATTAAGGAAAGGAAAAAGCAACATCGCTTGTTAGCTTTGACTGGACTTTTGATAGTTGTTGGTGGTATTAATTTTACATACAACGCTTTGAAAGCTTCTGGAGAACCGTCGAAAAATTTATCGATTATCGCTCACAGAGGTATGGTTTCTCAAGGTGTTGAAAATTCTTTAGAGTCTTTAGAAGCGGCTGCTAATGCAGGAGCAACTTATTCAGAAATGGATATTATTTTATCAAAGGATGGTCATTTTATTGTTAGCCACGATGATAATCTTAAACGTCTGACTGGAAAAAATATTAGTATTTCTAAATCTCAGGCTAAAGATGTCCTTGGTTTAAAAACAAAACAATCTGGACACCAATCAAAAATAGTTTCATTTGAAGAGTACGTCGCTAAGGCTAAACAGTTAGGAGTTAAGTTGTTAGTTGAACTAAAACCAGCTGGAAATGAGCCTGATAATTATGAACAACTTTTTGTAGATAAAATGAAAGAGCTGAAGATTGATTCATCTTATCTGGTTATGTCTGCTGATTTGAAGACAATTGAAAAGGTCAAACAGCTTGATCCTACTATTCAGTCTGGTTATACGATTTCATTTCAATTTGGTGATTTTACCAGTCAAAAAGTGGATTTTTATGCAATTGAGGACTTTTCTTATAACGAACTCTTAGCCCGCAAGGCGCATCAAAATGGTAAGAAAATCTATGTTTGGACAGTTAATTCTAGAGATGATATTGAAAGGTACCTAGAAACTAGTACTGATGGGATTATCACAGACTACACAGCTACCGTTCGGAAAATTGAAAAAGAACTATCCTCTGATGATAGCTATCTTGATTATTTTTTACGTTTAACGGACCTTTCTTGGATTGAAAAATTATAAAGGAAAGTTTATAATATTTGAAACGAGGTAAAATCTATGAAAATATTTGATAAATCTTCAAAGCTAGAACATGTTGCATACGATATTCGTGGCCCAATTCTTGATGAAGCAAACCGCATGATTGCTAATGGTGAAAAAATTCTTCGCCTCAATACTGGGAACCCAGCAGCTTTTGGTTTTCAAGCACCAGACGAAGTTATTCGTGATTTGATTGCCCATGCCCGAAACAGTGAGGGGTATTCTGACAGTAAAGGGATTTTTTCTGCTCGTAAAGCTATTATGCAATACTGTCAACTAAAAGGATTTCCACATGTGGATATTGATGACATTTACCTAGGAAATGGTGTTTCTGAGCTGATTTCAATGTCATTGCAAGCCCTTCTTGATGATGGTGATGAAGTTTTGGTTCCTATGCCGGATTACCCATTGTGGACAGCTTGTGTTAGCCTAGCAGGAGGGAATGCGGTACATTATCTCTGTGATGAACAAGCTAATTGGTATCCTGATATTGATGACATCAAGTCAAAAATTACATCAAATACCAAAGCGATTGTTATCATTAACCCAAACAACCCGACAGGCGCTTTGTATCCAGATGATTTGTTGAAAGAGATTGTAGAAATCGCTCGTCAAAATGACTTGATTATTTTTGCCGATGAAATCTATGATCGTTTGGTAATGGATGGGAAGAAGCATACAGCGATTGCTAGCTTAGCACCAGACGTTTTCTGCGTGTCAATGAATGGTTTATCAAAATCTCACCGAATTTGTGGTTTCCGTGTTGGTTGGATGGTTCTATCAGGTCCTAAACACAATGTTAAAGGATACATTGAAGGACTTAATATGCTAGCTAATATGCGACTTTGTGCCAACGTCTTGGGACAAAATGTTGTTCAAACTTCTCTAGGTGGCTACCAATCAGTTGATGAACTTTTGATTCCTGGTGGTCGTATCTATGAACAACGTAACTTCATTTATAAGGCAGTTAATGAAGTTCCTGGTTTGTCAGCAGTGAAACCAGAAGCGGGACTTTATATTTTCCCTAAAATTGATCGTGATATGTATCAAATCGATGACGATGAACAATTCTGTTTAGAGTTATTGAAACAAGAAAAAGTGATGCTGGTTCCAGGTAAAGGCTTTAACTGGAATGAACCAGACCACTTCCGAATTGTCTATTTGCCACGTGTTGAAGAATTGGCAGAAGTCCAAGAAAAATTGACGCGTGTCTTGAGTCAATATAAACGTTAAGAACTAGTCATTAGAATGCTCTTGTTTTTAGACCTGATAAGGCTTTAAAAACGAACGTTCTAATGATTTTTTTTAATTAAATTCAGGTTAAAAAGTATCCGCTTACAAAGTTATCAGAAGATACAGAAATTTTCTGATAATTGTTTGCAAAATAAGGGTTCCTTTGATATAATTGTAACGCAAATAACGCAAAGGAAGTAGAAAATGCCGAATTTATTAGAAAAAACACGTAAAATTACATCAATTTTGCAACGCTCTGTTGACAGTCTAGATACTGAATTGCCATATAACACAATGGCCGCTCAACTTGCTGACATTATTGATTGTAATTCTTGCATCATCAACGGGGGAGGTACCCTTCTTGGTTATGCAATGAAGTATAAGACAAATACTGACCGCGTTGAGGAATTCTTTGAAGCTAAGCAATTCCCAGAAAGTTATGTTAAAGCGGCTAGTCGTGTTTACGACACTGAGGCAAACTTATCTGTTGATAATGATTTGACAATCTTCCCAGTTGAATCAAAAGATATTTATCCTGATGGATTGACAACTATCGCTCCAATTTATGGTGGTGGTATGCGTCTTGGTTCTCTTATCATTTGGCGTAATGATGAAGAGTTCTCAGAAGATGATTTGATTCTTGTTGAAATTGCCTCTACAGTAGTTGGTATCCAATTACTTAACCTTCAAACTGAAAATCTTGAAGAAACTATTCGTAAACAAACAGCTGTTAACATGGCCATCAACACTCTTTCTTACTCAGAAATGAAAGCTGTCTCAGCTATCTTGGGTGAACTTGATGGTACAGAAGGTCGTTTGACTGCGTCAGTTATTGCTGATCGTATTGGTATTACACGTTCAGTTATCGTTAATGCCCTACGTAAATTGGAATCAGCAGGAATTATCGAAAGCCGTTCATTGGGGATGAAGGGTACTTACCTTAAAGTCATCAATGAAGGTATCTTTGATAAATTAAAGGAATATAATTAATGACAAAAGCTCTTATTTCAATTGATTATACCTACGATTTTGTAGCTGACGATGGTAAATTGACTGCTGGAAAACCAGCGCAAGCTATTGAAGATGATATTGTCCGAGTAACTAAAGAAGCGTATGAAGCTGGAGACTATATCTTCTTTGCCATTGATGCTCATGATGAAGGTGATGATTTTCATCCAGAAGCAAAATTGTTCCCGCCACATAATATCAAGGGGACAAGTGGACGTGATTTGTATGGTAAACTAGCCGACTTGTATGAAACAATCCAGTCAGATCAACGTGTCTTTTGGATGGATAAACGTCATTATTCAGCTTTTTCAGGGACTGATTTAGATATTCGACTCCGTGAACGTCGTATCACAACAGTAGTTTTGACAGGTGTTCTAACGGATATTTGTGTATTACACACAGCTATTGATGCCTATAATCTTGGGTATGATATTGAGATTCCTGCTGCGGCAGTAGCGAGCTTAACACAAGAAAATCATCAGTTTGCTTTAAATCATTTCAAAAATGTTTTAGGTGCAAAGATTATTTAAGTTGAAAGAAGTGGATGACCACTTCTTTTTTTGCTTTAGAAGAAAAGTGTGAAAAATTCTCTGGAAAGAGCTTTCTCCCTTTCTTTTACATGTTAAAGAAAAGTAAAATATGGTATAATTTTAAGGACTATGTTGTAAATTTGGTTTACGATTTAATTTAATCAAGGAGAGATAGAGATGAAAATTTCTGAAGAAGAAGTTCGTCATGTAGCAAATCTGTCAAAATTGTCATTTTCTGAAGAAGAAACAACAGAATTTGCGACAACTTTGTCTAAGATTGTCGATATGGTAGAACTCTTGAATGAAGTTGATACAGAGGGAGTCCCTGTAACAACTACAATGGCAGATCGTAAGACTGTTATGCGTGAAGACGTTGCAGTAGCTGGTGATGATCGTGATGAGCTCTTTAAAAACGTGCCTCAATCTGAAAATTACTATATTAAAGTTCCTGCTATCCTAGAAGACGGAGGAGATGCTTAATGTCATTTAATACAAAATCAATTGATGAGTTGCATGACCTTCTTGTCAATAAAGAAATTTCAGCGGTTGAATTAACAAAAGCAACCCTTGAAGATATTAAAGAACGCGAAGCAGCCGTAGATTCATTCATCACTGTTTCTGAAGAAGCTGCGCTAGCTCAAGCAGCAGCTATTGATGAAAAAGGAATTGATGCTGATAATGTGATGTCAGGTATTCCTTTGGCTGTTAAAGATAATATTTCAACTCGTGGTATTTTGACTACAGCCGCATCTAAAATGCTTTACAACTATGAACCAATTTTTGATGCGACTGCTGTTGAAAAACTTTACGGTAAAGATATGGTGGTTATCGGTAAAACAAACATGGATGAATTTGCCATGGGTGGTTCAACTGAAACATCATACTTCAAGAAAACAAAAAATGCTTGGGATCAAACTAAAGTCCCTGGTGGATCATCTGGTGGTTCTGCAACTGCTGTTGCCTCAGGTCAAGTTCGTTTGTCACTTGGTTCTGATACTGGTGGTTCTATCCGCCAACCAGCAGCCTTCAACGGTGTCGTTGGTTTGAAACCAACTTATGGTCGTGTGTCACGTTTTGGTTTGATTGCATTTGGTAGCTCACTTGACCAAATCGGTCCATTTGCTCAAACAGTTAAAGAAAATGCGCAATTATTGAATGTGATTGCTGGCCACGATGCTAAAGATGCAACATCATCTGACCGCAAAGTTCCTGACTTTACTGGTAAAATCGGTCAAGATATTAAAGGCATGAAGATTGCTCTTCCAAAAGAATATCTTGGTGAAGGTATTGACCCAGAAGTTAAAGAAACAATTCTTAATGCTGCTAAACACTTTGAAAAACTTGGTGCAACTGTTGAAGAAGTTAGTCTTCCACACAGTAAATATGGTGTAGCTGTTTACTATATCATTGCCTCATCAGAAGCATCTTCAAACTTGCAACGTTTCGATGGTATCCGCTATGGTTACCGTACTGAAAACTACAGCAACCTTGAAGATATTTACGTGAACACTCGTAGCGAAGGATTTGGTGATGAAGTGAAACGTCGTATCATGCTTGGTACATTTAGCTTGTCATCAGGTTACTACGATGCTTACTTCAAAAAAGCTGGTCAAGTTCGTACATTGATTATCCGTGATTTCGAAAAAATCTTTGCTGGCTACGACCTCATCTTAGGTCCAACAGCACCAAGCGTTGCATTTGATTTGGATTCACTTAACCATGATCCAGTTGCAATGTACTTGGCTGATATTTTGACAATTCCTGTTAACTTGGCTGGTCTTCCAGGTATCTCAATTCCTGCAGGATTTGCTCAAGGTCTACCAGTTGGTATGCAATTGATTGGTCCTAAATACAGTGAAGAAACAATCTATCAAGCTGCTGCAGCCTTTGAAGCAACAACTGATTATCATAAACAACAACCCGTTATTTTTGGAGGTGACAAATAATGAACTTTGAAACAGTCATCGGGCTTGAAGTCCACGTTGAGTTAAACACAAATTCAAAGATTTTTTCACCGACATCAGCACACTTTGGTAACGAACAAAATACCAATACAAATGTTATCGACTGGTCATTCCCAGGTGTTCTTCCAGTGATAAACAAAGGTGTTATTGACGCTGGTATCAAAGCGGCTTTAGCCCTTAACATGGACATTCACCAAAACATGCACTTTGACCGTAAAAACTATTTCTACCCAGATAATCCAAAAGCTTATCAAATTTCACAATTTGATGAACCAATTGGATACAATGGTTGGATTGAAATTGAACTTGAAGATGGTTCAACTAAGAAAATTCGTATCGAACGTGCTCACTTGGAAGAAGATGCTGGTAAAAACACTCACGGTACTGATGGTTATTCATATGTTGACCTTAACCGTCAAGGTGTGCCGCTTATTGAAATCGTATCTGAAGCTGATATGCGTTCACCAGAAGAAGCTTACGCTTACCTAACTGCTCTTAAAGAAGTTATCCAATACACTGGTATTTCTGATGTTAAGATGGAAGAAGGTTCTATGCGTGTGGATGCCAATATTTCTCTTCGCCCTTATGGTCAAGAAGAATTTGGTACAAAAGCTGAGTTGAAAAACTTGAACTCATTTAACAACGTGCGTAAAGGGCTTATCTATGAACAAAAACGTCAAGCACAAGTTCTTCGTTCAGGTGGTCAAATTCAACAAGAAACTCGTCGTTATGACGAATCAACTGGTGAAACAATCTTGATGCGTGTCAAAGAAGGTTCATCAGATTACCGTTATTTCCCAGAACCAGACCTACCACTTTATGAAGTGTCTGACGAATGGATTGAAGAAATGCGTCAAACTCTTCCAGAGTTTCCAAAAGAACGTCGTGCTAAATACATCAATGAATTTGGTTTGACAGCTTACGATGCTGCTCAATTGACAGCAACAAAAGAAACTTCTGATTTCTTTGAAAGTGCTGTAGCACTTGGTGGTGATGCAAAACACGTTTCTAACTGGTTGCAAGGTGAAGTGGCTCAATTCTTGAACAGCGAAAACAAAACACTTTCAGAAATTTTGTTGACACCAGAAAACCTTGTTGAAATGCTTGCAATCATCGCTGATGGTACAATTTCATCAAAAATTGCCAAGAAAGTCTTTGTTCACTTGGCTAAAAACGGTGGTTCTGCGCGTGAATACGTTGAAAAAGCTGGTTTGGTTCAAATTTCTGACCCTGCTGTGCTTATTCCAATTATCCACCAAGTCTTTGAAGATAATGAAGCTGCCGTTGCTGACTTCAAGTCTGGTAAACGTAATGCTGATAAAGCCTTCACTGGATTCTTGATGAAAGCCACAAAAGGTAAAGCTAACCCACAAGTTGCTCTTAAATTGTTGGCACAAGAATTGGCAAAACTAAAAGAAGACTAATATTAGTGAAAATCACCCTAAGGGGTGATTTTTTTATTCCAAACAGTGTGGATTGAGTGGGCTAGTCGGAGAAGTATTAGACTTATTTTTAATCTATTTTATTTGCTTTTATAATCTCCAAAAATAATAGAATTTTTAGAAAGATTACTTTACAAAAAGTGTCATAAAGAGTGTGTTTTCTGACCAGTAAATGTGTTATACTTGGAGCTGAATTTTATTTGGTAAGGTAGATGGAGTTAAGATGAATAAGATGTTTAAGGGAACTATTATGGTTCTTATTGCAGGGATATTCTGGGGGATTTCTGGGGTTTCAGGGCAATATTTGATGGCCCATGGAATTAATGTCGACTTATTGTCTTGTGTACGTTTAATTGTCGCTGGTGTGATAATGACGACTATTGCAGCACTCAATCAGCGTGAGACGTTTTTAAAGGCTGTGACGTCACTAAAAGCGCTTGGTGGTATTGCCATTTTTTCACTGATTGGGCTTGTGTTGAATCAGTATGCTTATCTAAGAGCGATTGAAAGCACAAATGCAGGGACAGCAACGGTTATACAGTATATGGCACCGATTCTTGTTTTGGGGTATGTTTCGATTAGGAAAAAGCAACTACCACGAGGAAGTGAAGTTCTGGCGATTATTCTAGCTGTTTTGGGGACATATATTATCGCAACACACGGACGTCTAGATGGTTTAGCTATCACGCCAGTAGGTTTTGCTTGGGGACTATTTTCAGCGGTAACTTATTCGTTTTATATTATTTTGCCGGCGAAATTAATTCGTGAGTATGGTAGCTTCACAGTGATTGGTCTTGGCATGATTATGGGTGGAATTGTTTTTCCGATTTTGGTACATCCATGGCAATATACTCTTGTGCTAAATGTTGGCAATTGGATTGGTTTGTTTGGAATCATCATTGTTGGAACGGTTTTTGCCTATAGCTTATTTTTAAAGGGAACAGCTATTGTTGGTGCGGTTAAGGGAAGTTTGCTTGCCTGTGTTGAACCAATTTCTTCAGTTTTCTTTTCTTTGACTATTATGCACGAAGTCTTTTATCCGATGGATTTTCTAGGAATGATTTTTATCATCGGTGCGGTTCTATTAATTTCTTTACGAGATTTGGTTGTAGTGAAGAAACAATTACATTAAAAAGTGTGAACAGCTAGTTTTTCTAGCTGTTTTTTTGTTAAATTCCTTGACATTACTGCCAAATGTTTCTATAATACATAACGCTAGCTAGCTAACCGTTAGTTAACTAACGTATTATCCAAGGAGACATGTGATGGACAGAAATATAGGACGTATGGTTAAAATAGCCAGTAATCAGTTAAGTCGTGAGTTTGATCAATTTGCTAAGCCTTATGATTTGACAGGAATGCAAATGTCAATTATTGATTTTTTGAGTCATGATTGGAAAGAAGAGTATTATCAACGAGATATTGAAAAAGAGTTTAATATTCAACGTTCCACAACGACTGTTTTGCTGCAAAGAATGGAGAAAAAGGGCTTGATTTATCGTCAGGTTTCTGAGAAAGATGCAAGGCAAAAATCAGTTCATTTAACTGAAAAAGCTGAGGCTTTGGTTGATGCTTGTCAGTCATATTTTGCTAGTAAAGAAGCTGCGCTTGATAGCCTATTTTCTGAAGAAGAAATTGCTGTTTTTGAGAAAATATTACGCTATTACATGAAAGAAAAATAGGAGGAAATATGTCAGAAGAAAAAATTTCAGCCAGAGTAATTAGAGCGGTTATCGGTGCGGGAATGTTATCATTTTGCGGTGTGGTTGTTGAGACTGCGATGAATATTACTTTTCCAACCTTGATGAATGAATTCGGGATTAATACTTCTACGGTACAGTGGATGACAACAATTTATCTTTTAGTTGTTGCTTCGGTTGTGCCTTTATCAGCTTACTTTAAGCGTTCATTTAAAACAAAATCTGTTTTTATCGTGGCAAATTTGCTCTTTATTTTAGGTGTTTTAATTGATGCTGTCGCACCAAGTTTTGCTCTGTTATTAGTTGGTCGAGTTGTTCAAGGGATTGGTGTCGGAATTGCTCTTCCTTTGATGTTTAATATTATTTTAGACCAAGTTCCAATGAGTAAGATTGGAATGATGATGGGGGTTGGAACGCTGATTACAGCCGTTGCTCCTGCTGTTGGTCCAACATTTGGTGGCTTAGTTTCATCGCATTTTGGATGGCGTTACATCTTTATGTTGTTGATTCCGCTCCTACTAATTTCTTTGGCCCTAGGTGTTACATCAATTGAACAAAAGAGCAAAGTGGCGCGTGAAAAACTAGATGTTATTAGTGTGATGGCTATTTTAGCTTTATTTGTTGGTCTTATTCTTGGTATTAATAACTTGGCTGAATACAGTTTCCTTAGTTTACCTGTTTTAGGAGGATTATGTCTTGGTATTTTAGGTCTTCTTGTCTTAGTAAGACGCTCAATGACATTGGATCAACCGATTGTTGATTTGTTAATTTTAAAAAATCATAAATTTACTGGACATGTCGTGGCATTTTTCCTTTTCCAAATTATTAACCTAGGGATGTCATTTCTTATTCCAAATTATGTTCAATTGGTTAATCATTCGACTTCAACAGTTGCGGGTCTTCTTGTCTTTCCAGGTGCAATTTTAGGGGCTTGTTTTGCGCCATTTAGTGGCAATATCTTGGACCGCTTAGGAGCGAAAAAACCGATTATCTTTGGAGTAAGTATGCTTGTTCTTGCTCTTTGTCTTTTTAGTGTATTTGGCCGTCATTTGTCAAATACTTGGCTGATGATTTTCTATATTATCTCAATGGCAGGGACTGGAATTGCTTTTGGTAATATTATGACTAATGGTCAAAAGCAAGTCACTCTTGAAGAACGAGCAGATGCCAATGCATTTTTTAATACTTTGCAACAATTTGCAGGCGCCGTCGGAACAACTATTGCTTCCTTGATTGTCGCTTTGAGTCAAACAAATACTGCCATTAGTTTCTCTGCAGCAACTGCTAAAGGGTCACGAAATGCCTTTATCATTTTACTTGTCTTAGCTGTTATTGAATTGATTATCCTATTTAGAGTTGTTGATGGTAAAGAAAATTAATTTTTTAGAGTGCTTTGTCACTCTTTTTTTGATGGATTTTCAAAAAATGTACAGAAGCGATTGACAAGCAAAAGACTTGAATATATACTATTTTAAGATAAAATTACATTTTATATTACAATAATAAAAGTAGGTGGGATATGAAAAAGTTAGTAACTTCTTTGGCTGTTATTGTCGCTATAGTATTATTATTCCTAAATCCTTATTTAGCAATACTTGTTGTGGCGTTGCTTATTTGGTATTTGAAGAAATAGGAGAATAAGATGAAGATTTTGAAAAAGATATTTGGTTTTAAATTCACCGTTTATGTATGGATGATAGCAATTGCTATTTTTGTTTTTATTGGGGCATATTTTTTAGGTGTTTCTAATGGTAATTCTGAGTCAAAACAGACTACTGAGTCGTATTCGATGGTAAAATATATCGAAAAAGTAAATCAGGTTGTTTTTTTGAATGTAGGAATTCAAAAAATAGATACTATTTCAAATGTTCAAAAAGTATTTGGATGGAAAATTCCATATTCTGAGAAAAAAGCGATTATCATTTTAAATTATTCAGCTAAACTAGGAATTAAACAAGCAGTTTCGATTCAAGAAAACGGAGAAAATAGTTTCACAGTTCATATACCTGAGTTTGAAGTTATAGGAGTAGAATTAGATTCTGATAACCCATATGAACTTTATAGTCAGAACGGTGAGCTTTTAAGTGCATCTACAAAAAATGTGGATACTGGAGAAGCTGTTGTTAAAGGATTATCAAGTGACGAACAAAAAGAATATCTAAAACAATACAAAGAAATGATCAAAGAGTCTGCTGAAAATTATTACAACACTTTGTTTAAGTCAGCATACCCAGATTGCACTCTTGAATTTGTTTATGATTAATTAAAAAGGCTCTGCTATTTTCATAGCCAGAGCTTTTTCAATTCGCCATATTGGTCTAAATATGTTAAAATAAATAGTAAAATATATTTTTTTGGAGAGTAATTTGAGTATAGACGATTATAGGCCGACCTTCGTGGTTGAGGCAGTTTATGATTTAAAAGCAGATGATTTGTTGCGACATGGTATTCATGCCGTTTTAGTTGACTTAGATAATACACTAATTGCATGGAATAACCCAGATGGAACACCTGAAGTACGCGCGTGGTTGGATGAAATGACCATGGCTGATATTTCAGTTGTTGTTGTATCAAATAATAGTCATTCACGTGTTGATCGTGCGGTATCACGCTTTGGTGTGGATTTTGTTAGCCGTGCCATGAAACCTTTCACACGTGGTATTAATAGAGCCATCAAGCGTTATGGATTTGACCGAGATGAAGTGATCATGGTTGGTGACCAGCTAATGACAGATATTCGCGCGGCGCACCGTGCAGAGATTCAATCAGTCTTGGTAAAACCTTTGGTTAAATCTGATGCTTGGAATACCAAAATTAATCGTTGGCGTGAACGTCGTGTTTGGGCTAAACTTGAAGAAAAATACGGAAAAATTCAATATCAAAAAGGAATTTAATGGAAGAATTATTATGTATTGGCTGTGGAGCCAAAATTCAAACAGAAGATAAGGAAAAAGCAGGGTACACACCAAAAGCAGCCCTTGAAAAGGGTCTTGAAACGGGTGAATTGTATTGCCAAAGATGTTTCAGATTACGTCATTATAACGAAATCACTGATGTGCATATCACAGATGATGAGTTCTTAAAACTTCTTCATGAAGTTGGAGATAGTGATGCACTTGTGGTTAACGTTGTGGATATCTTTGATTTTAATGGATCAGTTATCCCAGGATTGTCACGCTTTGTCTCTGGCAATGATGTTCTACTTGTCGGAAATAAAAAAGATATTTTGCCAAAATCTGTAAAAACAGGTAAAGTGACACAATGGTTGACTGAGCGTGCTCACGAAGAAGGACTTCGACCAGTTGACGTTATCTTGACAAGTGCACAAAATCACCAAGCTATCAAGGACTTGATTGATAAGATTGAAAAATTACGTCGTGGACGTGATGTTTATGTGGTAGGTGTGACAAACGTTGGTAAATCAACACTTATCAATGCTATCATCAAAGAAATTACTGGTGAAAAAGATATTATTACAACTTCTCGATTCCCAGGTACAACGCTTGATAAGATTGAAATCCCATTGGATGACGGTAGCCATATTTTTGATACACCAGGTATCATTCACCGTCACCAAATGGCGCATTACCTTGGCGATAAAAACTTAAAATACATTAGTCCTAAGAAAGAAATCAAACCAAAAACTTACCAACTCAATCCTGAACAAACTTTGTTCTTAGCTGGTTTGGGTCGCTTTGATTTTGTGGCTGGTGACAAACAAGGTTTCACAGCTTATTTTGATAATAATTTGAAATTACACCGTACTAAATTAGCTGGTGCTGATGCTTTCTATGATAAACATGTCGGAAGCCTTTTGACACCACCAAGTGATAAAGAATTGGCTGAGTTTCCAAAATTAGTCCGTCATGAATTTACCATCAAAGATAAAATGGATGTGGTTTATTCTGGTCTTGGTTGGATTCGTATTAAAGCCTCACAAGCTAATCCAGTGAAGATTGCAGCTTGGGCACCAGAAGGTGTAGCTGTTCTTCTTCGTAAAGCGTTGATTTAAGGAAAATAAAAAGAAAGGAAGTTCAAATCAAGCTTGCTTGGTTTGAGCGTGGGCAAGCAGAGGGCGCTTAAGCGACATCTGATTTTGAATGCCCTTAGAGTTATAGATATGTTAACATCAAAACAACGTGCTTTTTTGAAATCACAAGCACATTCAATGAAACCAATTGTTCAAATTGGTAAAAATGGTCTTAACGACCAAATTAAAACAAGTATTCGTAATGCACTAGATGCACGCGAATTGATTAAAGTAACACTTCTTCAAAATACTGATGAAGATATTCATGAAGTTGCTGAAATCTTAGAAGATGAGATTGGTTGTGATACAGTACTAAAAATCGGTCGTATCATTATTCTTTACAAAGAATCATCTAAAAAACAAAACCGTAAAATCTCACCAAAAGTAAAAGAACTTAATAAATAGTCTGTTTCTAATATAGACAATGTAGTTAAAAGAGTTGGGCGTAATGCCTATCTCGGAGGTAGTCGTATGGCATTAGAATTAGTTACTCCATTTACCAAAGTGGAACTGGAGAAAAAAGAAAAAGATAAAAATCGTAAGCAAATTGGTATTTTGGGCGGAAATTTTAACCCTGTCCACAATGCTCATCTCGTGGTTGCTGACCAAGTCCGCCAACAATTAAGTTTGGACAAAGTTCTTCTTATGCCCGAATATGAGCCACCGCATCTTGATAAAAAAGAAACGATTGATGAAAAACACCGCTTGAAAATGCTTGAATTAGCTATTGAGGGTGTTGAAGGCTTGGACATTGAAACTATTGAGCTAGAACGTAAAGGTGTCAGTTACACTTACGATACCATGAAGCTTTTGATTGAAAAAAATCCGGACGTGGATTACTATTTCATTATTGGTGCTGATATGGTTGATTACCTTCCAAAATGGTACAAAATTGATGAATTGATTAAAATGGTGCAGTTTGTTGGTGTTCAACGTCCTAAATATAAGGCTGGAACATCATATCCTGTTATCTGGGTAGATGTGCCAATGATGGATATTTCATCAAGTTTAGTTCGTCATCATTTTGAAATTGGTTGTCGTCCAAACTTCTTGACGCCACCTGCTGTTATCGACTACATTGAGAAAGAAGGTCTTTATCGTGACCTATGAGACATACACTGCGGGAATTGAACGTGCTGAGCTTTTAGACAAAGTATCAGCTGTTATGAGCGAGAAGCGTTTCAAACATGTTCTTGGTGTAGAAAAAACAGCTATTGAATTAGCTGAGCGTTATGGTTGTGATACTGAAAAAGCTGGACTTGCTGGCTTGATTCATGATTACGCCAAAGAACTTTCTGATCAAGAATTTTTGGATTTGATTGATAAGCATCAGCTTGATCCAGAACTCAAAAAATGGGGAAATAATGTCTGGCATGGCATGGTCGGCATTTATAAGATTCAAGAAGATTTGGGTGTCACTGATAAGGAAATCTTGCGTAGTATTGAAACACATACCGTTGGTTCAGGTGACATGTCACTGCTTGATAAAATTATCTATGTAGCTGATTACATCGAGCCAGGGCGTCGCTTTCCTTTGGTGGAAAAAGCGCGTGTGATTGCTAAAGAATCGCTTGATAAGGCAGTGGCTTATGAAACGGTTCATACCGTTGAGCACCTTGCACACCAAGCCTTTCCAATCTTCCCACAAACCATTGAAACTTATAATGCGTATGTTGGTTTTATGGAAGATGACAAATGAAAACAGCTCTGTTAGTGATTGATATTCAAACAGCCTTGATAGAGGCTAAACCGTATGCAGTTGATAACTGCTTGTCTGTCTGGCAAAAAGCAATCACCACTTGTCGTGAGAAAAACATTGAGGTGATTTACGTCCGCCACAATGACGATGAACTACTAACAGGAAGTCATGGCTGGGAAATTTACGAAGCTATTGCTCCAGAAGTTGACGAGAAAATTTTTGATAAGCATTATAATAGTGCTTTTAAAGAAACTCATTTACAGACTTATCTGGATAGCCAAGCTATTGAGCGGCTGATTATCATTGGCATGGCAACGAATTATTGCATTGATACGACTGTTAAGGTGGCGTTTGAGCTAGGATATCAGGTGACTATTCCAAAGAATGGAACGACTACTTTTGATAGTGATTTCCTGACAGCAAAGCAACTACAAAAACATTACGAAGCTATTTGGCATAATCGATTTGCCAAGGTAAAGACGATAGAAGAAATATTGAAAGAGGATTTATATTGACTAAAGAAGAACTTTTAGCTGTTGTTGTGAAAGCAGCTGATGAGAAACGTGCAGAAGATATGGTCGTTTTGGACCTTTACGGATTGACTAGTGTGACTGACTATTTTGTGGTCGTTAGCGCTATGAACACTCGTCAATTGGATGCTATTGCTGAAAATATCCGTGAAAAAGTTAAAGAAGCTGGTGGTGATGCCAGTCATGCTGAAGGTGATAGTCGTACAGGTTGGGTACTTCTTGACCTTAACGACGTTGTTGTTCACATCTTCTCAGAAGACGAACGTGAACACTACAACATCGAAAAATTGTGGCATGAAGCACCAATGGTTGACGTGTCAGAATACCTTGCTTAATTTTGCAGCATTATTCTTATGATCTGGGGCACTTGTCTCAGATTATTTCATTCTAAGAATGATAGAAGTTTGATAGGACAAAACAATGAACAAAAACTACGAAAAATTCGCAGCGGTTTATGATGCAATCATGGATGACAGCCTTTATGACAAATGGACAGACTTTTCGCTCCGTCATTTTCCAAAAGATAAGAAAAAACTCTTGGAGTTAGCCTGTGGAACTGGGATTCAGTCAGTACGCTTTTCTAAAGCTGGCTTTGACGTGACAGGGCTTGATTTGAGCGAGGATATGCTTGAAATCGCAAGAAAACGTGCAAAAGCTGCTGGTGAGGACATTGAATTCAAACAAGGTAACATGCTTGATTTGTCGCAAGCTGGCAAATACGATTTGGTGACATGCTACTCTGACTCTATCTGTTATATGGCTGATGAAGTTGAAGTTGGTGACGTCTTTAAGCAAGTCTACGACAGCTTAAATGACGGCGGTGTCTTCATCTTTGACGTGCACTCAACTTATAAGACTGATACTGTCTTTCCTGGCTACTCTTACCACGAAAATGCTGAAGAATTTGCCATGGTCTGGGATACTTACGCGGATGAAGCGCCGCACTCAGTTGTCCACGAATTGACTTTCTTCTTGCAGGACGAAGACGGACGCTTCACACGTTACGACGAAGTCCACGAAGAACGCACGTACGAAGTCTTGACTTACGACATCCTCTTGGAACAAGCAGGCTTCAAATCATTTAAACTCTACGCCGACTTCGAAGACAAAAAGCCACGCAAAAAATCAGAACGCTGGTTCTTTGTCTGTCAGAAGTAGGGGAGAAATAAAGTATGTAGGAAGTATTTTTATGCTCCAATTATTGTTAATTTTTATTACAGTAGTTCTAGAATTTTGGGTGTTAAAAAATATCTTATCAGTAAATTTAAGAGAGTATCAAGGTTTTAACACTCGCTTTTTTTCTCACAGTAATAATACTATAAGTACTAATAGCGTTGTTTTTTGGATTTTTATATCGCCTGTTTTTTCATGTTTTACTTACCTTGTGATATGGTTTTTGAATGATAATTTGGAAAATTTGATGATTGGCTTTAATAAGCTTTGGCTGATTTCACTATTCTTTTGGTTAGGTGAGTATTTACTTGTTATTCTGTTGGGTAGACGAAAACTGGTGAATGGAATTTTTATTTTTGCTATAGCAATAAGTTCTTTGATGTTAAATTACTATTTATCAGTGATAGCTTTTACAGGTAACATTGGGGATATTTTACCTAATGCTAGCAATACCACTTTTCAATTGTATTTAATATTGGGAATGTTTATTGTGTCAGCTATACAAGTAACCTATGAAAATGATAACTATACATTGAAGCGTAATGAATTTATTTTACGAAAATTTGATAGTTATTTATCGAAATTTGATATATTATTAAAATTAGATGACTCATTACTTTATTTAGTTTCATCAATTTTATTAGTAGAGGATTTTGAGAGACCAAAAGTTATAAGGATTTTTGAAAGGATAGTAAATTCATCTACTCGAAATATCGCGCAAAATGATTCATTAAATGATTATCATAGTGTTTTTTTACTTACTCAGAATATACAAGAACTGTACAATAATCATTCTGAATTAGGAGATTGGATTTATGAGATTGCTTATGAGTATAATCATTCTGAGCAATATGCACATGATGTGGAGGAAATATACTATACATTACAAAATCTAGATGCGCGATATTCTATCTCTAAAATATATAGGAGCACAACATGACTATCACTGGTATCGTTGCTGAGTTTAATCCTTTTCATAACGGGCATCGTTATTTGTTGTCACAGGCTGAAGGGGTAAAGGTTGTTGCCATGTCTGGGAATTTTGTGCAGCGTGGTGAGCCTGCGGTTGTGGACAAATGGACGCGCGCGGAAATGGCTCTGAAATGCGGTGCTGATTTGGTAGTTGAATTGCCATTTTTGGTGGCTGTTCAGTCAGCGGACTACTTTGCGCAGGGTGCGGTGGACATCTTAGAGCGCCTTGGTGTGGATAACTTGGCATTTGGGACGGAAGAAAATCTGGATTATCAACACTTTTCACAGATTTATGCGGATAATCAACAGAAAATGGTGGATTACTTGCAAAATTTGCCAGATAATTTGTCTTATCCACAGAAAACGCAGAAAATGTGGGAGACATTTGCTGGTGTCAACTTCACAGGTAACACGCCAAATCATATTTTGGGGCTTTCTTATGCCAAAGCTTGCGCTGGAAAATCAATCAAGCTTAGCCCAATCATGCGTCAGGGAGCTGGTTATCACTCGCTTGATACTGATGTGGCTTTTGCCTCCGCGACAAATTTGCGTATCCACAGACAAGACAAAGATTTTGTGGACAAATTCATGCCGCAAGCTGACCTTTTCCTAAGCGCCCCTCAAGTGACTTGGGAGAATTACTTCCAATTGCTTAAGTATCAAATCGTGACAAACCCTGATTTGACAAGGATCTTCCAGGTTAATGAAGAGTTAGCCAGCCGTATCCGCTCTGCTATTAGGAGCGTAGCGACTGTGGAAGAATTAGTGGATAAAGTCGCCACGAAACGTTACACGAAGGCCCGAATCCGACGCATTTTGGCTTACATCTTGGTCGGAGCTGTGGAAAAGCCATTGCCAGAAGCGGTACATGTGCTTGGATTTACCGAAAAAGGGCAAAAACACCTTAAAACGGTGAAAAAGTCTGTGGATATCGTCGCTCGAATCGGTGCAAAACCGTGGGATGCGGTGACGCAACAAGCTGACCAAGTCTATCAACTTGGAAATTCACAGATTCAAGAACAAACTTGGGGAAAAGTTCCAGTGAGAATTGATAAGTAAACGTTTACAAATAAAAAACTTCATTTTTTCTCTTGACCCTAACGTAACGTTATAGCCTATACTTATCATCGAGAGGAGCTAGTACATGAAAACAGTAAAAGAGATGAGTCAGATATCAGGCATTAGCGTGCGTACCTTGCACTATTATGACCAGATTGGTCTTTTAAAACCATCCTTTATCGGAGAAAATGGCTACCGCTTTTATGATAAGCAAGCCTTTGAACGCTTGCAAGAAATCCTTTTGTTTCGTGAGCTAGAATTTCCTCTTAAAAAAATAAAGGAAATCCTGTCGGACCCAAGCTATGACAAAGAAGAAGCTTTATCTGAGCAGATAAAATGGCTCGAGTTGAAAAAAGAGCATTTGGAAAAGGTTATTTCTCATGCTAAGTCCTTACAGGAAAATGGAGAAAACATGATGACATTCACAGCTTATGACAAGTCGGATTTGGAAGCTTTCCAAAAAGAAGCTAAAGAACGTTGGGGAACGACGGAAGCTTATCAAGCATTTGAAAAAAATCCACAGACTGATTTTTCGGTCATTACGGAAGAAATGGCAGCGATAATGAGAGACTTTGCAAAGCTAAAAGAGCATTCTCTTTCTGATAGCAAGGTTCAAAAACAAGTTGAAACTTTACAAAGCTATATTAGTGAGCATTTTTACCCATGTGATATGGAGATTTTATCAGGTCTGGGGCAAATGTATATTGAGGATAATCGTTTCACAGCTTTTATCGATAAAGCAGCAGGTCAAGGGACAGCTAGTTTTGTCAGTTCTGCCATTGCAGAATATGTCAAAAATAGATAATTTTAAAACCAAGCTTTGAGAAAATCAGCTGATTAGAATCGCAAAATAAGCGCTTACATAAATAGACTTAAAACTGGGCTTTTGTTGAGCTCAGTTTTCGCTTTTAATTTTTAGGAACATTTTACACAGCCCTGTCAAAGTGCTATAATAAAAAGGATTACGAATTTAGCTTTGCTAATTCAGTAGTTCAATGATTTGGCTGTTTTACTGGTCAAATCACTTAATCATGCTAAAATAAATAATAATCTTTACAAAGGAGACTACCCATGGGACGTAAGTGGGCCAATATTGTTGCCAAAAAAACTGCCAAAGATGGTGCTAACTCTAAAGTTTATGCTAAATTTGGTGTTGAAATCTATGTTGCTGCTAAAAAAGGTGAACCAGATCCAGAATCAAACTCAGCTTTGAAATTTGTACTTGAACGTGCAAAACAAGCGCAAGTACCAAAACACGTTATCGACCGTGCGATCGATAAAGCAAAAGGTAATACAGATGAAACTTTCGTTGAAGGACGTTACGAAGGATTTGGACCAAACGGTTCAATGATCATCGTTGATACTTTGACAAGTAACGTTAACCGTACTGCTGCTAACTTGCGTACTGCATTTGGTAAAAACGGTGGTAACATGGGAGCATCTGGTTCTGTATCTTACATGTTCGATAAAAAAGGTGTTATTGTCTTTGATGGCGATGACGCAGATAGCATTTTTGAACAATTGTTAGAAGCTGACGTTGATGTTGAAGATGTTGAAGCAGAAGACGGTGTTGTAACTGTTTACACAGCTCCAACTGATCTTCACAAAGGTATCGAAGCTTTGCGTGCTAACGGTATTGAAGAATTCAAAGTTACTGAACTTGAAATGATTCCTCAATCAGAAGTAACACTTGAAGGCGAAGACCTTGAAACATTTGAAAAACTTGTTGACGCTCTTGAAGATGACGAAGACGTTCAAAAAGTTTACCACAACGTATCTGATTTCTAATCTGATAGTATAAAAAAGAGGACATTCAGTCGAAAGGCTGGGTGTCTTTTTTGGGTTATAGCCAAAGCCTATCTCCCTGATAAAAAATAACTATTGGTAATCTTTGGGTATTTGGTTTACAATATTTCTAACTTAGAAAGTGGCTTCTTATAATTGATAGAAAGTGGGGTGCTTGTATGGAGAAAGTTATTGTTGGCATTTCGGGAAATATTCAAGAACTACCAGCTCGATCAGGCTTAGAATATGATGTTGTTTCACGACATCTTTCTGATGGCGTCAAAGAAGCTGGTGGACTTCCGATTATTATTCCAGTCGGTAGCCCAGATTTGGCTAAATCTTATATTGATATGATTGATAAATTAATCCTATCAGGTGGTCAAAATGTGACACCAAAATTTTATGGCGAAAAACAAACCATTGATAGTGATGATTATAGTTTAGAGCGTGATGAATTTGAACTAGCTTTGATAAAAGAAGCACTCAAGCAAAATAAACCTATTTTTGCGGTTTGCCGCGGCATGCAATTATTGAACGTGGCTTTGGGTGGAACACTGAATCAAAAAGTTGAACACCACTGGCAAAAAGACTTTTCTGGAACGTCACAAGAAGTGGAAATTGTTCCAAATAGTCGTGTGAGTCAATTGGTTTCAACAGGTGCCTGGGTTAATTCATTTCACCAGCAAAGTGTGAAAGAATTGGCACCAAGTTTGGTTGCGACAGCGCGTGACCCCCGTGATGGTACAATTGAAGCTTATGAAAGCAAAGATGGTGCTCCGATTTTGGGTTTCCAATGGCATCCAGAATTGCTTTTAGAAAAAGCAGAAAGCCGTAGAATTTTTAGTTACTTAGTACAGCAATTGTAGTGTTAACAGCGTTTGAGGAGTGAAAATGAAAAAAGTTTTATTAGGATTAACTGTTTTACTAAGTGCTGGTTTGACGGTTAATGTTGAAGCGGCTGATCAAAAAGCAGTCGTTGCAACAGCTGGTGATATCAAGCCTTTTTCGTATCAAAATGCAAAAGGTCAATTGACTGGCTATGATATTCAAGTGATCAAATCAGCTAGTAAATACATTGATGATTATGAAATTAGTTTTAAAAAGACTGCCTGGGATTCTATCTTTGTTGGCTTAGATAGCGAGATTTATCAGGGTGCTGCTAATAATCTTTCTTATACCAAAGAACGTGCCAGCAAGTATTTATATTCTGTGCCAATTGCTAAAAATCCCTTGGTTCTAGTCACTAAGAAAGATTCTAAGATTACATCTTTGGACGATATTGGTGGGAAAACTACCCAAGATGATACCGGTACATCAACCGCAAAATTTGTTGATGATTGGAATAAAAAGCATAGTGATTCTCCATCGATAATTGAATATTCAGGAGAAGATGTAACGAAACGATTATTAGACTTGGATAGTGGAGAATTTGATTATCTCATTTTTGATAAAATCTCTGTCGATACAATTATCAAACAAAAACAACTAGATTTGAGGGTTATTGATTTAAAGACAGATGATAATCCAAATAATTATATTATTTTCTCAAGTGACAGTGAGAAGTTACAAGGAGAATTTAACAAGGCGGTTAAAAAACTTTATGATAATGGCACTTTAGAAAAATTGAGCCAGAAATATCTAGGTGGTAGTTATTTACCAGAAAAGTCGGCAGTAGAGGCAAATAAATGACAAAAGATTTTTACACAAAATTAGCAGAGATTCGTCATCATATTCATGCGCATCCTGAGGTTTCGGAGAATGAATTTGAGACGACAGCATTTTTGAAAGAATACATTTCAAATTTGGGGATTCGTATTCTTGAAACAGATTTACCAACGGGTTTTATTGCCGAAATTGGGCATGGAAAGCCCGTTGTTGCTTTGCGTGCAGATATTGATGCTCTGCCAATCAAGGAGCAAAATACCTTTGAATATGCTAGCAAGAATGGTGCTATGCACGCTTGTGGGCATGATTTCCACCAGACAAGTCTTCTTGGTGCTGCTGAGCTTTTAAAGGCTCAAGAAGGGCAGTTAAACGGAACGATTCGATTGATTTTTCAGCCAGCTGAGGAAGTTTCAGTAGGGGCTTATCAAGTGATTGAAAATGGCGGTCTTAAGGATGTTTCAGCTATTATTGGCTATCATAATTACCCACATCTTAAATCTGGCGAAATAGGACTTCGCTCAAAAGCAATCATGGCAGCTGTTGATAAATTTAAAGTGACTATCAGTGGAGTGAGTGGGCATGCGGCTCGCCCTGATTTTGGGACAGATGCGGTTCTTGCTATCACAACAATTGTTAATAATGTGCAAGCTATTATCAGCCGTACAGTCTCTCCTTTTGAGTCAGCGGTTTTGTCGGTAACGCATATTGATGTGGGAAGTGCTTGGAATGTTATGCCTGAATCAGGTTATTTTGAAGGGACAATGCGGTCGTTCTCGCCAGAAATTCGTCAGCATTTGCGAGATGCTTTTACTAAGATTGTCAAAAATACAGCTGATCAGTTTAATGCGTCTGTCGAGATTGAGTGGGGAAGAACCCCAACAGTGACCTTTAATGACGAGGTTTTGACGCCTCTTATTTTTGAGCATTCTAAACAATTTGCAAAAGTCGTAGAAGTAGAACCGCTCACCATAGGAGAAGATTTTGCGGCTTATCAGGAGAAAATTCCAGGGGTTTTTGCTTTGATTGGAAGTAATGGTGATGATAATGCAGCAGACCTTCATCATGATACATTTACGGTCAAAGATGAGGCTCTTCCAACAGCTGTTCAGTATTTTGTGGAGAACGCCCTTTATTTATTAGATTATTTTACAAAGGCACCAAAAGCCTAGGGTGATAAGATTTCTTTATCGCGGTGATAGAATTTAAGTATTTGTTAAGATGGCAGTCTGATGTTAAGATGTAAGCAACTCTAAAAGAGAAGGTAGGAAACGATATGACATTAGTTAAAAAAATGCTAGGAATAACAGGACTAGCACTAGCGTCAACTGCTTTTTTAGCAGCTTGTTCATCGGATACCTCTTCCAAAGCCTCTTCTGGTAAAGAAGCAGTGACCTTTGCGACAGTAGGGACAACGGCTCCATTTTCATATGAAGAATCTGGTAAATTGACTGGTTATGATATCGAGGTGGCAAAGGCTGTTTTCAAAGATTCTGATCACTATAAAGTGAATTTTAAGAAAACGGAATGGTCATCTATTTTCACAGGCCTTGATTCTGGAAAATATCAGCTTGGCGGCAACAACATCAGTTATACCAAAGAACGTTCAGCCAAATACTTATATTCTTATCCTATTGGTTCAACCCCATCGGTTCTAGTGGTGCCAAAAGACTCTGATATTACATCTTACGATGATATTGCAGGACATTCAACGCAAGTTGTTCAAGGGACAACAACAGCAGCGCAGCTCGAAAAATTTAACACAGAAAATGATAGCAAGCCTGTTGAACTTAACTACACTAATGAAAATATCACTCAAGTTTTGACAAACTTGAATAACGGTAAATTTGATTTCAAGATTTTTGATGCCCCAACAGTAAATACTATTATTAAAAATCAAAAATTGGACAATTTGAAAACAATCGAGTTGAAATCAGATGAACAACCATTTATTTATTTCATTTTGGGACAAGATCAAAAAGATTTGCAAACATTCGTTAACAAGCGCTTAAAAGCCTTGCAAAAAGATGGCACTTTGTCAGAATTAGCACAAAAATATCTTGGTGGAGATTATACACCAACAGCTAAAGACTTAAAAGTTCCATCGGAAAAATAATTTAGTTATAGTTTAAAACTATAACTAAACCTTGTTTTTAACAATTTGAAAACTATAACTTATTAAGTTAGAATGATATCACGAGTTAAATGGAAAGAGGAAATAGATATGAAATTTAAAAAATTACTTGGATTAGCTAGTGTTGCTCTTGCATCAACTGTTTTGTTAGCTGCTTGTGGAGGTTCTTCAAAATCTGCTTCAGATGATTCAAAACTTAAAGTTGGTATCATGACTTTGGATGATGCAACTGAACCACTTTGGGATAAAGTCAAAGAATTGGCTAAAGACAAAGGTGTAGAAATTGAATTGGTTGAGTTCACTGACTACAACCAACCAAACGAAGCGCTTCAAAATGGTGAAGTTGATGTCAATGCCTTCCAACACAAATATTTCTTGAACAACTGGAATTCAGAAAATAAAGGAACTTTGGTTGAAGCAGCTGACACACTTCTTAGTCCAATTCGCATCTTCTCAGGGACAGATAACGGAAAAGCAAAATACACTGATGTCAAAGACATTCCTGAAAAAGCTACCATCTCAGTTCCTAACGATGCTTCAAATGAAAGTCGTGCCCTTTACCTTCTTCAATCAGCTGGTTTGATTAAATTGGATGTTGATGGCAAAGAATTGGCAACTATCAAAAACATTTCATCAAATCCAAAAGATTTAGATATCAAAGAAGTTGATGCTGCGCAAACTGCTTCAACATTGTCATCAGTTGATGCAGCTATTGTTAATAACTCATATGCGCAAGCAGCAAAAGTAGATTATAAAACAACACTTTACAAAGAAGCTGTTGATAAAAACTCAGACCAATGGGTTAACGTCATTGCTGCACAAAAAGATTGGAAAAAATCAAGCAAAGCTAAAGCTATTAAGAAATTGATTTCAGTTTACCAAACTGATGAAGTTGGTAAAGTAATTCAAGAAGCTTCAAATAATGTTGATATTCCAGCTTGGAAAGGTGCTAAAGTTTCTTCAGAAGAATAAGAGATTATTGAAAAATTAAGTGATTTGGCGTGTTTTTAAACACGCCAAATTCTATTTTGAAAATGCTTTTAAATTTACTAGAATATGGTAGAATATTAAGTTGGAAAGTTTAGAAAAATAAGTCTTTTTAACTCTTAAGAGTTAAAAAGGGTACTAGTTATGGATAAAAGATTAGATTGAAATGACTGAGGAGTTGAGTAAGAGTTATGACAAAACCGATTATTAATTTGGAGCATATCGATATTACTTTTCGTCAGAAGAGACGTACTGTAGAAGCAGTTAAAGATGTTTCGATTGCTATTAACAAAGGTGATATTTATGGGATTGTTGGTTATTCTGGGGCAGGAAAATCAACATTAGTACGTACGATTAACCTTTTGCAAGCCCCAACAGCTGGGAAAATCACAATTGGTGATGATGTTACTTTTGCCGATGGTAAAGTTCAATTAAAAGGAGCTGTCCTTCGTCAAAAACGTCAAAAAATTGGGATGATTTTCCAACACTTTAATTTGATGGCACAAAGAACAGCACGCCAAAATGTTGCCTTTGCCCTTCGCCACTCAAAATTAAGCAAAGAAGAAAAAGACAAGAAAGTTGCTGATTTGCTTAATTTGGTTGGCTTGGCAGATCGTGCTGAAAACTATCCGTCACAATTATCAGGTGGTCAAAAACAACGTGTGGCAATTGCGCGTGCGTTAGCGAATGACCCAGAAATTTTGATTTCTGATGAATCTACATCGGCACTTGACCCAAAAACAACAAAACAAATTTTGGCACTTTTGCAAGAATTGAACCAAAAACTTGGTTTGACAGTAGTTATGATTACTCACGAAATGCAAATCGTCAAAGATATCTGTCACCGTGTGGCCGTTATGCAAAATGGTCACTTGATTGAAGAAGGATCAGTTCTTGATATTTTCTCAAATCCTAAAGAACCATTGACGCAAGAGTTCATCAAAACAGCAACTGGTATTGAGGATGCCTTGGTTAAAATTGAAAAACAAGCTATTGTGAAAAATCTTCCAAAAGATGATTTACTTGTTCAATTGAAATATGCTGGAACATCTACTGATGAACCAATTCTTAACCAAATCTACAAAGAATTTGAAGTAACTGCCAATATTCTTTACGGAAATATTGAAATTCTTGATGATACACCAGTTGGTGAGATGATTGTTGTCTTGTCTGGTGATGCTGATGCTCTTGCAGGTGCACAAGAAGCTATTCTTGCTGCGGGAATTGAATTAACAGTATTGAAACGAGGTGCCTAAATGATTGAATGGATTGCTACAAATATGCCTGATGTATACCGTATCGGCTGGGAAGGGACAAATTCTTGGTCTGATGCCTTTTCAGCAACTATTTATATGACAGGATGGTCGTTTGTAATTGGGGGTCTTTTAGGGCTTGTTATGGGGCTATTCTTGGTATTAACAGGACCAAGCGGTGTGCTAAGTAATCGTTTTGGCTTTAAAGTCTTGGATATTTTTACGTCAATTGTTCGTGCGATTCCTTTTATCATCTTACTTGCGATTTTAAAAGGGTTCACATACACTCTTGTTGGTACAAACCTTGGTAAAACAGCAGCCTTGATTCCACTATCTGCAGCAACTTTTGCTTTTTATGCCCGTCAAGTTCAAGTGGTCTTTTCTGAAATGGACAAAGGTGTCATCGAAGCAGCTCAAGCATCTGGTGCAACACTTTGGGATATTATTAAGATTTACCTTAGTGAAGGTTTGCCAGAATTGATTCGTGTATCAACAGTAACTTTGATTTCATTGATTGGTGAGACAGCAATGGCTGGTGCAATCGGTGCTGGTGGACTTGGTTATATTGCTATTTACTATGGTTATAACCGTTCAGCAACAGATGTGACTATTATTGCGACACTATGTATCTTGGTATTAGTCTTCATCATCCAATTCGTTGGTGATTTCCTTACGAAAAAACTTAGTCATAAATAGATAACTAAAAAATAGAGGCTCACAAGTGTGAGTCTCTATTTTAGTTGACTATCTTTGGCATTGTTTAAGTCAAGTTGGCTTAATTTTTGATCCATATCTTCAATGAGACTAGCTAAGTTAATCTCTTTCAAGGATGTTTGAAAATGTGCTTGAATATCTTCAATACGAGGTTGTAAGACTGAATTAACGAGGCGCCCGACAGGGCAAGCAGAATTACTATCATTGTTAGCTTTAAAAATAGGTTTATCTTTATCTTCGACAGCTTGGAAAATATCCCAGAAAGTGAGCTCTTTAGGATCTTTGGTCAAATGTGCTCCGCCAACACCAGCTTCAACTCTTACAAGACCTGATTTTTGTAATTTCCCTAGTAAGTTACGTACGATGACGGGATTTGTCTGGATGCTTTTAGCTAGAAAAGTAGAGGTAACTTTTGCCTCATCTTCAAAATGATGAATGGCTAGCAAGATATGAACAGATGTGGCCAGTCGGGTAGAATAAGGCATCTTTTCTCCTTGTCTTACTTTAATTAGAGTCATTATAGCATAATTCTCTTGGTAGTGAAAATAGGAGGTGACTTTGTTGTAATCGTTGACATTACAACTAAAACTATTTATACTTTAAGTGGTGATTGTAACAATATCAGTTACAACAAATGCGAATTATTTTTTTGGAGGAAATCTTATGAAAATTGCAGTTGTTGCCGCAAATGGTAAAGCAGGACGTTTAATTGTTGAAGAAGCACTTAATCGTGGACATGATGTTACCGCAATTGTTCGTAGTCCTAATAAATCAAAGACACAAAAGGTTATTGAAAAAGATTTATTTGATCTAACGAAAGAAGATTTATCTGGTTTTGATGTTGTGGTTGATGCTGTTGGATATTGGAAAGAAGACCAACTTCATCTTCACAGCGATTCGCAAAAACACTTGGCAGATTTGCTTTCAGGTACTGACACACGTTTGATGATTGTTGGTGGAGCAGGAAGTCTTTATGTCAATCCTGAACACACCGTACAACTCGTTGATACACCTGAATTTCCTGATGCCTTTAGGCCTCTTGCTAGTGCTCAGCGCCAGTCTTTAGCTGAGATTCGTGAAAGAAATGATGTTAAATGGACTTTTATTAGTCTAGCCATTTACTTCCAAGCAGATGGAAAACGTACAGGAGAATACATTCTTGCTGGTGAAGAATTGACATTCAACGACAAGGGTGAAAGTGCTATTAGCTATGCGGATTATGCTCTTGGATTTGTTGATGAGATTGAAAATGCTAAACATATTCAAGAGCGCATCAGTTTACTTGAAAAATAAATCAAAAAAGCCCCCTCATTAATGAGGGGGCTTTTGCATGTCATTTATGCTTTTTTTGTCTTATGTAAGATGAATCCAATAATGAATCCAACGATTGCAAAGCTAATCCATTCAAGTGAGAATTGTCCGAGTGGAACAAATCCATTGAAGAAATTCACAAGACTTGCTGGTAGACTGAAGAGACCAGTCATTTTTGCAAGTGTAGAAAGAGCGTCGTAAAGTGCTGGAATAGCAGCAAAACCAATTGTGATTTGGTAAACAATACGATCTTTCTTGAAGAATTTTGATAGCAAAGCTAAGAAGATAATGACAACTGTTAATGGATATAGCAAATATAGTACTGGAAGTGACCATTTAATCAATTCAGTAAGGCCACCAAAGTAGAAGAATAAGGCAATTAAAGTGAAAAGAGTTGCCCAAGTGACGTGAGAAACTTTTGGTTGTAATTTATGGAAGTACTCTGCACAAGCAGTAATCAAACCTGTTGCTGTCGTTAGACAAGCTAGGAAGATAGCAGCAGCAAGAATGATTTGTCCGATGCTTCCAAGATAGTAGTGAGCAGCTTGTCCGAGGATATTACCACCATCAATGGCTTCCCCTTTGAACATGAAGTGTCCGTTAGCAAAATCAAAAAGACTTTGTGATGAAGCACCGATACGTGCAACAAAGATATAAATAAGTGCAAGTAGTACAGTAGCAATTAGTCCTGATTTGAATGTCAGGCTAGCAACTTCAGCTTTTCCTTTTGCACCGTGTGATTTACTAGCATCAATAACGATAATGGCAAAGGCAAGTGAAGCAAGTGCATCCATTGTTCCATAACCTTGAATAAGCCCTGCAACGAACGGAACATCTTTAAAGGCATTGCTGATGTCATTAGCAGCGTTATGAGCCACTCCGATTTCACCAGCAGGTTTAACAAATGATGCAACGACCAAAATTGCAATGATAATCAAAAGAGCAGGTGTTAGGTATTTCCCGATACGGTCTGCGATTTTATTTGGTTTAATCGCTAAAAAGTAAGAAATCCCAAAGAAAACCAAACCGTAAACTGCTTTTGCAATCAGATTGTCTCCAAAGATTGGTTCAATACCAATTGAAAAAGATGTTGCCCCTGTTCTTGGAATAGCGAAGAATGGCCCGATAGATAAGTAAAGCGCGATTGAAAATAGCAAAGCATAATGGCGTGAAACTGGACGTGCAAAGTCTTCAATATCGCTTGCACCTGAATAGGCTACAGCGACAACCCCTAAAAGAGGAAGTGTGACACCAGTTAAACAGAAACCAAGAATGGCTAATGCTAGGTTGCTTCCAGAATATATCCCTAAAAAGGCGGGATAAATCAGATTACCTGCCCCAAAGAATAAAGCAAATAACATGAAACCGATGATAATATAGATATTTTTGACAGGTTTCATTAATGTCCTCCTAATAAAAAACGATATAGCATTTTGCTTAGTTAAACTCTCTCATTAAGCAAAATGATGCGCAGCTTATTATATCGAACTCCATTTCTAACGTCAATAGAAGAAAACCGCTGTTTTTTTGCTAAAAATCTGACATTCCTTGTCACATCAAGGAGAAACTGTGTTAGAAATAATCACAAAATTTTCAAAAAATTGAAAAAAACTGCATTTAAAGCGCTGTCATGGCATAAAATATACCATAATTAGTTTGACGAAGAGCCTGTTTTATATTATGATTAAAACCGTTAATATTTTTTTGAGGAGCTACCATGAAACGATTTATTAGTGTTTGGAATAGAACTAGTCTCATCAAACGAATCATCATAGGAGTTATTATTGGATTTATTTTGGGAATGACTCTTCCTAAAGTTTCTGCAATTGGTATCCTAGGAGATTTGTTCGTTGGTGGACTTAAAGCGGTAGCGCCATTACTTGTCTTTGTTTTGGTTGCTAGTGCATTGTCACAAAATGAAAAGGGACAAAAGACCAATATGTCAACGATTATTGGGCTTTACCTTGTTGGGACCTTAGCAGCTGCTCTTGTTGCTGTTGTGGTGAATTACATTTTCCCAATTACTCTCACCTTGGATACTGCCACGCAACCAAAATTGTCATCTCCTGAAGGAGTTGGGCAAGTTTTCCACAGTCTATTGTTAAAAATGGTTGATAACCCAATTAATGCTTTGGGCTCAGCTAACTATATCGGTGTATTGACTTGGGCTGTTATTTTTGGACTAGCTTTTAGAAATTCTAATGGAACAACTAAAGAGCTTTTGCAAACAATGGCAGAAGTCACTTCACAAGTGGTTCGTTGGATTATTAATTTGGCACCATTTGGTATTTTAGGACTTGTTTTTAAGACAATTTCAGATAACGGGGTTAAAATTTTAGCCAATTATGGTTTCTTGATTTTGGCTCTTGTCGGGACAATGTTCTTTGTAGCTTTGGTCGTTAATCCATTTATTGCCTTTATCTTTATGCGCAAAAATCCATACCCATTGGTTTTCCGTTGCTTGAAAGATTCTGGATTGACAGCCTTCTTCACACGTAGTTCAGCTGCTAATATTCCAGTTAATATGAAACTTTGTGAAGATCTAGGCTTGAACAAAGATACTTATAAAGTGTCTATCCCACTCGGGGCTACTATTAATATGGGTGGTGCTGCGATTACAATCAACGTCTTGACGCTCGCTGCTGTTAATACGCTTGGTATTCATGTTGATTTTCCAACAGCTTTCTTACTAAGTGTCTTGTCTGCAGTATCAGCTTGCGGTGCATCTGGTGTTACTGGAGGCTCACTTCTTCTAGTACCAGTCGCATGTAGCTTGTTTGGTATTTCCAACGACCTTGCAATGCAAGTAGTTGGTGTCGGATTTATCGTCGGTGTCGTTCAAGACTCATGTGAAACAGCCTTGAACTCTTCAACAGATGTTCTCTTTACAGCAGTTGCTGAAAAATCTGTTTGGGGCAAAAAGAAAAAAGTTAATTAATGACTAGCTGGGCGAAAGCTCAGCTTTTTTTGTATAAAGTTCTCTTATGGCTAGCTCAAAAAATAAGCATCTTTAAAATGTCCTTTATTTGTGGTAAAATAAAACGGCATTAAAGTAAGGTTTCTAAAGCATTTTACTTAGAAAAATAGATAAGTTTATTATAAAGGAGAATGAGTCATGAAAAATAATTCAATCAAGACTGTTGTGGCTACTGGGATTGGAGCTGCACTGTTTATCATTATCGGGACATTGATTAATATTCCAACCCCTATTCCAAATACTAATATTCAATTGCAATATGCTGTTATTGCTTTGTTTGCAGTTATTTACGGTCCAACGGTTGGATTCTTTTCTGGCTTTATTGGACATGCTTTGAAAGATGCTCTTCAATATGGTTCACCATGGTGGACATGGGTTATTGTGAGTGGATTGATTGGTTTGGCGATTGGTCTTGTGGCTAAAAAAATCAACATTGAAAAAGGTAAACTGACTAAAAAAGATTTTGCATGGTTTAATGGTGTGCAAATTTTAGCTAATGTGATTGGCTGGGGAATTATTGCACCGTATGGTGATATTTTGATTTATAGTGAACCTGCAAGTAAAGTCTTTACGCAAGGTATTTTATCAGCAGTTATTAATAGTTTGACCATTGCTATTGGTGGTTCATTGCTTTTAGCTGTTTATTCAAAAACACGTACACAATCAGGTAGCCTAACAAAAGACTAAGTCTCTTTTGAAAAGCAGGACTAGAAAGTCTTGTCTTAGCTATAATGATAGCATTCTAGTATTATAACGGGGTAGGATGACAAGGTTATCCTACTCTTAATCATTTCTTAGGAGAAGAATCATGGAACCCCTTATTCACTTTAAGGATTTCACTTTTAAATATGATGCTCAAGCAGAGCCAACATTAAAATCCCTCAATCTCTCCATTGAGAGAGGGCAAAAAGTCCTGATTGTTGGACCATCAGGGTCAGGAAAATCAACTATTGGACAATGTTTAAATGGGATTATTCCAAATATTAATCACGGAGAAAAAAGCGGTCAGCTTTTAATCGATGGCAAGGATGCCTTTGACTTGTCGATTTATGATAAGTCACATCTTGTTTCTACTGTATTGCAAGATCCAGATGGTCAGTTTATTGGTTTGACGGTGGCAGAAGATTTAGCTTTTGCACTTGAAAATGATTGCCTCCCTTTGCCTCAAATGACTGATAAAGTTAATTATTGGGCTGAGAAACTTGATTTAACAGCTTTTCTAGATAGTCGTCCTCAAGATTTATCAGGCGGTCAGAAGCAGCGCGTGAGTCTAGCTGGAGTTTTGATTGATGAAAGTCCAATCTTGCTTTTTGATGAGCCGCTGGCTAATTTAGATCCGAAATCTGGGCAAGAAACGATTGAGCTCATCGATCGTATTCACCAAGAAGGAAAAACGACAACCATTATTATTGAACATCGACTTGAGGATGTGCTTTATCGTCATGTTGATAAAGTGATTTTGGTAAATGATGGTCAGATTTTATTTGATGGGCATCCTGATGACTTGTTAAAGAGTAACTTATTGGTCGAAAACGGAATTCGTGAACCACTTTATGTGACGGCTTTGAAAAATTTAAATGTAGATGTGACGAAGGCAGAGCACTTATCAGATTTAAGTCAACTGGATTTGTCGGACATTACTGTCACAGGGTTAAGCCAATCTGGTGAAGTGTTGGCAAATGATCCGATTTTAGAAGTGAAGCAACTGCAATTTGCCTACCAAGACAATCGACCTATTTTAAAAGACATTAGCTTTGCTATTCATAAGGGAGAGCGAATCGCTATTGTTGGGAAAAATGGTGCTGGTAAATCAACCTTAGCTAAAGCTCTATGTCAGTTTGTTAAACCTGATGGTGATATCTACTATCAGGGGCAATCTATTATGCAGGATTCTATTAAAGAACGTGCTGAAAAAATTGGTTATGTGCTTCAAAATCCAAACCAAATGATTAGTCAAACCATGATTTTTGATGAAGTGGCACTTGGATTAAGGTTGCGAGGCCTAGATGAGTCAGAAATTGAAAAACGGGTTTTGGATACTTTAAAAGTTTGTGGCTTATATGAATTTAGAAAATGGCCAATTTCAGCTTTATCTTTCGGTCAAAAGAAACGTGTTACGATTGCTTCTGTTTTGGTCATGAATCCAGAAATTATTTTACTGGATGAGCCAACAGCTGGTCAGGATAAGCGTCATTATACTGAAATCATGACTTTCCTAAATCAATTGAATAAGGCTGGCCACACTATCATTATGATTACACATGATATGCAATTGATGTTAGAATACTCAGATCGTAGTATTGTTGTGAGTGATGGCAAAATCATTGCGGATTGTTCACCAGTTTCCCTCTTTAATCAAGTAGAGATTTTAGAGCAAGCTAATCTTAAAAAGACAAGTCTCTTTGATTTAGCTGAAAAATTAGGGATAAATCCGATTGATTTGACAAACTATTACATTAAACAGCAAGGAGGATGGCATGTCTAATCATTTTATTGGTTATCAAAGTGGCCGAGGCTTCTTATATCAATTGTCTGGAGCTAGTAAATTAATCTTCTTCATCTTGGTATCAGTAGCTTGCATGACAACTTATGATACACGCTTGATTGCACTTGTCGGGCTTTCTTCGTTGGCTTTGTTTAAAATGGCTAATATTCGTTGGCAACAAGTTTCATTTGTGATTAAATTCATCGGCTTCTTTGCTCTTTTAAATGTTTTGATGGTTTATTTATTTGAGCCAAGTTATGGTGAGTCTATCTATGGCGCTAAAACGATGTTATGGCAGGGATATGGGCGCTTTTATCTTACTAGTCAGGAATTGTTTTATTTGTTTAATTTAGCGCTAAAATACTTTTGTACGGTGCCTTTGGCAGTGCTCTTTTTGATGACAACCCACCCAAGCCAATTTGCTTCAAGTCTTAATCAAATTGGGGTTCCATACAAGGTAGCTTATGCGGTTAGTTTAACGCTCCGCTATATTCCAGATGTTCAAGAGGAATTTTACATGATTCGAATGTCTCAAGAAGCGCGTGGGCTTGAGCTATCTTCAAAAGAGAAACTGATGAAGCGTATAAAAGGAAATCTACAAATCGTTATCCCTTTAATCTTTAGCTCTCTTGAGCGTATCGATACGGTTTCAACAGCAATGGAATTACGTCGCTTTGGTAAAAATAAAAAGCGTACTTGGTACACTTATAAGAACTTTACTTCAGTTGATATTTTGACAATAGTTCTAGCTGTTTTAATTGTTTTTATCACATTATTGCTTTTCAAATGGAATCATGGCCGTTTTTACAATCCGTGGCTATAATAAAAAATGTACTGCTTCAAAGAGCAGTACATTTTTGTTTATTTCAAATAACCAAGATAATCGAATTTTTCAAAGGTGTCATCACTTGCAATCGCAATGACTTCTGTGTCAGCTTCAAAGGGACGAGTTGGGTCAATATGAGTATCGATAGATGACGAAGTATCTTTACGAATACCAATAATATTAATTTCGTATTTGTTGCGAACATCTAATTGAATTAAGTTTTTGCCGACCCAAGAATTTGGAACGGAGAATTCCACCATAGCCAATTTTTCTTCTAAGTGGACAATATTTTCAATATGATGGCGAAGCATATTGGCTGCAACACGTTTACCAGAATCACGTTCTGGCATAATCACTTTACTTGCTCCAATACCGTAAAGAACTTCTTCATAGGTTTTGGTTTTAGCTTTAGCGATAATCGTTTTAACACCAAGTTTTTTACAATGCATAACAGCTAAAACAGATGATTCTAAGTTGTTACCAGTTGCTACCACGACAGTATCACATTGACCAATACCAAGTGCTTTCAAAAAGTCAATATCAGTAATATCTCCGACAGCTGCTTTTTTAACAACGTCAGAAACATTTTGAACAAGATTAGGTTTGATATCAATGGCGATAACGTCTTGCTCGAATTTGCTAAGTTCTTTAGCGACATTTCGTCCAAAAATTCCAAGTCCAAGAACACCAATAATTTTTTTTCTCATAAATTTTCCTCTCTCTCTAACCAACTGTAATATTTGTATGTGCGTATTGAATATCTTTTTCTTTCTTTTGAAGAAGACTAAGGAGAACGGTAAGTGGACCGACACGTCCAATAAACATCAGCGCCATGATGATGAGTCTTCCACCTGTCGATAACTGTGGAGTCAAATCCATAGAGACTCCAACCGTCGCAATAGCAGATACTGACTCGAATAGTAAAGCTATTGGTGTGTGGTTAGGTTCAAATTCAAGTAAAAGAATGTAGCCAACAATTAAGACAGAAAAGAAGAAAATTAAAACTGTTAAGGTTTGTTTGATTACCCGATTTGGAATAATGCGGTGACGGAAAGTTACTTCTGTTTGACCAGCTAACTCTGACTTAAAGAGTAAGAAAGTCATGGCAACAGTTGTCACCTTTACCCCGCCGGCTGTACCACCAGGTGCACCACCGATAATCATCTGAATCATATAGAGGATATTAGTAGACGAGTGGGTATCGAGATAAGAAATCGTTGCAAAGCCAGCTGTTCTCATTGTGACAGATTGGAACAAACAAACCATAAATTGTTGGAAAAGATTGTAGTGACCAATTGTTTTAGGATTATTAGCTTCAAAGAGCCACGTTATCACAGTTCCAAGTAAGAGAATGACAGCTGTTGTTATTAGCACTAGACGCGTTTGATTACTTAATTGACGAGTAAAAGTCTTCAGACGACGAGGTCTATCAGTAAAGAATTGTTTAATAGCTCGTTTGATATCAACCCAAACTGTAAACCCGATTCCCCCTGATACAATTAAGGTCATAAAGAGAAGGTTAAGGAGTGGATTTAAAACGAACGGTTTTAAACTATCTCCGCCAAGATTATCAAATCCAGCATTACAAAAGGCAGAAACTGCTAAAAAGATGGCGTTGAAAATCCCGTGACCAAGTCCAAAACGCGGAATAAAGTCAATAAGAAATAAGACAGCAATCAGTGATTCAATGATAAAGGTGATTTTATAAACGTTGAATAAATAACGTTTAAGATGACCACTATTGTCATAGTTTAGAGCAGATTGTAAGAGATTTTGATCTGATAATTCGATACGTCTTCTTAGTAAAAAAGTACTAATTGCAATTAAAGTGACTAAGCCAAGCCCCCCAATTTGCATCAAGATGACAGCGATGACTTGACCAAGTCCATTGTAGACATCGGCAACAGGAAAGACAGATAAGCCTGTCACGCAGACCATAGAAACCACTGTGAACAAGTGGTCAAGATAAGTCGTTGCTGGAGCATTTTGGTAATGTGTAATAGGAAGTGATAGTAAGATACTACCTATTAAGATAACAATCAAGAAGCTAAAGCTTAACCGTTGGGTGCCAGATAGCCGTTTTAAAAATCTAGTCAATTGAATATCCCTTTCCATAAAGAATAGCAATTAAGTGGCCATTATGATAGAGCCACTTAATTTCAATATTATCCCATCAAAGAGGTTTTTTATTTGGCATACCTGCTTTTCGTGGGTATTTATTTGGAGTTTCTTTTTTCTTTTCAAGAATAGTGATTTGACGACTATCACCATTTGGTAATTCGTAATGATAGTTTTCAACAAGTTTTGAAAAGAGAACTGACATGGCATTTTTAGCATCAGCTAATTCTTCTTCAGCAGCAGAAGCTTTAAGTGCAATCAACTGACCACCAACTTTTAAGAAAGGAATGGTTAATTCAGTCAAAACTTGAAGACGAGCTACTGCACGTGCTGTAACGATGTCATAGCTAGCGCGGAAGGCTTTATCTTGTCCATAATCTTCAGCACGGCCATGGTAGAAATGAACGCCATCTAGACCTAGATCTTCTGCTAAGAGATTAAGAAAATTGATGCGTTTGTTTAGTGAATCGATAATGGTAACATCAATAGCTGGACACAAGATTTTAATAGGAATACTTGGAAAACCAGCACCAGCTCCAATGTCTAAAAGACGAATGGCTTGATTAGTGATTTTACCTTGTAAAACTGGTGCGATAGAATCGTAAAAATGTTTGAGGTAGACGCCTTCTTTATCTGTGATAGCTGTCAAATTGATTTTTTGATTCCATTCAACCAAGAGTTCAAAGTAACGTTCAAATTGATTTTTTTGAGTATCAGTCAAGTCAAATCCTTGCTGATGAAGTCTGTTATAAAATTCTTCAGGTGTCATATTTTGAATTTAAAGAAAGTAATTAATTTCTTTAAGTGTCCTTTCCATTTCAATCTATATTATCTTATTTTACCATAAAAAATTTAGGAGTGATATCTAGGACTTGTTTTGACTAACAGTTAAGTCGTAAGATAATTTTAGGTTCTATAGGTATTTCCTTTTAGAATGACATAAAAATTGATATAATAAGGCTAGAAAGAGTTTGAATGGTTTATTTAGGAAGCTTTTTACCTAGAGACTAGGTGTTTGAAAAGCTAGATTCATTTAGAATGGATGTAAAAGACATCCGAGGAGGAATTTATGATTTTTATTATTATTGCAATCGTTGTTGTCCTAGTACTCTGGGGAGTTGCTGCCTACAATGGACTCGTTAAAAGCCGTATGCAAACCAAAGAATCATGGAGTCAAATCGATGTTCAACTAAAACGTCGTAACGACCTGATTCCAAATTTGATTGAAACGGTTAAAGGATATGCTGCTTACGAAGAAAAAACATTTGCTAAAATTACAGAATTACGTAGCCAAGTAGCCCAAGCACAAACTCCTGCAGAAGCTATGCACGCATCAAATGCTCTTACAAAACAATTATCAGGTTTGATTGCGGTAGCTGAAAATTACCCTGAACTAAAAGCCAATAACAGTTTTGTTAAATTGCAAGACGAATTGACAAATACAGAAAACAAAATTTCTTATTCACGTCAATTATTTAACACAACAACAGCTAATTATAATGTAAAATTGGAAACATTCCCAACAAATATTATTGCAGGTCTTTTCGGCTTTAAACCAAGTCAATTTTTGGAAACACCTGAAGATGAAAAAGAAACACCAAAAGTATCATTTGATTTTTAATCAATTGGATTTTGAAACAATTTTTTAAGACAATTATCTTAAAAGAAAGGAATAGTAAGGAGTCTCTTTAGGTAGTTGATTTGGCTTAAAGGGGCTCTTTTAGTTATAAGGAACATTATGTTATATGATCAAATTGCCAGCAACAAACGTAAAACGGTTGTTTTGCTATTTGTTTTCTTCTTGATTTTGGCTGCCATCGGTGCAGCTGTTGGCTATCTTTGGTTGGATAGCTTAAGTTTTGGTGTTGTCATTGCTTTGATTATTGGTGGCATTTATGCAGTGAGTATGATTTTTCAATCAACTAATGTCGTGATGTCCATGAATAATGCGCGTGAGGTAAGTGAAGAAGAAGCGCCACAACTTTATCATATCGTTGAAGACATGGCCATGGTTGCTCAAATTCCAATGCCACGTGTTTTTATTGTTGAAGATGATTCGCTGAATGCTTTTGCAACAGGCTCAAGTCCAGAAAATGCTGCTGTAGCAGCAACTACTGGTTTGTTAGCTTTAATGAATCGTGAAGAACTTGAAGGAGTAATTGGACACGAAGTTAGTCATATTCGCAATTATGACATTCGAATTTCAACAATTGCAGTAGCTCTTGCTAGTGCTGTAACCATGATTGCAAGTATTGGTAGTCGTATGATGTGGTTTGGTGGTGGCAACCGTCGTCGTTCTAATGATCGTGACGAAGGAGCAATGGGAATCATTATATTGATTTTGTCATTGGTTTCACTGATTTTAGCTCCTCTTGCAGCGACTTTAGTTCAATTAGCCATTTCACGTCAACGTGAATTTCTTGCTGATGCTAGCTCTGTTGAGTTGACACGTAACCCAGAAGGCATGATTAAGGCCCTTCAAAAACTTGAAAATTCTTCTCCTATGCATCATCCAGTAGACCAAGCAAGTGCAGCATTGTATATTAATGATCCACTTAAAAAAGGTGAACGCCTAAGTTCGTTATTTAATACTCACCCTTCTATTGCAGATCGTATTGATCGTCTCCGTCATATGTAAACAATTTTATCTTATAATTATTAAAAGAAACTGAGGTTATTTCCTCAGTTTTTTGCTTTTAACAAAAAACGAAACTTAATGTTATGAATTTGACATCAATATCATAAAGACAAGAGGCAAAAAAGCTGGTATAATGGTATGGAAATTTAAAAGGGGTAGAATGTTGATGATAGCTATTTCAGAAATAAAGAAAAATGCTGAGGGAATTGCTTTTAATGAATCTTTGAATATTAAAGAAAAATTAATGCAACGCTCAAGTGAAATTTTAGATGTCAAGGACGTTTCAGTAAACGGAATTGTTTCATATGATGATGGATTGTATTTATTAAACTATCAATTGGATTATACTATTACTTTACCATCTAGTCGTTCAATGCAACCTGTTGACGTTCATCAGGTTGAAGCAGTTTCAGAAGTCTTTGTTGAGTCTGCTGATCTTCACACTAAAGAAGATTTAGTGAAAGAAAATCTTGCTTTAGTACTAGAAGATGATTTTATTGATTTGGAAGAAAGTGCAATCGATAATATTCTTTTGACAATTCCAATGCAAGTTTTAAGTGATGCTGAACGTCAATCAGATGACATGCCATCAGGTCAAAATTGGTCAGTTATGACAGAAGATCAATATGAAGCATTACAAAATGAAAAGAAAAAGGAAAATAATCCATTTTCTGCTTTAAATGGCTTGTTTGAAGATTAATATAATTTTCATTAAAAAGATAAAATTTTCTTGAATTATCGTTTACACTTTGATATACTTTTAGAGCAATATAGTATACTTGGCTGAGTAGGTTATTTTTGAGAGAAATATTAAAAAGGGATGGAATGATGGATGGAATTTTTCTCATAAATGAACGAAAATTAAAACGGTAACGATAGCTGTGTACTAGGCAAATTATTAGATTTTATAATCTTTACATTAAATAAAAGGTTGGTGACAATGAGTAAAAAGATTTTAATTATTGAGGATGAAAAAAATCTTGCGCGCTTTGTGTCTTTAGAATTACAACATGAGGGGTATTCAGTAGTTGTTGAGACAAATGGACGTTTGGGGCTCCAAACAGCTTTAGATGATGATTTCGATTTGATTCTATTGGACTTGATGTTGCCTGATATGGACGGATTCGAAATCACACGTCGTCTTCGTCTAGAAAAAGACACTTCAATCATCATGATGACAGCTCGTGATTCAATTATGGATATTGTTGCTGGTCTTGACCGTGGAGCAGATGATTACATTGTAAAACCATTTGCAATTGAAGAATTATTGGCTCGTGTTCGTGCCGTATTCCGTCGTCAAGATGCTAATTCTAAGCAAGACAAAGAAGGTCAAGCAAAAGAAGGTCTACTTGGACTTCGTTTAAATCCACAAAATCGTTCTGCAGTGCGTGGTGATGATGAAATTTCATTAACAAAACGTGAATATGACTTGTTAAGCGTGCTTCTTTCAAATGTTAATCGCGTAATGACACGTGAAGAACTTTTGGCAAGTGTTTGGCGTTATGATACTGACATTGAAACAAATGTCGTGGATGTTTACATTCGCTACCTTCGTGGAAAAATCGATATTCCTGGTAAAGAATCATATATCCAAACTGTTCGTGGAATGGGTTATATTATTCGAGAAAAATAATGATAAAGTGCTTTAAAAAGTCATTATCTAAAAAAATTTCCGTAACATCATTTCAGTGGATTCTGCTGGTTTTGTCGGTCTTTAATTTGCTTGTTTATATCGGGGTGACTCGAGTATTTCTTGCACAAGACCGCTACAATACTGAACAAGCCACAGAAGTTGTTAGGGAGTTTTTGTCTAAAGAATCTTCTTTAACAGAAGACAATTTATTAGACTTGTTGGAACAATTCAATGCTACTGGTTCACTTGTTGAAGATGGTAATAAAACCTATGTTTTTGACAAGCAAGGTGGCGTTGATGATTTGGTTTTTGAGAATCAAGATGTTTCTATTTACAATAAAAATAAACAATTAGTTTTGACAACCAATAAAGTGCTATCGAACATAAAAATTAAAAAAGTTGGTGAAACGGGGAGCTACCGTTCACCAGCTTTTAGTGGTTTTTATCAGAGTGAAAAAGTTTATTCCAAAGATAGTCGTGAGGTAATTGGTTACGTAACTGTTTATCAAAGTTTTACTTCCTACTATATGGCACGCCAAGCTTTGGTAGCCATTCTGTTGGTTTGTGAACTGATTGAAGCTTGTTTGATTTTTAAGGTTTTAGTGGTAATTTCTCACCGTTCCTTAAAACCATTACGAGATTTTCAAGATTTTCTAGATGAGCTTTCTGAAAATCCAAGTGATTTAGCTTTGAGATCAGACATTAAATCTGGTGATGATATTGAGAGATTATCATTGACTTTTGACAATATGTTGGAGCAAATCGAAGGCTATGCCAAACGTCAAACGCGTTTTGTTAGTGATGTTAGTCACGAATTGAGAACTCCGATTGCTGTTATTAAAGGGCATTTAGGATTGCTACAACGCTGGGGAAAAGATGACCCCGAAATATTGAGTGAAAGTCTTGATGCTGCTTACCATGAAGCTGATCGAATGTCTATTATGGTAAATGATATGCTGGATATGGTCCGTGTTCAGGGGAGCTTTGACCTTCACAAGGGAGAAATTACTGATTTGAGACAAGCTATCGATGTTGTTTTAGGCAATTTCCGTATTTTATATCCAGATTTTCGATTCTCATTGACATCGACAATTGATGATTGTATTTATGCTGAAATTTACAAACATCATTTTGAACAGGCTATTTTAATTTTAATTGATAATGGCGTTAAATATTCTTCAGGTAACAAAAATATCCATGTGACTTTGGATGTTTTGGGTGATAATGCGATTGTTAAAGTTCGAGATGAGGGTGAAGGTATTTCGCAAGATGACTTAAATCATATCTTTGAACGTTTTTATCGCACAGATAAGTCACGAAATCGTGTTTCGACACAAGGTGGGCTTGGGATTGGTTTGGCCATTCTTAAGCAAATCGTAGATGCTTATGACCTCAAAGTTAGTGTCAGCAGTGTTGTTGACGAGGGAACTGAGTTTACCTTGGTTATTCCTAGAGTTGAGGCAGAATATGATTAAAAGACAGACTGAGCTCTCTTCTCGGTCTGTTCGTTTTTCTAAAAAAGTATGTCATTATATTTTGTTAGAAAAGGGAAAACGGTAACTGAGCCAGCGAAGTCTGGTATTACTTTCATAATGGTTGAATTTATGTTAAAATTAAGTATTAGAATAATTGGTAGAATGGGGTGTTTGTATGCGTTGTCCAAAATGTAATTATAATAAATCGAGCGTCATTGATAGCCGTCAAGCTGAGGATGGTAATACGATTAGACGACGTCGAGAATGTGAAAATTGTCATGCGCGTTTTACAACCTTTGAACGCGTTGAAGAACTACCCTTGTTAGTCATTAAAAAAGATGGAACGCGTGAACAATTTTCTCGAGAAAAAATCTTGAATGGTATTTTCCAAAGTGCACAAAAACGTCCAGTATCAAGTGATGATATTGAACAAGTTGTGTCACGTATTGAACAAAAAATTCGTAGTGAATACGAAAGTGAAGTTCCAAGTACGGTGATTGGTAATCTTGTGATGGATGAGTTAGCTGAACTTGATGAAATTACTTATGTTCGCTTTGCCTCAGTTTACAAATCATTTAAAGATGTTGATGAGATCGAGGAACTTCTTCAGCAAATTACGAATCGCGTACGTAGTAAGAAGAAAAGAAGTAAGCTAGATGAGACCGATTGATGAATTTTCATATGTTAAAAACAATAAGGTTTTGTTGGATTCAGATAGCCTAACTCAGCTCTATCATCCAGTCATTGGAAATCATGCGGTTTTGTTGTATGATTATCTTTTGGCTTTCTTTGATGATGGTGTAAAACGTCACAAGTTTAGTGAAATACTCAACCATTTACAACTTAGCATGCAGGAAGTTGAGGAAGCTTTGGCGATTTTAACAGCGGTGGATTTATTGGTTTTATACCAAACACGTGACGCCTATGTCTTGAAGTTACAGCCTGCTTTGAATCGCGAAACTTTTTTGGCTAATCCCATTTATCGCCGTTTATTGGAACAAAGAATTGGCGAAGTAGCTGTAGCAGAATTGGATGTGGCATTACCTGATAATGCGCGTGATGTTTCAAAAAAATTCTCTGATATTTTTTCAGTGGATGAAAATCCTTCTGTTCCTAAGACAGTTTCAAAAAATCATTTTGATTTGGATAGCTTTGAACGCTTGATGTTACGTGACGGCTTACAATTTAAGGATGAAAAGGCTGATGTTGTTTTGATTTACAGTTTAGCTGATAAATACACGATGAATTGGTTTGATACTTATCGTTTAGCAAAAAGTACAGCCATTAATGGGAAAATTTCTCCTCAACGAATGACAGTTCAACTTGAACAAAAGAAAGCTGGTAATGCGCAAAGTAAAGACCAATTTGATGCCAAGGAACAAGTGATTATTCGAGAAGCTAAGCAAGCAAGCGCTAAAGAATTTCTCGAAAAAATCAAAGCTCCTCGTCGTGCAGTGGTTACTGAAAGTGAGCGTAAAGTGCTAGAAGAACTGGCTAATATGAACTTCTTAGACGAAGTGATTAACGTTATGGTTCTTTACACTTTAAACAAAACACAGTCAGCAAATATCAACAAACCTTATATTATGAAGGTAGCAAATGATTTTGCTTTCCAAAAAATTGCTACAGCTGAAGCTGCAGTTCTTAAAATGCGTAGTTTTGCACAACGAAACAAAGAACGCAAGGCGAAAGCGAAAGTTACTAAAAGCAACGTCCCTGAGTGGACAGCTAAAGAATACAAGCATGTTGCGACAGCTGAAGAAAAAGCGAAACTTGAAGAGCTTAGACGTAGCATGTTAGAAGATTAAGGAGTGAGTGATGGAAAAAATCGGACAAACCTTGGCTAAACAGCTTCGCCAAAGTCGAACTGATCTTAATGAATTGACTCAAGCTATTTTAGCGGATAAGGAAATTGCTGATTTTATCACGTCAAATGGCTTGACCCAAGAGCAGATTAATCGTAGTCTTCCTAAGTTTAATCAGTTCATGGTAGAACGTGAGAAGTTTCAAAATCATGATGCTTCTTACGTAGCAAAAGGTTATAAACCAGCTCTTAGCATGAACGAAGGTTATGCTGATGTTATTTATTTAGAGACTCGTGAATTGGTAGAGGCTAAAAGACGTCAAGATATCAAAAATCGTGTGACATTGATTGGTTTGCCAACAAGTCTTAAACACATTTCAACTGATGATATTGACCTTGGTGATCCTAATCGTATTGAGATTTATAATTATTTGAATGATTACATTAAAAATATTGAAGATAAACCGCAAAAGGGACTTTATGTTTTTGGAACCTTTGGTGTCGGGAAATCTTACTTGATGGCTTACTTAGCAAATCGCCTGTCAGCTAAGTATGGTAAGTCAACAACTCTCTTGCATTTTCCAACTTTCTGTGTTGACATTAAGAATGCCATTAATACTGGTACTGTGAAAGAGCAGATTGACCAAATTAAGCAATCTGAGATTTTGGTACTGGATGATATTGGTGCTGAACAACAAAGTTCTTGGATTCGTGATGATGTGCTCCAAGTGATTCTTCAGTATCGTATGCAAGAAAATCTGCTAACGTTCTTCACTTCTAACCTTGATTTTAAGGGACTTGAAGAACACTTCTCAATCTCACGTTCTGGTGATGAAACTTGGCAAGCCAAGCGTGTCATGGAACGTATCCGTTATTTAGCTCGAGAAATTCATCTCCAAGGTGAAAATCGACGTTAATTGTATAAATCATTAAAAGTGATAAATAGATAAAAGAATGTGAAAGGAATTTCGGCGAAGACATCCAAGATGTTTTCGTGTGGCAAGTAGTCACTTAAAGTAGCGCTGAGCTGTTTTAACGAACAGGTATTAAGAATTATGGCTTTACCTACAGTTGCTATTGTCGGACGTCCAAACGTCGGCAAATCGACTTTGTTTAACCGTATCGCAGGTGAGCGTATTTCAATTGTTGAAGATGTCGAGGGTGTTACTCGTGACCGTATCTATACAACAGGTGAATGGCTTAACCGCAAGTTTTCATTGATTGATACTGGTGGTATCGATGATGTTGATGCACCATTTATGGAACAAATCAAACACCAAGCTGATATTGCGATGACAGAAGCAGATGTTATCGTCTTTGTGGTATCAGGAAAAGAAGGTGTAACTGATGCAGACGAGTACGTTTCAAAAATTTTGTATCGTACTAATAAGCCAGTTATTCTAGTTGTTAATAAAGTGGACAACCCAGAAATGCGTAATGATATCTACGACTTCTACTCACTTGGTCTTGGTGATCCATACCCAGTTTCATCTGTTCACGGGATTGGTACAGGGGATGTTTTGGATGCAATCGTTGAAAACCTTCCAGTGGAAGAAGAAGACGAAAATCCAGACATTATCAAGTTCAGTTTGATTGGTCGTCCAAACGTTGGTAAATCAAGCTTGATTAATGCAATTCTTGGTGAAGAACGTGTTATCGCAAGTCCAATTGCTGGTACAACACGTGATGCCATTGATACTAACTTTACTGACAGCGAAGGTCAAGAATACACAATGATTGACACCGCTGGTATGCGTAAATCTGGTAAAGTTTATGAAAACACTGAAAAATACTCAGTGATGCGTTCAATGCGTGCTATCGATCGTTCAGACATTGTTCTTATGGTTATTAACGCTGAAGAAGGTATTCGTGAGTATGATAAACGTATCGCTGGTTTTGCACATGAAGCTGGTAAAGGGATTATCATCGTTGTTAACAAATGGGATACCATCGAAAAAAATAACCACACTGTAGCAAAATGGGAAGAAGATATTCGTGATCAATTCCAATTCTTGTCATATGCACCAATTATCTTCGTATCTGCTGCAACAAAACAACGTTTGAACAAATTGCCTGAAATGATTAAGAAAATCAGCGAAAGCCAAAACAAACGTATCCCATCAGCTGTTCTTAACGACGTTATCATGGATGCGATTGCGATTAACCCAACGCCAACAGATAAAGGTAAACGTTTGAAAATCTTCTACGGCACACAAGTTTCCGTTAAACCACCAACGTTTGTTATCTTTGTTAACGAAGAAGAGCTTATGCACTTCTCATATATGCGTTTCTTGGAAAATCAAATCCGTGCAGCTTTCGGTTTCGAAGGTACACCAATCAATTTGATTGCCCGCAAACGTAAATAATAAAATTTAAAGCACCCTAATGGGTGCTTTTTTGATGTATTTTGATAAATTTCACTAAAAATAAAATCAAAAAGTCATTTTTTCAAGCTAAAGAGGCTTGAATTTGATATAATTAAAGGATAAGGAAAAAGGTGGTGGCTTAGATTGGGTAGAATGATTCCAGGTCGAATTCGCAATCAAGGTATAGAACTTTACGAACAAGGTTTGGTTGAAATTATCAGTAAGCGAGAAGATTTAATTCAGGCAAAGGTTGGCGAACATCATCTTCAATACTCATTAGAAGATGAACAAGTGAGATGTGATTGTGACTTTTTTGCCAAGAAAAAATATTGTGAGCATTTAGCAGCCGTAGAATATTATCTTAAAAATAATTCAGAAGGAAAAGAGTTGTCAGATGAACTGAGCTCACATCAAGAAACACAACAAGAAACCAAGAAGAATACTTCGTTTGGTAGTGTTTTTTTGGATGGTTTGGTTATTAATGATGACGATACCACAAAATATCGTCTAGCAGCTCATGGTAGTCAAAGTCCCTATTCATCCGATTATTGGTGGACTCTAAAAATTAACCGATTGCCAGACGAGCGTTCTTATGTCGTTCGTGACATAAAAGCTTTTTTGACCGTTGTTAAAAATGAAGGGTACTATCAAATTGGAAAAAATTATTTTGAGCCTTTGTCATTGATCCAATTTGACGAGCCTAGTCAAGAATTAATCCAATTTTTGTGGAGAATCTTGCCAGATGGTGATCATCTTGATATTGATTATATTTTGCCAAATCATGGCCGAAATCTATCATTAACAAGTGGGACTTTTGAAGAAGGTATCAAACTTTTCAATGACCTGTACGATTTTTCATTTGAACACAATCATCAAACTTATGGGCAGCTGATTTTTAGACCACTAAGTGGTTCAGAAGACTTAATTCAATTTAAAGTGGTGGTTCACCGTCAATCGATTGAATTAATCATTAGTGAAAAAGAATATCAACCGCTCTTTAATAATGCTTTTTTGTTCACAAATGGGTTTATTTTCAGTTTGAATCTGAAGCAACAAAAGATTTTAACGGCTATTCGTAGTTTGCCAATTAAAGCTGATTTAGCCAAACATCTGTTCTTTGATTTAGATGACCAAGCAAAATTAGCAGCTAGTTTATTAGATTTTAAAGAACTAGGAAAAGTTGAAGCACCAAAGAGCTTTGATATTCGTGATTTCAAGGTTGCTTTTGATTTAGAACTTAATGAATATAAGGAAGTTGCTTTACATGTGACCTTTGATTATGGCGATGTGAGTGTCAAAAGTAAACGTGAATTAGAAGACTTGCCTTTTGCTAGTCACTTTAAGCATGAAGAAAAAGTTTTTAGAACTTTGGAAGCTAATGGATTTTCAGCGTCTTTCTTGTCTTATCACGCACCCTTGGCTAATGATGATTTGTATGATTTCTTCACACGGACTTTGGCTCAATTGGCTCGATTAGGTCAGGTCACTTTATCTGATGAATTAGAAGAAATGCGTGAGTTCGAAGAACCCCAAGTTTCTGTTCATACAAAAGGTGGTCTGCTAGATATTTCATTTGATTTTTCAACTGTTTTTGAAAATGATATTGATGATGCACTTGAAGCTTTGTTTAAAAATCAGCCATATTTTGTTAATGGTGCTGGTAAGTTAGTTGTTTTTGATGAAGAAACTCAACGTGTCAGCTCTACTTTACAAAATCTTCGTGCCAAACAACTAGAAAATGGGCATTTGCAACTGGATGCTATTTCAGCATTTCAAATTTCAGATTTATTCCAAGGAAATGATCGCATTTCATTTTCAAAGGAATTTGAGCAGTTAGCGCATGATTTAACCCATCCTGAAAGTTTTGAGATCACTTTACCACCTTTACAAACTCAGTTACGTGACTACCAAATGACGGGTGTACGATGGATGTCCATGCTTGACCACTATGGATTTGGTGGTATTTTAGCTGATGATATGGGACTTGGTAAAACACTTCAAACCATCGCTTTTCTAGCATCTCAACTAAAAGAAGAAACACACATTTTGATTTTGTCGCCATCAAGTTTAATTTATAATTGGAAAGATGAATTTACACGTTTTGCTCCTGAGATAGATGTGGCTGTTTCTTATGGTTTAAAAGCTGTGCGTGATGAGATTATTGCTGAAGATCACCAAGTGGTGATTACAAGTTATTCTTCTTTCCGTCAAGATTTTGCGGAATACAATCATTTGAATTTTGATTACTTGATTCTAGATGAAGCGCAAGTGATGAAAAATACTCAAACTAAGATTGCCCATTATTTGCGCCAGTTTGAAGTTAAGAATTGTTTTGCTCTTTCTGGAACACCGATTGAAAATAAATTACTGGAAATTTGGTCAATTTTTCAAATTGTTTTGCCAGGTTTATTACCGGATAAAAAACATTTCTTGAAGATGGATGCTAAACAAGTAGCTCGGTTCATTAAGCCATTTATCATGCGTCGTCGAAAAGAAGAAGTTTTACCAGAGTTGCCTGATTTGATTGAAATTAATTATCCGAATGAATTAGATCGTAAGCAAAAAGCTATTTATCTCGCTCAACTTCGACAAATGCAAGAAACCATCGCTGGTGCTTCTGATGCGGATATTAACCGCCGTAAAATTGAAATTTTGTCAGGAATTACTCGTTTACGTCAAATCTGTGATACGCCAGCTTTGTTTATGGAATATGATGGTGAAAGTGGTAAACTAGATAGTTTGCGTGATTTGTTGACACAAATCAAGGAAAATGGGCACCGAGCACTTATCTTTTCACAATTTCGTGGTATGCTTGATATTGCTGAAAAAGAAATTGAAGAACTTGGTTTAACATCCTATAAAATTACGGGTTCAACACCAGCTAATGCACGTCAAGAAATGACCCGTGCCTTTAATAACGGGTCAAAAGATACTTTCTTGATTTCCTTGAAAGCAGGAGGTGTCGGTCTTAACTTAACAGGAGCTGATACGGTTATCTTGATTGACCTTTGGTGGAACCCTGCGGTTGAAATGCAGGCTATCAGCCGAGCTCACCGTATTGGACAAAAAGAAAACGTCGAAGTCTATCGTTTAATTACACGTGGAACTATTGAAGAAAAAATCCTTGAGATGCAAGAAAGTAAGAAAAATCTTGTGACTACTGTTCTTGATGGTAATGAAACAAGAGCAAGTATGACAATAGAAGAAATCAAGGAAATTCTAGGATTAGAACATTAAATGAACAGTCAGTCTGCCCTCGAGAAAGACTGACTTTCTTTTTATGAAAACTTTGAAAAATAGGATGAATTAGTTTATAATAAAAATGCTACAAAGTTGGAGCTGAGTTTAAAAATCGAGGTGCTTAGGCCTGCTTTTTAACTTGGCATTTAGTTACTAGGACAAGGGGTTATCAAGGATAAGTTCCCTGTATTTCTTAGTGAGTGATGATAATTAATAACATAACACGTTAAGAAAGGATGTGACACTGTGATTAGAAATCAAAGACGTTTCCCTCTCGTTGCAGATGGGGAGCCAGTAAGCAATCCACCTAAAGTAATGGCTTTATATGAAAATGAAGATTTGATTACCAATATTCACGGAACTTATCAAGATAAAAACTATGATGATGTTACTAGAGACTATGATTTTGTTGGCAAAGATGAAAAAGATGCCAGTCGATTAGAGTCAGTATCTCAAGGTAAATCTTATGCTGAGTTAGCGCGTGAAGAAGCAAGACGTGATATTCGAAGAAAACGTCAAGCTTATCTTTCAAAAGAAGTTAAAGCGCCTTCTAAAGCTGCTTTACAACAGCAACTTAAGGCAACTTTGCCTAAGAAACCAGCAAAACCTACTAATAGTTTGAGTCATTTGACTGAAAAATTGCATCAAGACGATTATATCTTGGCAGAGATTCCCGTAACCTATAAAAAGCCAGATAATTCGTCAGCAACAAAACCTAAGAAAAATAATTATGACTTCTTAAAACGTAGTCAAATTTATAATAAGGAAGCCTTGCAAAGTCAAAGAGATCATAAAATAGCTCAAGAGTTGAATTTAACACGCTTTGACGATGCAAAATAAACTGCAATGCAGTTGATATATAGAGGAGAAAAAATGTCTAAAACCTATCATTTTATCGGAATTAAAGGATCTGGTATGAGTGCTCTTGCTTTGATGTTGCACCAAATGGGACACAAAGTTCAAGGGAGTGACGTTAGTAAATACTATTTCACACAACGTGGTTTAGAACAAGCAGGAATTGAAATTCTTCCGTTTTCTGAAGACAATATCACATCAGATGTTGAATTAATTGCCGGTAATGCTTTCCGTGAAGATAACAACGTCGAAATTGCCTATGCTGTGAAAAATGGCTTTAAATTCAAACGTTATCATGAATTTCTTGGTGATTTCATGCGCCAATTCACAAGTTTTGGTGTAGCTGGTGCGCACGGAAAAACATCAACAACAGGTTTGATGGCACATGTTCTTAAAAATATCACTGACACATCATACCTAATTGGTGACGGAACTGGACGTGGTTCTGCTAACAGTAACTACTTTGTATTTGAATCAGACGAATATCAACGTCACTTCATGCCATATCACCCAGAGTACTCAATCATTACAAATATCGACTTTGATCACCCTGATTACTTCAAGAGTATTGATGATGTCTTTGATGCCTTTAACGATTATGCAAAGCAAGTTCAAAAAGCATTGTTCTTGTTCGGTGATGATCCATATCTTCGTAAAATTACTTCTGACGCAGATATTTACTATTATGGTTTCAAAGATACAGATGACTTTATGGCCTATGACGTTGTTCGTACAACAAATGGCTCAGCTTTCAAAGTAAAACATGGTGAGGAAGAACTTGGTTCATTCCATCTTCCAGCATTTGGTCGTCACAATATCTTGAATGCAACTGCTGTTATTGCTAACCTTTACGTAGCTGGTATTGATATGGAATTGGTAGCAGAGCACATGAAGACATTCGGTGGTGTTAAACGTCGTTTCACTGAAAAAGTAGTTAATAACACAACAATCATTGATGACTTTGCACACCATCCAACTGAAATTATTGCAACTCTTGATGCTGCACGTCAAAAATACCCAAGTAAAGAAATTGTGGCTGTTTTCCAACCACACACATTCACTCGTACGATTGCACTTTTGGATGAATTTGCAAATGCTTTGAATCAAGCTGATTCAGTTTACTTGGCACCAATTTATGGTTCAGCTCGTGAAGTTGACCACGGTGATGTTAAAGTTGAAGACTTGGCTGTTAAAATTAATAAATCAGCTAAAGTCATCAGCCTTGAAAATGTATCACCATTACTTGACCATGGCAATGCTGTTTATGTCTTCATGGGAGCTGGTGATATCCAAATGTATGAACGTTCATTTGAAGAATTGTTGGCAAGCTTGGCTAACAATACACAATAATAACCGATTATCTTGAGAAGGAGCGAAAGCTCTTTTTCTTTTGAGGGGGATTCTATGATTATAAGAAATGCACGCCTTGAGGATTTACATGATATTATAGCTATTGAGCGTGAGAATTTCTCTGCAGAAGAAGCGGCAAGTTTAGAAGACATGAGAGAACGTATCCTGACTATCCCAGACACTTTTTTGGTAGCTGAAATTGATGGGAAGGTTTGCGGCTATATTGAAGGACCTGTTATTTTTCAACGTTATTTAACTGATGATTTATTTCATAAGGTTGTTTCAAATTCGGCTACCGGAGGTTTTATCGCCATCACAAGCTTGTCTGTAGCGCCTGATTTTAAAAATCAGGGGATTGGCATGGCTTTGCTTGCGACAATGAAAGATTTAGCGATTGCTCAAAAACGTATGGGGATTAGTTTGACTTGTCACGAGAATCTTATTCCCTACTATGAAAGAAATGGCTTCAATGATGAGGGAGAATCAGAGTCAACCCATGGTGGTTCTAGCTGGTTTAACATGGTTTGGGAGTCACCAGTAGCAGGCTGATATATTATTAAGAATAGATAACAAACCACCTCGTCAGTTGATTTTAGAATGCTTTTAGGTTATAATGGCGATTGATTAAGATTAGGAGGATAAGCTTTGACCGAATTTAACGACGATAAGCCAAAAACTCGAAAAGAAAAAAGTTTTAAGGAGCAGATTTTAGCAGAACTTGAAGAAGCCAATCGCTTACGTAAACAACATGATTTAGAGCTTCGCCAAAAAGAAAAAGAAGCAGAAGAATTTGCCCGTCGAACTGCCCAATTGATGGCTGAATATGAGGCTGAAGATCGCAGAGAGCGCCAAGAGGCTAAGATTCGAGAAGAAAAACGACGCCTTGAAGCAAAAGCTAAATCGGCTTTGGCTGAAAATCAGATTGAGACAACAATTGATAATCAAAAAATTAAGGACGTACTGAAAAATATTGATCAAACCTTTAATCCTGATGGCGCACAATCAGCTGAAGCTGATGAGCAAGAAAGTTATCTTGTGAGAGCGACAGATGGTGTGGGTTATGATGGTAATCCAGATATTTCTGATAAACCTTCAGGTGAGTCTGAATCAAAAGATGACCTTCATTTTGAGCAAGATTCTGAGCAATCAGATGAGACAGAGACAGACTTGGAGAATAAAGTGGGAACAAAACGTAGAAGAAAACGTCAAAAGACAAATAGTCTAGCTGGAAAAATTGCTTTAGTGTTAATTTCAGCAATTATCATTGCCCTACTAGCAACAGGATTCTTTGTATATCGTTACGTTGATAGTTCTATTAAGCCACTGGATAGTTCGTCAACAAAATACGTTACTGTTGATATTCCAGAAGGCTCTGGTAACAAGTACATAGGACAAATTTTAGAGAATTCTGGTGTCATTAAGAGTGCAACGGTTTTTAATTACTATACAAAATTTAAAAACTATAGCAATTTCCAAAGTGGTTATTACAATTTGCAGCCAAGCATGGATTTGGATGAAATTTGTAAACTTCTTAAACAAGGTGGAACAGCTCAACCAGAGAAACCTTCCCTTGGTAAAATCTTAGTAACAGAAGGATATACTATTAAGCAAATTTCTGAAGCTGTTACAAAGAATTCAGCTAAGAAACATGCTTCTACGCCATATACAGCCGATGATTTCTTGAAAGTCGTTCAAGATGAGAACTTTATTTCAAAAATGTCTGCTAAGTATCCAAGACTTTTAGGAAGTCTTCCTAGTTCTGATAAAGTAACTTATCGTTTAGAAGGTTATCTTTTCCCAGCAACTTATAGTTATTACAAAAAAACAAGTATGGAAGATATTGTTGAAGAAATGATTGCAACAATGGATTCTTATATGTCTAAGTACTACGATACGATTGCTGCAAAAGGAATGACTGTCAATGATGTGCTTACCCTTGCTTCATTAGTTGAAAAAGAAGGTTCAACGGATGATGATCGCCGTAACATTGCGAGTGTCTTTTACAACCGCATGAATAACAATATGCCTCTTCAAAGTAACATTGCTATCTTGTATGCAATGGGTAAACTTGGTGAAGAGACAAGCCTTGCGGCTGATGCAAGTATTGACACATCGATTGATTCACCGTATAATGTTTATACTAACACTGGTTTGATGCCTGGTCCAGTTGATGCTCCTAGCTTGTCAGCTATTGAAGCGACTGTTAACCCTGCTTCAACAAATTACTATTATTTTGTTGCAGATGTTAAGACAGGTAAAGTCTATTACTCAGAAAACTTTGATGACCATCAAGCTAATGTTGAAAAATATGTTAATAGTCAAATACATGAATAATTGATGACAAACATGGTGTGCTTAGCATCATGTTTGTATTTGTAGATTATCCAAAAAAATAAATTTTTAGAAAAGAGATAGAAAATGGCAGAAAAAACTTATCCAATGACCCTTGCTGAAAAAGAACAACTTGAACAAGAATTGGAAGAACTAAAATTAGTTCGTCGTCCTGAAGTTGTTGAACGTATTAAAATCGCTCGTTCATATGGTGACCTTTCAGAAAACTCTGAGTATGATGCAGCAAAAGATGAACAAGCATTCGTTGAAGGTCAAATTCAAATCATCGAAACTAAAATCCGTTACGCTGAAATCATTGACAGTGATGCTGTAGCAAAAGATGAAGTTGCTATCGGTAAAACAGTTACTGTTCAAGAAGTTGGAACAACTGACAAAGATGTTTACCACATTGTTGGTGCTGCTGGTGCTGATATCTTTGCAAGCCGTATTTCTAACGAAAGCCCAATTGCTCAAGCTTTGATTGGTAAGAAAACTGGTGATATCGTAACAATTGAATCACCTGCTGGTAACTACGATGTTGAAATCATCAGCGTTGAAAAAACTGCTTAATTATAAAAGAGGCTGTTAAGCCTTTTTTTGTTTGTTCTGTTATTAAAAGGAAACTAAAACACCAGAAATAATTTTCTGGTGTTTTAGTTTATGAATTATTTACGGTGACGTTGTTTACCAGCGTTACGGTTACTTTTCTTAGGTTTGTTAAGTTGAGTAGTCGCTGTTGGTGTTACATCTTTACGTTTTGATGATTTGTATGTTTTTGGAGGATTCTTTTCAAATTCTTCAGCAATTTGTTTACGAAGTTTTGGTTTGATGATGAACATTGTAATCAATTGTTGAATGATAGAGAAGAAACCACCGACCAACCAGTAAAGTAGAACACTTGCTGGCATACTCATACCGAAGAAGACCATCATTAAAGGCATCACGTACATTGTTCCCTTCATGGCTGCGCGTTGTTCTTCAGCAACAGCTTGCATTGATAACCATGATTGGAAGAAGTAAAGGATAGCGATGACAGCTGTAAGTGGCATGCTGCGGCTTCCAAGGTCAATACCTAAGAAAGTACTTTCAGCGACACCTTGTGTGTATTGAGCTGCGAAGTACATAGCTGAGAAGAATGGCATTTGAACAAGAAGTGGAAGACATCCCATACCACCAAGCATGTTAATTCCATTTTCTTTTTGAGCAGCCATCAATTCTGTTTGGGCAGCCAATTTTTCTTCTTGTGTCTTTGCATTACGCATGCGTTCGTTGATTGGTGCAAAGATTGGTTTTAGGTAAGCCATCTTTTCTGATTGGTAGCTTGCTTTCCATGATTGGTAAAGTCCAAGTGGAAGAATGATACAACGAACAATGATTGTTACTAAGATAATGGCTAAGCCAAAGCCAAGGTCAATGTTATTGGCAAAGTATTGGATAAGTTTTGCCATTGGTTCTCCAAGTAAGTGCCAAATAGTACCTGTTGGATTACCACTTGAATCACGGCTCACACAGCCACTTAGTAAGAACAATAATGATAAGCTAAGTCCTGAAAAAAGGACGCGATTTAATTTCTTTTTCAATTGTTTTTTTCCTTTTATTATAATACCCTATTATTTTACTGTTTTTTCAGTATTTTCTCAATACGTCTCCAGCCTTATTTTAGAGACTTGTCAAAGAAAAATTAGTTAGCGATACGAAAATCCTTATAATCTTCAAAATTTGCCATCTTGACATCAACATAGGTTACTTTTGACCATTGAGAAGGACCTTTTCTGATTTCTTGGATAAATTTTGCCATTTTAGCGGAATCATCAGATTGCGCGAGGATTTCAACAGTACCATCATCGTTATTCCAAACACGACCATAAATATCACCGATATTTTGAGCAAGTGCATAGGTTGAATAGCGGAAGCCCACTCCTTGAACACGGCCTGAGACAATTAGACGTACTTTTTTCATCTCAATTTCCTCCTATTATGTGCTATAATCTTCTTATGACTATTATAACTTCTAAATCAAATAATCTCATTAAAAAGACTAAAAAATTATTGAAAAAAAAATATCGTGAGCATTCCTATTTAATTGAGGGGTGGCATCTTTTTGAAGAAGCTGAAAAAGCTGGTGCGACCTTTTTGAATGTTTTTGTTCTTGAAGAATTTGCGAATCGTGTGGAACATTTATCAAATGTTACTCTTGTGACACCAGAAGTTCTGAGAGAATTGACTGATTCTAAAACACCTCAAGGCATTATTGCTGAAGTGGTGATGCCAAACTTGCCTCTAGCTGATTTGAAAGCTGGTCGATACTTGGTATTAGAAGATGTTCAAGATCCTGGAAATGTGGGAACAATGATTCGTACAGCTGATGCAGCTGGCTTAGATGGTGTATTAATCTCTGAAAAAACTGCAGATATTTATAACCAAAAAACGCTTCGCTCAATGCAAGGTAGTCATTTCCATTTACCAGTTTGGCGTACGAATGTTTATGAGGCTTGTCAGAAGTTACAAAATCTTGATGTGCCACTAATTGCTACAACTTTATCCAAAGATTCTGTTGATTATAAAACTGTGGAGCATAAGGGTGACTTTGCACTTGTCATGGGAAATGAAGGAAATGGTATTTCAGAACAAATGACAAACCAAGCAGATATTTTAGCTCACATCATTATGCCTGGGCAAGCTGAAAGTTTAAATGTCGCAGTAGCAACTGGGATTATTCTCTTTAAGTTAATCTAATATCGAGTAATTTTTATGTTTTGGATTTTCTAGTCATGGTTTCAGTCTAATTTAAGCTGATATGCTATAATTAGACTGAAAGAAGGTGATTCTCATGGTTGCATATAAAAAAGATAAAGAATTTATGGAACTTGTTGGTCATTTGATTGAACATCCTCGCTTTCAGAAATTAGATAATATAACGCAACATCATTATTCAACGCGTATGGAACATTCCATTAACGTTGCTTATACGAGTTATAAGATTGCTAAAAAACTTGGCTGGGATGAAAAATCAACGGCACGCGGTGGTCTTTTACATGATTTCTTTTATTATGATTGGCGTGATACCAAATTTAATAAAGGTCATGCTTGGGTGCATCCGAGGATTGCCGTACGTAATGCTAGAAAATTAACGACATTAAATAAACGTGAAGAAGATATTATTTTGAAGCACATGTGGGGAGCAACAATTGCTCCGCCGCGTTACAAAGAAGGTTACATTGTGACGATGGTGGATAAGTATTGGGCTATTAAAGAAGCCATTACTCCGTTTCGCAATCGTTTTGGCAAGAGAAGACGTTATAGTCGTAAGATTTTACCAAGTAACCATCGTTAATTGAATTAATTTGTTATCTGGGAGGAGATTATTTTGAATCAAGACAATATCATTTATACGCAGACTGATAGTGGTCTCAATCGTTTTTTTGCTAAAATCTATGGACTAGTTGGTATGGGAATTGGTTTGTCAGCTTTTGTATCGTTTTTGATGCTTTATGTTTTTACTGACAATATGATCAACATTATCAATAATCACCCATTTGTTTATTATGGTGCGATATTTTTAGAACTAGCTTTGGTTTTCTTAGCTAGTAATGCAGCCCGTAAAAATACACCGTCGGCTTTGCCATTATTCTTATTTTATTCAGCCTTAAATGGTTTTACCTTGAGTTTTGTCATTGTAGCTTACACACAAACGACTGTTTTACAAGCTTTTGTTTCTTCAGCTTTAGTTTTTGGAGTCATGTCAGTACTTGGTTTTGTCATTAAAAAAGACTTGTCTGGTTTTGCTAAAGCAGCTATGGCGGCTTTGATTGGTATCATCATTGCAAGTGTTGTTAATATGTTTATTGGCTTGGACGGAATGAGCTACATCATTAGTATTATTTCAGTTTTAATCTTTTCTGGATTAATTGCTTATGATAATCAGATGATTAAGCGTGTTTATCAAAGTACCGGAGGTAATGTTGGTGACGGTTGGGCTATTTCAATGGCACTTAGCCTTTACCTTGACTTCATCAACTTGTTCTTGAATCTACTTCGTCTTTTTGGAAGTGATGATTAATTTTCTAACTAGTGTAACCTTGGTTGCACTAGTTTTTTTAGGCTTTCAGTCAAATTCCATTGGTGATTTTTAGTCTTTGTGTTATAATAGTCCTAATATTTTGAAAATTCGAGGAACTTGCTATGAAAACACCATTTATTTCAGCCAAAGAGCTTGAAAAAATTACGAATGAATTTCCAACTCCTTTTCACCTTTACGATGAAAAAGGAATTCGTGAAAAGGCTCGCGCTTTAAATAAGGCTTTTGCTTGGAACAAGGGATTCAAGGAGTATTTTGCGGTTAAGGCAACACCAACTCCAGCAATCTTGAAAATTCTCCAAGAGGAAAATTGTGGTGTGGATTGTGCAACAGAAGTTGAATTATTGATGAGCCACAAACTTGGCTTTACTGATATTATGTTCTCATCTAACGATACACCAGCGCGTGAATTTCAGTACGCTAAGGAAATTGGAGCGACGATTAATTTAGATGCTTATGAACACATCGCTTTCTTAAAAGAGGTGGCAGGTTTACCTGAGACTGTTTCACTCCGTTATAATCCAGGCGGTGTTTTCTCTCTTGGAACAGATATTATGGATAATCCTGAAGAATCAAAATTTGGCATGACCAAAACTCAATTGATTCAAGGTTTTAAAGACTTGAAAGCAGAAGGTGTCAAAAACTTTGGTATCCATTCTTTCCTTGCGTCAAATACTGTTACAAATGATTATTATCCAGAATTGGCACGTCAGTTATTTGAATTAGCTGTTGAAGTCAAAGAAAAAGCGGGTGTGACAATCAACTTTATCAACTTGTCTGGGGGTGTCGGTGTCAATTATTTGCCTGACCAAAAACCAAATGATATTGCTGTCATTGGTGAAGGGGTACATCGCGTTTTTGATGAAGTATTGGTTCCAGCTGGACTTGGTGATGTCAAAATCTTCACTGAACTAGGTCGTTTTATGTTGGCACCACATGGCTTACTTGTGACAAAAGTTCGTCACCGTAAACAAACTTATCGTACTTATATCGGCGTTGATGCATCAGCGGTTAACTTAATGCGCCCAGCCATGTATGATGCTTATCATCACATTACTAATATGACTAATCCTGATGGCAAACTAGAAGTGGTAGATGTTGTTGGATCACTTTGTGAGAACAATGATAAATTTGCTAAACAACGCGAATTGCCAGAAGCGCGTGTTGGAGATACGCTTGTCATTCATGATACCGGTGCGCATGGTTTTTCAATGGGCTATCAATATAATGGACGTTTGCGTTCAGCTGAGATTCTTTATCAAGAAGATGGCAGCGCCCGTCTCATCCGTCGTGCAGAAACACCAGACGATTATTTTGCAACCATTAAAGGGTTTGATTTTGAATAAGTTATAAGAGCAGTTAGCTAAGGACTACAGATGGCCTTTAGTTAGCTTTTTTTGTTTGAAATGAATTTCTGAAAACTGTTTCAAATTATGTTATAATGATTAGAAATAAATCGGTTAAATTTTGGGAGAGATTTATGAAGATTAAGATGAGCGAGGTCATAGAGCAGCGTGATAGCCTCAAAAGCTCAATTAGTAAGACCAAGAGTCAACTTTCAAGTGCTAAGAAAAAGCTAAAGGGTGCTGCAAATTCTGATGCTCTAAAAGGTGACGTCAAAGACGCTATTGATAATAAAATCAATAACTATCAAGTGCCTTTGTTGACCAATTATGTGAACAGTTTGGAGGTTATTTCGCAGGGCTATGACAATCTTATCAGCACTTTTAAGAGTATTGTCAGCGAAAACAGCGATAGTGCTATCATTGACACGGACATTTTGCAGCAGATGGTAGATCAATTCGATTCGCCACTAGAGCAACTAAAGACAAGCTCTAACGCGATTAACGAGGCAATTGACGATGTCGCAGACATTGTCACACTAACCAAAGTGACAACAGACGATGCCGCCTCAGAATTCAAAGGTGCTAAAAAAGTCTTTACCAATACCATCAAGGACATGGGGATTTTTAATAACACTGTCTTTACAAGCGAAGCTACTGATATTTTAGATGAGCAGAACACGCAAATTAGTAGTTTGTCAGACCTAGGCAGCAGCTCATATACAAGCAAAAAAGTTAAGGATTTTTACAAGAAAACAGACTTCAAGACAGAAGTTAAAGAAGTTAAATCAGTCGTTAAGTCGTTAATGGCAAAGCTAGGAAAAACCACTTAAAAACGAACTCGCTAAGAATTTGTATGATTCTAAGTATAGTGGATATATGATGGAAAATGTTGTGATGAAAAATATATCTTACAGTGATTCAATTGATTTGACTAACTTTGTTAATAATAACAGAGATAGCATAGTTAATGATTTAAGTAACGATATTTTTTCAACTTCTGTAGAGCAACTTGGATTGGGATACCAAAGAATTGGTGGAATTGTTACGGTGTTTGAAGGTATCAAAGGTTCTGCTAAAAATAACTCGTTTGTGTTAGTGAATTTGAATGGTGCTGGAGTTTCAATGGTTTTCCATGGTAAGAAAATTGCGAGTACAGGGAACTATATAGGTAAAGCTTTTATGGGGGCAGGATTTGTTTTAGGAATGTACGATGACATTGAAAATGATGGTAGCTCGGTTTGACAAGCTATCTCTCACAATGCTATTTCAACGGGGATTGGTTGGGGGGCTGGTTCGGTAACTACTGCGGCGCTTACAACATTTTTAGTTTCAAATCCAGTTGGTTGGGCAGCCGTTGGGGTTGCAGCTGCTAGAATTGCGGTTGGAACTATTGCTAGTGTAGGTTTTGAGTATCTTTATGAAAATGATAAAAATGTAAAAAATAAAGTTGATCAATTTGGAAATACAATTGATAATGTTGGAAATTGTTTTCAAGGTTCTCTTGCTGATTTAAAATAATATAGGAGTACATTGTGAGAATAAAGTTTAGTCAAGTAAACTTTCGTTATTTAGTTTTTAATTATAAAGATAAGTTCTTTTTATTCGATAGATATCCTGTTAATTTACTTTGCTTTATTTTTTTGCCCATGAGTTGGATTTTTACACAGAATTGTTACGAAATTTCTAAAGAAACTTATCAGAATTTGAGGACACTAAATCAAGAAAATAAGAGCGAAACTATCAGCATAACTTTTATTACCTCTTTAATTATTTTTCTTAGTTCAATTTTAAAAAAAATTATCTATCTATTGGAGGTAGATTTTGGGTTTAGTATTAATTTATTAATATTATTATTTATTGTCCTTGCAGATATTTTGCTGATTAATTTATGGAGCAAAAGGGAATTTAACAAAGTGAGTGAAAATTACCCACAGATTTTTATGGAAAAACAAAAAGTAAAGATTAGACTTGATGGATACAAGAAAATTACAAAATTAATGTTTTTATACTTAATGATTTATTTTATAGCTGCCGTTTCAGTTTGGATTGAATTGAAATATGGAAATTATTTCTTTATGATAGGATCAGGAATTATAATATTTATTGTTTTACTTTTAGCATTTGGATCATTTAACGAAGGAGCTGAATACAAAGTTCGATTGTTGAAGGAAATTTAGTTAATGGAGTTTAAAATAACACAAGTTTCAGGAAGTTACCATGTTGTGAGAGCAAATGGAAAAAAATATATTTTAGATAATGTGAGTATGAGTTCAAAATTGTATTTTTGGGGACATAAAGCACAGAATGTTGAAGCAATTTTATTTGAAAGTGATGATAAAGACAATTTGTTTAATCTTAAAAAATCACAATTGGGAACAACGGCGGTTGTTTTGATGGTACAGCCGTTTTTAAAAATATTGTATAACTTTTTAGAAAATAATTTGAAGGCAACTGGAATTGTAGATAATCTCTTTCAAAAAGTATTGTTGTTCATTTTATCATTAACTATTGGATATTTCATTTACCTAGGTGTTTTTAAGTATGAGGACAAAAGAGTGAAAAAGAAATTAGTAAACAGGAAATGCATGAAATTGGTGCTAAAAACAGATAATCAACGTGTTTATGGCTTAGGTCCGATATTTGTAATGCTTACGCTCTTTTGCTTGGGATTTTATCTTTTTTATGATGAAATAACACTTCTAATTCTAAGTGGTTTGTTTTCATTTGCTATATTTACTTTTTCGTATCGAATTTTGCCAATCGGAGTAAATTACAATTTAAATCATCTTGATTTTGAAAAAATCGAAGAAATTTAATAAATGGGGGAGTTTTATGTTAAATATATTACCAATTGGGAGTATTGTGTATTTAAAAGATGGTAGTCAGAAATTGATGATTTTAAATCGTGGTGTAACAATTAAGCAAAATGGAGAAGATGTTCTATTTGATTATTCATCAGCGATTTATCCAATGGGATTAAATCCTGAACAAATTTTTTATTTTAATCAGGAAGATATCGACCGAGTTGTTTTTAACGGCTACAGTGACGATGAAGAAATGAGATTTGTTGAGCTGTATAAAAAGTGGCTGTCTGAGAATAATTTTAAAAAAGGAAATACAAATAATTGAAATGGTCTCCCAATTTTATTGTTTTTATGCTTAAGAAAAAGCTTTCAAGAATTTGTAAACTCTTTCTATTTCTGCTATAATAATTTATGTAAAAAACTTAGGAGAAAATATTCATGACAACATTTCTTTGGATTTTGTTAGTTTTGGTTGCTTTGTTTGGTGGCCTTGTTGGTGGCGTTTTTATCGCTCGTAAACAGTTTGAAAAGGAAATCGGTGAACACCCACGCTTGACGCCTGATGCGATCCGTGAAATGATGAGCCAAATGGGTCAAAAACCTAGTGAAGCTAAAATTCAACAAACGTACCGTAACATTATCAAACAATCAAAAGCAGCTGCAGCAAAAGCTAAAAAATAATTACGCTTTGGTTTGAAAAATGCTAAAGGCGGATGACTTATTGTTTGATAGTTTTTGACCTTACATACAAGTCAGTCTTTAACAAACGTTTTCGAGCACAGAGCTCAGAAATGAATGACTCAGTTGGCTCACCAACTGGGTTTTTTCTAAGTCTAATTCCCTTATTAGAAAGAAGATTCTATGGATAATAGACCAATTGGTTTTTTAGATTCTGGAGTTGGTGGTTTAACCGTTGTGCGTGAATTAATGCGTCAACTACCACATGAAGAAATTGTATATATTGGAGACTCAGCAAGAGCTCCTTACGGTCCTAGACCTGCTGAACAAATTAGAGAATACACTTGGGAATTGGTTAATTTCTTGTTAACTAAAAATGTTAAGATGATTGTCTTTGCTTGTAATACAGCGACAGCAGTTGCTTGGAAAGAAGTTAAAGAAAAACTTGATATTCCTGTTCTTGGTGTTATTTTACCAGGTTCTAGTGCCGCGATAAAATCGACACGTAACGGTAAAATTGGGATTATCGGAACTCCGATGACCATTAATTCAGAAGTTTATCCTGAAAAGATAAAATCATTATCCCCAAAAATGGAAGTTAGCGGTTTAGCTTGTCCCAAGTTTGTTCCAATCGTTGAGTCAAATGAAATGGGGTCAAGTGTTGCTAAAAAAGTGGTTTACGAAAGTTTAGCGCCGCTTGTTGGTAAAGTTGACACATTGGTTCTTGGATGTACGCATTACCCACTACTTCGTCCAATCATTCAAAATGTGATGGGACCTAATGTTAAATTAATCGATAGTGGTGCTGAATGTATTCGAGATGTGTCAGTGTTATTGAATTACTTTGAAATTAATCATAGTCGCACGGAAAATGCTGTTGATCACCATTTCTACACAACAGCAAGTAGTCAGCGTTTTAAAGAAATTGCGGTGAACTGGCTAGGAACTGACATTGATGTGCAACATGTTGATTTGGAAAAGTTGAACAAATAGAAATGAGATGGTAATAAATGGCTGATAAAATTTATGAGTATAAAGATAAAGAAAATTGGTTCCTTGGCGAGTGGGGTGGCTTCAATGCCATTTCAGGTCTTGGAAATGTCTGTGGTGATGATCTTTATGAATTGAGCCAACAAGTCGCAAAACTTGTTGCAAGTAAATGCTGTGGCAAATGTCACGGACACGGTGAAGGCGGCTGCCATAAAGACGAATTTAATGGCTACAACGTCACTGTTGTTAAAAAATCATCTGATTTTCAATTGATTCGCTTTGTTGTTGGCATGATTAACGAAGAAACTAATCGTCATTTAGAAGTGCAACAACGTGCGGGTGCGGTTGTGGTTACTGAGGATGACCAATTGTTATTTGTGCATCTACCAGAAGACGGTGTTGCTGCGTCAGCCTTTTTTGGAAAATCATCTGAAAATGCCTTTGGTGATACCATCTTGATTGCTACACGCAATGAAGGTAAAACCAAAGAATTTCGTAAAATGTTTGATCAACTAGGCATCAAAGTTGAAAACCTAAATAACCACCCAGAATTGCCTGAAGTGGAAGAAACTGGAATGACCTTTGAAGAAAATGCACGCTTGAAAGCAGAAACGATTTCAAAATTAACTGGAAAAATGGTTCTGGCTGATGATTCTGGCTTGAAAGTTGATGTCCTTGGTGGTCTTCCTGGTGTATGGTCAGCTCGTTTCTCTGGCCCAGATGCTACAGACGAATCAAATAACGCTAAATTGCTTCATGAATTAGCAATGGTATTTGATATGAAAGACCGTTCAGCGCAATTCCACACAACACTTGTGGTTGCTGCACCAGATAAAGAAAGTTTGGTTGTTGAAGCAGATTGGCCTGGCTACATTGCTATGGAAGCAAAAGGCGACAACGGCTTTGGTTATGACCCACTATTCTTAGTTGGTGAAACTGGACGTCACGCTGCTGAATTGACAGCAGATGAAAAAAATGAAATCTCACATCGCGGGTTGGCTGTTAAGAAATTAATGGAGGCATTCCCAGTATGGAAAGCAGAACAATAATTGTAATGAGTGATTCTCACGGTGATCGTGAGATTATTAGCAATATTAAACAACGTTATCAAGGTGAAGTTGATGCCATTTTCCATAATGGAGATTCTGAGCTGCCAAGTTCAGATCCCATTTGGGATGGTATCAAAGTGGTTCGTGGTAATTGTGATTACGATAATGGTTATCCTGAAAGATTGACAACTTATCTTGACGATATTGTCATAGCACAGACTCACGGACACCTTTATAACATTAATTTTACATGGGATAGATTGGATTTATTTGCTCAAGAAGAAGATGCAGATATCTGCCTTTATGGGCACTTGCACCGAGCAGCAGCTTGGCGTAATGGTAAAACTGTTTTTATCAATCCAGGTAGTGTTCTTCAACCTCGTGGTGATGTCAAAGAAAAGCTTTATGCCAAAGTAATTATCACTAAAGACAAGATTAAGGTTGATTTTTACACACGTGACCACAAACTCTATCCGGCACTTTCAAAGGAATTTGACAGATGATAGCAAAAGAATTTGAAGAATTTCTTCTTAGCCATTTGGATCATTACTTGATTCCGGCAGAAGATTTGGCGATTTTTATTGATACGCATAATTCAGACCACGCTATGTTGCTTTTAGCTAATAATGGTTATTCACGTGTTCCTGTTATCACCAAAGATAAAGAATACGTTGGAACTATCAGCATTGCTGACATTATGTCTTATCAAGCTAAAAATCAATTGACCGATTGGGAATTGGCTCAGACTGATATTGGTAAGATGGTTAATACCAAATTACAAACCATTAGTGATACTTCAAGCTTAACGGATATTATGCATTTGTTAGTGGACTATCCTTTCTTGCCAGTCTTAGATAAAAATAACCACTTCCTAGGCATTATTACACGTAAATCGATTCTAAAGGCTGTTAATAGTCTCTTACACGATTTCACTGATTATTATACGATTACCCCGAAAGATGATTGATTTTATCCAAGAATTTATTGACAGTAAGTCTCTCTCAGAGAATTCTAGAAATGCTTATTTTTATGATTTGCAGCAGTTTGTTGAGGCTGTTGATGGTAAAGTCAGCAAAGAAAAGCTGGCGCTTTATGAGCATTCATTGGCACCTTTAAAAACCTCAGCCAAAAAGCGTAAGATTTCAGCGGTAAATCAGTTTTTGTATTTTTTGTATGATACTGAGCGCTTAGATCGTTTTTATAAATTAAGCAATAAAGAAAAATTGGCCACGAAACCGGTTAGTAAGGAGTTGCTGGATTATTCGGCTTTTTATCAAGAAAGTTCTTATCAAGCTGGTCAGTTGATTGCGCTTTTGATGATTGAACTGGGCCTGTCGTCTAGTGACCTTCAAGGCTTAAAAGTTGCTGATTTGGATAGGACTTTTGCTGTTTTGCGCGTGCAAAAAGCTGGCTTGGTCAGAGTGCTAGAAGTTCCTGCAAAATTGCTTGATTACATGACTGCCAATTTGTCTGAAGAACAGATTTATCTTTTTGATAATCAAGGTAAATCTTATTCAAGACAATGGTTCTTCAATCAATTAAAAGCATTTTTGGCTTCTTTAGGTCTGGAAGACTTATCAGCGCAGGATATGCGTCGTCAATATGTTTTACATCAAAAAGCAGCAGGAAAATCTTTATTAGAAGTTAGTCGCAATTTAGGGCTTAAGAGTCCAGTGACTTTAGAGAAATTTTATAACTAATGGATATTAAATTAAAAGATTTTGAAGGGCCTCTGGATTTGCTTTTGCACTTGGTCTCTAAATATCAGATGGATATTTACGACGTTCCAATCGTGGAAGTTATCGAGCAGTATTTGGCTTATATCTCAACCTTACAAGCCATGAAATTAGAAGTGGCTGGTGAATATATGGTTATGGCCAGTCAGCTCATGCTGATTAAAAGCCGTAAGCTACTTCCAAAAATTGTTGAAGCAGAGCCAGAAGAAGATGACCCTGAACAAGAATTGTTGACACAAATCGAAGAATATCGTCGCTTCAAGGCGATTAGTGAGGAAATGTCAGCCCAGCACGATGAACGTGCTAAATTTTACTCAAAACCAAAACAAGAATTAATTTTTGAAGATGCGGTTTTAGCTCATGACAAGACGATTATGGATCTTTTCTTGTCATTTTCACATGTTATGGCTGAAAAGCAAAGAGAATTGAAAAATAGTCATACGGTTGTTGAGCGTGATGATTATCGTATTGAAGACATGATGACGGTTATTTCAGAACGTCTCAGTCAGTCTAAAAAACTTGTTTTGAACAAGGTTTTCAAAGAATGTCAATCTATTCCAGAGATGATTACCTTATTTTTGGCGACTTTAGAATTGATTAAAGTCCATGAGGTGGAAGTAGAACAAGAGGAAAACTTTGGAGATATTGTTTTACGAAGTGTTAGTTGAGTGAAAAAACGATAACCCTTGGTAAACAAACTTAAGAAAGGAAGTTATATGAACTATTTAGCTCAGATTGAGGCCCTTCTTTTTGTAGCAGGTGAAGAAGGCTTGAGCTTACGTCATTTGGCTAGTATGGTTAATTTAACACCAACGGCGCTCCAACAACAACTGGAAAAATTAGCACAGAAATACAGAGCTGACGAGTCATCAAGTCTTTGTTTGATTGAGACAGCAGGTTGTTATAAAATTGTGACTAAAGAGATTTTTGCTGATTTGCTTCGTGATTTTGCAAAAGCTCCAGTCAATCAAAGTTTATCACGTGCCAGTTTGGAAGTTTTATCCATTATTGCTTACAAACAACCGATAACACGTATTGAAGTTGATGATATTCGTGGTGTTAATTCTAGCAGTGCTATCAGTAAATTAATGGCTCTAGGTTTAATTTGCGAAGCTGGTAAAAAAGAAGTAATTGGTCGACCAAATATTTATGCGACAACAGATTATTTCCTAGATTTTATGGGAATTAATGACCTAAGTGAGCTGATTGACGTGTCAAATATCGAAGTGGTCGATGAAGAAATGACCCTTTTTGAAGAGCCAGAATTAGCCCAAGAAGAAACAGAACTCGCTAAAACTGACGAAATGATGTAAAATAGCTAAAAAGCAGTTAAAGGAAAGAATATGAGAATTAATAAATACATTGCCCATGCGGGAATTGCCAGCCGTCGTAAAGCTGAAGATTTGATTAAAAGAGGTTTGGTAACCATCAACGGTAAAGTTGTTACAGAACTAGCTACAACGGTTAAAGCTGGTGATGTTGTTGAAGTTGAAGGGACACCAATCTATAACGAAGAAAAAGTTTATTACCTTCTTAATAAACCTCGTGGTGTGATTTCAAGTGTATCAGATGACAAAGGCCGTAAAACGGTTGTTGACTTGCTACCAAATGTTACAGAACGTATTTATCCTGTTGGACGTTTGGACTGGGATACTACTGGACTTTTGATTTTGACAAATGATGGTGATTTCACAGATGAAATGATTCACCCACGTAACGAAATCGACAAAGTCTATTTAGCTCGTGTTAAAGGACTTGCGACAAAAGAAAATCTTCGTCCATTGACACGTGGTGTTGTTATCGATGGTAAAAAGACAAAACCAGCTCGTTACAACATCATCAAAGTAGATCCTGAAAAAAATCGTTCAGTGGTTGAATTGACTATCCATGAAGGACGTAACCACCAAGTTAAGAAAATGTTCGAATCAGTTGGACTTTTGGTAGATAAATTGTCTCGTACGAACTTTGGGACTTTGGATCTATCAGGTCTTCGCCCAGGTGAATCACGTCGTTTGAGCAAAAAAGAAATCAGCCAGTTACATAATTTAGCTGTTAACAAACAAAAATGATAAAAAAATTGCTTATTGCGCTTGTTAAATGGTATCAAAAACGGATTTCCCCCATGACCCCTCCATCATGTCGCTATCGACCAAGCTGTTCGAATTACATGATTGTGGCGATTGAAAAGCATGGGCTAAAGGGTGTCATTATGGGAGTGGCAAGGATTTTGCGTTGCCATCCCTTTGTAGAAGGTGGGGATGATCCAGTGCCTGATTATTTTACGCTTCGACGCAATAAAGATTATCGTAAAAAGAAAGAGGAAAGCTAAGGCTCTCCTCTTTTTGAGTTTTAATATTTTGACCATGTTTTTGGAATGAAGAGTAGTAACATTGGGTAGATTTCCAAACGTCCTGCAATCATAGCAAATGACATGAGTAGTTTTGAAAACGGACTAAAGATTGCAAAGGTTTGACTTGTTCCAAGCATTGGTCCGATATTGTTAAAGGTTGAAGTAGCTGCGCTGACTACAACCATAAAATTATTATTATCTAGTGATAACATTAAGGTTAATCCTAAAAGTAAGAAAACATATAATGTTAAATACTTAAGAACACCGTGTTGAATTTCCTTATCAAGTGGTTGTTCATTGATATGGATAGTCATGATACGATTTGGATAAAGCGTAGAAAGTACTTGATTCTTAGCAATTTTGGTTAAGATAAGTGCACGCATGACCTTAATACCACCAGCGGTTGATCCTGCTGAACCACCAATAAACATGAGAAAGAGCAAAATGACCTGAGCGAATAATGGCCAAACCGTCAGATCAGTTACGCCAAATCCTGTTGTTGTCATCACATTGGCTACTTCAAATAGAGAATTTTCTAGGGCTTTGCCCGCACTTGGGTAAAGTCCACTTACATTCAACCAGATTAAGGCTGTCGCAATCACGACAATACCAATATAAGTTCTTAACTCTTCATCTTTAAAGAAGGCTTTAAATTTTCGAAGAAGTAAGAAGTAGTAGAGGTTGAAGTTAATCCCGAAAAGCAGTACCGCAATTGAGACGATGTTAGTGATTAGCGAGCTATTATAGTGTGCAATGGAATCATTGTAAACACCAAATCCACCGGTACCAGCACAGCCCATAGCTGTAATGATACTATCAAAAGCAGGCATACCAGCTGTCATTAAAATAACCGTCAAAACAGCAAACATGCTTAGGTAGATAATATAAAGGATTTGTGCTGTTTCTTTTAGTTTTGAAACAACTTTACCAAATACAGGACCTGGAACCTCGGCACGCATGACTTCTAAGTGACTATTTTTACTATTTTCCATGATAGCTAGTGCAAACACCAATACTCCCATTCCACCGATAAGGTGAGCGAAGCTTCGCCAAAAGAGTAGAGAGTGTGATAATACAGCTACATCAGGCAAAATAGTTGCACCGGTCGTGGTAAAGCCAGAAACCATTTCAAAGAAAGCATCGATGATACTTGGAATTTGTCCTGAAAGTACAAATGGTAGTGCTCCAAAGAAAGACCAAAGTATCCAACACAGAGCAACAATCAAAAGTCCCTCTTTAGTGTAGACATGGTAATTTTTTGGCTTGAAAGCCACTCCAAGAATTCCTATGATAACGAGAATACCAATCGTAATGGCAAGGCTATTAATCACGCGCATGTCTTCATGGTAGATAAAAGCCACAATCACAGGAACCAGCATCAAAGAGGCTTCAATTAAGAGGAGTTTTGCTAGGAGGTAACGAACCATACTTTTATTCATAACTTACCTCGCTAACAAATCATAGATGCGCGTGATGTTTTTCAAGAAAGTAACAACGACAATCTTATCACCCACTTCAAAGACATCCTCACCTGTTGGGTAAATGGTTTTACCATTGCGGATGATCGCGGCAATCAGAATGTTTTCCTTGAATTTAAGTGATGAAAGGCTCTTGCCTGCCATTTTATTATTTTCACGGATTTCAAATTGCAAGGTTTCGATACGACCGTTGGCAACGTGGTGCATGGCATCGAGGTTTGAGTCTTGAGCATTTACACGACCACGGATAAAGTGCATCATTGAATCCACGGCAATACTTTTTGGTGTGACAATACTTGAAAATTGGCTAGTGTCAATAATTTCAAGCAAGCTTGTACGGTTAACTTTGGTGATGTTTTTTCGAACGCCAAGTGTTTCAAGAAACATTGAAGTGATGATGTTTTCTTCATCCACCCCTGTTAGTGTTGCTACAGCATCAAAGTTTTCCACACATTCTTCCAAAAGAACGCTCTTAGCAGTACCATCGCCTTGTACCACGTGGACGTTTGGAAATTCTTGGCTGAACATCTGAGCTTGCTCAGGATTGTTTTCAATGACCTTAAGATTCATCTTAGTGTTCTTAAGGATGTTGAGTAAGTAGTAGGCAATTCGTCCGGCACCAATAATCATCATATTTTTGATAGATTTGGTTTTAACAGAATTGTGGAAAAGAATCATGTCAATACGATTTCCAGTGACAAAAATCTTGTCTGCTGTTTGGAGTGTGGCATCACCGTCAGGAATAATCAATTTTCCACGACGCTCAATAGCACAGATAACCAAGTTACCGAACTTTTTACGGAATTGACTTAAGCTCATATGACAAAGTTTACTGCCATCTGAAATTACAAATTCCATCAACATGACACGACCGTTAACAAAGTGTTCTACAGAAAGGGCGTTTGGAAAGTCAACTGTATTGGCAATATAACGCGCTGTAAGCAATTCAGGATTGACAACCAAAGAAAAGCCTAGGAAATTTTTATCTTTGAAATAAGCGTTAGAGTATTCTGGGTTACGAACACGGACAACCGTTTCTTTAGCTCCCATTTGTTTAGCAAGAACGGCTGAAATCATATTAACTTCGTCTTTATCAGTAAGAGCAATGAAGATATCACAGTTAGCAACATCTGCTTGTTCAAGGATTTTAAAGTTAGCTCCATTACCAACAATTCCCATGATATCATGGCGTTTGGTAATGTTTTTTAAAACTGCTTCTTTTTCTTCAATTAAGACAACATTGTGTTTTTCTTCAACAAGTGAGCGACAAAGTGCGGTACCAACCTTACCTCCGCCGACAACAATTATTTTCATTTTAACCTCCGAAATATATCGTATCTATATTACTCTATTTTTCTTAAAAATACTAGCCATTCCAACTGTTTATAAGGGATTAAGCTTGATTTATCAAAGCTAACACTGATTGTTAAAATTAGGTTACAAATCATCAAAACGCTTGCGAAATATTACTGAGAGAACTATAATGAGTCGTTATCTAATTTTAGGGAGAAATTTCAATGCTTGAAAAGTTACGAAATGTTTTTATTGGTAATCCCCTGGAATCAGCTGGCGAGACTAATGAGGATCATCTATTATCCAAATCACAAGCCTTGGCTATGCTATCCAGCGATGCCCTTTCCTCAATTGCTTATGGTCCAGAACAAGTTATTTTGGTTTTAACAACCATTTCTGCAGCAGCAATTTGGTGGTCATTACCAATCGGACTTTTAGTTTTGGTATTGTTAGCAAGCCTAACGATTTCTTATCAACAAGTTATCCACGCTTATCCTAAAGGTGGTGGTGCCTACATGGTATCTACTGAAAATCTATCACCAAGTATGGGATTGATTGCTGGTGGAAGTTTGTTGGTAGATTATATGTTGACGGTTGCTGTTTCGGTATCATCTGGTGCTGATGCCATTACATCAGCTTTCCCAGCCATTAAGGAATTTAATTTAGAAATTTCAATTGTCTTGGTTTTGATTTTGATGTTTATGAATTTGCGCGGATTGCGTGAATCGGCAAAATCACTAATGATTCCGGTATATTTGTTCATTGTAAGTATTTTATTCTTGATTGCTTACGGTGCCTTCCAAATCCTTACAGGACATTTAGCTTACACTGCAACAGCGCACGTTGGTAAAGTCGTTCCGGGAGTATCTTTAATCCTTCTACTTAGAGCCTTTACAAGTGGTTCGGCATCACTTACTGGTGTTGAAGCTATCTCAAATGCGGTACCATTTTTCAAGAAACCTAAAGAGAAAAATGCAGCTGGTACACTGGCTATCATGTCATTGATTCTTGGAATTATGTTTGCAGGTATTACCTTCCTAAACTATTGGTTAGGGATTACGCCATCTGCCCATGTAACTATTTTGGCTCAGATTGCACAACGTATTTTTGGTGACTCAGCAATCGGAAATGCGCTCTTCTACGTTTTCCAATTGTCAACAGCCTTAATCTTGGCTGTAGCTGCTAATACTGGTTTTTCTGCCTTTCCAATGTTGTCATTTAACATGGCTAAAAACAAATACATGCCTCACCTTTTCATGGAAAAAGGGGCACGTCTTGGCTACTCAAATGGGATTATTACCTTAGCGGTAGGAGCAATTGCTTTACTTTGCATCTTTAATGGGTCAACAGAGCGCCTTATTCCGCTTTATACCATTGGTGTTTTCATTCCATTTGCTCTTTCGCAAACAGGAATGGTTATTCACTGGAAACGACAATTTGGCAAGAATTATTTAAAACATTCGATTGCTAATATCTTAGGGGCAGTGATTTGTTATCTCATTATTCTTATCCTTTTGATTTTTAGAATTGGTGAGATTTGGCCATTCTTCCCAATCATTCTTGTATTAATGTTTCTCTTTTATTCTATTAGAAATCACTACAGGAATGTTGCCATGCAATTACGTTTAACGGATGATGTGAAGAACATTCATTATGATGGCAATACGGTTTTGATTTTGGTCGGAAATATGACGCAAGCAAGTATCCGTGCTATTAACTATGCTAAAAGTATCGGACAAACAGTTGTTGCCATGCACGTGTCAACTTTGGAAACACGCGAAAAAGATTTGGAAGTTGAACAAGAATTTAAACACTATTTCCCAGATGTCACATTCGTCAATATTGAATCAAATTACCGTGATATCGTGAAACCAACCATGATGTTTGTTCAAAAAATGAATCATGAAGCTAAGAAAAATAACCACACCATGACGGTTATTATTCCAAAATTCATTCCAAAACACAGTTGGCAAAACATGCTTCACAACCAAATGAGTCTACGTATCCGTGCTCGCTTGCGTTGGTATGAAGATATTATCATTGCAACTTATTCATATCATTTGAAAAAATAAATACATAAAGCTCTGATTTTCAGGGCTTTTTATGTTAACTTCTGAAAGTTCAGATTTTTTATGCTATAATGATGAAAAAATTTAGGGAGATTTTTTATGTTAAATTTAGGAATTATCGTAGAAAATATCCTCCTTTTGAATATTTTCTTTTCAAAAGGAGGTGACTAAATGGGCTTTCATGTTTCTCTTGATGAGTTAAACAAAGCAGCTGATAAGTTAGAGCAGGAAGCTGGAAAGCTAGAATCACAACTGGACACCGCAAAAAACAGTGTCAATAAAATTATCACTTCTGAAGCTCTGACCGGAAAGACTGGACAAGCTATTTATCACCAGCTTAACAACGTCGATGCCGCCATTATCGTCGGGTTAGAAGATACGACAAAATTGCTAGCGAGTGACCTGTACAGCTTGATTTCAGAGTTTCAATCTAGTATTGGGGAAAGCTCTGCTACGGCTGTTTTGGATGAGGATTACCTCAATCAACTCAAAGATAATCTGAACAATTTCAAAAATCAGCACGGTGAGCAAGAAACAAATATCTCAGGGATTTATTCTAGTATCAGTGATTTAATTTCCCTTTCTGGTCCTACAAGTACCTATGATGCGGATAGCGATACGGCTAGTCAGCTCTTGACCAACACCATTGATAAAGTCACTAGCTTTGATAGTGCTGGCAGTGAACTCAGTTCTGAAAGCATGTTAACAGCTATTGATAGCAAGGTGAACCAAGTCAGCCAAGTCGTTGATTTGCCGTACAGTGACAGCCAGTACTTAAGTTTTGTCAATGACGCCGACTTTGCCAAAGGCATCAATACAGTCGATAAACAAATCAAAGAACAAGAAAAACTGGCTAAAGAGGAAGCTGAAAAAGAAGCCAAAAAACAATGGGCCAAACAGCATCCGATTGAAGCATGGTTGCAAAACACCACTGACGAAACCACAAAATTATTCAAATGGGCTAACCAAGAAGTTCAAGATTTTGATTTGAATATTCCTGGGGCTAATTATGTCAAAGACCAAATTTCCCTACGCCTTGGTTTCGTCTCAAAAGCCTGTGAAACTGTTGGGGACTTAGCAATCGGTGTTACTCAACTTGGTCATTTAGCTGTTGAAGGTATCGAATGGGGAAGCAATGCTTTAGCCGGTAAAAAGACAGCCCAATGGATTAAAGATGATGTGACAAGTGCTGGAATGACTGCACTTACCGCAGGTGTCTTCATCAACCGTCTTAAATATGGCGATATCGATGCTTGGAAGGTTGTCTATAAAGGCATTGAAGATTCTGCTAGCGATGTCTTTCATAATATCGCAACAGGAAACAACTTTGAAATCGGTGGTTATGTCTTTGACGTTGCCACACTGGTCGGCCCTGCTGCTGTTGGCAAACTCAAGTATGTTGATGAGGCAGGCAACCTTGCCAAACTAGCTGAAGCCGGTGACGTCGCCTCAACCGTTGGTAAGGTGGAAGATGGGGTGAAGGTAGTTGATAAGGTTAGTGATGTAGTAAAAACATCTAACATATTATCTTACGACGAAGCAGAAGAAATAGCCTTTAATGCAATAAAGGGGTCAAAACGCTCTGAAACTGTTGTTTTAGGAAAATTTGATGGTGGCGGTCCAACTGCCTATTCAACTATTGCACGAGAAATAGGTTCACAATATTTTGAATTAGATAATTGGACAGAACTATCATCTAAATATTCGGAAGATGAGATTTGGAAAATAAATGAGAAGTTTTTAGATATTCAAACAAGTTCTGGAAGAGAGATATATTTATCACATAATCCAGAGGGTGACTGGGGACGTTCATTCTATGCTAAAGAACTTAAATATTTAGTAGATAATGGATATCATTTTGTTCAGGAAGGAAATTTATGGCATGCGATACGATGATGATTATTACATAACTAGAGTGGCATTTATAAAGCAAGAAATGTCACGAATTTTTGGAGAAACTATCGTTTTAGAAAACGAAAAAAATAATTTTAAACAGCGTGGTTACTTTCAACTTAACTATAAGTACTCAAAAAATAATTGCAATTATACTATTAGTATCGAAAATGAGATTAGATTATTTAATATTTTCATAAGTGATAGAGAGGAAGCAAAAATTTCTCTTTTTAGAATTCATAATCATAATAATAACTTGGATGATTTAAAAAATATAACTTATTCATTAAATTTATTATTTAATGTCTTGGAAGAAAATAACTTCACCCTATATTTTTCAAAAGATGGAAAGTATTATAAAAAAACACCACAAGGGGTTTTTAGAGTCAAAAACATGATAGAGGAACTTTATGGTAAGTGAAAATTATATTAAATTACGACAACAAGTTTTGGATTACACAAATAAGGATATGAATCTTACACTTGAAAATGACAAGCAAGTGTACATTGCTGTTTTTGATATTCCTGTAGAAAGTATTATTTTGAACAGAGAAAGCCAAACATTAGCGTTAGTTTTTGGTATAAACACTCATTTATATTTTGGAGATGGTGCTGTTTTAACTGATTTAGAAAAGAATCCTAATGTTATGCATGCTATGCAGTCGCTTCTAATAAGTTCACATCAGGTGCTCGATGTCATGACAAAAACAGAAACACCTAAGTATTATCCTTCAAAAAATATTCGGGCCTATTTAAAAACTAGCAAAGGCATCTTCTTTAAAGAGCTGTCTGGCAACACAAAAGAAGAGCAATTTCTAAAAGCATTATTGAGTAACGTACTAGCCGCTGTTGCACAGGCAATAAAATGATTTAAGCTTTTATGCACTTCTATTAAAAATTGAATTTGAAATTATTTATGATGATTGAGCTATGCCAAATTTACAAATAGAAAAACAAGAGATACTGGAAGAAATCAAGAAACGTAATTATCAAACTTTGCGCTATTCTATTTTTGAGGCAGGGAATCCTCATGAATGGGAGACCCGCATTGATTACGATAAAACAAAACAAGTTTATCA
>NZ_FNJK01000006.1 GCF_900104225.1 Streptococcus equinus | reverse complement strand
AGCGGACTAATACTAATAGCTCGAGGACTTATCCAAAGTAACTGAGAAAGATTGACAGCGATTCGGAAACTTGTTAGAATATATAGGTATTCAATTTTGATTGGATAATCAATCATAGTTAAGTGACGATAGCCTAGGAGATACACCTGTTCCCATGCCGAACACAGAAGTTAAGCCCTAGCACGCCTGATGTAGTTGGGGGTTGCCCCCTGTTAGATATGGTAGTCGCTTAGCATTTATCCGCCATAGCTCAGTTGGTAGTAGCGCATGACTGTTAATCATGATGTCGTAGGTTCGAGTCCTACTGGCGGAGTTTTAAAGCGGTAGACGTAGAGAGCAACCTTCGGGTTGCTTTTTTTCTGTCTTAATAATTGTTTAGATAATACCTAATTAGCTTAGCCTATATTTTTCTGAAAATATTTTTTCTTTTTCAATGAACTAAGTTTATTATGGTGGGTTCTTTTCGAATTATTTGTTATAATAGATGTAATATTTTTAAAGGAATGTTTAATGGTTATTATTGAAAAGGCTCCTGCTAAGATTAATTTAGGATTGGATATTGTAGGAAAAAGACCTGATGGTTATCATGATTTGTCGATGGTTATGGTCAGTGTCGATTTGAATGACTATGTTACGGTATCTGAGATTTCAGGTTCAGATATCGTAGTTGAATCTAATAGTCACAAGATGCCTTTAAATGCTAAGAATGATGTTTTTAAGGCTGCTCAGCTTATTAAGGATAGATATGATATAAAGTCTGGTGTGAAGATTGAATTGGAAAAAAAGATTCCTATCTGCGCTGGTTTGGGTGGGGGGTCTACCGATGCTGCTGCGACCATTAGGGCTTTGGATAAATTGTGGAAATTGGGATTATCTAAGTCTGAGATGATTGAGATTGGATTTCAGGTGGGAAGCGATGTTCCTTATTGTCTTGGTGCAGGCTGTGCTTGTATTTCTGGTAAGGGAGAAATCGTAGAGTGTTTGAATACTTCTTTGTCAGCTTGGGTTGTTTTGGTTAAACCTGATTTTGGTGTGTCTACTCGCACGGTTTTTCCTGAGATTGATTGCGAGACAATTTCTCGTGTTGATATCGAATCTTTAAAGAAAGCTGTTTTGGCTAATGATTATGATCAGATTATTTCGCATATGGGAAATTCTTTAGAAGATATTACTATTAAGCGCAAGCCATTTATCCAAAAGATTAAGGATCGAATGATGAAATGTGGCGCTGATGCAGCTTTAATGACTGGAAGTGGCCCAACGGTTTTCGGATTATGTCGTTCAGAGAAGAAGGCAGATCGTTTGGTGAATAGTATGCGTGGCTTCTGTAAAGAAGTTTATAAGGTTCGGATATTATGATAGAAGAGAATCAGGTAATTGATTCTTTTTTTTCTTTTTGATATAATTAACTGGTTAATGATATGAGAGGAGTGTTGATATGCAGCTAGAAAAACAGATTGATTGTCTAGTGAATGAGATTTTATTAAAAGCCGAAAATCAGCACGAGTTATTATTTGGTGCTTGTCAAAGTGGTGTTGAATTGACTAATACACAGGAGCATATTTTGATGCTTTTGTCCCAAGAACGATTGACAAATTCAGCTTTGGCAAAGCGTTTAAATATTAGTCAGGCAGCAGTGACTAAAGCGATTAAGTGTTTAGTAAAAGAAGGGATGCTTGCTCCTGTAAAAAATAAGGATGACGCTCGTGTAACTTATTTTGAGCTAACTGAGATTGCTAAACCGGTCGCCGATGAACATAGTCATCATCATAATGCGACATTATCAGTATATAAAAAAATGATTAGTGAGTTTTCAGATGAAGAGCAAGCTGTTATTTCGAAATTTTTGACTGCTTTTTCAGATGAGCTAGAAGGGTGTAAATGAGATATATTACAGTAGAAGACTTATCTTTCCAATATGATAGTGAACCTGTTTTAGAGGGAATTAATTATCATTTAGATAGTGGGGAATTTGTTACTTTAACCGGTGAAAATGGTGCGGCTAAATCAACTTTGGTAAAAGCTACGCTTGGTATTTTGACACCAAAGAGTGGTCAGGTGACAATTTCTAAAACAAATAAAGATGGTAAGAAATTACGCATTGCTTACTTACCACAGCAGATTGCTAGTTTTAATGCTGGCTTTCCATCAACAGTACATGAATTTGTACGATCTGGTAGATACCCTAGAAATGGCTGGTTCCGTCGTTTAACTAAGCACGATGAGGAACATGTCAAAGTGAGTTTAGAATCTGTTGGCATGTGGGAAAACCGCAATAAGCGTATCGGAAGTTTATCTGGAGGTCAGAAACAACGTATTGTTATTGCTCGTATTTTTGCTTCAGATCCAGATATTTTTATTTTGGATGAACCAACAACTGGTATGGATGCTGGGACAACCGAAAGATTTTATGAATTGATGCATCATAGTGCACACACACATGGAAAATCTGTCTTAATGATTACGCATGATCCAGATGAGGTGAAACGTTATGCTGATCGCAATATTCACTTGGTTCGTAGACAACAGGCACCTTGGCATTGCTTCGATCTTCATGCTCTAACAAAGAAAGGAGCTAATGATGCTGACTGAGATTTTTTCATATGATTTTATGCAACGTGCGATTATGGCAGTGGTTGCTATTAGTATTTTTGCTCCCATTTTAGGGATTTTTCTAATTTTACGTCATCAAAGTTTGATGAGTGATACGCTTAGTCACGTTTCTTTAGCTGGTGTAGCCTTAGGAATTTTGCTTGGCAAATCGACAACGTGGTCTACGGTAATTGTAGTGACGATAGCTGCAGTTGTCTTAGAATATTTGCAGACGGTTTATAAGCACTATATTGAAATTTCAACGGCTATTCTCATGTCACTTGGTCTAGCAGTTGCTTTAATTGTGACAAGTAAGTCAGAGAATGCTGGTAGTGTGAACTTGGAACAGTATTTATTTGGTTCAATTGTGACCATCAATATGGGGCAAGTTATTGCTCTATTTGTCATTGCGGTTATTGTTTTGATTTTGACTGTGCTGTTTATTAGACCAATGTATGTTTTGACATTTGATGAGGAGACTGCATTTGTTGATGGCTTACCTGTTCGTCTAATGTCATTGTTATTTAATATTGTGACTGGTATTGCGATTGCTTTGACTATTCCAGCAGCAGGAGCTCTTTTGGTATCAACGATTATGGTTTTACCAGCAAGTATTGCAATGCGATTAGGAAAAAACTTTAGATCGGTAATTTTTATTGGTGTTTTAGTCGGTTTTGTTGGTATGGTAACTGGGATTATCACATCATATTACTGGGAAACACCGGCAAGTGCGACGATTACGGTTATCTTTGTAGCAATTTTCCTATTGGTAAACTTATTTAATGTTGTTATGCGTCGTCATCGTTAAAAAGAGGGGAATTTCCCCTCTTTTTTAATGCTAAAAAAAAACAGGCACTTGATAGTGTCTGTTTTTGTGGTATTCATTAGTATGTTAACACGAAGTATTTTTTCTTACCACGACGGATAACAGTAAGTTCGTTATCAATTTTATCGTCATCAGAAAGTGTGTAATCTAAATCTTGAATACGTTCACCGTTGATGTAGATAGCGCCATTTTGAACATCTTCACGTGCTTGGCGTTTTGATGGTGAGATTTTAGCGGCAACAAGCATTTCAACAATATTGCGGTTATCTTCATCTTGAACGGCGTAGTTAGGAACGTTGTTAAGACCTTGTTTCAATTCTTTGGCTGAAAGGCTCTTAATGTTTCCAGCGAAAAGTTGTTCAGTGATTTTAAGAGCTTCTTTGTAAGCTTCTTCACCGTGAACAAGTGTGACAACTTCACGTGCTAGGACTTTTTGTGCCAAACGTTCGTGACGTGCAGCGTTAAATTCTTTTTCGATTTCAGCGATTTCATCTAGTGAAAGGAATGTGAAGATTTTCAAGAAGCGAACAGCATCGTCGTCCATAACGTTGAGCCAGAATTGGTACATTTCGTATGGAGATGTTTTGTCAGCATCAAGCCAAACCGCATTTCCTTCAGATTTACCGAATTTTTTACCTGTAGCGTCAGTGATAAGTGGCACTGTCATCACGTGGCCAGTTTTATCAGCTTTACGACGAAGAAGTTCTGTACCAGCAGTCATATTACCCCATTGGTCAGAACCACCAATTTGCAAAGTAACGTTGTATTTATCGTTTAATTCGTAGAAGTCGTAACCTTGCATGATTTGGTAGGCAAACTCAGTGTATGAGATACCTGTTTCAATACGTTTTTTAACTGATTCTTTACTCATCATTGCATTGACAGTAAAGTATTTACCGACATCACGTAGGAAGTCGATGAAGCTAATGTTACCAAACCAGTCATAGTTGTTAACCATAACGGCTTTGTTGTCGCCATTTTCGAAATCAAGGAAACGTGACAATTGATTTTGAATTTTAACAACCCATCCATCAACAGTTTCTTTTGTTTGAAGACTGCGTTCAGCGTCTTTAAATGATGGGTCACCGATAAGTCCTGTAGCTCCTCCAACAAGAGCATATGGTTTATGTCCTGCCATTTGAAGGCGACGTGATGTTAGAATGGCAACCAAGTGACCAAGGTGAAGACTATCAGCTGTAGGATCATAACCAGTATAATAGGATACTTGCCCTTCTGTTAATGCTTTGACAAGGGCTTCTTCATCAGTTGTTTGAAAAACTAAGCCACGTTCTTTGAGTTCTTCGAATATGTTCACGAGCTTTCTCCTTACTTAAAATTTTGAGGGTGATATTTGTGTCTTCTAGCTGGGCTAGATTTTCCCTCAATGATATTGTAGTTTACAGGCTATTATATCAAAAAGCGGTGCCTCTATGCAAGCTTTATCAAAGTTTGGTATAATATTATCGAGGTATTAGAATGAGTAAGAGAAATAAAAATAAGAAAAAAGCAGATCATCAGAAGCTGAACTTGCTTGATTTTGGTTCAGTTTTTTTGAGGACTGTTAAGCTATTAACCGACTTTTTTTATATTGTTGTCATTTTATTTGGCATGCTAGGAGCTGGTTTAGCTTTCGGTTATCTTGCTAGTCAGATAGATGCGGTTAAGATTCCTGATAAGGAGAGCCTAGTTAGTCAGGTAACTTCTTTGACGCGTGTGTCACAGATGTCTTATTCTGATGGTAGTTCGATTGCTGCTATTGATACGGATTTGTTACGTACTCCAGTTGCTAGTGAAGCCATCTCAGAAAATGTTAAACATGCCATTGTGGCAACTGAGGATGAAAATTTTGAAGGTCACGATGGTGTTGTTCCTAAGGCTGTTTTCCGTGCGACTTTGGGATCTGTTCTTGGTTTAGGCGAAACTAGCGGTGGGTCAACATTGACTCAACAGTTAATCAAGCAACAGGTTTTAGGTGATGATCCAACCTTTAAGCGTAAATCACGTGAAATTATCTATGCTTTGGCATTAGAACGTTATTTGAATAAAGATGAGATTCTGACGGATTACCTGAATGTATCACCTTTTGGTCGTAACAATAAAGGAGAGAATATTGCCGGAATTGAAGAAGCGGCGCAAGGTATTTTTGGGGTGTCTGCAAGTGATTTAACCATTCCGCAAGCAGCATTTTTAGCTGGTTTGCCTCAAAGTCCGATTGTTTATTCTCCATATACAGCAGCTGGTCAGCTAAAAGATGCTGAGAATATGGCTTATGGTATTTCGCGTCAGCAAGATGTACTTTATAACATGTATCGTTCGGGCTATTTAACTAAAGATGAGTACAACGAGTATAAGTCTTATGATATTAGCCAAGATTTTATTCAACCAGCATCTGCAACTACAAGCTCTCATGATTTCCTTTACTATTCTGTCCTAGAAGAAGCACAAGAGATTATGTATAACTACTTAATTGAAAAAAATGGTGTTTCTGAACAAGAATTAAAAAATGATGCTACTAAAGAATCTTACCGTAAGTTAGCCTCAGAAACTTTGCAACAGGGTGGTTACACGGTTAAGACAACGATTGATAAGAATGTCTACAATGCGATGCAAAATGCTGTAGCACAGTATGGTGGTGCGCTTGATCAAGGAGGTTCTCAACAGGTCGATGTTGGGAATGTCTTGATGGATAATTCTACTGGTGCTATTTTGGGATTTATTGGTGGACGAGATTATTCAACTAACCAAAATAACCATGCATTCGACACTGCGCGTTCACCGGGGTCAAGTATTAAACCGATTATTGCTTATGGTATTGCTATTGATCAAGGGCTTCTTGGTAGCGCAAGTATTCTTTCTAATTACCCAACGAATTTCTCAAGCGGTCAACCGATTATGCACGGTAATGATGTCGGAACTGGCATGATTAATCTTCAAGAAGCACTTAATGTGTCATGGAATATTCCAGCCTATTGGACTTATCAAATGTTGCTCAATCATAATGTTGATGTTGAGTCTTACATGAAGAAGATGAATTATAGCGTTGATAATTACGCGATTGAAAGTTTGCCTTTAGGTGGGGGGATTGAGACAACTGTTCTCCAACAAGTAAATGCTTATCAGATGATTTCAAATGGTGGTGTTTATCAAAAAGGTTATATGGTCGATAGCATTACTGACAGTAAAGGTAATGTCATTTACCAACATAAGGCAAATCCAGTACGTGTCTTTTCAGAATCAACAGCTAGCATTTTGAATCAACTATTAAAAGATGTTGTCAAAGGCGGGGCAACGACTGAGTTTTATAAAGACTTACAAGGTTTGAATGGTCAAGCAGCGCAAGCGGATTGGTCAGGAAAAACAGGGACAACCGACAATTATACGGATGTTTGGTTGATGCTTTCAACACCAAAAGTAACTTTAGGTGGTTGGGCAGGTAATGACGATAATACTTCGTTAAATCCGATGGCCGGATACAAATACAATGCTCAATATATGGCTGATTTGGTGAATAGTATTTATAATGCTAATTCTAATACGTTTGGAACAAATAAATACAATCTATCTTCAAATGTTATTAAGTCAACGGTTCTTAAAGCAACAGGTTTACAGCCTGGTACAGTAACGGTTAACGGTCGCTCACTTAATGTAAGTGGTGAAACCACAACCAGCTATTGGGCTAAAAATGGTGCGGGTAATATGACTTATAAATTTGCTATTGGAGGAACGGATAGTGACTATGCAAAAGCATGGGATACCTTGCTTCACAATCCTTCGATTAAAACCAATAGCAGTAATTAAAAATACTTGCAAAAATTGAAAAAATAAGGTATAATACTAATAACTATTTGTCGTCTGCTTTAGTTGAAATATTGTCCAACTAAGGTTTGCAGCAGTTAAATCACACTTTTTATGGTCAGATTTAGCTGCTCTTTTTGTGCCTAATTTTAGAAAAAATGCGGTTTGTAACCTATATTTAAAGATTCTAAAAATTCACATCAACGACACACTTGGCGGGGTGTTTTGATAAGCATCCTAACTATAAAGGTCAAAATGAAAAAGTAATGATTGTTCTCGTCGTATGAAGAGAATTGTGGTTATGATGGAGTTTATAGACCTCTGTATTTTAATGAAGGAGTAAAAAACTTGGCAGGACATGAAGTTCAGTACGGGAAACACCGTACACGTCGTAGCTTTTCAAGAATCAAGGAAGTTCTTGATTTACCTAACTTGATTGAAATTCAAACGGATTCTTTTAAAGACTTCTTGGATAACGGATTGAGAGAAGTTTTTGAAGATGTACTTCCGATTACAAACTTTACGGATACTATGGAGCTTGAATTTGTTGGTTACGAATTGAAAGAGCCTAAGTATACGCTTGAAGAAGCTCGTATCCACGATGCATCTTACTCAGCACCTATTTTTGTAACCTTCCGTTTGATTAACAAAGAAACAGGAGAAATCAAAACTCAAGAAGTTTTCTTCGGTGATTTCCCAATTATGACTGAAATGGGTACATTCATCATCAATGGTGGTGAACGTATTATCGTTTCTCAGTTGGTTCGTTCTCCTGGTGTTTATTTCAACGATAAAGTTGATAAAAACGGTAAAGTTGGTTATGGTTCAACTGTAATCCCTAACCGTGGAGCTTGGCTTGAATTAGAAACAGATTCAAAAGATATTGCTTACACACGTATTGACCGTACACGTAAAATTCCATTTACAACACTTGTACGTGCTCTTGGTTTCTCAGGTGATGATGAAATCATGGATATCTTTGGTGACAGCGAACTTGTTCGTAACACTATCGAAAAAGATATTCACAAAAACCCAGCAGACTCACGTACTGACGAAGCACTTAAAGAAATTTATGAACGCCTTCGTCCAGGTGAACCCAAAACAGCTGATAGCTCACGTAGCTTGCTTGTAGCTCGTTTCTTTGATCCACGTCGTTATGACTTGGCTGCTGTTGGTCGTTACAAAATCAACAAAAAACTTAACATCAAGACTCGTCTCTTGAACCAAACAATTGCTGAAAACTTGGTTGACGCTGAAACTGGTGAAATCCTTGTTGAAGCTGGTACAGTAATGACACGTGACGTTATCGATTCAATTGCTGATCAATTGGATGGTGATCTTAACAAATTTGTTTACACACCAAACGATTACGCTGTTGTCACTGAACCTGTTGTTCTTCAAAAATTCAAAGTTGTGTCACCAATTGACCCAGACCGTGTTGTTACAATCGTTGGTAACGCAAATCCAGATGATAAAGCGCGTGCTCTTACACCTGCTGATATCTTGGCTGAAATGTCATACTTCCTTAACCTTGCTGAAGGTCTAGGTAAAGTTGATGATATCGACCACCTTGGTAACCGTCGTATTCGTGCCGTTGGTGAATTGCTTGCTAACCAATTCCGTATTGGTCTTGCACGTATGGAACGTAACGTTCGCGAACGTATGTCAGTTCAAGATAACGAAGTGTTGACACCACAACAAATCATCAACATCCGTCCTGTAACTGCAGCAGTTAAAGAATTCTTCGGTTCTTCTCAATTGTCACAGTTCATGGACCAACACAACCCACTTTCTGAGTTGTCTCACAAACGTCGTTTGTCAGCCTTAGGACCTGGTGGTTTGACTCGTGACCGTGCTGGTTATGAAGTTCGTGACGTGCACTACACTCACTATGGTCGTATGTGTCCGATTGAAACTCCTGAAGGACCTAACATCGGTTTGATCAATAACTTGTCAACATACGGACATCTTAACAAATATGGTTTCATCCAAACACCATATCGTAAAGTTGACCGCGCTACAGGTGTGGTTACAAACGAAATCGTTTGGTTGACTGCCGATGAGGAAGATGAATACACAGTAGCACAGGCTAACTCAAAACTTAACGAAGATGGTACATTTGCTGAAGACATCGTTATGGGACGTCACCAAGGTAATAACCAAGAATTCCCATCAAACATCGTTGACTTCGTAGACGTTTCACCTAAACAAGTAGTTGCCGTTGCGACAGCATGTATTCCTTTCCTTGAAAACGATGACTCTAACCGTGCCCTTATGGGTGCCAACATGCAACGTCAAGCGGTGCCATTGATTGATCCACACGCACCATATGTTGGTACTGGTATGGAATATCAAGCAGCCCACGATTCAGGTGCTGCCGTTATCGCTAAACACGATGGACGCGTTGTCTTCTCTGATGCTGAAAAAGTTGAAGTTCGTCGTGAAGATGGTTCACTCGATGTTTACCACATCACTAAATTCCGTCGTTCAAACTCAGGTACAGCTTATAACCAACACACACTTGTTAAAGTTGGCGATATCGTTGAAAAAGGTGATTTCATCGCTGATGGTCCTTCAATGGAAAAAGGTGAAATGGCCCTTGGTCAAAACCCAATCGTCGCTTACATGACTTGGGATGGTTATAACTATGAAGATGCCATCATCTTGAGTGAACGTCTTGTTAAAGAAGATGTTTATACATCAGTTCACTTGGAAGAATTTGAATCAGAAACACGTGATACTAAGTTAGGCCCTGAAGAAATCACTCGCGAAATTCCAAACGTTGGTGAAGAAGCTCTTAAAGATCTTGACGAAATGGGTATCATCCGTATCGGTGCTGAAGTTAAAGAAGGTGACATCCTTGTAGGTAAAGTAACACCTAAAGGTGAAAAAGATCTTTCTGCTGAAGAACGTCTTCTTCACGCAATCTTCGGTGATAAATCACGTGAAGTTCGTGATACATCACTTCGTGTACCACACGGTGGAGATGGTGTCGTTCGTGACGTTAAAATCTTCACACGTGCTAACGGTGATGAATTGCAATCAGGTGTTAACATGCTCGTTCGTGTTTACATCGCACAAAAACGTAAAATCAAAGTCGGAGATAAAATGGCCGGTCGTCACGGTAACAAAGGGGTTGTATCTCGTGTTGTTCCAGTTGAAGACATGCCTTACCTTCCAGACGGAACTCCAGTCGATATCATGTTGAACCCACTTGGGGTGCCATCTCGTATGAACATCGGACAAGTTATGGAACTTCACCTTGGTATGGCTGCTCGTAACCTTGGTATTCACATTGCAACACCAGTCTTTGATGGAGCAACTTCTGAAGACCTTTGGGAAACTGTTAACGAAGCTGGTATGGCTAGCGACGCTAAGACAGTTCTTTATGATGGACGTACTGGTGAACCATTCGATAACCGTGTATCAGTTGGTGTCATGTACATGATCAAACTTCACCACATGGTTGATGATAAACTTCACGCACGTTCAGTTGGTCCTTACTCACTTGTTACACAACAACCTCTTGGTGGTAAAGCACAATTTGGTGGACAACGTTTCGGTGAAATGGAAGTTTGGGCTTTGGAAGCTTACGGTGCATCTAATGTTCTTCAAGAAATCTTGACTTACAAATCAGATGACGTGACTGGGCGTCTTAAAGCTTATGAAGCCATCACTAAAGGTAAACCAATTCCAAAACCTGGTGTACCAGAATCATTCCGAGTTCTTGTTAAAGAATTGCAATCACTTGGTCTTGATATGCGCGTGCTTGACGAAGACGATAACGAAGTTGAACTTCGTGACCTTGATGAAGGTGAAGATGACGACGTAATGCACGTTGATGATCTTGAAAAAGCTCGTCAAAAACAAGAAACTGAATCAGCAGAAGTAGCTGAAGTTTCTGCAGAAGAAAATAAATAATAGGAAAAAACAATTTGATATGAGAGCTGCAAGTAAATCTTGCCTCTCTTAGTCGGATTGTTTGGATGAGTCCTATAACGATAAATAGTGTCTTGCAGATTAATATTTGTGAGTCATGATAACTAGGAAGTAGCTCAGCTATTTTCAAAAGTACAATAAAGAAAGGTAAAACTAGTGGTTGACGTAAATCGTTTTAAAAGTATGCAAATCACATTAGCCTCACCAAGTAAGGTCCGTTCATGGTCTTATGGTGAAGTTAAAAAACCTGAAACAATCAACTATCGTACGCTCAAACCAGAACGTGAAGGTCTTTTTGATGAAGTTATCTTCGGACCTACAAAAGACTGGGAATGTGCTTGTGGTAAATATAAACGTATTCGTTATAAAGGAATTGTTTGTGACCGCTGTGGTGTTGAAGTAACACGTGCTAAAGTTCGTCGTGAACGTATGGGTCACATCGAATTGAAAGCTCCAGTATCACACATTTGGTACTTCAAAGGAATTCCATCACGTATGGGACTTACTTTGGACATGAGCCCACGTGCACTTGAAGAAGTTATCTACTTCGCTGCTTACGTGGTTATCGATCCAAAAGATACTCCGCTTGAACCAAAATCACTTTTGACTGAACGCGAATATCGTGAAAAAATCCAAGAATATGGACAAGGTTCATTCGTTGCTAAAATGGGTGCTGAAGCCATCCAAGATCTTCTTAAACGCGTTGATTTGAAATCTGAAATCGCTGAACTTAAAGAAGAATTGAAAACAGCAACTGGTCAAAAACGTATCAAAGCTGTTCGTCGTTTGGATGTTCTTGATGCCTTCTACAAATCTGGTAACAAACCAGAATGGATGGTACTTAACATCTTGCCAGTTATTCCACCAGATCTTCGTCCAATGGTTCAATTGGATGGTGGACGTTTTGCTGCATCTGACTTGAATGACCTTTACCGTCGTGTTATCAACCGTAACAACCGTTTGGCTCGTTTGCTTGAATTGAATGCCCCTGGTATCATCGTGCAAAACGAAAAACGTATGTTGCAAGAAGCTGTCGATGCTCTTATCGATAACGGTCGTCGTGGTCGTCCAATCACAGGTCCTGGTAGCCGTCCTCTTAAATCTTTGAGCCACATGCTTAAAGGTAAACAAGGTCGTTTCCGTCAAAACTTGCTTGGTAAACGTGTTGACTTCTCTGGACGTTCAGTTATCGCCGTAGGTCCAACACTTAAAATGTATCAATGTGGTGTGCCACGTGAAATGGCTATCGAATTGTTCAAGCCATTTGTAATGCGCGAAATCGTTGCTCGTGATTACGCAGGTAACGTTAAAGCAGCTAAACGTATGGTTGAACGTGGAGATGAACGTATTTGGGATATTCTTGAAGAAGTTATCAAAGAACACCCAGTACTTCTTAACCGCGCACCGACTCTTCACCGTTTGGGTATCCAAGCCTTTGAACCAGTCCTTATCGATGGTAAAGCACTTCGTCTTCACCCACTTGTTTGTGAAGCCTACAATGCCGACTTCGATGGTGACCAAATGGCCATCCACGTACCTCTTTCTGAAGAAGCACAAGCAGAAGCACGTCTTCTTATGCTTGCCGCAGAACACATCCTTAACCCTAAAGATGGTAAACCAGTCGTAACACCATCTCAAGATATGGTTCTTGGTAACTACTACCTTACTATGGAAGAACCAGGTCGTGAAGGTGAAGGAATGGTCTTCAAAGACCGTGATGAAGCAGTAATGGCATACCGTAACGGTTATGTTCACTTGCACACACGTGTTGGTATTACAGTAGATAGCATGCCAAACAAACCATGGACTGATGAACAAAAACACAAAATCATGGTTACAACTGTTGGTAAGATCCTCTTCAACGACATCATGCCTGATGATCTACCTTACCTTCAAGAACCAAATAATGCTAACTTAACTGAAAAAACTCCAGATAAATACTTCTTGGCACCTGGACAAGATATCCACACTGTTATTGATAGTCTTGATATCAACGTTCCATTCAAGAAGAAAAATCTTGGTAACATCATTGCGGAAATCTTTAAACGTTTCCGTACAACTGAAACATCAGCCTTCCTTGACCGCTTGAAAGACCTTGGTTATTACCATTCAACTCTTGCTGGTTTGACAGTGGGTATCGCCGATATCCCAGTTATCGATAACAAACAAGAAATTATCGATGCAGCCCACAGCAAAGTTGAACAAATCAACAAAGCCTTCCGTCGTGGTTTGATGACTGATGATGATCGTTATGTTGCTGTTACAACAACATGGCGTGAAGCTAAAGAAGAACTTGAACAACGTCTGATTGAAACACAAGATCCTAAGAACCCAATCGTTATGATGATGGACTCAGGAGCTCGTGGTAACATCTCTAACTTCTCACAACTTGCCGGTATGCGTGGTTTGATGGCCGCTCCGAACGGACGTATCATGGAATTGCCTATCTTGTCTAACTTCCGTGAAGGTTTGTCTGTTTTGGAAATGTTCTTCTCAACTCACGGTGCTCGTAAAGGTATGACAGATACAGCCCTTAAGACTGCCGACTCTGGTTACCTTACTCGTCGTTTGGTTGACGTTGCCCAAGACGTTATCATTCGTGAAGACGATTGTGGAACTGACCGTGGTCTTGTTATCCGTGCAATCACTGATGGTAAAGAAGTTACAGAAACTCTTGAAGAACGTCTTGTTGGTCGTTATACTAAGAAATCTGTTAAACACCCTGAAACTGGTGAAGTTATCGTTGGCCCTGACGTATTGATTACTGAAGATATGGCCGCTGAAATTGTTAAAGCTGGTGTTGAAGAAGTAACAATCCGTTCAGTATTTACATGTAACACTCGTCATGGTGTATGTCGTCACTGTTATGGTGTCAACCTTGCTACAGGTGATGCGGTTGAAGTTGGTGAAGCAGTTGGTACAATTGCCGCTCAATCTATCGGTGAACCTGGTACTCAGCTTACAATGCGTACCTTCCACACGGGTGGTGTTGCGTCAAATACCGATATCACACAAGGTCTTCCTCGTATCCAAGAAATCTTTGAAGCTCGTAACCCTAAAGGGGAAGCAGTTATCACTGAAGTTAAAGGTACAGTTGTTGACATCGAAGAAGATGCTTCTACACGTACTAAGAAAGTTTACGTTCAAGGTAAAACTGGTATGGGTGAATACGTGGTACCATTCACTGCCCGCATGAAAGTTGCTGTTGGTGATGAAGTACACCGTGGTGCCCCACTTACTGAAGGTTCTATCCAACCTAAACGTCTCCTTGAAGTTCGTGATACATTATCAGTTGAAACTTACCTTCTTGCTGAAGTACAAAAAGTATACCGTAGCCAAGGGGTAGAAATCGGTGATAAACACGTCGAAGTAATGGTTCGTCAAATGCTTCGTAAAGTTCGTATCATGGATCCAGGTGATACAGATCTTCTTCCAGGTACACTTATGGATATTGCAGACTTCACAGATGCTAACAAAGATGTTGTTATCTCTGGTGGTATCCCTGCAACTGCACGTCCAGTACTTATGGGTATTACTAAAGCTTCGCTTGAAACTAACTCATTCTTGTCAGCTGCATCATTCCAAGAAACAACTCGTGTTCTTACAGATGCTGCTATCCGTGGTAAGAAAGATCACCTTCTTGGTCTTAAAGAAAATGTTATCATCGGTAAAATCATTCCAGCTGGTACAGGTATGCAACGTTACCGCAACCTTGAACCACAAGCTGTTAATGAACTTGAAACAAGTGAAGAAGCTGAAACAGTTGAAGCACCTGAATCAACAGACGCTGAATAATCTGATTTCACATTTGAGTTTAATAAATGAAAAGGCCTAGGAATATTCCTAGGCCTTTTTGCTTGGGAAATATAAGGCTTATTTAGATGATAATGGTTATAAATAAGCAAATCCTTTTTAAAATCCTTTTAATTTTTATATAATAAAGGCCATAAGGAAGTGAAAAAATGTATCAAGTAATCAAAATGTATGGGGACTGGGAACCCTGGTGGTTCTTGGATGACTGGCAGGATGATATCATCGAAGAACAAGTTTTTGAATACTTTGAAGAAGCTGTGTCATTTTATAAATCAGAATGGCAGTCGTTGAGAATGAACCTGCCAAGTTGTAAGTGTCATGATAATTTTCAAGCTGCTTTCTGGGATCAATCAGAAAAACGTTGGTGTGAAAATTGTGGTGACTATCTGCAACAGTATCATTCCCTTTTAATTCTAAAAGATGGGCAAGAATTGTCTCAAGAACATTTTGCTTATCATTTTAATGTTCGAAATGACGAACCTAGTCCCAGACCTCGAAATTGCAAATTCAAACCTTAATCATGGAAATTTTTCCATGGTTTTTTCTTTTTATCAAGATTTTTACGAATATAAGAGTGAGGAGGTTAAAATGATTCAGGAAAAAGCAAAGCAGCTTATTAGGGACGCTGTTGAAAAGAATGCACAAGATATTTATATTGTTCCCAAAACCAATCATTATGAAATATATCAGCGTATTGGAGATGAACGTCAATTTATCCAAGAAGTTGCTATTGATGAGATGACGAGTCTGATTAGTCATTTTAAATTTGTAGCGGGGATGAATGTGGGTGAGAAACGTCGTAGTCAGTTAGGCTCTTGTGATTATGTATTTGCTGATGATGAAGAAATCTCATTGCGTTTGTCTACAGTTGGTGATTATCGTGGACATGAAAGCCTGGTCATTAGACTTCTTTATTCAGGGCGCCATGATTTGCAATATTGGTTTGATGGGGCTAGAAATATTTTAGAAGCGATTGATAGTAGGGGACTTTATCTTTTTTCCGGGCCAGTAGGGAGTGGGAAAACCACTCTCATGTATCAATTGGTTCGGGAAAAATTTCCGGATAAACAAGTCATTACAATAGAAGATCCTGTTGAGATTAAGCAAGAGAATATGTTGCAGTTGCAACTCAACGATGAGATTGGTATGACTTACGATAATCTGATTAAACTTTCGCTCCGTCATAGACCAGATATTTTGATTATAGGTGAGATTCGGGATAGTGAGACAGCACGTGCGGTTATTAGAGCAAGTTTAACAGGGGTTCTAGTTTTTTCAACGATTCATGCTAAGAGTATCCCGGGTGTCTATGCAAGATTATTAGAATTAGGAGTTAGTAGGCAGGAGCTAGAAAATAGCTTACGAGCTATTATTTATCAGCGGTTAATTGGCGGTGGAGGTGTAGTTGATTTTGCCAAAGGAGATTTTGAACATTACTCACCAAAAAGGTGGAATGAGCAAATTGAAAGCCTTGCTAGAGACGGACATATCAGTGCTGAGGAAGCGAAAATCGAAAAAATTGCCTTTTAAAAAACAGCAGAAGGTTATTCAATTATTTAATAATTTATTTAACAGTGGCTTTAATTTAACTGAAATTGTTTCTTTTTTAAGACGAAGTCAACTATTAGCAGAAGTTTATGTGGATACCATGCAGGAATCTTTGTTAAGTGGTGCAAGCTTAGCTGATATGATGACGAAACTCGGCTTTTCAGATACGATTGTAACTCAGATTGCTCTTGCTGATGTTCATGGTAATTGCCAGCAGAGTTTGCTAAAAATTGATGGTTATTTGGCTAGTATGTCAGTTGTTCGAAAGAAATTGATTGAAGTGGCGACTTATCCTTTGATTTTGCTCAGCTTTTTAATTCTGATTATGTTGGGCTTGAAAAATTATTTGCTGCCGCAATTAGAAAATCAAAATATTGCCACTCAGATTATTAGTCATTTTCCTATGATTTTTTTGGGTGGTTTTGCCTTACTAGGCTTAGGAAGTTTTTTAGGATTTTTGTACGCAAAGCGTCTATCACCGATTTACCTTTATAGTCAGCTAAGTCGTTTTCCGATTTTGGGACGCTTTGTCCGCCTTTATTTGACAGCTTATTATGCGCGTGAATGGGGGAATCTGATTGGCCAGGGAATTGAATTAATGGAGATTGTTGAACTTATGCAAAGGCAAAAATCTCGTCTTTTTCAAGAAATTGGAAAGGATATGCAAGAAGCTTTGCTTGCAGGGCAATCTTTTCACCAAAAGGTTTTAGATTATCCTTTTTTCTTGCGTGAGCTTAGTTTGATGATTGAGTATGGTGAAGTCAAATCAAAATTAGGGCGTGAACTGGATATCTATGCAGAAGAAACTTGGCAGAATTTCTTTAGTCAATTAACACAAGCGACACAATTGATTCAACCTTTAGTTTTTGTTTTTGTGGCTTTAATTATTGTTTTAATTTATGTGGCAATGCTTTTGCCAATGTATCAAAATATGGGAGGAAATTTTTAATGAAAAAACTTTGGAAAAAATTACGTCAAAAGTCTGTAAAAGCTTTCACACTCGTGGAAATGCTGATTGTCTTGCTTATCATTGGTGTCTTAATGCTGTTATTTGTGCCTAATTTGAGTAAGCAAAAAGATGTCGTGCATGAAAAAGGGGATGCTGCGGTTGTTAAGGTTGTTGAGAGTCAGATGGATCTTTATGAGGTTAAAACTGGAGATAAAGCTAGTGTAGATGACTTGGTAGAAGTTGGCTATATTACAAAAGAACAAGCCAAAACTTACAATGAAGCTAAGAAGTAAGACGCTAGCAGCTTTTACGCTTATTGAAAGTTTGCTGACCTTAATGATTTCTTGTTTTATAGTCATCATGTTTTCTCATTCGGTTAACTGCATTTTTCAGTCTGTTGAGGAAAAGCTATTTTTCCTCTCTTTTGAAAATTGCTACCGCGATACACAAAAATTGGCTAGTATCAAGCAAGAAAGTCAGACCTTACATATATCACAAGATGGTATTTCAAATGGGATGACTAGCGTTACTTTACCTCAAACAGTGTCTGTAGCCAAAAATTATCAAGTTGTTTTTGATAAATCTGGGGGCAATTCATCTTTAGCAAAACTACAGTTTTATACTGAAACTCAAGAAGTTGATTATCAATTGTACATAGGAAGTGGTAACTATAAAAAAACAGAAACTAAAAGCCTACATACTCCTTGAAGGATTGGTATCTTTAGCCTTGTTAGCAACGATTACTAGTCTTGTTTTGGGGGAGATGGATCACAGTCGTCAACGTATGCAAGAAAGCCTACACCAACAAGAAGTGTTAAATGTGGCAACGATGGCAGTTCAAACAGGACAAAATCACTTGGCAATAAATGGTGTCGATGTTGAAATTGTTAAACATGATGGTGAGATTCATGTTTTTGACGGTCAAAATGAGGTTTTATATGTCAAGAAAAACTAGACTAAAAGCTTTTACCCTTTTAGAAAGCTTAGTTGCTTTGCTGGTCATTTCAGGGTCGATACTGGTCTATAAAGGTTTAACTCAGTCGATTTCAAGTAACGTTCACTATTTATCTGTTAATGAGCAAGACAAATGGTTGCTCTTTTCTCAGCAGTTACGTTCAGAACTTGAGGAATGTCAGTTAGATAAAGTCGCTGACAATAAGCTTTATGTTAATAAAGCTGGTCAACAGTTAGCTTATGGCTTATCTAAGGCAGATGACTTTAGAAAGACAAATGCTTCTGGTCAGGGCTACCAACCTATGCTTTTTGGAGTGACGTCATCTAGTGTGATTCAGGATGGCAATAAAGTAACGATTAAACTGCAGTTGGGTAAAGATATGGAGAGATATTTTGTCTACACTTTTGAAAAGAAAAGTTAAAGCAGGAATTTTATTGTACGCTTTGTTGATGGCAGCTATTTTTGCTTTGTTGTTGCAGTTTTATTTGGGGCGTGTGGTTGCTAGTGAACGTCAGCATCAAGCTCAGATAAAATCTGCTAAAGCTTATTTAATGGCAGAGATTAGCAAAGATTTGGTCAAAGATGAATCTGGACAATATCAATTTGATAAGGGAGTTGTTACCTACCACCACAAAGATGACGTGTTAGTAGAAACAGTGACATTAGAGAGTAAAGAAGAGTTTCATTATACTTTTTACCTTCCTAAGAAAGAAAATCAAGCACCTGAGAAAGAAAGTCACTAGTGCTTTCTTTTCATTTTCAATGTTTTTTGATATTATAAGTTTTGGAGGGGAAAATGAATTTTGAAAAAATCGAAACAGCTTATGGGCTGATTCTAGAAAATATACAGTTAATCGAAAATGAGTTGAAAACACACATTTACGATGCACTTATTGAACAAAACTCTTTTTATCTTGGTGCTGAAGGTGCCAATGAAACAGTAGCGGCAAATAATAAAAAACTACGCCAACTTGATTTAAGCAAAGAAGAATGGCGTCGTGCTTTTCAGTTTATTTTTATTAAAGCTGCTCAAACAGAAGCACTTCAGGCAAACCACCAATTTACACCTGATGCTATTGGCTTTATCTTAATGTTCCTTATTGAGAATTTGACAGCTTCAAAAGAACTTGATGTTTTAGAAATCGGTAGCGGAACAGGTAATCTTGCTCAAACCTTGCTAAATAATTCATCTAAAGACTTGAATTACCTTGGAATTGAAGTTGATGATTTGTTAATCGATTTGTCAGCAAGTATTGCCGAAGTGATGGATTCTAAAGCTCAATTTATTCAAGAAGATGCTGTACGACCACAGATTCTTAAGGAAAGTGATGTCATCATCAGTGACCTTCCAGTCGGCTTCTATCCAAATGATGAAATTGCGAAACGCTATAAAGTAGCAAGTAGTGAAGGGCATACTTATGCGCATCATTTGTTGATGGAACAATCTCTCAAATATCTCAAAAAAGATGGTATTGCTGTCTTTTTAGCACCGGTTAGTCTTTTGACAAGTAAACAAAGCGATTTGTTAAAGGCATGGTTGAAGGATTACGCTGATGTTATTGCGGTGATTACTTTACCAGAATCTATTTTCGGCAATGCGGCCAATGCTAAGTCAATTTTTGTCTTGAAGAAACAGGCTGAACATACCCCAGAAACATTTGTTTACCCGCTTGCTGACTTGCAAAGTCGTGAAGCTCTAACAGATTTTATTGAGAAATTCAAAAAATGGGCTGTTGAAAATATGATTTTTTAAAATAGTTGTGCTAAAATAGAGATATATTATGAAAGCGCTTTAGAGGTAAATTTATGGCGAAAACTATTTCTATTAATGCAGGAAGCTCAAGTCTCAAGTGGCAATTGTACAAAATGCCTGAAGAGGAAGTTATTGCAAAAGGTTTGATTGAACGTATCGGCCTTGCAAACAGTGTTTCTACAGTGAAATTTAATGGTCAGAAGTATTCGGAAACGAAAGACATTCCAGACCATACAGCTGCTGTAAAAATCCTTCTTGATGACTTGATTTCGATGGACATTATTGCTAGTTATGATGAAATAACTGGTGTTGGTCACCGCGTGGTGGCTGGGGGTGATTATTTCAAAGAATCGGCCCTGGTAACAGATAAGGTGATTCAACAGGTTGAAGAATTGTCAATGCTAGCACCGCTTCATAATCCTGGAGCAGCTCTTGGGATTAAAGCGTTTAAAGAAATATTGCCTGATATTACGAGCGTTGTTGTTTTTGATACTGCCTTCCATATGACAATGCCTGAAGTAGCTTACCGTTATCCTATTGCTAATCGTTATTACACTGATTATAAGATTCGTAAATATGGAGCACACGGTACAAGTCATCAGTACGTTGCCCAAGAGGCAGCTAAGGTTTTAGGCAAACCTTTAGAAGACTTGAAATTGATTACTTGTCATATTGGTAATGGAGTCTCTATTACAGCCATTAAAGGTGGTAAATCTGTTGATACTTCAATGGGATTAACTCCACTTGGTGGTACAATGATGGGAACACGTTCAGGAAGTATTGATCCAGGTGTCATTACTTATCTTCTAGAATGTGAGCCAGCGATGGCTGATCCTAAAAAAATTCGTACCATCTTGAATCGTGATTCAGGTTTACTCGGTATTTCGGAAAAATCAAGTGACATGCGTGATATTTTAGCAGGAAAAGCAGAAGGTGATGAAAAATGCCAACTTGCTTATGATATGTATGTTGATCGCTTGAGAAAATATATTGGACAATACTTCGCCGTTTTAAACGGTGCGGATGCTATTGTCTTCACCGCTGGTATCGGTGAAAATTCTAGTGATGTTCGTGCGGATGTCATTTCTGGAATGACTTGGTTTGGTGTCGATGTTGACCCAGCTAAGAATGTTTCAGGTGCTTATGGTGTGATTTCAACAGATCAAGCTCGCGTAAAAGCAGTTGTTATTCCAACGGATGAAGAACTTGTGATTGCGCGTGATGTTGAACGTTTCAAACACCCTACTAATTAGTTATCAAAATATTATGATAAGACCAGAAAAGCTGACCTACGGGTCAGCTTTTTTGATGCTTTTATAAAAAAATGTAAAATAAACTTGACATAAAATGTAAAGCGTACTATACTTTAAATGTAAAGTTAACTTTACTAATGAGAACTCATTGGAGGGATAAATGGAAACAAGAATTCAAGAACTCCGAAAAGCAAATAAAGTTAGTCAAGCTGAGCTTGCTGAGGCATTGGGGGTAACGAGACAGACGATTATTTCTCTAGAAAAAGGCCGATACAATGCTTCTTTAGAGTTAGCACATAAAATCGCTAAATATTTCGGTATGACAATCGAAGAAGTTTTCATCTTTGACGAAGAATAATAGGAGATAGAGAGTATGAAAAGATAAGTTTGGTTTTAAGTAGACGCGTTACGGTTTTTTCACAGAATAGAAAGGAAAATAAATAATGTTATTAAAGGCGCTTCAAAATTGTCAGCAAAAGAAAACATTGGAAGAATATCGAAGTTACTTGATGAAAGTATCGTATGTAATTTTGGGACTTTCGATTTTAGGGATTATATTATCGTTTGTCATTCGAGCTAATGATTTTGCATCAGGTTTATTGCTTGGAAGTGGTAGTAGTGGTTTAATTGTTGCCATCTATTATTGGATAGTTTGTCATCAACCCAAACGCTTAAAAACTGCTTATATTGCTGCATATGATGAACGTAATCAATTTATTTTGCGTATGACAGCAGTATCAATGTTGGTAATGATGTTCTTAATCAATTTTGTCTTGATTATTTTATATGCTTTCTTTAGTGTTGAATTGTCTTACATTACGTTGTTATTGATCTGGTTGTATAGTTTGAGTTTAGGATTTTTAATACTTAGAGGAATTCTTTCAAAGATTTTATAGGGAGAGTGTTATGAAAAAAGTAGTATCATTTTTTAAATATCTTGGTTTAGCGGTAGGATTAATTCTTCTTGAACAATTGCCTACAGTTTTTCTCAGAAAAAATCAGCCGACTTGGCAAGCTTTCATCATTATGGTTTCCTTGTTGTTAGTTACACTGTTAACGGTTTATGTTGCTAAACGTTTGGGATTTTTAAATCATTTAGAGCAATTATTAACCGGGGATGCTTGGAAAAGTATCTTTATGGGATTTTTGGTTATGGTTCCCATCAAAATGCTTGGAGGCATTACTTTATTTTTAGAACATGGTGCAAAAACTGATACGCTTAACCAATCTGTTATTGAGCAACTTGGGATGTCTCCGTTAATGTTATTGGTTTTGACTGTTATTGCAGCACCGATTGTTGAGGAATTTGTTTTTCGTGGCCTTATCGTTAAGCAAGCTTTTAAGTTTTCCAAACTAGGAGTTGGTGTTAGTACTTTTCTTTTTGGAGCTCTTCATATGCCAACGGACATTGGTAGTTGGATTCTTTATGGAGGCATGGGATTGGTGCTCGCTTTAGTTTATCAAAAGACACAAAAACTTGAATATTCAATCGCTCTTCATGCAATCAATAATTTTCTTGGTGTTATTTCGATGATTTTTTAATACATAAAAAGGTTGAGACAATTTGTCTCAATCTTCTTCTATTTTTATCGTTTACAAAGCTTTTGCTTTATCGATTGTGGCATCAATACTTGAAACAACGCTAGCTGTCAAGCCAGTTTTTTCAAGGTCAAGTAAACCTGCGATGGTTGTTCCACCAGGACTTGAGATTTTATCAATCAAATCATGTGGGCTATCAGAACCTTGAAGTAGATTTTCGGCACTCGCAAGGACGGTTTGTGTCACGATGTCGAGTGATTTTTCTTTTGGAATACCGTATTTGACACCTGCTTTAGCGAGGGCTTCGATAAATAGGTAAATGTAAGCTGGGCTTGATCCTGCAAGAGCAGTGAAGGTATCAAAGTCTTTTTCAGGAATATCAAAAGTTGATCCAAAACTGTCTGTGATTTCTTTAGCGGTTGCTAGGAGTTCTGCAGAGACTTTGTCATTAGTACAAATAGCAGTAGTACTTTTAAGAATTTGAGCGTTGAGGTTCGGCATAATGCGGATTAGTGGAAGGTTTGGATCAGTTAATTTACCAAGACGTTCAAGTGTTACCCCTGCTGCCATTGAAAGGATGGGTTGGTGGAAGTGAAGTCCAGCAAGGACTGGTTCAAACATTTGGGGTTTGATACCAAGGACAACCAAATCAGATTGGTCGATAAGTTCTTGATGTGAAAGAGCTGCTTCAACTTCAAGCTGCTCTGCAATTTCGCGTGAGCGAGGAAGTGAAGAACCTGAAATGATGATATCGTGTGATGTTGCATTAAGTCCGTTGATGATGGCAGTAGCCATTTTTCCGACTCCGATAAATCCAATTTTCATAGTAAGACAAAGGGGAAAGTACAAGAGAAATGTTTAATGACCTGAGTCCCCTAGCTCCTTTCTAGTATTTTTTGATGAGGTCAACAGTTGAGCGGTCTAGTTTTTTAACAATAGCTTGGATGAAGGCTTGTGCTTGTAAGAAGTCATCCATAGCATAAAGGCTTTGATGTGAGTGAATGTAACGTGCACAAACTCCGATAGTTGTTGATGGGATACCACCGTTTTTGAGGTGAGCCGCACCAGCATCTGTACCACCTTTAGCAGCGTAATATTGGTATTTGATACCAGCTTCTTCAGCAGTTGTGAGCAAGAAGTCACGCATATCTTTTAGCATTACGTGTCCTGGGTCGTAGAAACGGAAAAGTGTTCCATCACCAATTTTACCTTGGTTACCATAGATGTCTCCGGCTGGTGAACAGTCAACAGCAAAGAAAAGTTCTGGTTGGAATTTTGTAGCAGATACGTGTGCGCCGCGAAGACCAACTTCTTCTTGAACGTTAGCACCAGCGATAAGGGTGTTATCAAGTTTTTGACCTTTAAGGCTTTCAAGCAATTCTGTCACCATAAGCACACCAAAGCGATTGTCCCAAGCTTTAGAGATAACATTTTTTTGGTTTGCTGTGAGGATAGTTTCAGATTTTGGAACAATGATATCACCTGGAAGGATACCAAAGGCTTCGGCTTCAGCTTTGTCTGTAAATCCTGCATCAAAAATGATGTCATCGATTTTTGGAAGTGAAGCAGAGCCATTTGTTCCGCGAAGGAAATGTGGTGGGACTGAACCAGAAACAACTGGAATAGCAGAACCATCACGTGTATAAAGTGTGAAGCGTTGTGAACTTAGGACTAATGGATTCCAACCACCGATACCAACAGCACGCATTGTTCCATCGGCTTTGATTTCGCTGACCATGAAACCAACTTCGTCCATGTGTGCAGCCACCATGATGCGAGGTGCGTTTTCAGCGGCAGAATTTTTGATACCAAAAATACCACCAAGACCATCAGTTTGCACGTCATCAACAAGTGGAGTGATTTTTGAGCGAAGATAGTCACGAACACTGTGTTCGTATCCTGCGATACCATCAAGTTCAGTGACTTCTTTTATTTTTGAAAATAAGTCTGACATAAAAACCTCGATTCTATGGTTTCTATTTTACCACGTTTTCTGACAATTTTTAGATTGAAATAACATTAAATATTTGGACCTTGGTATTATGTGCTGAAATATGCTAAAATAAAGCGTATGAGAAACAAAAAAAGAAGCTTACTGTCACGTTTTGGCCTTGTGGGAGTCGGCGGTATCATTGTTTTGGGAACAATCCTGAAAAAACAACGCGAAGAAAAGCGACAAGAACAGATTAAAAAAGCCATTCGTGATTATTTTAGTCAATTTGGTAGCATTTCGGTGCTCTATATGAATGCTTATGAATCTGATAAGGAGAGAACGACTGGAGGCCTTGTTTTTGAGGATGGTCGAACTTTCCAATTTGTTTACCAAAACGGTGAGATTAGCTACGAGGAGGAGAAAAATGATTAGTCCAAAATCTTATGAAGAAATGGCTAGCTATTTAGAAACTGATGGCAAAGTAGTCTTCTTTTTTACGGCAAATTGGTGCCCAGACTGCCAGTTTATTTACCCAGTCATGCCTGAAATTGAAGCAGAAAATCCAGAATTTACTTTTGTTCGTGTTGACCGCGATGATTTCATGGAAGTAGCCCAACGCTGGAATATTTTTGGTATTCCTAGTTTTGTAGTGACTGAGAATGGCAAAGAAATTGGTCGTTTAGTTAATAAATTAAGAAAAACCAAAGCAGAAATTAACAGCTTTTTAGCTGGATTGAAATAGGAGAGAAAATGATTTTTACGTACAACAAAGAACACGTCGGTGATGTCCTTATGGTGATTGTCAAAGATAGCAAAGGTGCTAAACTTGACTACGAACGTAAAGGTAACGTATCACGTGTTTTCCTTGAAAAAAATGGTGAAACAGTCGCTTGGAATATTTTTGAAGTATCAAGTCTAATTGCAATTGACGGTGTTGGACAAGTGACTTTGTCTGATGAAGATGTTGCTAAGCTTAACGCTGAATTGACAAAAGAAGGCTTTAGCGAACAATTGGAAAATGACCCTTCACCAAAATTTGTTGTTGGTCAAATCAAAGAAATGGTTGCTCACCCAGATAGTGACCACTTGAACATTTGCCAAGTGCAAATCTCAGATGACAAAACTGTTCAAATCGTTGCAGGTGCTCCAAATGCTGCTGTTGGACTTAAAACAATCGTTGCTCTACCAGGTGCTATGATGCCAAACGGAAGCCTTATCTTCCCAGGTGCCCTTCGTGGTGAAAAGAGCTTTGGTATGATGTGCTCACCTCGTGAATTAGCCCTTCCAAATGCTCCACAAAAACGTGGTATCATTGAACTTGATGACACAGCTGTTGTCGGCGAAGCCTTTAATCCAGAAAAACACTGGAAAGGGTAAAATAGAGTGAAATCCTAGGAAACTAGGATTTTTTTGTTGCATCATTTTGTTATTCATTTTTTTTTCGAATAATAAGATAGGAGGTAGTGATGTATAACAAAGTTATTATGATTGGGCGTTTGACGGCGCAGCCTGAGCTTGTGACAACGCCAAATGAGAAATCTGTTACACGTGTAACACTTGCTGTTAACCGCCGCTTTAAATCACAAAATGGTGAACGTGAGGCTGACTTCATTTCACTGGTGGTTTGGGGACGTTTGGCAGAGACTCTTGTGTCTTACGCTGGTAAAGGAAGTTTGATTTCGGTTGATGGTGAACTTCGAACACGTAAGTACGAAAAAGATGGTCATACGAATTATGTGACAGAAGTGCTCTGTCAGTCTTTCCAATTGTTAGAAAGCCGTGCGCAGCGCGCCATGCGTGAGAATAATGTGGCAAATGACCTTGCTGATTTAGTTTTAGAAGAGGAAGAATTGCCGTTTTAATCTTGAAAAAGTCTGAGTTTTTAGCTCAGGCTTTTTTGTTAAAAGTGATGAAAGAAAATTAGATTTTTTCTGGATGTGCTTGTATTTGGAAAAAAATTACTGAAATAATGGAAAAAAACTCTTGGAAAGCCCTTTCAAAAATGCTATACTGAAGAAAATGTGTGGAGAAAGAGCAATGTTTAAAATTATTTTTAGCGATATTGATGGTACTCTCATAAATGACGCTTTGGAAGTGACTTCTAAAACGCGTCAAGCCCTAAGTGATGCTGTCAATTCAGGAGTTTTATTTGTGCCGGTATCGGCGCGAATGCCTGAGGCAATCAAACCAATCATTAAAGATTTTTTACCTGAGGTGCCGATGATTTCTTATAATGGTGCCTTTATTCAGGATGAATCTGGTCAAGTGATTGATAGCTGTCCAATGAGCCCGCAAGCAGCGCAAGCAATTTGCCAGTACTTGGAAAAAGAAGTGGCTGATGTTGCTTGGAATGTTTATAGCGGTGAAAAATGGTTGTCACAAAACCGTATGAACAAATGGATTTCTCGTGAAGAGCAGGTTGTAGGCCTAGCTTCTCAAGAAGCAGACCTAGAAACCATTGGTCACTTACCAGAAGTTCATAAGTTGCTTTTAATGGGTGAACCGGAACGCATGGAAATCCTCGAAGATAAGTTAAAAGAACTTTATCAGGGATTATCAATTGCAAGGTCTTTACCTTATTACATTGAAGTTATGGCAAATGGCATTCAAAAAGGGCGTGCAGTCAGCCTATTAGCCAAACACTACGGTGTTGAAATGTCAGAAACCTTAGCTTTTGGTGATAATTTTAATGATTTGGATATGCTAGAGGTTGCTGGTGAAGCTTATGTCATGGCCAATGCTCCTCAAGAAGTCAAAGAACGCATTGGACACGTTACAGCTAACCACAATCATGACGGTATCGCTCTAATTCTAGAAAAATTTAAACTGGCTCGATAAGATTTGCTTTCTCTTTTTTCACGACTTTTCAAAATCTCGGCACATGGTGTTGGGATTTTTTTAATGACGTTTGCCATTAAAAATTTTGAGTTTTGTCACCTTAACTGAGTGACAATTGTTCTGTGATAACGCTTTCTTGTTTTGGTAATATGTCTTTGTTGGATGTTTAACCTATTTTGGGTGAGTGTAATAGGAGAAAGGACTTATGAAAAAAGAACAAGAAACAAAGTGTATGAACTGGTTCATGCGTAAAAGTGGTAAAAAATGGATTTATGGCTGCAGTGTTCTGGTTTGCGGCTTACTCCTAGGAGGATTTTCAGGAAATATCTTGGCTGATGAAGCCGACACTGCAACTGTTCCAGTTGAACAGCAGGTTCAAACTAGCACTCCTGAGTCATCAGACACTGAGCTATCTCAAGCTTCTATCGAAGAATCTCAAACTGAAGTTGTAGATACTGACACAACAATTTCAGAAAATCAAGCAACAGAAAATGAAACTTTGGTAGAGCCTCAAACTGAAGCGACACAAGAAGCAGTTGCTCAAACAACTGATAATCAAGGCCTTGAATCTGATGTGGTAAGCAAGGAAGAAATTACCGAATCGGCATCGAATTTAATCTCAGATAATCAGTCTGATTCAAAAGCAGATTCAAAGCGTCTTCTTTCTACAAACCTCACTCAAGTTGAGCAAAATAATTATTATACCAATCTTGAAGGTTTGACTTATGACCCAGCAGTTTGGCAAGAACGTGAGGATGGTCTATATAGCAACGCTATTGGAAAAGGTGATAATTTCGCTTATTCCACATCAACTGGTAAGAATTTTGTCTTTCAGACTGATGTGACGTTTCTACAAAATAGCGGAGCAGCCTCACTTGTTTTTCGTTCAAATAATGATGCCAATAATTTGAAGGGCTATGTGGTTAATATTGATGGCAACAGTCACAAAGCAAAATTATGGCGCTGGGCAGAGGCGAATTTGATTGATGAAAAAGACATCACACCAAGCGTTGATAATAAATATGCTCTTAAAGTCGTTGCAGCAAACGGTTGGATTTCTTATTATGTCAACGGTATTTTAGTAGCGAATCTTAGTGATTATACCATGCAACGTAATGATTTAGGACAGACGACCTATATTTCAGATGGTTATTTTGGACTTCTAAATTGGAATGGTGAAATGGTCTTCCAAAATACTTATTATCGTGAATTATCAGATGAAGAATTACCGATTCTTAATGATGTTAAGGTTAGTTCCAAAAATGGACCTGTGGAAGCTAAAGGTCAATTCTTCCCAGAAGGAGCAACTTACATCCAATACGTTTCAAATGAGGCTTCAACAGTTGACTTAAGTTTTGTTGCCAATAATCCGCAAGCGACTATTACGGTTACGGATGAGCAAGGAAATATTTATGAAAATGCCAGTGATATTCCTGTGGCAGTTGGCGTTAATTATTTGACTGTTACAAGTACTTATACAACGGATGATGGTTTTACAGCGTCAGCAACTTATCGAATCAACGTTCATCGCAGACAGCCAGCTTCAGTTTATTACAATGAAGTCTTTCGTGATCAATACCACTATTCTGTTAAAGATGGTTGGGCAAATGACCCAAATGGTTTGGTTTATTATAATGGTGTTTACCACATGTTTTATCAATTTTATGATGATACTCAATGGGGGCCAATGCACTGGGCACATGCAACAAGTACTGATTTGATTCATTGGGAAGATCAGCCGATTGCTTTTTATCCGGATTATAATGGAACCATGTTTTCAGGTTGTATCGTTGTCGATAACCATAACACGAGTGGATTATTTGATGATAATGGTGGATTAGTAGCTTTGATTACGGTAAATGGTGAAGGTCAACGTATCAAATTAGCTTACAGCAAAGATGAAGGTAAAACTTGGCAAAAAGTAGACAAAATTGTGGCGGATTGGGCAAATGATCCACTACAAAATAGAGATTTTCGTGATCCCAAAGTTTTCCGCTGGGAAGACAAATGGTTTATGGTCGTTGCTGGTGGTCCACTTCGTATTTATTCATCTGATAATTTATTAGATTGGTCAGTGGAGTCGACTTATTCAGAGCTTCATACAGAGTGTCCGGATCTTTATCCGATTCAAACAGAAGACGGGATTATTAAGTGGGTTCTTTCACGTGGAGGACGTTATTACAAGGTTGGCGATCTTAAGGAAGTAAATGGTAAATGGACCTTTGTTGCTGATGAGGCTTATCAAACAAGTGATGGCATTATGAATTTTGGAAAAGATTCTTATGCAGCTCAGACCTATTTCACACAAGATTTTGGAACAAGTTCTAACCCAACAATTCCACAGATTATCGAACTTAACTGGATGAATACTTGGGATAATTATTGCAATCTTGTTGCTAATCGCCTTGGGCAAAAATTTAACGGAACGTTCAATCTTAATTTGGCTTTAGGACTTGTCAAAGATGGGGATAAATATGTTTTGACACAGACACCGATTAAAGCTTATGAAAGTTTACGTGATCTTGACCATTGTATCGAGTATAAAGATGTAACCATTGACAAAGATAACAATCTTTTCAAGGATTTCTCTGGAGATACTTATGAAATTGTGGCTCATTTTGTACTAAGTGCAGGGACAACAAAAGTTGGTTTCAACTTGCGTGTCGGACAAGGTGAGCTTACAAAGGTTTACTATGATTTACAAACAGGTAAAATCTACCTTGATCGCAGTCAATCAGGCATTATTCTTTCTGATAAATTTAAAGAAATGGATAGTCAAGTTGTAACGCGTAATGCAGATGGTAGCATTGATTTGCATATCTTTGTCGACCGTGCGAGTGTTGAAGTCTTTACTAAGTATGACACAGTGACTGGTGCTAATCAAATCTTTGCATCACCTCAAAGTTTAGGCCTTGGAGTATTTGTTGAGGGAGATCCTGTTAAGGCAGATATTGCACTTTATCCGATGAATAGTATTTGGACAGAAAAAGTTGCTACAACAGAACCTCAAAGTATTGTTCCAGCTTCAGATACAACAGTCCGATTGAATGTTGGTGATACGACAACTGTGAAAGCTTATGTTTCACCGTCAGGTGCTAGTCAAGATTTACTTTGGGCAATCAGTGACCCGAGTCTTGTAGCAACAGAAATTTCTGGTAATCAAGTCTTAGTTAAAGCCTTAAAGAAAGGGCAAGTAATTGTCAGAGCAAGTTCTAAGGACAATCCTGCGGTTTACCAAGATTTTGTTCTTGATATTTTAGAAAATAACCTTAATACAAATGTCAATGATGCGACTATCGTATCAGGTGATTGGTACGTTGATGGTGAATCTCTCCATGTTGACAATCATGGTGCGAATGATATTTACATGTCGTCACAAAAAGCACCAGAAAATTATCAAATGGATTTGGATGTCAAGTATGGTAGGGGCGTGGTTAATATCTTCTTTGCGTCAGCGAATATTGATCCAGCAAATGCCTATGCTGTTCAATTTGGAGACAATAATATGGTCCGTCTGTTCCGGTTTTATGGTGATACTATTTACGAAGCTCCAATGGCTGCTGCAATCAATGATAATCAGTTCCATCACGTTCGTTTAGTGAAAACAGCTAATATTATTGCTGTTTTGGTTGATAATCAATTGGTTATGAGTTATGCTTTTGACCAAGTAGATGATTACTTTAATGATGCTTACTTTGGTTTAGGCCTTTGGGATGGTGAACTTGAGGTTCAAAATTTCTTTGTGACTGATTTGGATGCAAAAGAACCAAATCCAAAACCAGCTGATGACAAAGAAGCACCAATAAAAGAGGTGACATCATATGAGCTTGCTAAGGCAGAAGTCGCATCTGTTTCTGAAAATGCACAAGTTAGTCCGACAGTGTCTGATCAACCAGTACAAGTAGCTAAAGTAAAATTAGCTTCAGAAAGTGTTTTGCCACAAACTGGGGAAAAAGAAAATCATTTAACAAGTCTAGGAATCTTAGCTGTATTGTCTAGCCTTGTAGCAATCTTAGGGCAAGTTTTCAAGAAAAAAGAACAATAACATAGGGAAAGAGAAAAGTTTCTTTTCTCTTTTTCGCTTTTTCAGGAGTGTATCCCAAATTGTCTAGACATTTTAAACGTGTTATAATAAAACTACGTTTGAGAGTAGTAATTTTTTGTTTAATAAAAGGTATGACATGAAAAATCGAAAAATTTTAGGTATCATCGTAAGCGCTTTTATTGGAGTGTCGGCGATTTTAGGTATCTATTTTTATTATAAATTAGTCCCTTATAATGCTCATCAGGTCAAAATTGGGGCGACCTATATGACCATGAATAACGATTTTTATAAGGTCTTAAATAACGAAATTGATAAAATTGTCGAAGAAAATAACGATATTCTCTATACTAGGGATCCAGCGCTAGATGTTAACAAACAGACGCAACAAATTGAATCTTTTATCAAAAAAGGGGTCAATGTTATTATCATCAATCCAGTTGATGCCAACAATCATAAACTTATCAAAGCGTTGAAAAAAGCTAAAAAAGCAGGTATCAAAATTGTTGTAGTTGATAGTCAGTTATCAGATGATTCATCGGTTGATACGACTATTGTTTCAGATAATTATCAAGCGGGTGTTTTGTGTGCTCAAAATTTGATGCAAACGCAAAGTAGCGCTAAGATTTTGCTGCTTGAGCACCGCAGCGCAGTATCAGCGGTGGATCGTATTAATGGTTTTTTAGATACTATCAAAGGGCATGATGCTTATCAAGTGGTTGACCGAAAAGATTGCCTAGGTCAGACGGAGTTGTCGATGCCACAGGTAGAATCAGTGATTAACTCTGCAGAATCTTTTGATACAGTCATGGCGCTTAATGACCAAGTTGCCATTGGTGCGTTAGCTGCTATTGAAAATATGGGCTTAACAAATCCTGTAAAAATTTATGGAGTGGATGGTTCACCAGATATGAAAACTCTTTTGGCGACAACATCCTCAATCCAAGCAACGGTAGCACAATCACCAATAACCATTGGTGAAAAGGCTGTTCAATCAGGTTATCGTCTATGCCATGGTAAGAAAGTTGATAAAGAAATTGTCATTCCAGTCAAATTCTTAACGAGTGATACGGTATCAACTGAGGATGTAACGGGGTGGCAGTGATGAGAGGATTGAAAAATATTGAGCTGGCTAAACGGGCATTAATCATTATCAATTTTTTAGCTGTCCTTTTTTACAGTTCGATTTATTTATCAGCGACTAAGTATATTATCGAAAGTGATTTGAGTCGTTCCTTGTTAGAAAAAATAAACGTCATTCCAAGTTCACCAGAGCGCATTTTCTGGCTATCAAATGTGTTTTTTGCAGGGCTTCTGGTGGTGATTTTTATTCGTAATTGGCAGTTCGAAAAAGCGACACAAGCCAAGAATTGGTTGGCGGTTATTGAAGTGATGTTACTGTTTGCGACTTTTTTTGCTTTGCAATTATCTTATAATGGCTTGATTTTGCTAGTTTTCATGGATATTTTCTTTTCTTATACGGATTTTTATACTTTCCGAGAAAAGAAATCGTGGTTACTTTTCATTGTTGCTAGTTTTGGGGCGCTTTTGCTGTCAAATTATGATGTCTTATCGCTTCTGGTGAGAACGCCAGACTTGGATGTTTATATTAATTTTTTCCCAGCTAGCACGCGCTTAGCCATTTTATTTATCAAAAATAGTTTAGTGTCGCTAAATATGATTGTTTTCATCATTTCTTTGATGACTTATATTATTTATTCAGTAACTGAAAATCATAAGATTGAAGAAGAATTGCTCATGGCTTCGCAAGCTAATACGCGTTTGAAAGAATACGTAGCAGTGTCTGAGAAGATTACAGAAGATAGAGAACGTAGACGTATTGCGCGTGAAATTCATGATACTATTGGACATGCTTTGACAGGGATTTCAGCGGGAATTGATGCGGTGACAGTCTTGATTGATCTTGATCCTGACCATGCCAAAAAACAATTAAAGAGTGTGTCAAATGTTGTTCGTGAGGGGATTGTAGATGTCAGACGGTCGCTCAATAAAATGCGTCCAGGTGCCCTTGAAAATAGGACTTTGAAAGATGCTCTTGAAAAGATGCTTGCTGAGTATCAAGAGTTGTCACATTTGCAGATTGATCTGAATTATCATTGGGATCACGTGGATTTTGACAAGACGAAAGAAGATGTGATTTTCCGCGTCATTCAAGAATCTGTAACCAATTCTTTACGCCATGGCCGAGCAACAAAAATCAAGATTAGCATGTTAAATGAGGATGACTATGTTCTCTTGATTAAGGATAACGGAACAGGCAGTGAAACGATTACCTACGGCTTTGGTTTGACACAAATGACAGAACGCCTAGCCATTATTGGTGGTCGAGTGGCCTTTTCAGGTAAAGATGGCTTTGCTACAACAATTCATATCCCCAAAATAAAAGGAGAAGAAGAATGATACGAGTACTTATTGCAGACGATCAGGAGCTGATTAGAGAGTCTTTAAAGATTGTCTTATCGGCTTATCCTGACATAGAAGTTGTTGGTGCGGTAAGCGACGGAACTGAGGTCTTGGAGAGTCTACCAAGCAGCAAGTCAGATGTGATTTTAATGGATATTCGTATGCCAAAAATGGACGGTGTTTTATGTACCAAGGCTGTTAAAGAACATTTTCCAAATACGAAGGTGATTATCTTAACCACATTTGACGACGATGATTTCATTTACAGTGCCTTAAAATATGGTGCTAGTGGCTATTTGCTAAAAGGAACTTCGATGGAAGATTTGCACGATGCGGTAGTGACGGTTAATGAAGGACGTGCCATGTTGAATCCTGACATTGCAACCAAGGTTTTCAAGCTCTTCTCGCAAATGGCACAATCCAATTACGCTATTCAAGTAGATGATGATTTGACAAAAGATATTAATAAAATGGAATGGCGCATCATTCAGCAAATTGGTTTTGGTTTATCCAACAAAGAAATCGCAGCGAAATTATATTTATCAGAAGGAACGGTTAGAAATTATTTGTCTAATATCCTTTCAAAACTAAATTTGCGTGATCGTACGCAGCTTGCTATTTGGGCAGTGCAGACTGGTGTTACCTTGAAATCATTTGAGGATGATGATCATGACTAAAGTGAAAAAATACCGTATCTGGATTGCTTTATTATTTGTTCTTATTGCAGGTGTTGGTGGTTACGTTTATTATCGCATGCAGCAAAAAACAGTCCTCAAAATTGGTGTCTATGCTGGTAGTAGCTGGGATGTGCCAAACGGGAATGATTATAAAGTCATTGATAGCGCGATTAAGCGTTTTGAAAAATTGCATCCTAACGTTAAAGTGGTTTATGAAAGTGGGATTTCAAAGTCAGATTATTCGACTTGGTTGACCGACCAGATTGTCGCGGGTACACAGCCTGATGTTTTCATTGTGCCAGAAGATGACTTTAACCTTTTATCTTCAACAGGTGCATTGGCAAATCTGGATAGTAATATCAGCACGAGTTTTTACGATTCGATTTTTTACCAATCTTCTTATCAAGCCGGCGAGTACAATCACACACACTTCGCTTTGCCATTTGAAAGCAATCCAACCATGATGTGTATTAACATTGATTTGCTGAAAAAAGAAGGTATCCAGATTCCAAAATCTGGTTGGACAGTGGATGATTTTTATAAGATTTGTAAACAAGTCACTAAGGATACTGATGGTGACGGGGCGATTGACCAGTATGGCTGTGCAGGTTATGATTGGCAGCAAGCAGTCGCAGCTTACGGAGGAAAGTTGTTTAATGCGACGGGAACGAAGGCTTATTTTGATAGTGACAAGGTTAAAAAAGCTTTGTCATTGATTACGCAATTAAAAGCTTTAAATGGGAATTATGATGTGACTAGTAAAGACTTTGACGAAGGAAAGGTTGCTTTTCTACCTATGTCTTTAGCCACTTACCGTACCTACAAACCTTATCCTTATCATGTAGCCAAGTATTCTACTTTTTCTTGGTCTTGTGTCACCATGCCTGCTAGCAAAAAAGGTGTGGATGCAACCCAAGTGTCGACTTCGCTTTATGCCATTTCTTCGAAAACAAGACACCGCGCAGCAGCTTGGGAATTTTTAAAACTCCTCTGCACGGATAAAGAAACCCAGCAGTCTGTTTTTGATTATTCACAGGGAAGTTCTGTTTTGAAGTCAGTCATGCAAAGTAAAGCTTCTAAGGAAAAATTAAAAGAAGAAGGCTTCGGACCAGATTCTTTGACGGTATCGACTCTAGACTCTATGCTAAGTCAGGGAATTACCAAGCCAACTTTTAAAACTTATAACAGTGTGATTGGGCAAGCTGATTATCTCATTAGCAAAGCCATTGCTGAAAATAGTGTTGAGACGGATTTGTTTTCAATTCAAAAAAGGATTGAGGACAATTTGAATAATAAATAAAGAGAACCAAGCGTGTGCTTGGTTTTTCTGTGTGACAATTGTCATTTTTGAGATGACATTTATCAGCCCAAGCGTGTGACAATCGAGAGTGTGAAAACGCTTAATGACTTGCTAGAATAATAATCAGAGAAGGAGAGATAAAAACTATGAAGTATTTACTACTGGTTAGTCATGGTGGTTTTGCTGAAGGTCTGAAAACATCTCTAGCAATGTTTGCGGGAGATAAAATGGATCAAGTTATCGCTATTGGTTTGAAAGATGGCAAAACAGTTGATGACTTTGCAAAAGACTTTCGACAAGCCATTTCAGGTTTGACAGCTGAAGATTCAGTTGTAGTTCTTGCAGATATTGTTGGCGGAAGCCCACTGACAACAGCTTGCAGTGTCTTGGATGAAGTTGGCAAACTTGATGACGCTATTGTTTTAGGCGGTATGAATTTACCAATGGCAATTACCTCAGCAGTGATGAAAGATATGCTTGAGGGCGATGCTTTTGTTCAAGCTGTGTTGCCAGAAGCTCAAGCAGCTCTTCAAGAATTCAAAATCGTTTCAGACGATGAAGAAGACGATATTTAAGGTAAGGGGAAGAAAAAATGACAGTTTCATTTGTACGTATTGATGACCGTATGATTCACGGTCAAACTGTAACACGTTGGGCAAAAGAATACCCATGCGATGGTTTGATTGCTGTAAACGATGCGGCAGCTAGTAACAAAGTGTTGATACAAGCTTATAAAGGTGCTTCTGATAAGAAAACCTTCGTTTGGTCAGTAGATGCTTTTGGTAAAAAATCACAAAAAGTTTTGGATTCAGATACGCGTTATTTCGTAATTACTAAAAATCCAATTGACATGAAAAAAATCTTGGTGGATCAAGGTTTTGTTCCAAGTGATGTGAAAGAAATCATCGTTGGCCCATGTAATGACCGACCTGGTACTGTCAAACTTGGTAATAACCAATCAATCACTCAAGAAGAGGCAGATGCCATTGAAGCGATTGAAAAAGCTGGCTACAAAGTAAAATTCCAATTGTTGCCAGACGTTTCAATTGGTTACTGGTCAGATTTCAAATCAAAATTTGGTTATTAATGAGCTAACAAAGTAGCTCTTTGTATCTTGTTAATTGAACACGGCTTACGAGTTGTGCAAAAAAGATAGCTTTCCTTGTGTGCAAGCACACAACGTCAACCTCCTTTTTTGCTTTACTCGTCAACGGCCTTTGTATCTTGTTAATTGAACACGAGCTGCGAGCTGTGTCAAAAAGATAGTTTTTCCTAGACTCTAGGGACTCTTCGTCAAACCTCCTATTTTGCCTTTGCTCGCTAACGCTCTTTGTATCTTAATATAGGAGAAGAAGTATTATGACAATTTCTTGGTTTCAAGCGGCCTTGCTAGGGTTGTTTGCATGTTTGTCTTCAATGCCAGGGCTTGGTGGTACAACCATTGGTAACTATACACTTGGTCGTCCCCTTGTCGGTGGTCTTGTCTGTGGGTTAATCCTTGGTGATATCAAAACAGGTGTCATCTGTGGTGTGGCTATGCAATTGGTTTACATCGCTCTTGTCACACCAGGTGGTACTGTTTCAGCCGATGTGCGTGCGGTATCTTACATTGGTATCCCTTTGGCAATGGTAGCCATCCATTCACAAGGTTTGTCAGCTGACTCAGCTGATGCGGCTAACTTGGCTAAATCAATGGGGACTCTTGTTGGTACTGTTGGTACAGTTCTTTTCTACGGAACAGCAACAATGAACCTTGTTTGGCAACATATTGGTTGGCGTGCGGTTGAAAAAGGAAACTTCAAACAACTTTATAAAGTTGACTGGTTGTATCCATGGGTATCACACATTGTCTTCTCATTTGTTCCAACATTAATCATGTGTAAACTTGGTGCGACAGCCGTTACAGCAATGAAAGATGCTCTTCCAATGGATGGTATCCCAATGAAAACCCTCTTCACAGTAGGTGCTTTGCTACCATGCGTCGGAATTGCCATTCTTTTGAAACAAATTGTTGAAAAAGTAACTGACTTTATTCCATTCTTTGTTGGTTTCACTTTGGCAGCATCACTTGGTTTGAACTTGGTATCATGTGCAGTTATTTCATTGATTTTTGCGGTATTGTTCTACGAACTTGAAATGGCAAAACACGCAAAAGCGACAGCTGCAGTAGCTGATGATTTTGATGACGATGATGAGGAGGATATCTAAAATGGCTCAAAAGAAATTAACTAAGAAAACCTTGATGAAATCTTTCCATCATTGGTATTATGGTAACTTGACTTGTTTCTCACAAGAACACATGCAAACCTTTGGTTACTTGACATCAATGCTTCCAATCGTAGAAGAATTGTATGACAAGAAAGAAGACCAAGCGCGTTCAATGCAAACTTACACAGCATTCTTCAATACTGAACCTCAACTTGGTGCCCTTATCGTTGGTATCACAGCAGGGCTTGAAGAAGCGCGTGCTAATGGCTCAGAAGAAGTTGATGATGAAACAATCAATGGCCTTCGTGCAGGTCTTATGGGACCTGTGGCTGGTATCGGTGATTCTCTTGTTGTTGGTACTTTGATTCCAGTTATCTTGGGGATTGCTCTTGGTCTTTCAACTGGCGGTTCACCAATTGGAGCAATCTTTTACATTCTTGTGTGGAACTTGCTGGCCTATTTTGGCATGAAATTTGCCTATTTCAAAGGTTATGAACTAGGTGATAAAGCTGTTGAATTCCTTGTTGGTGCTCAAGGTCAAGCCATTCGTAAAGCCGTCTCTATCGTTGGTGGTATGGTTGTCGGTGGTGTTGCCGCAACTTGGGTATCTGTAAAAACATCATTCCAACTTGGTATTGCTAAAAACCCCTATTTGGTTCTCCAAGATAAATTGGATGCTGTTTACCCAGGTTTCCTTACGGCCTTATTTATCGTCTTTTGCTGGTGGTTGATGGCTAAGAAAAATATTTCACCAATTAAAGTAATGCTTCTTCTTGTTGTGATTGCTTTTGTCGGTGTTCTTGTTGGCTTCTTCAATCCAGGTCTATCTTACTAATAAATCGATTTACTGAAGGAATTATTATGACAAAATCAGAATTAATCAAAGGTTATGAAACTGAAATAGCGTATCAAAAACACATGCTAGAAAATTTAGGCCGTTGGATGACCTTGCTTTTAGCAGTGACAAGTTTAGGATTTTTACTCATTTATTTCTTTAACAAACACATCATTTTGCTAATTCTCGGTTTTGTCTTGATGATTTCTGGAAGCCTTGGAATGCTGCTATTTGGTTACGGCATTTACCATGGTAGAAAAAATATTGCAAAAGTCATCAACGACTTTGAATTAAAACTCCAATCGTTTTAAATTTAATGTGTAAACTCTTTTTAAATACTACTCTAAAATAACAATACAAAAAATTACAATACTTACTCAAACATTCAATAAAAAGCTTCTAGTAGATAATCTCCTTACTAGGAGTTTTTTTACATCTGTTTTTTCAGAATTTTAAAAAGATATTGACAAATAAAAAGAATAAGAGTAGACTAGTTTACAATCAAAAACAATTGATGCAAGTCAATACCTAGCACTCATTGATTTGTAAATCTTAACAGGAGAAGATAGTATGCTTAAAAACACGTCTATAACGACTGAAAAACTGAATCGATACTATTACTTTAGTTTCTTTAGATAGACGTTTGTAGCCAATCATGGATGCAAGCGTCACTCACGTTTGTATCTATGAAGCTAAAGCATTTTGACTGTTTTGAAAAAGCCGATTAGATACTCAAAAATCTAACTGGCTATCAAGTATTTCTACTTTTTTTGCATACGCATAAAAACCAGTTAGTTTTTTGAACTAGCTGGTTTTTATTGTGATTGACTTAGGGATGCTCCCTAGTAGCGACATATGGTTATCTTGTTTTGTAGATACTACGGACAAGTAGGTAAAAAGTAGAGGTAGGTAAATTATGAAAAAACGTTTAACGGCTTTAATGGCTGTGATGTTAGCAGCACTCACCTTGGTTGGGTGTTCATCAGGGAAAAATGCAAATAAAGATGTTGTTCATCTTGGAATTCTTCAATACGTCGAACATCCGTCTTTGACGGCTGCACGCAAAGGTTTTGTAGATGAATTGAAAAAAGAAGGTTATGTTGATGGAAAGAATCTTAAGCTAGATTATGAAAATGCTCAAGGTGACCAATCTAACCTTCAAACCATTTCAACTAACTTGATTTCTAACAATGATTTGGTGTTAGGGATTGCCACTCCAGCAGCGCAGACTTTGTCAAATCTATCAACAGATGTTCCAGTAGTCTTTACAGCTGTTACAGATCCTGTATCAGCTAAACTAGTAGATACTATGGAAACTCCTAACGGTATTGCGACTGGAACGAGCGATATGTCTCCTATCTCAAAACAGGTAGAATTGTTACAAAAAGTTATGCCTGATGTGAAAAAAGTTGGGATTATGTACACAACTAATGAACGTAATTCAGAAGTTCAAGTTGAAGAAGCGCAAAAAGAATTTGCTAAAGCAGGCATTGATGTCATTACCAAAGGGATTTCATCAACTAATGATGTTCAAGATACAGCTAAAAGCTTGATGAGTCAGACACAAGTTCTTTTCATCCCAACAGATAATATGATTGTCAGCGCCATTTCATTACTTACAGAACTATCAAAAGAAATGAAAGTTCCAGTTGTTGGTGGTTCTGCAGACGTGGTTGACCAAGGTGTTCTTTTCACTTATGGTGCCAATTACGAGGCACTTGGTCGTCAAACGGCTAAGTTAGCTGTTCGTATTATTAAAGGTGAAGATGTAAGTAAGGTTGCTGCAGAATATCCTAAAGCTCTCAATGTTGTTGCTAATGATGATATGGCTAAAACGCTTGGTATCGATTTAAGCAGCATTGAAAATGAAACAACCGATGCTTCTTCTGAAGAGACAACAAAAACAAGCACATCAACTAGCAGCCACACAAAATCTGCTACAGCCAACCAGTCAAGCAAGTCAGATAAATCAAACTCAAATGCTTGGATTGATATCATTTTAACAGCTATTTCACAAGGTCTCTTGTGGGCTATCATGGCTATCGGTGTGTTTATTACTTTCCGCATTTTGGACATTGCTGACCTTTCTGCTGAAGGATCATTCCCACTTGGTGCAGCTTCAACAGCTATCATGATTGTCAATGGCATTAATCCATTGCTTGCGACAATTGGTGGTTTTGTGGCTGGTATGTTAGCTGGTGCTGTTGCTGGCTTCTTGCACACCAAGATGAAAATTCCAGCGCTCTTAACAGGGATTATTGTGTTGACAGCTCTTTATTCTGTTAACCTTTTGGTTTTGGGTAGTGCCAATGTGTCACTAGCTGGTCAAGAAACTCTTGTAACAGTGATGACGTCAGCTCTCAGCCTTTCAAAACTTTACGCCGTGATTTTGATTGGTGTTATCTTTGTAGCTTTGGTCATTCTATTACTTGTGGTCTTGTTGAACACACAAATGGGACTTGCTCTTCGTGCGACAGGTGATAACCTTGCTATGGGTGAAGCTAACGGGATTAAAGTTGACCGTATGAAGATTCTAGGTTACATGATTTCAAATGGTTTGATTGCTCTTGCTGGTTCACTCTTAGCGCAAAATAACGGCTACGCTGATATGAATATGGGAACAGGAACAATCGTTAATGGCTTGGCTTCAATTATTTTGGCTGAAGTGATTGTTAAATACTTGCCACTTGGTAAACGCCTCTGGTCAATTGTTCTTGGATCAATTCTATACCGCTTGGTACTTGTTATTATCCTAGCCATGAATGTGGATGCCCAAATGCTTAAATTGGCCTCAGCAGTTCTTCTTGCTTTGATTCTTTATGTTCCAGAAATTCGCAATAAACTACACATTAAACCCTCAAAAACATTGACTCCAGGAGGTAACGACTAATGGCACTTTTAAGCTTATCAAATATTCATAAAACCTTTGAAAAAGGGACAGTTAACGAAAATCACGTTTTACGTGGCTTAAACTTGGACATCGAACAAGGTGATTTTATCTCAGTTATCGGGGGAAATGGTGCTGGTAAATCAACTTTGATGAACTCTATCGCAGGTGTGGTTGAGATTGATGAGGGAGATATTGTTTTAGATGGTCAATCCCTTCGCAAAGCATCAGTTGCCGCACGTTCAAAAGACATTAGCCGTGTTTTCCAGGACCCTCGAATGGGAACGGCAACTAATCTAACCATTGAAGAAAATATGGCCATTGCTTACCGTCGTGGTAAAAAGCGCAGCTTCTTCAAAAAATCAATCACTGAGGCAGAACGTCAACTTTTCAAAGAGAAATTGGCTGAGCTAGGATTGGGACTAGAAAACCGTATGAAAACCGATGCAGCTTTCCTATCAGGTGGTCAACGCCAAGCGCTCACACTTGCCATGGCAACTTTAGTACGACCAAAAGTTTTGCTTCTTGACGAACACACAGCTGCTCTCGATCCCAAAACGAGCGATATGGTCATGCAACTGACTAAGAAAGTCGTTGAAGAGCAAGAACTCACAACCTTGATGATTACCCACAATATGGAACACGCTATTGAGTATGGTAACCGTTTGGTTATGCTTTACCACGGTAAAATCGTCGTTGACGTTCGTGGCGAAGAAAAGAAAAACTTAACTGTTGCTCAACTCATGGACCTCTTCCATAAAAACAGTGGTCAAGTCCTAAATGACGATGCCCTAGTGTTGGGGTAATAAGTAGAAACTGGGTGATTCTTCCTGATGATAACAGTGAAGAATCGCTCGTTTTTTTGTTTTTTAGAAATGTAGTACTAAATAATTACTTTTTCAGTATTTACTTGACATAAGGCCTGATTTTAGTAGGATATATGGCAAGGAGGAGATTTATGCTAAGAAAATTAAAAGCATTGTTTAAAGCTAAAAAAGTGGAAACAAAATCAGAGGCACTAGAAGAGCGAATGGAAAGAATTGCTCGAGAAATTGCTGATTTATCTGAAGTCTATGTTATATTATCAACTAGTCAGGCGGATATGCAAAATGGATTAAGTATTCCTTTTGTTGGAATTCACAAAGAATCAAAAATCCTTTTCTTTTTTGATAGTTATGAAAAAGCTAAAAACTATTTGGATAAAAATGGTTATGAAGTTTTAGAAGGTATCCATGCAATTGGTAAACTGACTAAAGACTCTCCGCTTCATTCTTTTCAAAACGTTTTAAATATTGCTTGGGGATTGGGAGTAGACTGGTTTGAATTTAACCCAATGGAGCCAGACGCTAATGGATTTAACATTGGTTGGTTTTTACAAGAAATGAATTTAATGACAGAATTAACTGTTTTGGCCAGTGGTGACAAGATTAAGGAGCAGATGGAAAATGGTGACACATCGATATCACTGCACTTTAATCCGATTCCTATTGTTGATTTTAAAAATCCATTTGCTATCTCAGAAGAACGAGAAAAACAATTACAGCAAGGTATTTTTGCTGATCATGGAGATTTTAGTGAAACCATCGTTTATTACTGTGAACAGTGTTCTCTTTGTGAAACTTGCTATTTAGTCGAATTTTTAAACCTGGTTATTTTGCCAAAAGCTAGAGAGATGCAAAAAGAAGATGATTTGAAGTATTTTGACTATATTCGCTCAATTATACAAATTGCTATTGAAGTAACTTTGCCAAGTCAAAAACTTTTTGTTCTTAAAGATAGAGAGAGTCAAGAAGTTCTTATTAAAAATAATAATTTGTATGTGTTGTATACGGATTTATTCAAGTATATGGGACATTATGATTATCAAGCAGTTACCTTAGCAGAAGTAGCAGAGATTATCAGAGAAAAAGGTGTTGAAAATATTTGTGTAACAAATGGCCCAGGTCCAGTCGCTTTAATTTCAGCTAAAGGCATTGAAAAAGACTATTAGTTAATTGATAAATTAAAAAAGAAAAGCAACTTTGATGTATTGGAATCAGAGTTGTTTTTTAGTGTTTTTTTCTTGACTATTTCTGACCAAGTGTTAGAATAGTTTTTGTAGATGTTAGCACTCTAATATAAAGAGTGCTAATCATAATAAAAATATTGGAGGCAAAAGCATGTTGAAACCATTAGGTGACCGTGTGGTCTTGAAAGTTGAAGAAGAAAAAGAACAAACAGTTGGTGGTTTTGTCCTTGCTGGCGCAGGCAAAGAAAGAACTCAAACAGCAACTGTTGTAGCTGTTGGTACTGGTGCTCGTACATTGACAGGTGAATTGGTCGCACCAAGTGTTGCAGCTGGAGATAAAGTTATTATTGAAAATGGTGCTGGTGTCGAAGTTAAAGATGGTGACGATACTGTTACTATCGTTCGCGAAGCAGAAATTTTAGCTGTATTAGCATAAGATAGATAAAAATAGTTTTTGGCTATTGAGTTTTATTTAGAAAATTTATTAGTAGAAATCAAATAGAGGAATAGATATGGCAAAAGATATTAAATTTTCATCAGATGCGCGTGCAAGTATGATGCGCGGGGTAGATATTTTAGCGAATACTGTTAAAGTAACCTTAGGCCCTAAAGGTCGTAACGTTGTTCTTGAAAAATCATTTGGTTCACCACTTATTACAAATGATGGTGTGACAATTGCCAAAGAAATTGAACTAGAAGACCACTTTGAAAATATGGGAGCAAAACTTGTTTCAGAAGTTGCCTCAAAAACAAATGACATCGCTGGTGATGGTACAACAACTGCCACAGTATTGACACAAGCTATCGTTCGCGAAGGTCTTAAAAACGTGACTGCGGGTGCTAACCCAATTGGTATCCGCCGTGGTATCGAATCAGCTGTTGCTGTAGCAGTTGACGAATTGAAAGAAATTGCTCAACCAGTTGCTAATAAAGAAGCCATTGCTCAAGTTGCTGCCGTTTCATCACGTTCTGAAAAAGTTGGTGAATACATTTCAGAAGCGATGGAAAAAGTTGGTAACGATGGTGTTATCACTATTGAAGAATCACGTGGTATGGAAACAGAACTTGACGTTGTTGAAGGTATGCAATTTGACCGTGGTTACCTTTCACAATACATGGTTACTGACAATGAAAAAATGGTAGCTGACCTTGAAAACCCATACATCTTGATTACAGATAAGAAGATTTCAAACATTCAAGACATCTTGCCACTTCTTGAAGAAGTGCTTAAAACAAGTCGTCCACTTCTTATTATCGCTGATGATGTTGATGGTGAAGCTCTTCCAACACTTGTTCTTAACAAAATCCGTGGTACTTTCAATGTTGTAGCTGTTAAAGCTCCAGGATTTGGTGACCGTCGTAAAGCGATGCTTGAAGATATCGCCATTTTGACTGGTGCTACAGTTATTACAGAAGATCTTGGTCTTGAATTGAAAGATGCTAACATGTCAGCTCTTGGTCAAGCTGCCAAAGTGACTGTTGATAAAGACAGCACAGTTATTGTTGAAGGTGCTGGTGATGCGACAGCTATTGCTAACCGAGTTAACGTGATTAAATCACAACTTGCTTCAACAACATCTGAATTTGACCGTGAAAAACTTCAAGAACGCTTGGCTAAATTAGCTGGTGGTGTTGCTGTTATCAAAGTTGGTGCGGCTACAGAAACAGCTCTTAAAGAAATGAAATTGCGTATTGAAGATGCTCTTAACGCTACACGCGCTGCCGTTGAAGAAGGTATCGTTGCTGGTGGTGGTACAGCTCTTGTTAATGTCATTTCAAAAGTTGCTGAACTTGACCTTGAAGGTGACGAAGCAACAGGTCGTAACATTGTCCTTCGTGCCCTTGAAGAACCAGTTCGCCAAATTGCTTTCAACGCTGGTTATGAAGGTTCAGTTATCATTGAACGTTTGAAAAACTCAGAAGTTGGTACAGGATTTAACGCTGCTAACGGTGAATGGGTTGACATGGTAGAAGCTGGTATCATTGACCCAGTTAAAGTTACACGTTCAGCTCTTCAAAACGCTGCTTCAGTAGCAAGCCTTATCTTGACAACAGAAGCAGTTGTTGCTAACCATCCAGAACCAGCTGCCCCAGCTCCAGCCGCTCCAGGTATGGATCCATCAATGATGGGCGGATTCTAAACCAAAAACTAAATAGATTATAAAAAACACCTCATTTGAGGTGTTTTTATAATGTTATGGAGTTTATGTATATAAATACAAAAAAACGATTTTCATATTTGCGAATTTTCTAAAAAGCTTTTTTTCCGTGGTATATTATACGTGTAAGTATTTTAAGTAGTGCTTACGGAGCAATATTATTCTTGGTTAGGCAAGATGTTTGACATATGAAGGGATCAATTGTTTGGGAGCTTTTGATTTTTGGGAGTCATATGTTATAACAAGTATTGTTTCAAGGGAATGGATTTTTATCCAGGAGAGTTAGCAATATGCTAATCATGACATCTGAATCATTTGATTGAGATGTATAAGTCATATCTTTTTTTCTTATTGAGCGACACCGTCTGTAGTATTAGTAGTATTATACGTTCAATTCAAAATTAGTACATTTCCGAGAGATATGACATGAGATAGGGTTTATTGAGAATGCCTAAGCTCTTTGATTGTTCACACATTAAAACCTTGGTATTCTTATAGACTTATTTATTTTGACATCGTATTTTCAGTTGGGGGCAGCTGAAAATATGCTGGTGCAGCTTGACTGTATAACTTTCTGAAAAGACTGACAGCTACACTAAAAAACTTAAGGAAAACGAACTCTTTTGATTTGGTGGAGTTCGTTTTTTCTTTTTCTGAAAAAAGCAAATGCTGAAAAGATAAAAATAATCGTAAAAAAGCTGTGTCTGTAGTATACTAAAGTTAGAAAATGCTGGTTTAGTTTTATATATGCTTACTGGATGAAGGGAGTAGGCTTATGATGTTTTGGTTAGGTGTTACAGGTGCGGTTTTAGGTGCGATTTATCTTGTTATCATTGATAACAAAGATGATTTCTGAATAGTAAAAGGTGGTTTTTTAGAGCCGCCTTTTTTAGTTGTAATATGGTGTGATTTTTCTGTAATAGGTGTTTAAAAAGTTTTTGGTATAATGATAATTCAAGATTCGTTAAGATAGGGAGACTTAAAATGAAAAAGTTTAAACACACGTTAAAACGTAAAAAAATTTGGATTCCTAGTTTGATTTTAGCAACATTGCTAATCGTTTTTGTGGTGTGGGGAAGTTTTCACTATTCCAAAAAACAAGTGATTCGAGATTATGTCTCAGCGTATCAAAAATCTGGAGATACTTTTGATAATATCAAGGGTTATATTGTCTGGGCAGATAATAATGAAAAAGTGACAACTGATGAGGCCAAGTATGCCACATTTAGTAAGCTTTCAAAAACAGAAGCTGATAAGCTAAGTAGTGAGTTGGAGAAAGCTGATGCTTCTGATGATGCTTATGTGAAGAAAATCGGTCGTAAGTTTTTGATTTTCCCAAATTATCGCATAGCCTTGAAACCTTTGAATTTGACCATTAAGACTAATGTCAACAAGGTTGATGTTTTGCTAAATAAAAAGAAAGTTGCAATCAGTGATTCAGATGATTACCAAGTCAATCTTGAGCGTTTACCTATTGCAGATTATACCGCAAGTATTTCAGGTAAATACAATGGTAAACCAGTTGAACTTAGCAAAGCCTATGATGGCAAGAATACTTTGCTAGATTTGTCAGTTAGTTTTAAGAACTTTAAAGTAACTAGTAATTTAGTAGATGGCGACCTTTATTTTGATGACACGCGTGTAGGTACTTTGGAAAATGGTGAATATGAGGTTAGTGACTACCCATTAACCGATTCTGCGCAAGCTTATGTTAAGAAAAAATTCTCAGACGGGGATTTAAAATCGCAAAAACAAGCTCTCTCAAGTATTTCTGATGGGGATACGGTGGCTTTAAATGTCGATAATCTTTTAGATAATGAAACTGCTGGTAAAGTATTGGTATCTGCTTTTGATCAAATGATTCTCTATTTGAACGCTGGTCAGGATTCGCCAACAGTATCCACTGTTTTTGAAGATGGTGGGAACAATGAGTTTTATAAAGGGCTAAAAGAAAGTATCAAGGCTAAGATGCAAACAGACAGCCGCAAGGCGACAAGTTTAACAGTACCTAATATTACCTTGACTAGTCTATCTCAAGTTGGTAAAGAAACTTATGTCGTAGGCTTTACGGCAACTTATGATTTCCATTATGATTCATCAACAGATCCTGAAAAGCAAACTTCTGGAGAAGTGATTCAAACCTTAGAAGGTAAATTGACCTTGAAGAAAGTAGGAACGAGCTATGTGGTTGCTAATTCAGGACAAAAGAGCATCACTGTGACCAATGAAGATAATCAAATAAAAGTCGATTCTCTCTTCCCAGAAGCCATGTTAGGAACGTGGAAAGTTGACGATAAGAATGATACCTCATTTACTTTTGATGCTGATGGTACAGTTACTCAAACAACTAAAAATAATAAGAAACAAACCAAGATTACTGCTATCGAAGATAAGGGAAATAACGTTTACCACTTTGTTTATGGAGACGATGCTGACACAAGCGTCTTTGTAGTGAGTGGTTTAGGTGGTGTAGGCGTTAAGTATACTTTCGGTATTAAAGTAGATGGTAACAAGCTTACTCTAGTGGTATGGCAAGCCAATAAAGATGCTGATTTTGATTATAGTAAACCAATGCTTGGAAAAACTTTAAGTAAGAAATAAAGTAAAAGCGTACCGGAACGGTACGCTTTTTTAATGTAATCCAGCTTCAAATGTTTTGGATTTAGCTTCAACACTGATTTTTTCAAGAGTAAATGGGTGTGTGAAGCTGAGTTTATGCGAGTGGAGCATGAGGCGCTTAGCAGGAGTGTTACTGTATAATGGATCACCGATGATAGCATGACCATGTGCGGATAAATGTACGCGAATTTGATGCGTGCGTCCTGTTTTTAGGCGGCATTTGACCAGCGACCCTTTTGGAAAGACCTTGAGGCGGTCTACAATAGTTAAGGCCGTTTGGCCATTTCTGCGGTCCACAACACGTTTTCTGCGATCATGTCGATCACGTCCAATTTTATCTTGGAAAACCTGATGTTTTGGCTCAAATTTTCCTTGAGCTAGTGCCCAGTATTCACGTGAAATGTCTTTATTTTCTAGCAGACGATTGAGAATTGGCAGAACAAAGGGGTTTTTAGCAAACATAACTGCTCCGCTAGTTTCCATATCTAAACGGTGGATGACGTAGCAAGTTTGTCCAACATAGGCTGAGACGTGGTTGAGCAGAGCAATTTCATTTGGCTCATTACCGTGCGTTTTCATGCCTTCTGGCTTGTTAACGATAATGAGATGTTCATCTTGGTAAAGACAATCAACCAAGTCGGCTTGTCCGAAAGGAATCTCTTTTTGAGGATAATCTTCGTCATCAAAAATTAAATGAATCTTGTCGCCGGTTTTCACCAGACTTTGCCAATTGATGCTTTCGCCGTTGATTAGTAAGTGTTTTTTTGTGCGCAAAAAGTGGCGAATTTTTCGTGGAATAAGCAAATGCTCTTCTAACAGTTCCTTAACGGTACAATCTGGGTAAGGATTTTTAAGCGTAAATGATAAAGTCATAATGTTATTATAGCATGAGTGCAAGTAAAAACGCACCATATCAGGCGCGTTAGTGGTTTATTTTTGGTCGTTTTCGTGCAACCAATCATGGTATTTTTCTAAAAGGTTAACTGCCATTTGTGTCGCGACAGCCATTGAATAAGCTTCTGTGCCTTCAGCTTCACTTTCAGAAACTTCGAGTTTTGTTTCATCATAAACAGCTTTTAAACTATCGTGTGATAATGTTTTTTTGAATGCTTCAAATCCTTTGTTCATGGTAAAATCCTTTCTAATACTCAAAACGAGTATCATGGACAAGAGTAACAACCAGATTAGTTGTGAACGTTTTATTGATACTTTTATTTTACCATAAAAGAGATGAAAACGTTGTATCCAAGATGAAATCCCTTTTCATCTGACGATTTTAAAAAGAACTGTTATAATGTGGGTATGACAAAATTTAAAATGATTAAAGAAAAAGTTCTTTCTTTTTTAAATCAAGTAAAGAAAGAACTGCCTTTCAAAAATCACACCAGCCAGGACAGTGAAAAAGAAGATAGTTTGGATGATTATCTGGCTGATGATTTAAGTGACTTTGAAACTGAAAACATTGAAGAGCCAAAAGCTCCAACTTACCAACGTAGTAAAGGATATCATGAAAAGGCGAAGAAGCAACCAGCTTGGCTGCAAAAAATTTCTCGCTTTATGCCGTCGCCCAAGAATCCCATTAGACGTTTTTGGCGTCGTTACCGAGTTGGAAAAATCCTACTAATCTTAGTTGGAATTGCAGTTCTAGCAATTGGTTCTTATCTTTTTGCGGTTGCCAAATCAACCAATGTCTCTGATTTACAAGATGCCTTGAAAGCTACAACAGTTATCTATGACAAAGATGACAATCAAGTCGGTTCTCTTTCAGGGCAAAAAGGAACTTACGTTGAGTTAAATGCTATCAGCGATAACATGAAAAATGCAGTTATTGCTACAGAAGACCGTTCATTTTATAAAAATGGCGGGATTAATTACTCACGATTCTTCTTGGCTTTGTTTACCATGGGACATTTTGGTGGTGGGTCAACCATCACACAGCAATTGGCTAAAAATGCTTATTTGACTCAAGAACAAACCGTTACACGTAAGGCAAAAGAATTTTTCCTAGCGATTGAATTGACTAAAAAATACAGCAAAGATGATATTTTAACCATGTATCTTAATAACGCTTATTTTGGGAATTCTGTTTGGGGTGTTCAAGATGCCAGCCGCAAATATTTTGGAACGGATGCTGCGAATTTGACAGTTGAACAATCAGCTATCTTAGCGGGGATGCTAAAAGGACCTGAAATTTACAATCCTTATTATTCTATAGAAAATGCGACTAACCGTCGCAATACCGTCTTAGGTGTTATGGTGGATGCTGGTAAGATTACACAAGCAGAAGCTGATCAGGCTAAGCAAGTCAATATTGCTAGTGAGTTGAATGATACTTATACTGGTAACTCAGATGATTATCAATATGGTTCTTATTTTGATGCGGTGATTCAGGAAGCTGAGAAAAAATATGGCTTGTCTGAAAATGATATTGTCAATAACGGTTATAAGATTTACACAGAGTTAGACCAAAACTACCAAGCTAACATGCAAGCTGTTTTTGATAATACGGCTTATTTTCCAGTGTCTGATTATGATGGTCAAACTGCTCAAGGTGCAAGTGTGGCGATGGATCCATCAACTGGTGCAGTGCGTGGTTTGGTAGGTCGTGTTAGTCCAAGTTCAGCAACTTTCCGTAGCTTTAACTACGCGACACAAGCCTCACGTAGCCCAGGTTCAACTATTAAACCTCTGGTAGTTTATTCACCAGCTGTTGCTTCAGGCTATGCTATTACGACTGATTTGCCAAATACTCCTAGAGATTATGATGGTTATTCACCAACTAACTATGCAGGAATTGAAACAGCGGACCTTCCAATGTATCAAGCTTTGGCAAATTCATACAATATCCCAGCCGTTTACTTGCTTCATAAAATCGGTGTAAGCAAGGGAATGAGTTATGGTCAGAAATTTGGTCTTAACATGAAAAATGTTAAGGAAGAATTGGGTGTGGCCCTCGGTGGTGGAGTGACAACCAATCCACTTGAAATGGCTCAAGCTTACTCAACATTTGCTAATGGTGGCGTAATGCCTAAAGGACATTTGATTTCTAAGATTGAAAATGCCAGCGGCGATGTGATTGCAGAGTTTAAACCATCAACGAAGCGCGTGATTAGCAAGTCTGTGTCTGATAAGATGACAAGCATGATGCTTGGAACTTTCTCAAATGGTTCAGCTGTTAATGCCAATGCTTATGGTTACACTATTGCTGGTAAGACAGGTACTGTGGAAGCCAACTTTAATGCAGATTTGACAAGTGACCAATGGGTTATTGGTTACACGCCAGATGTGGTTATCGCACAATGGATTGGTTATGATTCGACAGATGAAAACCACTACTTGACTGATGCAAGTTCAGGTACAGCTTCGACAATCTTTAGCGCCGTAGCAAGTAGCATTCTGCCATACACTGCAGGAACTGAATTTACCGTTGAAAATGCTTATAGTCAAAATGGTTATGACTTGGTTTATAGCGCAAATGGTCAAACAAGTACAAGTCAATCCTCAAGTTCTGATAACATTCTTGATAAAGTTCAAGAATCAGCTCAAGATGCAGGAGATAAGATTGGACGTGCGGTAAAAGATGCTTGGGATAGCTTTTCAAGTTGGTTTAATAAGCAGACTAACTAAGTTACTTGCCAAGTTACGAAAAACATGATAAAATAAGGTCTCGGAGGAATTATGGCACAGAAAAAAGCAAGTTTAGCTTGTACAGAATGTGGAAGCCGTAACTACTCTATCGGAGTTAGTAGCAACCCCAAACCTGTACGATTAGAAGTTAATAAATATTGTAAACATTGTAAAAAATACACGCTACACAAAGAAACACGATAATTGGTAGCGGTCATTCTCAGCTTTAGAGTAATGAGCGAGATGATAGAATAAGGAGGAGTCGCCTGTGGCATTCATTAAGGGAGTTTTTACGATTTTAAGTGAAACAACTTGGCCAAATCGTAAACAACGTTGGAAAGATTATATCTCTGTACTTGAATATACAGCATTCTTTACCATTGTTATTTTCATTTTCGATAAATTGCTCTCACTGGGAGTGATGGATTTGTTAAATCGATTTTAAAATGTAGCCGTAGCTTTAAGCTACGGTTTTTTTTGTTTTATTTTTTAATAAAAGTTGTCTAAAAATTAAAACAAAAAGAGAAATATGATATAATCAGTGTTAATTACACACAGGGATTTAGGGAGATTTTTATGTTAAATTTAGGAATTATCGTAGAAAATACCCTCCTTTTGAATATTCTCTTTTCAAAAGGAGGTGACTAAATGGGCTTTCATGTTTCTCTTGATGAGTTAAACAAAGCAGCTGATAAGTTAGGGCAGGAAGCTGGAAAGCTAGAATCACAACTGGACACCGCAAAAAACAGTGTCAATAAAATTATCACTTCTGAAGCTCTGACCGGAAAAACAGGACAAGCCATCTATCACCAGCTTAACAACGTCGATGCCGCCATTATCGTCGGGTTAGAAGATACGACAAAATTGCTAGCGAGTGACCTGTACAGCTTAATTTCAGAGTTTCAATCTAGTGTCGGAGAAAGCTCTGCTACGGCTGTTTTGGATGAGGATTACCTCAATCAACTCAAAGACAACCTGAACAATTTTAAAAATCAACACGGCGAGCAAGAAACAAATATCTCAGGGATTTATTCTAGTATCAGTGATTTGATTTCCCTTTCTGGTCCTACAAGTACCTATGATGCGGACAGCGATGCGGCTAGTCAGCTCTTGACCAACACCATTGATAAAGTCACTAGCTTTGATAGTGCTGGCAGTGAACTCAGTTCTGAAAGCATGTTAACAGCTATTGATAGCAAGGTGAACCAAGTCAGCCAAGTCGTTGATTTGCCGTACAGTGACAGCCAGTACTTAAGCTTTGTCAATGACGCCGACTTTGCCAAAGGCATCAATACAGTCGATAAACAAATCAAAGAACAAGAAAAACTGGCTAAAGAAGAGGCTGAAAAAGAAGCCAAAAAACAATGGGCCAAACAGCATCCGATTGAAGCGCTGTTGCAATTTACCACTGAAGAGACAACTAATTTCTTCGAATGGGCGAACCAAGAAGTTCTAGGCTCAAATTTATTGCCGACTGAGAAAATTGAGATGTCATTAGCTTTAGGATTTGCCTCAAAAGCCTGTGAAACTGTCGGGGACTTAGCAATCGGTGCCGTTCAAATAATAAATTTAGAACAAGAAGCCCTTCTAGACTTAGAAAACAAATATGTTTTACACCGAGAAACACCTCAATGGATTAAAGATGACCTTACAGGTACTTGTGATAATGTACAAGCTGTAATTGGACTTGCCGGGGATTTAATTAAACGCGACCCTAAAGCTTGGAAGGCTGTCTATAAAGGTATTGAAGATTCTGCTAGCGAAGTCATTCATAACATCGCAACAGGAAACACCTTTGAAATCAGTGGCTACGTCTTTGACGTTGCCACACTGGTCGGCCCTGCTGCTGTTGGCAAACTCAAATACGCCGAAGAAGCAGGCAACCTTGCCAAGCTCGCCGAAGCCGGTGACGTCGCCTCAACCGTTGGTAAAGTTGAAGATGGGGTGAAAGTTGGAAAAGCTTTATCATTCGAGAAACTAATGTCCGCCGAAGATGCTCAAAAGTATGTTCAGTGGAACAAGTATGCTGAGGCGGGAATAGAGCCTGAAGGGCGAATAAAATTAACCGACTGGCTATATGCACCTGAAGATAATTTTTACCTATCGCATAAAAATATTTATGATAATCCAGATTTTGTTAATCAATTAACAGGTGAGTTTATATACCCTGGAACACCTGAAAGTGCACTAGGAAAAATAGATGGTAGCGTTCATGTAGATGGTTTTCTTAATGGAAGATTTGATAATATAACATTACAGCCAGGGACAATTATTGATAGATATGGTAGTAATTCTAATGGACGGTATTTTTCACCTATTGGCACTAATTTTGAGAATCGAGCACTCCCTCCATTTATGATAAACGAACCGTACCGGAAGTATATTATTTTGAAGCCTATAAATTCAAAAGCTGGTATAATTGCACCATGGTTTAATCAACCTGGAATGGGAATACAGTATTATACTGAATTATCTGTAAAAGATTTAATTGATAGAAACTATATAAGAATTTTAAAATAGAGGAAATATTGATGACTCATTTAAAAGAATTAATCCAACAAAACTTATTAGATAATCTAAAAAAAATTGACGTTTACCAATTAGAAGATGACGATATTATTCTTGATGAAAAACCAGAACTATTTTTTTCAGATAAACGAACAATTTTTATGGACGAAAATAGATATCATATAATATCAAAAGAACGAGGAAAAACCACTTTTGATAAAATTTTTGATAGTTTAGACGATTTAATATATGAGCTCTTAGATTACTATGTTATCCAAAAAGCAAGTGATATTGCATGGGAAGCAATTAATGGTGATTTTTCTCTTTATGAAAAAAAATGTAATGAGGAAAAAATTAGGTTATTTACTTTAATCAGTCCTGAGTATGGGAAACGCAAAAAAGATGAGATCCAAAAATGGCAATAAAATGAACGAAAATTACTTACCAATCAAAGAAAGTTTAGGATATAAAAATGTAAAAACAGCGTTATGGAATGTATTTCAGATTGATTTAGATAAGCTTCCTATTCGTGAAGGTGAGTATGAAAACTTTAGTTTTGATCTCACTTATAACAAAATTCCCTTAACAATCGTAGTAGCTGCAACTGGAAAAAATCGACAATTTGAAATTGGAGAAGGTGGAAAGATAACAATTGTCTTGCCTGACCCTGGTTATCCGACAACATCTTTTTTAGATACACAGTTTTTTCATCGTGTCATTAAGGATCCAATAATTAAAAAACGTATAAAGTACCTTTTCGGTAAAAGAGAAGAAGACATCGAGTTTGTATTTAAAGTCTTAAAAGATTATCTTGAGTCTGATGAGTCTAAAAAACTACTAGAAAAAAACGTTAACGCAGAAGAATATTTAAAATTAAAGAAAATACTTGACAATAATCTTTCAATATCTGGTATTGATCACTGGGAGATTGAAAATCAACAGTTAAATCTCTATGTCATTGATCTAGGACCTTGGGATAAGTTAATTGAACAAGATCACATTCGAATGCTTCGAATAAAATTAAGAGATTATCTCGATTTCATAAAATCAAAGGAATACATCGAACATTGTGGAACTAATTTTACTAAAATTAATTTTGGAGTAGCATTGAAATACACTCCTCCAAAAGCAGCATGGGACTTTTTTAACAAGACTGCCAAAAAACTTGCCGATGAAGGGATTAGCTTGGAAATTATTTTAGATGACTAAATTTGAGGATATTGGTATGCAAGCAAATAATATGTTAGAACTCGCAAGAGAAACAAGAAAAAAAGTTAGACAAAGTTTTGGAAGTCGAGTAGAGACTATTACTGTCTATGATGTTGTCGATGTTCCGAATCATCATATGTTTAAACTTAATTTTGCAGCTTATGATTATTTCTGGATTCAATTTAACTATGAAAACGGACTTTGCGGTTTTTCACTAGTTTTTAATGACCAATTTGGAACATCTTTGGGGAAAAGACTAGCTTACAGCGAGATTGCAGATTGGGACAGTTATCTTAAAGATATCATGGAAGAAATTGAACTTCGTATACCAGATAAATTTTTAAAAGCTAAAGGATGGCTATAACATT
>NZ_FNJK01000018.1 GCF_900104225.1 Streptococcus equinus | reverse complement strand
TCATCTAAATTACCTTGGTCAATTCCCACTTTTAAACTCATCAAAACATTAGCGTAGTCATGTCTAAAACTGCGCACTTCCTGATAAAGGCTTTCCACATGCTTACTGTAATTCTCAAGTGCTGTCAGCTCCATTTCCTGATTACGCAGCAGTTCTTCTTTTTGCTCCTGACCATGGCGGAAGTTAAGGTAAAAGAGGAAAGTGAAAAGAAGGATGAAGTAAAGGAACGCAATAATTGCCCTTAATGCGTCGTTAGCAGCATCACGAAAAGGTCTTAAAATAGCAATGGCATCCACAAGTAAAAAATAGAAAACCATCAAGATATTAACAATGTTAAAAACTTTTGGTTCGATGTGCTTTTTTAAACTTTGGCTCACATTTGAAATATCAATATTTAACCATCGTGAAACCAAATAATACACAATAAATGGTTCAATTCCTGTTAATATAACTGGCAGCGAAGGTTTTAAAATATCTATCTTTATTGAAAAAATAGATTGGCAAATAATGAAGAAAGAATTATGCAAAACAACATAAAATACAATAGGATATAAGCCGTAAAAGAAATGATATCTAAATTCCATTTTAGAATTACGTTTATAAGAAATAGCAATAAGATCTGCTGCAACTAAATAAATAGTGCATTCTTTAACTAGGTAAGGACTTAAATTTAGTGTACTGAGAAGAGTACCATTCACTATTGGTAAAAAGACCTCAATCTCAAGCAAAAAGAAAACCCATTCTTTTAAAGATAATTTATATTTAGTAATTTGTTGAAATAATATTCCTAGTAGAATAAAACTTATAAAATTAACAATAAAAGCAAAAAATAGTATTAAATTATTTAACATTTTTACGTTTCTCCTTCATAAATCCTTACAATTTGAGTAAATTTATAATCTGAACTTTTTGTTTCAATAGACAAATTTTCATAATCGTCTTGAAAATCCATCAAAGTTGCTAGACCGAGCCCACGATTATCTCCTTTTGTAGAGTAACCACGCTCAAAAATCTTATCCAAATCTACCGATTCATCTTTTGTCGAATTTTCAATCATGAAAACAAAATCACCATCTTGGTAGAAATTAGCTACGGAAATTTTGGGAGTTTCAGACTCCAAAGCTGCTTCAATAGCATTGTCGAAAAGGATTGACAAGATGCGGATATAAGAAATCAAGGGAATTTTGGGAGTTCCCATTCTTTCTGAAACTTCCATACTAATCTCAATGCCTTGATTTTCTGCCTGCAAAAATTTAGCTGACATAAGACTTTTAACACCACTGTCTGTGATATTGGCCAAACGAGTCAGGTCAAATCTGTTATTGTTGACTAATTTCGTTGAATCCGCGGTGATTTCCTCGTAAATTTTCTTGATGTCATCTAAATTACCTTGGTCAATTCCCACTTTTAAACTCATCAAAACATTAGCGTAGTCATGTCTAAAACT
>NZ_FNJK01000002.1 GCF_900104225.1 Streptococcus equinus | reverse complement strand
TCATTAGCATTTAAATAATTAAGTGCTTGGTAATAACATCTCCCAATCTTCACTAACTTTGTACGTGGTTCAGACTCAAAAACATAGTCGCTTACGTTGCCTTTTATAATTTCCAAAATATTTTGTACAGAGTTTTCTCTAGAATTAGTTCTAAATGATTGATGCATCTCTTCAACTTTTTTAACATCTTTTAACATTATATAGTTGAGACATTTAAAATAAAGAATACTATTCTGATAAAAATCGCGATGCCTTAATGTCACCTTAGAAAGATCGATTCTCTCGAGAATATGTAAACTTTTTTCAAAGTTCCCAGAAAAATATTCTACTTGTCCCATACCAAATCGATTAATTTGAAAATATTCTTTTTTTATCTTTTTATTTTTCTCTATTTTATATAAAATATCCAATATTTCTAAATATTTTTCAAAATCAATCTGTTCATAAAAAACAAAGTCAATAATAGATGATAAAATCCTACTAAAGCAAAGAAAAAAGGCAAAAATAAGGAAAGCAATCATAATCATAAATATAAAAATAATATTTGTAAAATTTTTATTATCACTATTTAGTGTTATGCTATACCAATAAATTCCTACAAGTGCTAGTATTATTAATAATGCAAACAAAAAATACTGCATTTTTTTGATACCAACAACAATTTCTTTTCCACTCTTTTTGCTTAACTTCTGTACATACTTATCTTTCATTATTTGAAACCTCATTATTCTCTATAACCAAACTTATTGCTCCACCTACAAGTAATTCAGGTGAAGCTAAAATAATACCTGCACCAATCACAGCACCAACAAGTATTCCAACTGCAATTTCACCAAAATGATTCCAAACAAAGTCACCTGTACTTTTTGCAGTTTTTACTGTTGTATCCGTAGCATTAGAAAAAGAAGTCTTTATATCCGACCACTCTGGACCTCTCGTTTTTCCCCCACCATCTCTCAGGTATTGGCCTTGTTCGAAAGTGACTTTTTCTTTTAGGGTCGCTACATCGTTTGTGGCTTGTTGTGGCAATGCGAAATTCGATTGGTTACTTGTGTAAGCAGCTAATGCCCCATTAATATACTTAACACCATAGGTTGTTTTTGATTTATCATTTCCGATGCTTCCTGATATGCCGCTAACCCCCTTAGCATTAGCACTAACATCATATGATGGATGTCCTTCTAAAGCAGAACCAGAAACTGGTAAATTTAGTTCACCTTTTTTAGTTAAAGTGGTATTTCCAGATGTCACACTATCCAATCCTGATTGACTAAAAGTAAAGGCAACTTTTCCTTTGTTGGAAACTGACGTTTCAAAAGTATATTTTGCGTAACCATACAGATTATCATATAAGAGAATTTCTTTATTTTTCTTGATGTTTGTATGATGAAATTTCATCTAATGCTTTAAGATAACGCTCTGGAAATAAGGCATCAGTTAAAATCATGTAAACTCCCTTTATTAAAGCAGCAGCTATTAATACATAAAGGGTTATAGAAGCAATCATCGCAATAGTTAATCCCCAAAAACGCAAATATCATCTCCTTACTAAGCAAAAATATAGCACCAATAACATAAATATTTATAAGCAAAAACATGAACAGTTTTATACGAAACTGATAATTTTGAATATTCTCAGTCGACATTTTTGATATTTTTTTGAAATATTATAGAACATTACACGAACGACAGTCCCAATTGGCAAATGCTCTCTATTCATTATCTAACTCCTCCAAATATTTCTTAGCCTCACGAACATAGAAAAGCTCCGGATTTTCATTGGCAATTTCTTGGAATTTTGCTTTGGCAGCGGGCTTATTGTCAGCATTTAAAAAATTAAGTGCTTGGTAATAACATCTCCCAATCTTCACTAACTTTGTACGTGGTTCAGACTCAAAAACATAGTCGCTTACGTTGCCTTTTAAAACTTTCAAAATAAATTTTGAACTTTCTTTATACTCTTTAGGTAGCTTATCTAAAAGAATTTCAGCATTTTCAAACTGAGATAATTTACAATAATTTAAAAATTCGTAGTATAATTGATTTTCTTTAAGAGTCTCACTGCTTGATGAAAATACCTCATTGTTTTTTAATTGAGTTAGTAATTGCAATGATTCTTCAAAGTTACCACGTAAAAAAGCTACTTGTGCTTTACTAAACAGGCAATAACAATTTATCTTTTTTCTCTGACCTACAGGCGTATGGGAGTAGGCATAGCTAAAATAGTTTACAAATTTTTGTGAATCAATTTTTTCATATAGCATTAAGTAGACAGATTTCCTTATTAAATTATTAATAAAAATCCCCCATAATGCTAAAATGGAAATCACTATCAATAATAATATTTTCATACTATCTTTTTGCTCTTGTAAAAATTGATAAATACACCATAAAATTGGTATCATCAATAAAATAAAATTAATTTTTGGTAAATTAAAAACTAACTCTACTTTTTGTCTAACTATCCACTCTTGAAATTTATTCTTCATTCTTTTTCTCCTTATGATTAACACTTGACCCAAGTCCTAGCGCCCCTCCAGCTAAACCTCCAACTGCTAGACCACCGATACCAAATGTGGATACTACAAACGCTCCAACAGCCACTGTTGCAACAGCCATAACACCAATCTCCAAACTTTTGGTTGCTTCACGTTTCATTATCTCACCAGCTGATTCAAGATTCCCCTTTTCCACCCAATAATCATACTTAGTTAAATGTGGTCCATCCCCACCATCTCTCAGATATTGTCCTTGTTCGAAAGTGACTTTTTCTTTTAGGTTAGGGACTCCGTTTCTATTTTCTTGAGGTAAGGTGAAGTTTGATTCATTGCTGGTATAGGCTGCCAGAGCGCCATTGATATACTTAACACCATATGTTGTCTTAGACTTTTCATTTCCGATACTGCCTGATACACCAGCGATTCCCTTAGAAGTTGCAGTAACATCGTATGATGGATAATTTTCTATAGCTGACCCAGAAACTGGTAAGGTTATTTCACCGTTTTTTAAATTAGTATCACCTGATTTTACGCTATTTAGCCCAGAGTTATTAAAAGTAAAAGCAACCTTTCCTTTGATTGATGCTGAGCTTTCAAAAGTACATTTGGCATAACCATACAGGTTATCATATAAGAGAATTTCTTTATCTTCCTTGATTCCTACACCGATGTTTTCTAAATCTTTCTCACTTGGACCACCTGGTTTAGATAAAGTTTTATTAATTTTAGCACCTTTTTGCCAAGTTAATGTAATTGGCATAGCTGCCTCAAGTGCCCTTGCACCTGATAAGTTCATATAGCCACTATATTTTGAAACTTGAAGTTCTTTGGCTAAATCACTCTTAAGTCTAGCTTTTCTATTCTTATCTTTGATGACCAGATTAGCTTCTTTAACTTCCGTTTTGAAGTCTGTTTTCTTGTAAAAGTTCTTAGCTTTTTTGCTTGTATATGAGCTGCTACCTAGGTCTGACAAACTACTGATTTGCGTGTTCTGTTCGTCTAAAACATCGCCTACTTCGCTTGTAAAGACAGTATTATTAAAAATCCCCATGTCCTTGATGGTGTTGGTAAGGACTTTTTTGCCACCTTTGAATTCTGAGACGGCATCGTCTGTTGTCACTTTGATCAGTGCGACAATGTCTGCGACTTCATCAATAGCCTTGTTAATGGCATCTGAGCTAGTTTTTAACTGCTCTAGCGGTGAATCGAATTGATCTACCATCTGCTGCAAAACGTCCGTATCAACGATAGCGCTATCGCTGTTTTCGCTAACAATACTCTTAAAAGTGCTGATGAGATTGTCATAGCCCTATGCCATAACATCCAAGCTATTCACATAATTCGTCAGCAAAGGCACTTGGTAGTTATTGATTTTATTATCAATCGCATCTTTAACGTCACCTTTTAGAGCCTCTGAATTGGCTGCGCTTTTTAGTTTTTTCTTGGCACTTGATAGTTGACTCTTTGTTTGGCTGATAGAGCTTTTGAGGCTATCGCGTTGCGCTATGACCTCGCTCATCTTAATCTTCATAAATCTCTCCCAAAATTTAACCGATTTTTTCTAATCATTATAACATAATTTGAAACAGTTTTCAGAAACAAACCAAAAAAGCCGCGGAATCCGCGACCTTTTGCTATTAAGCTTTATTTTTTATTACGTTTTTTCTTAGCTTTTTTCATTTTGTTTGCCATGCGTTTCATTGATTGTTTCATGGCAAATTCGCCGATTTTACCTTTGAATCCGCCACCCATCATTTGGCTAAGGTCCATATCTCCACCGAGCGCTGATAGGTCTGGCATTCCGTTTCCGCCCATCATGCCTTCAAGTGATGACATGTCCATGCCGTTTGGCATGTTTTTAGGAAGGTTATTTGGGTTGATACCCATTTTCTTCATCATTTTTTCCATATCGCCAGACATGACACCTTGCATCATTTGTTTAGCTTGGTTGAAATCTTTGATGAATTTGTTAACTTCGACAAAGCTGTTTCCTGAACCAGCTGCGATACGACGGCGACGGCTTGGGTTAAGCAAATCAGGATTTTCACGTTCTTCTGGTGTCATTGATGACACGATAGCACGTTTACGAGCGACAGCTTTTTCATCAACCTTGAAGTTCTTAAGAGCTGGGTTGTTAGCCATACCAGGAATCATTTTAATCAAGTCTTCCATCGGCCCCATATTTTGAACTTGGTCAAGTTGTTCGATGAAATCGTTGAAATCAAAGGTATTTTCACGCATTTTTTCTGCGAGTTCCATTGAACGTTTTTCATCGTATTCTTGGCTGGCTTTTTCAATCAATGTAAGCAGGTCACCCATACCAAGGATACGGCTTGACATACGATCTGGGTGGAATGTTTCAATATCAGTGATTTTTTCCCCAGTACCAGTGAATTTAATTGGTTTACCAGTGATTTCACGAATTGAGAGTGCCGCACCACCACGAGTATCACCATCAATCTTAGTCAAGACAACCCCTGTGATATCCAATTGTTTGTTGAATTCATCAGCGACATTGGCAGCTTCTTGACCAATCATGCTATCAACAACCAAAAGAATTTCATTTGGTTTCGCAAGAGCTTTAACATCACGGAGTTCTTCCATGAGTTTTTCATCAATTTGCAAACGACCAGCCGTATCGATGATAACGTAATCGTTGTGGTTTTCTTTGGCTTGTGCCAAACCATTTGTCACGATTTCAACGGCTGAATGATCAGTGCCCATATCAAAGACTGGAACATTGATTTGGCTACCAAGTGTTTTCAACTGATCGATGGCCGCTGGACGATAGATATCGGCAGCAATCATCATTGGACGAGCATTTTCTTCTTTGATCAGCTTGTTAGCCAATTTACCAGCAAATGTTGTTTTACCAGCACCTTGAAGCCCGACCATCATAATGATTGTTGGAATTTTAGGTGATTTTTCAAGTTCAGCTGTTTCAGAACCAAGGATTTCTGTTAATTCTTCGTTAACGATTTTTACGATTTGTTGTGTTGGGTCAAGGGTATCAATGATTTCGTGACCAACCGCACGTTCGCGTACACGTTTGATGAAAGTCTTAACAACTGGAAGAGCAACGTCAGCTTCAAGCAAAGCAAGACGAATCTCTTTGGTTACTTCTTGAACATCCTTTTCAGAGAGTTTTTTCTTTCCACGAATATTTTTAAAAACCCCTTGAAGGCGTTCTGTCAAACTTTCAAAAGCCATAATATAATTCTCCTACCTCATATCTCTATTGTCTTATCGAATTTCGCTAGTTTTCAAATCAACCTAGTCACGGTTATCAATGCTGCTCAAAATAGCGATTTTTTCTTTCAAAAATTCATCATCAGGATATTTGTCTAAAATATCATCAAAAATCTGACTGCGAACAATGTAATCAGAATACATGTGCAGTTTCATCTCATAAGCCTCTAAAATCTTTTCTGTTCGCTTGATGTTATCGTAGACCGCTTGACGACTAACGCCGAATTCCTCAGCAATCTCAGCCAAGCTGTAATCATCCGCATAATAAAGTTCAATATAATTCATCTGCTTGTCTGTCAGCAAAGCTGCATAGAACTCAAACAGAGCATTCATACGATTGGTTTTTTCAATTTCCATAATCCTCATTTTACCATATTTTGATTGAATTTAATAGTCAGAATTGGTTAATCAGACTTATTTTGATATTTTTGTAAACGATACCAGAAATATCGCTAAAAATAGGGCAACACTATGATGTGCTGTCCTATTGATTTTAATTATTCTCCAAATAAAATTCAAAGCGGTCGCCGACATACTGACTGTGAACATACTCGAATGGACGTCCATCTGTGAAATATGAGACCTGTGTCAAAGCAAGTACGGCATGATTTTTCGGAACCTTAAGGTAGTTAGCCACGCGCTCACTCGCATTTTTGGCATAAATGGTTTGCTGACTCTTACCAATCTCATAGCCATTATCCGTCAAAGTCTGGAAGAAATGCTCCGTGATGTCCTCACGATTAAACGACTGAATCAACTTCTCAGGAATTGATGCCACCTCAAAAACCAAAGGCACATTATCCGCATAACGCACGCGCTCCATACGCACCACATAATCGCTAGCCTTAAGCTGTAACTGCTGAATTTCAGTGTCATTAGCTGGCTTACGTTGATAAGAAATCAACTGTGAAGACGGCGTCTTACCTTGCGAACGCACAATCTCCGTAAAACTCGTTGTCCCGCGCATCTTCTCTTGCACACGATGGCTAGCCACATAAGTCCCACTACCCACACGACGCTCAAGAATCCCTTCTTCCACCAAAAGCGTAATCGCCTGACGAAGCGTCATACGACTCACCTCATAATCATCCGCCAAATCCCGCTCACTCGGCAAGCGCTGACCAATCTCCCAAAAACCATCATCAATCTGCTTCTTAACCGCATCATGAATTCTAATATACGCTGGAACCATAACCTACTCCCGTCCTGTTCTAAATAACTTAGCTCTATTTTAGCACAAAATCAAGGAAGTTTTTAGTCACGGTATCATTTCTTTTGGAAAATGGCGGAGCTGTATAGAAGATTTTGAGAGAACAATGCTCATTTGAATTTTTTGTAAGTGTGGAGAAAATTAGCTAGCGCTGGAAGAATTGGGGAGGGGAAATAATCACGCTTGGGAACAGCGTAAGTTGGGAGAAGTGGGCACTGCAAAATCTGGAGTAGGATTTCCTGATGCTGAACAAGGTGGTATTGAGGGTATTCCATTTTTCAAAGTATCAGACATGAATATAGAAGGAAATGAAAACGAACTCGTGGTAGCAAATAATTATGTTACAGCAGAACAAATTAATAGAAAAAAATGGAATGTTATAAATGATGTTCCTGCTATTTTCTTTGCCAAAGTTGGAGCTGCTGTAATGCTGAATCGCAAACGTTTAGTTCGGTTTCCATTCCTTTTGGATAATAACACAATGGCATATGTTTTTAATAAAAATGTATGGAATTGTGATTTTGGAAAAACTCTTTTTGAAACATTAGATTTAACTAAACTAACACAAGTTGGAGCATTACCATCATATAATGCATCCGATGTTGAAAATGTTCGTATCAATATTCCAAACAAGAACGAACAACAAAAAATCGGTGAGTACTTCTCTAACCTCGACCACCTCATCACCCTTCATCAGCGTAAGGATTTTGTACGATTTACACTCTGAAAAAGCATATTTTTTAAGCATTGTGATACATTATTGACAGGAGGTTTATATTAAAATGGATGAAATAATAATCAATTCTGAAACAATGTTATTCTGCGATTACTACAAACAGTGGATTATGGTTTATAAAGAGGGGGCTATTAGACCAATTACCATGCAAAAATATTATATGGCCTATCGATGGCTTGAAAAGCTTGTTCCAAAACTACAGATACAACATTTAGACCGTATTTCTTATCAAAAAATTTTGAACCAGTACGCTAGTGTCCACGAAAGACAGACAACTATGGATTTTCATCATCATTTAAAATGTGCTATTCTTGATGCGGTTGATGAAGGACTTATTCCCCGAGATCCAACTCGAAAAGCTATTATCAAGGGAAAACAGCCACGTGAAAAGAAGCCTAAATTTCTCAATCAATACGAACTCCACAAACTTCTTGATGATTTGGATTTAAAAGGTGAGATTAATATGGATTGGCTCATTCTTCTTATTGCCAAAACAGGCTTACGCTTCTCCGAAGCTTTAGCACTAACCCCAAAAGATTTTGATTTAACACGACAAACGCTCTCTGTCTCAAAAACATGGAATTATAAAGAAAATGGTGGTTTTCTACCCACTAAAAACGAATCCTCTATTCGTAAAATTCCCATTGACTGGCAAACCGTCATTCAATTTGCTGAGCTTTTAAAAAGTTTACCCGAAGACAAACCTATTTTTGTCAAAGGAAAAGTATACAACTCTACCGTCAATGACCGTCTAGCGCGTCATTGTAAAAACGCTGGCGTTCCAATTATTTCTATCCATGGTTTACGACATACACACGCTTCACTACTGCTCTTTGCAGGCGTTTCTATAGCAAGTGTGGCTAGACGACTAGGACACTCAAACATGACAACCACTCAAAAAACATATCTTCACATCATTAACGAACTTGAAAGCAAAGATATCGATATTATCATGCGGTCATTATCAAGTTTGAATTCGTAAAAAAATAGACCCTGAGTTATAACAGGGCCTATTTGATTAATTAAATAATGGAGCAATTTCAGGCATTAAGTCTTCTTTAAAATCTTTAATCATTGCACTAAAGAATTTAAATTTTTTGACTGGTTCTTCTGTTGCTTCTTTGTAAGCTGCATAATCAGCTTTTTCTTTCAATTTACTTTCATTAGCTAGTTTACCATCTTTGAAATGATATGCTTCATACTTAACATCTTCGAAATCTACAAACCACTTTTCAGAGAACAATCTAATTTCTTTGTCAATTGCTGATTGTCTCATTTGATTAATGATAACTGATACATCTTGATTTTCGTATTTTTCACTATTGTTTACAATATCTTCAAGAATGCTTTCGAGTAGTGAACCAAGTTTTGGATTATCTTCAGAATATGCCGCTATAATTTCTTTGATTTCATTAAGCTTTTTATTATATTCTGCTTCACTCTCTACCTCACCAAGAGAATCAACAAAACCACTAATTAAATCGATGATATAGTCATAGTCAACTTTTATTTTATCAAAAGCCACTAGCTCATAATCATCGATGATTGGCTCATCGTCTACTTTGTCTTCCGGTTTATCTTCTTTTAGTTCTGCCAAAACATTTTTATAAACCGCTGCATAATCTTCATATTCTTCTTGTGAAAAATGATTATCTTTCAAAATTTGTGGATCATAAGTTGAAAATGCTTTTAGATGATTAAATGAACGGTCCAAATCTCTAAAGACAAAGATAAATTGTTTCTTTTGTTTTTCAGATAATCCGATAACATCTTGAGGAGTATCTGCTAGATTACGGACAGATTTTAACGAAGTAACAAATTCTTCCTTAACAGCATCGTAGTCTTCTGCTAATGGTTTTCCTTCTCCACCACGTGAATATAATGCTAGCGCTGAATCAATAGCTTCCTTGAAAGCTTGCGGAGATTGGAAAGTTACAATTTGGCCATATTGCTTTTTAGTATCAAAAAGACGATTAGTGCGTGAAAAAGCCTGAATCAAGTTTTGAGGAGACATCGGTTGACGATCAATGAAAAGTGTTGACAAACAAGGAGCATCAAATCCCGTCAAAAGTCTATCGACAACAATAACGATATCAAGTTGCTGACTACGATTTAAGTATTTTTTCTCTTTACGTGCTAAGCGATCGTTCAAATTAGCATTGTAAGCATTGATACCCGCCAGATTATAATTTGTACCAAACATATCATTATAGTCGTCCAAAGCTTCTTTCATCTTATCTTGATTAATTTTAGAAGCTTCATCGTTTTCAGTAACTGAATAAGTAATCGCAAATTTTGGAAAATCAGGTAAAGCACGACGAATGTCATCACTTATTTTTAGCTCATCCTTACCAGCTTTAATTGATTTTAACAATTCATAGTATTTTTGAGCTTGTTCAATCGAACTTACAGTAAACATAGCTTCATAGGTCTCACCTCTACCTTTTTCCATACCAAATTTGGCAAAAGATTTGTTCAAAATAACATCTAAAACTTGACGCATATGAGCTTCTTTTCCATAGGTACGCTCCTCTTCTTCTGGAGTAAGCCCGTTTTTACCAAGTGTTTCAACCATAAAACCAAGTACTGCTCCATCATGAATCGCTTCTTTGATAGTATAGCTGTGCAAGCAATTACCGTATAGTTGTTGTGTCGTTTGTGCTAAATCACCCTTTTGCTCGTATTTATTGGCTTCAAAGATTGGTGTTCCTGTAAAACCGAACCACAATGAATTGGCAAAGAAAGCTTCAATATCTCGTTTAGTCTGTGGTGTTACTGCCCTGTGACATTCATCAACAACAAAAGCAACTTTTAAAGCACGTATCTTGTTATACTCTGGCGTTCCCTCTGTCAAACGCTTATTGACCATTGTCTGCATTTTTTGACGCGTGGTTACAATCATCTGACGTTTTCCATCAGTCATCTTTTTAATCAGCGAATTGACGTTTTCTGTGTCATCAACATCAATCGTATCATTATCAGCGTACGACTGAAAAGCTAATTTTGTTTGCAAATCAAGGTCTTTTCGGTCAATTAAGAAAATTGTCTTTTCAATTGACGGGATATCCATCAAAAGGTTACGAGTAGCTTTGTAAGACGTCATTGTCTTACCAGAACCTGTCGTATGCCAAATAAATCCAGATTTCCCATGTTTTGAAGCATCACGCATAGCTTCAATAGCGTGAATTTGATATGGACGTAAAACCAAAAGTTTTTTCTTATCGTTATCAAGTACGATATACTTCGTTACCATTTCATGTGCTTCTGGAATTCTTAAAACTGCTTTTGCAAAGTCAAGAAAGTCAGGAACTGGTTGATTTTTGCTATCAATCCAACCTGTTAGGAATTTTTTGTTTAACTCGTTGTCTCTGGCAGCTGAGAAGTACTTAGTATCAACACCATTACTGACAACAAACATTTGGACATTTGAGAAGAGCCCACGGAACTTGCCTTCAGCAATGTATTTCTTGATTTGATGGAATCCGTCCATATAAGAATGATCTTTGTTTTTTAATTCAATATGAATCATCGGAATTCCGTTGATGAGTAAAGTCACGTCAAAACGACGATCACGCGCATCATCTTCGTCGCCAAAAGCTTGATATTGATTAATAACTTCATAGACGCTTGTCCCACCTGCAACATGCTCATTATTTAAAACCAATAAGTGGAGCGTTTCATTACCACGTTGAACATGCACATATACTTGACCATTTTCACCAACCAGCCATTTTCCTGCATCGTAAAAAGAAGCGTGTGATAAATCATTTTTAATTTTAGCAAACTCACTATCAGTTAGACGACCATCATTTAATTTAGCTTTGTTGTTTTGTTCAAGAATATATCTGAAATTATCCCAAAGCTCCTCTTCTGTTCTAATATCAGGGCGATAAGTCCATTGAGACTCGCCTTGACACAGTTGATCAATCAGTTTTTGTTCTAAAACTGATTCTAATTCTGCCATAATCTCTTATCCTTTCTTTGGAAACATGTTTTGTAACATGAATTTTTTCAATTCTTTTAACTGTTCACACTTACGTTGATGAAGAGTGATGAGGTTATCTAAGTTAGAAAAATATTCACCGATTTTTTGTTGTTCATTCATTGAAGGAACTAAAATACTTTGCTTTAAAAATTCAGGAATGACTAATTCATTCATCATAGTCCCAGCCTTGGTAGAATTAACGAGAATTTTCTGCATAATAGGTTCATAATGAATATAGTATTTCCAAAATGATATTGGCATACGCTGAATTGGACGCAAAGTGCTAAAACGAGGTGACATTATGCCTGTACCAATATCATTTAATACAAATCTTCCATACTTGAATTTTTTATTAGTATGTCCTTCAAATGCTAAATCACCTACTCTTAAAACTTTGTAAGTCTTTAGAGATTTATCAGATGCTCCATTACCACTATTTTTATAAGTCATCGTAGCAATTGATATTGTTTTATCATAACTAATAAGTTCTTCATTTTTTTCGGTATTTTTGTTATACAGTTCTGATAACTTACGCTGTTCCCAATCGTCAGTAAATCCTGGAAAACGAATTTCTGGATTTTTTTCACCTTTTTTCGGAAACATTTTTTGAAGCATGAATTTTTTAAGCTCTTTTGTCTGTTCACACTTACGCTGATGAAGGGTGATGAGGTGATCCAGTTCAGCAAACTGATTACTAATTCTGCATTGTTCTTCATATATTGGAAATGGAAAATCTATTTTTGCAAGGTCTGAATTATGTAAATGAACAACTGACTTTCCTTGAGCCATCTTTGCCATATCCTTATGTGGTTGTCCATTAGAAATACTAATAGCCAAAAAAGCAGAATTTATTTCTTTGGGTGGAGTAATTATATTAAGATCTCCTCCTAGCAAAACACCAGATTCTTCAACAACTGAGGCAATTGAAATATCCTCAGCGGTTTCTCCTGAACCTGGAACAATTACTTCTCCACCTTTACTGAAAACAGATTTTTCTTTTGGTTCTACAAATGTATCTACATTTGAGATGACTGTTTCATATTTTGTATAAAGTCTTCCATACAGAATTATTGGAGTGCCTTCTTCTAGTAAATCTCCCTTAGAATAGCCAGAACCTTTAGAGAAAGTAACTAGTTCCCCCAACTTACGTTGTTCCCAATCATCAGTAAAACCTTTAAATCTTATGTTAGGTACTTTATTAGTCATATTACATCTCCTTAAATACCTTTAAAAAGGCTTCAACTGAGTCTTTAGTCTCATTATCCGCAAAAGTCAAGTCACCAAGCATGTCAAGGAAATTAGCGTTTGCTTCGTTAATAGCTTTGTTTGTTTCCTCGATTTCTTTTGTCAATGCTTTCAAATCTACTGGAATTTCTTCTTCACTAGTATCAACATAACGTGGGATATTAAGGTTAAAGTCATTTTCTTCAATATCTTCAAATAAAGCTAGATAAGCTTCTTTTTCGACATTTTCACGATTTTTATAAAGCTCAAGCACATGCTCGATATGCTCTTCTTTCATGACATTTTGTTTTTTCTCTTTTTCAAATTGTTTTGAGGCATCGATAAAGAGCACGTCACGACCTTCACGGTGTTTTTTCAAAACAATGATACATGTTGGGATTGACGTATTATAGAACATGTTTGCTGGTAGACCAATAACAGCATAAATAGAACCATTTTTAAGAAGTGTTTCACGAATAGTCTTTTCAGCAGCTCCACGGAATAAAACACCATGAGGAAGTACGATTGCCATTGTTCCTGTTTGTTTCAAGTGGTAAAAACCATGAAGTAGGAAAGCATAATCTGCTTTTGATTTTGGTGCTAGTTTTCCACCATAATCCATGAAACGTTCATCTTGTAAGAAACCTTTTGCTGCAGACCATTTTGCTGAATATGGAGGGTTCATAGTAACCATATCAAAACCTGTTTCAACATCTGTTGGCCAGTCGGCATCAAGTGTATCTGCATTGCGCAATACTTGATTATCAGGGTGAACTTTATGTAAGAACATATTCATACGAGCAAGATTGTAAGTTGATGGCATTAGTTCTTGACCATAATACTTAATATAACCTGGCTCACTAGAATAATTCTTACAGCTCAAAAGCAAAGAACCTGACCCCATACATGGATCATAAACTTGCAAACCTTTTTTATCTTCTTGCCCCATAATGGCAATACGTGTCAAAAGTTGAGCTGGGCCATGTGGCGTATAGAATTCTCCAGCTTTTTTACCAGTTTCAGAAGCAAATTGACCTATCAAATACTCATAAGCATTTCCAAGGACATCACCTTCGGCATGGATAAGGTCAGCATCTTCTAAAACTCGAAGGACTTCAGCAACTGTTGCACTTTGTTTTTGGTCTCCAGTACCAAGACGATTTGAATACAAATCAACATCTGCAAACAAACCGTTGAAAAGTTCGTCTGATTCGTGAATACGATTAAATGCTGCTTGTAATTTTTCACGATTAAAAGCATTGAGCTTCACATCTTTTAGCATGCTTGTATAAGTCATTTGAGGTTCAAGCGTGTAGTGAAGAGATTCTTTTAATTCTTTAAGAAGCTCCTCTGCATCATCTTCTTGCATTTCTTCCTCATACGCTGCTTGTGCTTCTTCTAATGTTTCTGGCATTTCATCAGTCAAAAGGTCATAAGCACTCACAAGGTAAGAATCTGATAAATATTTATAAAAAATAAGGCCTAATAAGTAAGTTTTGTATTCATTCGCATCCATTTTCCCACGAAGAACATCTGCCCCACTCCATAGTACCTGTAATAAGTCTTTACTCTCAGCCATAAAAATTTCCTTCTAATATATTTTTAAAATATCAAGTATATTATATCATGCTTCGACTACGCACGGAACCGTTATCTTGACCATTCAAATAAAAAATACCCTATCCAGTTTCTTTATAAAACTAGATAGGGTAGCTTTGATTATTCTTCTTGCATTTTATTATTGTCGTCTTCCAATCCAACTATCTTCAATCTTCCTGTTTGAATTAGTCTTGTCAAAAGATTTCTTCCGTGGGCTTTGTTATCTAAAGTCTCACCATATTGTTCTATCAATTTCGTTATATTGCGGTATTGTTCTTGCCTTACTTCTTCTACTGTTCGTCCTTCAATTTTTGAATAGTAAAAAATCAATCTGACATCAGAATTATACAAATCATACATGTCAAAAATATATTGAAAGTAGCTGTAATCAGCTCTAGCTAAAGAGTGACCATAAAATTTAATAACGTCCATATCTTTAGTGAAAATATTATCGATTTTATCCCCAAAAGCCATGTCATTTTCTAATTCGGTATATAATCTCATAGTACGGTAAGATTTTGTAAAACGATAACCAATATCTTCTGCTCTCGAATCTGAAGAAATGTTGTCTATTCCAAAAATAATCTTACTTTCATTCGAATTTTGATTTAATGCTCCATGAACATTACGGAAAGCTATTTGAGTCCCAAAATTACCAGAACATGAATTAGTATAATTAAATGAAAAAACATTATAACTTGATGGATATCCTCCCTCTATAACTATAGTTTGCAAGAAATTTTCAGCTTTACTCTTGTATTCTTCCCTTTCTGTTTCTTGAATTAGATAAGCTTGAAAATCTTTTTCTAAATTATGGAGTTCAGACATTAAAAGGTTGCTAATTAACTCTTTGACTTTACTTCTTTGAGAATTTTTTAAGCCAAATACAAATTCTTTCTCTTTATCAACATCTGCTCCAATCCATCTAGAACGAGACTTATAGTTTTTATAGGCAGTTTTCAACTCATTGACTTTTGTCTCAATTTCATAACACCCATCATCTCTTTTTAAAATATGATAGAGAAGGAGACCAGCAAAATTATATTCAGCTTGCTTCATCGTATCTTCTGATAATATATTTACCTCGAAACCATAGTTAAAAAAGACATCTACTAGAATATCAATAAATGTTTTCTGGATTTGTTTTTCTTTATCGTTATCAAAAATAAATTTATCACTAACATACTTCTCAATAACAGATTCAATATCTGACCAATTTGATGATTGTTTTAGATTCTCGTGAAATAAAATTAAGTACCAGATGTTTATATCAGGAAAAATTTGTGATGACATATTAAAATTAATACTTTCAAAGTACCATTTATCAAACATTTCTTCCCCAGTCTTTAGATATTCTTTAAAATATTCAAAAGCCTTTTCAGGAGATTTTTCACTATCATTTGGAAAATACTCAGCATATTTTTGTGTTATCACATAATATAAAAAATCCTTGTAAGAACTCTTTAAACCACAATGTAAATCGAATCCATTTCCTAATACAATTAATTGACTTGCTTTTGTTATATCTTTCATTATTCTCCTTCTTTTGTATAAAAATTAGACTACTCCTTCGACTTCGACGCCGATGGCTAGGATGTCCTTGGTTTTGATGAGGTGGTAGTGGGATTTTGTTTTGATGGTGATTTCGTGTGGGGTGAGATCGGTGATTTTGCCTCTGAGTTGTTGACTGTGGTCTTTGTCTTTTGTGGTTGTAAAAACACCAGTGAGGTGGCTGGTGTAGAGTTGGCTTAGGAGAAGTGCTTTTTGGTCTTTAGTAAGGTTGGTGTGTAGGAGTTCTTTGGTTTTATCGGCTTTTAGTGAGCTAGTGTGTTCAGATAAGAAAAAGCCCATCCATTTTTCCATGCCTCTGTCATAGTGCTCACGCGCCGATTGAAATGGTAAATAACTGCGGTCAATCATCTTAACTTAATCCATCCAATCCTCCTGCGGAATGCCCGCCGACCAATTTGCTGCGCTCTAGGCTACGTGAGGCTTCTTGCAACGCATTAGCCTTTTGAATGGTCGTAAAACCAAAATGGTCTCGGATGGCATCAATGGCTGATTGGAGCCTTTCTTCTTTTTCTATTTTTTCAATGTCATCAAATAAAGAAAACGTACTGTACGATTCATCGACTAAGCCTGAATAAGATACCGCGATATGTCTGACTGCACCCGAATCATATTTTTTGCGCAGCAAAGTTAAGACGTGCTCAGTCAGTTGCTTGGTGTTATTGCTAGGCTCGATTTTCATTTGCGCCTGAATACGGTGCTTTTTCTCTTGCTTTGAAAAACCGACATAAATCGACACATTTGTCGCCTTCTTGTGAGCTCTTCTCAGGCGAATAGCAACCTGCTCTGCCATTTCCCTAAAAACTAACTCGATATCGGCTTTCTTGCGATAATCGCGTGGCAAAACCTGAGAATTGCCAATGCTCTTAGACTTAGGCTTGTAGGGCTGATGAACGTTGCTTTCATCAATGCCGTTAGCATGAAAGAAGAGGTCAACCCCCACGATACCAAGCTCTTTCTTGAGAATATCAGGATTGAAATTAGCGAGTTCTTTGATAGTAAAAATGCCAAGCTTATTAAGACGCTTTTCCATACGGCTGCCAATCCCCCAGAAGTCAGTCATCTTAGGAATCGCCCAAACCTTAGTCTCGACATCCTCGTAAGACCAATTGGCACGCATGTTCTGATTGTGCTTGGCTTCGTTATCAAGAGCAAGCTTTGCAAGCAATGGATTGGCATTTGACATGCCAACCGTTGAGTAGATGCCTGTCTTTTGCCAAATTTCTCGCTGAATCATAGCAGAAACCTTATCCAGCTTTTCTTTCTTACCTAGGGTCTTGTCAGGGATAAAATAGTTCAGCGACGAGGTCAAATCAATAAAACCTTCATCAATAGAGTAAGGCAAAATGTCCTCAATGCTACCGTAATTCTGGAAAATATGCTGGATTTCCAGATTTTTCTCGATGTAACGGCTCATTCTCGGTGGCACAATCCAAGTCGCCTTTGCCCAATTTTCAATGAAAGCCACATACTCAGGCGTGGTCGGTAAACCTTGACGTTTAGCATTGTAATAGGAAAACTTGCGCGTGTGCACATCAAAAGGTAAATCATACGCACGGCTGACATTTGACTTGCCAAAAACTTTTTTGAACGTCGGTGAAGACGCCAAAATCAAGCCACTGGCATTTTCAGCACGGCTCATGACGCAAAGCGAAGTTTTTAACGGGTGCAAACCACGGTCGACACATTCTACACTAGCATAAAATGATTTCATATCCACAAAAGCGATGTCTGCGCGTGGCTCCCGTGAATAATCAAAGTAGCCCATCTAAGCCTCCATGGTAATCAAGATAGAATCATTGACCAAAAAGGCATATGGTGAGAGTTCGCTGTCTTGATTTTCTGGTAAATAAACCTTTGAAAAACGCTGATGCATGACAGAATCCGCAAAATCATCCATATCAAAAATTTCGACCTTGCTATCAGGAGCTAAGTCATATGAATCTAAATCTAAAATATCTTTTAATCGCATCTTATCCTCCTATGATTGGTATAAAACTTCCAACGATTTTTCCGACAATGCGCGGATTTTCATCGTATGGTGCAAATTTATCGGCGTAATCTTTATTAATTGATACCAAGCGCAAGCCATTTTCCTCGCGGTAAACTTTTTTGATATAAGTCTGTGAATTCCAAACAACGGCATAAACTGCACCGTCATAATCAAAACCAGTGTCACGAATGAGGGCTACTGAGCCATTATGATAAGTCGGTTCCATAGAATCCCCATCAATCCACGAGGCAAAATCATGCGCCAAATCTTTATCAAAATAAACTGTATCGTAATCCATATCATCATAGACATTAGCACCAACACCAGCTGACAGGCGCTCATAAACCTTGTAGGCAAAACGTGGTTCTTGAACCATAGTAACCACCTTATGCTGCTGTTCAAGTAAATCTTGAACATAAGTCAAAGCTTTATCCTGATTTTGGTCAGTTAATTGCTTATAAAGAGTCGCAATCTCAAGCTCAGAAAAATAGCCGTGCGACACTTGCAAAAGCTCTTCTAACTTAGCCAAGTTAGCTTTTGTTGGCTTTGCCGTACCTTTTTCCCAAGCAAAATAAGACTGTTTAGAAATCCCAAGTTCCTTTGCTAGTTCTGTCTGCTTCAAACCAAGCTCCAAACGACGATTTTTTAACTTTTTAGGATAATACATCAAACTCACCTCTTTTATCGTATTTTGTAAAGATAAACTGATTTGTTTTTAAAAGTCAGTTATACAACTGACTTTATTATATAAAAAAAGTGGATCATTGTCCACTTTGACATGTAGATGAAGTCGCAAAGATTTATTACCAATTTTCCCACTCGGTCTTGACAGTCACGTCACCATAATCCTTAGGTGAAAACTTACTATCATAGATAGAACACCAGTCTTTTAACACTTTTTGGTTCACAACTTCATCGTAGTATTTGTCTAAATCAGATGCCGTGATGCCGTATTTTGCAAGATAAGTTTTGACTTTGGTTTTGTCGTCAACGTACTCACCTGCTTTTCTTGGCTCATTAAAAATCGCAACCTCTTTAGTGAATGTTTTGCTCTTTTTATTATAAAAGCATAAGTACCAAACAGTGATTTTTGAATTTGGATGCCATTCAAAGCGGAAATTTTCTCCCTTATTTCCCTCTCCAAAATTAAAACTAATTTCAATATCAGAATACTTTTGAGGCAAATCTTTTTCATTGTACTTACCAAACGGAGTTTTTGAAATATTCGGATCATCGCTAGGCCATGAACCTCGAATATCAAAATCCTTAATTTTCCCTAAAACATTATTACTTTGGTATGTCTTTTTAGTTTCTTGATAAATCTCATCAAAAATATTCTTGGGCTGACTAAGATAATGATGAAGACCAAAAGTTAATGCTGCAACTAGCAAGACTAGAATACCGATTAATTTCTTTGTCATAATAATTTATTACCAATTTTCCCACTCGGTTTTAACGGTCACGTCACCATAATCCTTAGGTGAAAACTTACTGTCGTAGATAGAACACCAGTCTTTTAACACTTTTTGGTTCACAACTTCGTCATAGTATTTGTCTAAATCAGATGCCGTGACGCCGTATTTTGCAAGATAAGTTTTGACCTTAGATTGATCTTCGATGTATTTATCTGAATCGCCATTCTCTAAGATAATTTGAATATTTTTCTGAAATGACTTATCATTTGAGGAATATTTTCCATATATCCAAAGACGTGTGCCTGTCGCGATTTCTTTTTCAAAAGAAATAAACACTGATTTTGTATCTTGTGTAAAATGAAAAGTTAAATGTACATTACTATAATCTTTTGAAAAAGACTCCTCACGATAAGTTATACTTGAGTAAAATTTTGAATCATTGTTATATTCTTGATACTTATGAATATCTACATCACCTAATTGATTAAAAACATTATTACTTTGATATGTCTTTTTGGTTTCTTGATAAATCTCATCAAAAATATTCTTGGGCTGACTAAAATATTGATGAAGGCCAAAAGCTAATGCTGCAACTAGCAAGACTAAAATGCCGATTAATTTTTTTGTCATAACTTATTACCAATTTTCCCACTCGGTCTTGACAGTCACGTCACCATAATCCTTAGGTGAAAACTTGCTGTCATAGATAGAACACCAATCCTTCAACACTTTTTGGTTCACAACTTCGTTGTAGTATTTATCTAAATCAGATGCCGTGATGCCGTATTTTGCAAGATAAGCCTTAACTTTAGATTGGTCTTCAATGTATTTATCTGAATCGCCACTTTTCACCCTAATCTCTACAGTTTTAGTTAAGACTCTATCTTTACAGCTGTACAAACTCCAAATAATTAAATTAGTATTTGAACTGACTTCCCTTTTAAAGGAAACTGACATTAATTTACTATTCTGTTCAAAATTAAAACCTATTCTGATATCAGAATAATGATTAAGAATTTCATCTGAATATTTTCCAGAAGGGGTTTTGGAAATATTGGAATCGTCACTTGGCCAGATTTTATCAATTTCAAAACCATTGATTTTCCTTAAAATATTCCCGCTGCGATATGTTTGCTTTGTCTCTTGGTACATTTCATCAAAAATATTCTTGGGCTGACTAAGATAATGATGAAGACCAAAAGTTAATGCTGCAACTAGCAATACCAGAATGCTGATTAGTTTCTTTGTCATAAACTCTCCTTTATTTATCAGCCACAGCTTCTAGACGCTCTAAAAATTGCGGCACACCCTTATAGCGCTCAGAAATATACTCTTTAGTTGCCTCTTCACCTTTTTTAAGGATATCATCAGGAGCCAAGCTAACATAAATAGTACCTTTGACTTCATCCCAATCCTTATTTTTGACGAATTCTTTTTCACGAGTAGTGCTATCTTTGTTAACATCACGGTAATAAGAAACACTGGCTTGACTGTAGGTTTGACCCTTTTCCATTCGCCCGATAATATTGACAGAATCTAAATCTGCCTTATAATCATCCTCGCCAATGCTAGGTTTCATATCATTAGCATTAAAGGTAGTATCCCCTTCCCAGCCTGCTAAATCTTTGACATGCTCTCTCCCGCCATAAACATCTGATAACTGGATGCTTGTTGGATTCAAACAGGTTGCCATCGTGATAGATTGATGAGTAAAATCAGCGTGACCTGCACCGTTATTAGAATATGATTTTAAATGACTATCCCAAAACTCGTCAAAACCTTTTGAGGTTCCATAAACAGAAGTATAATTTTGTTTTGCTTGATTATATAAATTTACATTGTCTTTTTTCAAATCATCGGCCAAATCATAATTTCCCCCAGCCATATTATGCTGCAATCGAAGGTTGTAATTTAATTGTTTGGCTTCTTGTTCGCTAAGTCCTAAATCTCGATAAATGCTAAGCAATGGTTTAACAACTTTAGCTTTTTCATCAGTGATGGGGCTGCTAGGAACTTCGATGTAGAAGTACGGTGTTAAATAGCCAGCTGTTTCATCCCACTGAAAGCCATCATAATTAGCTGCACCAACCACTCTTAAAAAGATATAGTCTCTCTCCTTTTGAGAAAGGTTTGAAAATTTCTTATCAATGCCTTTTTTGACGGTCAACAATTGCTTAGCTGTTGTTAGATCAAAACCGTATTCAGCCATCATGGTATTGACAAAAGCACGGTCAGATTGACTAAGATTTAAATCTTTTGTCGCTGAGTAAGCTGATAAATAATTCACCCAAGTCAAATCACTTGGAATGGTAAAGGTACCAGATGAAGCATCCCAACAAGTTTTTGTCTGTGAGATACCTATTGCTAACTGCGCATCAATATCATTTAATTCATCAAATAAATGGACAGAATTCGTGCTATAAGCTCGTAAATGAGCCAAGATTGTCTCATAAACGTGTTTTGTCATATGATGTCCACGCAATAATTCTGTGTTATTGACTTCAAGTTGATGCTTATGCTCCGAAGGTATCCCCGAGTGTGCTAATGATTTGGCATAATCATTAAGTTTAGCAATCATCTCTTCTTCTTTTTGAATATATTCTTGAAGCTGCTCTTCGCTCCAACTCTTCGTATCTACTTTTTCTTCATAGCCAGCAGGAAAATCAGTGCTTGCTTTTTTTAAAGTTTCCACATACAATTGTCCACCTTGAGCAAGTGGCAACAAAACCGCTTGATAATAACTTCTAGCAGAGTTATAGGCTTTTCCTTGTAAATTTTCAGTATCCTCTGCAAAGTTTTGAATAGCACGCTGTAAAGCCTGATACCCCTGAACTTGAGCTTGACAGACACTATTAACACTTGCTGACTGAGCTTGTGATTGCTCTAAAGTCATATTAAGTCCCATTTCATGTTTTCTCCTTATCCCTTATTTTTCTTTATGTTTTTGAGTTCGAATGACTTCTATTTTTCTTTCAAGGTGACTTTCCTCACGTTTTAAATCATCTCTATAGCGCAGAAAATCATCTACCAATCGTTCTTTATGACAACGGCGTCCTTCATTCAAATTTTCTAATTGATTGCTATAACGGCTATGATAAGCAGCTTCCCACAAATTATTTTCCGAATCATAAGTAGCTTCATCATAAGCCTCAAAGTCGCTAAATAATTGCTCTGCTTGATATTGTCTATCAGCTAAATCATCTATTTTTTTAAGTAAAGCACGTTCTTTTTGATCTAATAATTCCCAAGTATCTGCCATATTAGCCTCCAAAAGATTTAGCACCAGCTTGATCGACAGCTTCAAAATCACTCGCCACTGAATGAAGGTTATCTGACGCTGTTTTAACAGCTGATGTGATTTGTGCCAGTATAGTTGCAGATTTATCAATCGCTTCGTGGCAACGTGTGTTTCCTGCTAAATTAGTCTGTGTGTCTTTACTGACAGTGGCACTTGAAGACAAGGTCTGACAAGCGTTAGCTAACTGACTAGCATAGGCATGCGCTACTTCTTGATTACTTTTGACTGTTCCCATAAAAAAATCCCTTTTCACCTAATTTATTTTTCATTTTATCATAAAAATGCTTACAAGACAGAAAAAAAGCGAACCTAGGCCCGCTTAGATTTTTTTATCATTATTTATCGATATCCATTTCACGAAGTTGTTCAATGACAGCCTCAAATGGAACACCTGCTTGCAGTAAAGAGGCTGCTGTATAAGCCCCTTCAACGAGAGGAACTTTACACATAAGGATGTTCTTTTCAGACAACTCCCCAACCATTTCTAGATTCATCTTTGAAGAGCCAAAATCAAAGAATCCTAGCAAGGTATCTGCAGCGTTGTTATTGACAGTTTCTTTGATTTGTTGGAAACTTGTTCCGATTCTACCATCTTCAGTTCCACCAGAAAATGTAATTGGAACATCTGTTGCCACTTGTGAGATTAAATCTACGACACCCTGAGCAATATCTTTTGAGTGTGACACAATAACAATACCAGTTTTCTTAGACATAATCATTTTCCTCCGCTTCTAATAGTGCTTTAAACAATAGACCTGATGAATACGAACCAGGATCGACAAGCCCAAGTGAACCATCTGCAGCATATGCATGACGTCCCTTTTTAGCTCTCAAAAGAGCTGTCTTTAGAATATACTCATCAATACGCTCTGGTGTTAGCTGATGATTTTTCAAATCTTCTACTACAGGCGCCCAGACATCAACCATAGTTTTATCACCGATTTCTGCTCGACCACGCCTTTGAATCATGACCAAACCTTCTTTGATATCATAGTAAAGCGAGTCACCTGCTTCTTCAGCCCTTGCCATTCCTAAAAATGCTGAACCATATAAGGTTCCAGATACGCCACCGACTTTTGTAAGAAGAAGCATTCCTGTCTCCTTAAATAAATCAGATGTCGAAGTAAATTCCTTTGGTTCAACGGTATTGACAACAGCTGTCATACCACGTAGCATGTTTTCACCATGGTCTCCATCTCCTCCCATCGTTGAGTCCAATTCAGCTAAAACAGCTACATTTTCTTGGATTTTTTCGTAGAACAAGACGAGCCATCTTTTTGCAGTCTCTAATTTCATATAAAACACTCCTTTTATCATCCTAAACACTGCTAAAAAGAAAGCGGTATCATAGAAACCTTTTTCTTCATTATAAAACTTTTTAATCAAAAGGTCTCACATAAAGTCGTAAAACGGCCTATTTTTTTGACAATTTGTCAATTTTGGTGAAAACAGCTTATTTAATGGTATTCATCCATTTTCTACTGCGAAACATAAAGACTGACACGATAAATCTAAAGAGTTCTTCTTGTGACAAAATGAAGTAAACCCAAACAATCGGAAGTTTAAGAACCAATCCTGTAAATAGCCCCAAAGGTACTCCGATGCACCACGTTCCTAAAATATCGATAATCATGATGTACTTGGTTCTCCCACCGCTTCGGATAACACCACCACCCAAAATCATATTTTGGACTTTAACCGGTGCTAAAATCGCAAAAGTCAACAAGAGTTGTGACCCGACTTGTCTAACATCAGGACCAACATTATATAAGTCAATGTAGAGATTTTCACCTAAAACCAAGAAGATTGATAAAATGAGTGACCCTACAAAGCCATAAAAACACAAACGTTTCGAATCATGATAAGCTCGTTCGTAATCATGCTCACCAAGCCTGCGTCCGATTAAAATCCCCGCAGCTTGTGACAACCCAGACAAAGCCCCGATAAATAGCCCTTGAATGGGACCAGTTAGAGACATCCCCGCAAGCTCACTCGTTCCCATGTGCCCATAAATGTAGGTATTGACATTTTGCCCCAAAGTCCAAAGCAACTCATTAACTACAATAGGCGTTAACATGATGAGATACTGACTAATCTCAGAGCCCTTCATCCGCAAATCAAAGCTAAATTGACAAGTTCTATGGTAAAAATAAACCATTAAAGCCAGATTCACTACTTGAGACATTAAGCTAGCTAGCGCTGCCCCCTTGATTCCCATGGCAGGAAAACCAAAATGACCAAAAATCAAAAGATAGTTTAAGCATGTATTGACCACCGCAGCGACTGCACTGATGTAGAGCGGATACTTAGCGTAATTTCGGCAACGCAGCTGAACCGCTAAAAGTGTTGCAACCCCAGATAAAGGATAGACCCAAGCTAAGAGCTGAATATAGGGCTTAGCCGTCACCACAACTTCAGTATCCTTAGTGAAGATTCCTGCCAAAACATCAGGCAAGATTAAACACAAGCCCATGGTAAATAAAGCCAAGCACAGCATGACTAAGAGGTTAACTGACATGCTGGTATTAATCTTTTTCTGATCATTTTTTCCCATATACTGAGAAACCATGATACCTGTTACGGTCGCAATCGCTCCGCTAACAAAGGCAAAGACAAATTGTGGCTTTCCGCCAACTTCAACGGCTGCAATGGCAGTCTTTCCAAGCTGTCCAACCATTAATTGGTCAATCATTGAAAAGGATGACTGCAGCATGGCTTGCAAAGCTACAGGGATTGCAATCGTCATTGCTTCTCTCAAGAAATGTTCTCTTTTTGCCATAATTTTTCTCCATCATTATTACTAAGTGCATTATATCGCAAGCGTTTGCATAAATCTAGTAGTAAGCCTGCACAATTTTTTTGGTCATTTAAACCTAAAAAAGCACCCCTAGCCAAATTCAGCTAAAGGTGCTATTTGTAAGATTTCAATTAAGATAACCAATAAATCAAGGTAGCAATCACATCGCTGCCATTGCCGATAAGATTTCCAATAAAATGTGCCGTCATCACAATATAGATATTTCTAGTTTTGATATAAGATATACTCAAAGGAAACGCCCAAATCATAGCTAACAAAATCCCCCACCATGAAAGAGAATGCTCAAAAGCATAGAATAGCATGCTAAAAAAGGTCGTGATAATCATGGCTTTCTTGCTATCAAACAAAATCATGTTCTTGCGGTAAAAGGTCTCTTCGGTCACAGCTGGCAAAAAGATGGTCGAAACGGCAAATATTAATAGTGTTAACCAGCTGTCTCTTTTCAAATCAATAGTTCCAGTATTAAAATTTGGAAAAACACCTTCTAAAAATACGGTCAATCCAAAAGCAAACATAAACCCTAACAAAGTCAGTAAAACCTGAATCCAGTACTTTCTACCACTTTTAAAACTCAAAAACCAAGCTTTTAAATCAAGATCTTTTGAGATAAGAAAATACGCTAAAAGCAAGAGATAAAATAAAGCATTTGTGTAAATGATATAGCTAGACGGCACAATCAAACACGACAAAATGAAGACTATTTCTATCACAATAGGAATGGCATTTAATCTGATATAGGTAAAGACCATTTCTTTTTTACTAACCATGATTGCTATCTCCTCTTCAGAAAAAGTATTAAAATACTAAGTGTATATTATTCACCTCAATTATACACCTCTCTTAGTAAAAAACAAAGTTTCAAGAATACAAAAAAGCTATCAAATACTAGCACGCACATCACTAGATTTGATAGCTTCTTTTATGGAGTCATTGTTTATTTAATCAGATTAGTATTTAAATACTAACACTTATCGATGAGTGCTTATGCTTCTACAAGAGCAACATCTACATCTTCCAAGTCACCTGTTTTTGCATCGTAATAGTGTTTGTTACCTTCAGCGTCTGTTGCGAAGCCACCTTTAGTTTGAACACCATTTTCATCGAAATGCAATTCTTGACCATCGATTTCTTGGTCACCAGTTACCACTTGACCATTTTCGTCAAAGTAATACCAGTTGTCACCGTCACCGATAAATTTATTTGTGGCAAGGTCACCTGAATCTGGATCGTAAAAGTGGCGATTTCCTTCAGCGTCTGTCACAAAGATACCTTTAGCTTGAAGACCATCTTCAGCAAAGTAAAGTTTTTGGCCACGGATAACTTGTGAACCTGTTGCCAAGTTACCATTTTCATCAGCATAGTACCAGTGGTTATCACCTGTTGTGAAGAAGTCACCAACAAATTTTTCACCAGATTTGGCATCGTAGTAACTACGTGTACCATCTTCGTTTGTGACAAAGATACCTTTGGCTTGAACACCATTTTCATCGAAGTACAATTGTTGACCGTTAATAGTTTGAGCACCTTTAACAGCTACACCATTTTCATCGAAGTAATACCATCCACCGTTGATAAGAGCGAATTCAGAAGCAACCATTGCACCTGAGTCACCTTTGAAGTAACGTGTATTACCATCTTTGTCTTTAACAAGTTGACCTTTAACTTGGTTACCATTTTCATCGTAGTATTGGTAATCTTCACCAATTTTAACAAGACCACGCGCCATGATACCATCTTTACCGAAGTAGCGCCAGTTAGTTACAGTTTTGGCAACACCATCAACTGTTTCAGTTGTGTTGAAGGCATAGTAATGACCACCTTCATAACGGCTACCTGTTTTACCGAAGTAGTATTGGTTTCCTTCTGCATCTTCGTAGATAGCGTCACGAATTTCAATACCATTTGGCAAGAAGTAATAAGTTTGACCGTCGATTTCACGCATACCAGTTACCATGTGGCCATCTTCGTCAAAGTAGTAATGGTTTCCGTTGTAAAGAACGAATGAAGATTTAGCTTGGTAACCACTTGTTGAGTAGTAAGTCATACCTTTACCATCATAGTAGAAACCAGTTTGAGCTGAATCTGATGTCATTTGTTTTGGAAGGAATGCGCCGTTTTCGTTAACAGTGAAGTATGTACCTGTTGCTTGATCGTTAAGAACGTAATCAGAACCTTTACCAAGAATGTTTGTTCCGTTGAAGTATTCAGCTTTCCAAACTTTAATCTTAGTTGATGGATCAATTTTCTTACCGTTAGAGACCATAACACGTTCAAAGATTGATGGGTATTTTTCTTGAAGGTATTCTAAGAATTCACCACCGTATTGTGCTTGATAGTCTTTACCACTACTTTTAGTGTTTGCGGCATAAGGTTTGTTCTTAATTTGAGCACCTTCGCGTTCTTCACCGTAGTCGTTAACACGTGTTGCTGTTACGATTTCTTCACCTGGAAGAGCGTAAATTTGGTCTGGAACCCAGTCAGCGATGACTTGAATACCTTTAGAGTGAAGTGCTTTAATGGCATTTCTTAGGTCTTCTGCTGAACCGTATTTATTGTTTTTGCTCATTGCCAAGTCGTAACGGTCGCTAAAGGCATAACCATTTTGGATGATTGAGTCAAGGAATGTACCATCAGTAGATGACACGTATTGTGGTGCCAATTCAAATGATGTGATACCCCATGATTCGAACAAATCAGCATTTTCAGCAATCACTTTGTTAGTGTATTGTGAAGGGTCTTGAACAAAGTCTTGGAAGTTTGAGAATCCTTCAAAGATAACTTGTGAATCAAGAGCTGCTGAAGTTTCGTAAGTTAATTTGCCTTCTTCTTTAGCTTCTGTGCTTGCTTTCACACGGATATCTTGGTCTGCAGATGCACCAACTGGTACCCAAACAGTAAGGAAACCGTTCATATCAACTGTTTGGAAGCCTTTGATTTCATCACCTGTGAAGTAGATAAATCCGTTTTCGTCAACCAATTTAGTGATATCAGTATCAGAATCGTTAAGGTAAGCTTGCAATCCATTTTCAGTTGGTGAAAGCAATGGACGGTAGTATTGACCTGCGTGGGCAATACCAACTTGGACAGCAATTTTATCAGAGCTATTCAATTTAAGGTTTGGATTGTTAGAAATGATTGTAACAATACCTGAAGTTGGAACAGATTCGTCAGTTGCTTTTTGATCAGCTGTCATGATACCTTTACCAAAACGAACTGATGTTAAGATACCACCATCAGCGCCATCAGGGTATTGAACGTTCATTGCTTGACCACCAGCTGCGTATTTAATACGTGATTTAAGAAGAGCTGTGATTTGATCATAGTATGGAGATTTAACTGCCATGTATTGACCATTATCAGTGAACAAGTCACCATAGTAAACACGTGGAACAGATTCCATATTTGTCAAAAGCAAAGCGTATGCTGCTGGAATATTGAAGTGAGTGTATTGTTTATGAACACTGTTCATATCAGCGTTATAAATTTCGAATGCTTGTTTCAATTCATCAAGTGTGAATGTGAAACCATCTGTTTTAGGATTGATTTTACCAGCGATGATTGATGCGATAATACCTTGTACTTCACTATCGTGTGCACGAACAAAGGCATATGATGGCATTGTATCACCATAAGCGCTATCAGCTGTACGGTCAGTCATACCAAGATCATTGTGAATCAATGATTCTAGGCTAGTACGGCTACCTTCTGGACGAGTCAAAGCATCAAGGAAGGCCATACGAAGACCGTTATCGATAGCAAGTGCTGCACCATTTGTATCGTGGTTGTAATCAGGGTCGTTAAAGCTCCAAGCTTCAAGGATAGAAATGTGAGCAAGTGCTTGTGCTTCTGTTTTGTTAACACCGTAAGCTGCTTCGAACAAGTCAGTGTAAAGTTGTAGAAGGTCAGCATCGACATTATCTACGGCATCGACACGAACACCATCAAAGTTAGCGTCAGCATCACCAAAGACGACTTTACCCCAGTTCATAAGGTAGTAAAGTTGGTTCAATTGTTCAGCTTGAACGACTGGGTTTGAGTTATCAACGTCGTTTGCAAGCAAGAAGTCATAACCACCTGTACGGTCAGCTTTGTGGTAATTTGTTTGACCATTTTGATAAGTAGGTGCGCGGTTAAGAAGACGGTAGTCTGAATTAGCCCATTCAGTTAAGTCACTGTTAACGTAAAGAAGGGCACCACCTTGCAAGTGGTCAGTGTCACGATCTTCTGAGTTCATGTTCCATTTATCTTGTGTTGAAACAAATGAAGCAATGATTTCACGCAACCATTCAGCGTTACCACGACGTGTGATTTCTTGTTCAATTTTAATTTGAATAGCTTCTGCAGCTACGTTCAAGCTAGCTTGACCATCTTCAGCAGAATATTTTTTATCCAAACCAAAGTATTCAGACATATGGTTAAGGTAGTTAACTTGTGTATCAACATCAGGCCACCATGCCATTACCAATGGACGGAATGTTTCTTCTGTTGAATCTACCCAGTTTTCACCATTTTCCAAAACTTTAGTAGGACGATACCAAGAATTAGCTGTTAAATAACCATCAACCAATTCAAAGCTTTTTTCTGTTGAATCGTAAGCTTCGTTATTTTTTGAGAAGTTATCGACAAGATTTGTCAAACCTTCTGTGAATGAGTATGTTGATGTAGATGACAAAGCACCTGTTTCAGCATCAAAGTAAAGCAATTGACCATTTACAGTGATTGCAAAGTTTTTCTTAACTGTACCATCTTCTTGAACATAGTAGTATTTACCATCAATTTTTTTGATGTTGTCCAAGCTCAATTGGTCAACAGCTGCTTTTTCAGCGTCTGTTGCTTCTGCTGCTTTGTTTGTTTTGTCATCACGCACTTCTTCGTCAGTAGCTTTGTGTGAATCATCTGATGGGTTAGTTTCAGAAGATTCACTTGCTTCTGTTGAAGTAGCTTCTGAAGGTTCTGTAGTTTCTTCTGTTGATGCTTTTGTGTCTTCAGATGCTTCTGTAGCTGTGCTTTCTGTAGTCTTGTCATCAGCTTTTTCAGATGTAGCATCTGTTGTTTTTTGTGCATCATCAGCAACTACTGTTTCTTCTGTTGATGAAGCTTCTGTAGTTGTTTCTTGTGCTTCTGTAGTTGTGGCAGAAGTTTCTGTCTGACTACTACTTGTACTAGTTGCTGGCGTATCACTGCCTCTTGTAACTGCAACAGCATTTGTTTCATCGGCAGAAACAGTATGTGTTGTAGTAGCAGCTCCTGCAACTGCTCCAACTAATACGAAACTTGCAACAGCAATGGTTACCCATTGTTTTTTAACTTTGTGTAGCTTATAGCGAATCTTTTTTTCCATAAATCCTCCTAAATAAATTCCATAAAAAGACTACACGAATAGTTTACTCAAAATTACAGATGGGTTAATTCTTTTTGCATATGTGATGTTTCGGCTTTCAATTCTGAAATTCTATCCAACATTTGCTGTGCAATACTATGACATTCCAGAAATATCATGATTTCTGCGCATTTTTCCATCGTCTGCAAGCCAGATAGATTTCCTGTTTTAAACAGATAATACCCGCGACAATATTTGACCGCATTACGAATGAACAAATCTGTTTCATCTTTTTTCAAATTATCAGCGTAATTCAGCAATTTGAAAGCTAATGAAAAGCGACTTCTTTCAATGCAGATATTAATCACGTTAAACAACATTTGATTGACCAAGCGACGATTCTCAGGAATTTCTTGATAAAACTGAGTTCGATTAATCATTTCACAAGCAAATGTTTCAACCAAATCACTTGTCATCAAAGAAGCACTATAGGTAAATAACCAGAGTTCATAGCGTCCCCACTCCTCAACTGAAAAAAGATAATCAACCAAGAATTGAACATCTTTTTTAGGCACTTTCTCTTTTTTATCGCACTGATATAAAACGGCTTTAACTACGATTGTATTGAGTTTATAAAACTTTTGTTGTGGAGCTGAAATTTCAAGTTGGTGACATTTGACCAAATAATGCTTTAGGGTTAGTGTATTTTTTTCGATAAAAGCCTTAGCCACCTCATCTTGAAAAAGAAGTGTTTGATTTTGCAAATAATTACGGCAAACACACTGAAATTCAGCGATAGAGACATTCATATTCTCTAAACAGTGATAAAGTGTATCAGCGTTAATATTACTAACACCACGTTCAAAACGTGATAACTGCGCAATGGAAATAACGTCCCCAGCTATTTCCTTTTGCGATAAGCCTTTTGACTCCCTCAAAAGCTTAAAGCATTTTCCCAAATTGTTTTCCATATTGAATCCCTTTCCATAAAAAATAGACCATAAACTATATTACTCCATTTTTAAGTTTGTGAAAAGATGTTTTTGAATATTTTCAAGAAAATTTCAGAAAAGTTACAATTGTCATTCGATTTTTGCATCATTGCAAAGCATTACTTTGATAATTGAAATTATTTTTAGTGAAAAGGTAGTCAATAAATAAAAAAGTCATTTCAAAAAATGAAATGACTTTACCAAATAAACGGAATCAAACGATAACGAACTTTTTCTTGATAGTCCTGATAGCCTTTTAAATACTTTTCAAGTACAACTTCTTCATTTCGAATACGCTTGACAATGAGGGGAATGTAAAAAAGCAAGATTATAAATGACAAAAGAGACCCTAAGACAAGTCCCATAGATAAAAATAACAATAAAGTAGCCGCATACATAGGGTGACGAATAATACCGTATAAGCCAGTATCAACCACCTTCTGCCCTTCTTGAACCCCAATCGTCCGAGCTAGGTAAGTATTTTCACGCAAAACCTCAGCATATAAGCCATAGGCTAGAAGAAAAACGACTGATGCATAGTAACTAACACTAGGGGATAACCGCATCCAATTAAAGCGAAAACTAAAACCTGCTAACAAAAAAGCCAACAGAAACATGAGCGCACTCCATTTTATAACTGACTGCTGCTCTTTTTCACTTTCTTTAGCATCTAACCGCTTTTGAAGCAAGCTTGGATTAAGAACCATCATGACTAGCCCTGCGACAAACATTGGGATATAGAGAATGGCTAACAACAGCCAAGCATTCCAAAAACGTAAACTCCCCGCTGAAAGAAATAAAAGCATAGCGACAAGCAAAAATCCTAATAAAAATTTGCTAATAGCCTGAATAAAAAGTTTTTTACTCATTTATCTCACCTCATTCAACTCAAATAGGCAATCCAAATAAACAAAAGCGCATAAAGTCAATTGTACCATGTGCAACCATGGCTGATGCAATATCTCGTTTTCTCTGCAGAAAGGCAAAAACTAGACCAAAAATGAGAAGATATAAAACAACCGATATCAGCCATTCAAGCAGACCAGATAAAAAGCCATTTTTAAAACACTCCACTGTATGGGGTAAAATATGCGGAATAGTCATCATAACATAAGCTGTCAATTCTTGTCCTTTCGACTGCAACTTTTGACCAGATACCATGGATAAACAAAAAGCATAAAAAACAGTCCGATATGCAATTTCTTCAATAATAGAAGGACTCAAGGAAAGCAAAAAGGCTTTAAAAACACTGGATAGCTGAAGGGGATTACTTCCTAACATCAACAAACAATTAATAGCACCCCAAACGAGTCCAACAAATATGCCAATACCAATACTTGTTGCTACACTTTGGCCAGAATTTCCCTTAAACCATTTCAAGGCTCCCTTTGTTTTTTGAGCAAAAACACCCATCACAGCACAAGCTGATAAAAAGACAAGTATGATATTAAAAATCGACAAAGGTGTTAGATGAATCAGTTCTGACAAAGTATACAAGCCACAAAGCCCGCCAGAAATAATCAAGTGCTTAGGCTGCAAGTAACGATAGTATTTCCAAAGAATAAAGCTATCAATCACAAGAACATAAAACTCTAAAAGAAGCCAAACAAGCTGTTTTTGATTAAGTATTAGACTACCTAGCCAAAAAAACAGCAAATATATCAAAAATGATAGCCATACTCTATTTAATTTCATATTTTCTTTTTTCATAATTCTCTTCATCGTGATTATTAATTATAGTAATCATATCATATTTAAAAATCTTTTACCCAAATTGAGTAAAAGATTTTTTTATTTTATAAATGCTTCTAATTCTGTCACATAAGCTGCCGTATTACCAGCAAAATAACCACAATGTGGGTAGCCCTTTCGGATAATCACATCAACTTCTGGAAGATATTTTTTAAAAGCTTTTTTAGAAACGCCGAGATCGAAATCTTTCTCGCCATATTCTAAATGAAGTTTGCTTTGTTGTTCTGCTGTTAACAGATGTAAATCATAATGGCAACAAGCGTGGCAAATAGCATCGATTTCCTGGTTGGTAATTCTATCAAAATTTTTCGTCATCAACTCAGCCAAATCCTCGCCATACATTTTAATAAGCGATTGTGACGCAGCTGCACCCGATTTTTTTAGTGCTCTTTTCTTTTGTCTGAAAAGAAGGCGCGTGACATTTTCCAACAACCAAGCATTTTTCTTCAAAGCAACTCCATCAAACCAAGCGTGCTCAATTGTGAAGCATTGGTCATTAAACAATCGCCATCCAATAGCTACACCAAGTGAGGCACCATAAACCAGTTTAATATCAAAATACTCTTTTTCTTCCAAATAAGATTTCAGGTGTTGATATTCATCATCGGCACTCAAATACTGTCCCGCTTTACCATGACCACCTTGGTCAGGTGCGATAATGCAATAATCACCTTTCAAATAAGGTTTCATCAACTGATACAAATTCTCACCAGATATCATCATCGGTGCTAAGAGGATTACCTTAGGATGTTCAGGATTACCAAATTCATGGATATACATTCGCCATTCACTTCTTTCCCTAACTTTTTAATCTTTATTTTTCAAGAGCAATAAGCCATAAACGCCTAACAAAACATAGGCAACAAGCGACGTTATCAAGGCAATTTGTGGATACTGATTACTTGTTGAAAAACAAAAAGGAATACCACAAAGATCGATAACAAAGTGCAAGACGATTGGTACCCAAAGGTTACGCGTCTTAACATAGACACTACCAAGATAAACACCAAGAGCCATTGCCCAGACAGTTTTACAAATAACTGTTCCAAGTGGTTGTCCAAGTGCCCCAAAGACATGACCAAAACCAAATAGGAAAGAAGTTATCAAAATAGCATACAAGACCGCATTCTGACTATTTTCAAAACAATCTTCTAAAAGATTTTGCAGCAATCCTCTCAAATACACTTCTTCTACAACAGCCACACCAATATAATAAATAATTCCTTCAACTAAAACACGCCAAAAGGACGGTTGATTATCAAATGGTGCTAAGCCAATGCAAAAAGTAATTGCTACAGCTATCGTCGCAATCACAGCTGGTAAGCCAAAACTTTGTAAACCTGAAAAAAGACCTGATTTTTGTAAACCAAACTTCAACGATTTAATCCAAAATTTTTGGCACAACCAGCAAATAAGCAAGGCTAGAACAAAATTTAACATCAATGTAAAATACATTGGTTTAATATCTTTGAAAGTTACTTGACCTAAAAAAGCTGCTGGTAAGGCTGAGAGCTCCATAAAAGCCATTAACAAGGTTAAAATAAGCACTTTCACTCTTGGTAACTTTTGAGTCATCATTATCTCCTGATTCTAAGTGTCACTACCACAACTATTTTCATTAAATTTTCAAAACATTTTTATTATACGTTACCTGAAAATGCATTTCAATAGAAAAAAGCTAATCCATTAAAGATTAGCTTTTAAAACTATTATAAGTCAGCTATTTTTTCAAATTTTGAATGTAAAAAACTAAACCAGTCAGACAAGCTACAGCTTCTGCGACTAACAATGAAAAGACAACACCATCAACTTTAAAGAATCGATCTCCAATCATAAGAGCTGGAATCACAATAATCCCTCGCATTAGCGACATAATTACAGCAGGTCTACCTTTTCCTTCAGCTTGAAAAATCCCAGTTAAAAGTCCTGCTCCACCAGCAAAGAAGGACGAGATCAATTGAACCTTCAAAATATATTTCCCAATTTGGATGACTTGAGGATTGTGTGAAAAAATCGTTATGATATTTGCTTTAAAAAGTAACATGATAAAAACTAAACCAGTAATGAGTACACCTAGATAAATAGCTGTTTTCTTGATGATTTCATTTTTTCTGATGTCGTCCTTAGCTCCATGAGCCACTGCAATCAAAGGAATGACTCCCATGTACAATCCCATACCTACTAAATCAACAATCTGTACTAATTTCTGAGAAATCCCAAATCCTGCTAGAACGTAATCACCATATTTCACCGCATAATAATTAAACATTAAACTTGAAATGATGAGTAACACATCCAAAAGCATGGCTGAAAAGCCAACAGAAAAGATTTGTTTTAACATCGTTGACTCTATTGTAAAATATTTTGGTGACAGCGTAATTTGATTTCCCGCACGTTTAATACAAATAACATAGTAAATAACAGCTGCCATATTTCCAATTACAGTCGCTAAAGCTGCACCGCCAATGCTTAATTTGAAACTAAACATAAAAATAGGATCAAGAACAATATTTAGAACAACACTAATTACCATCCCAATCATTGATTGTACCGATTCACCTTCGCCACGTATTAATTGTTCTAAAGTAAAATTAGCAATAACAAAAGGTGAACCTAATCCGTAAAATAAAATATACTGTTTAACGTAGGCAAAAGTGTTGTGATCTGCGCCTATTAAATGAGCAATCGTTCCACTAAAACTAACTGAAATAATGGTAGCGAGTAATCCAAAAATGACAGCCATCCAAAATGTTGTTGCCGACGATTGTCTTGTCTTATCTGTGTTGTTTTCACCAAGAAGTCTTGAAAATAAAGTACTTCCGCCAGTTCCAAATAGATTACCAATCGCCATTAATATGGTCATAAAAGGTAAAAGCAAAGTCATTGCTGCCAAAGCAGATGAATCGTTCAATTTACCGATGAAGAAAGTATCCGTAATATTGTAAATCATATTCACTGACATACCCAACATCATTGGAATTGCCATGTGCCATATTGCTTTTGATACTGGTGCGTTAAATAACCAGTAGTTTTCCGTTTTTTGCGTCATTATATTTCCTCCGATTCAAAAATAAAGACCTATGGAGCCAATAAACGCCATAGGTCTTATCGCTATATTGCTATAGTGCCTTTTTATTAAATTTAACTATCGAAAAAATCAAATTTGCTTCTATCAGGTACGGGACCATCATAATCCTTCGAAAAACGTTCCGGACCAGGAATGCTATCAAACAGTTTACTGTGTCCTAACCCTCTTTCACGCATCGCCAACAAGCGTTCAAATTGCTCATCTCCCATACGTTCTCTCGCCATATTCATCCGTTCTTCAATCTTTTTATCATCTAGATGACTAGGATTTTGTGATTGAAAAGCTTCAATGATGCGACTTAAAAACTCTGAAAGTTGTTCTAACTCTTCTGGACCTAAACAATCCAAAACTTCATGATAATCATTTTTAGGAAGTTCAACTTTTTCCCCTTTTTCTGTTAAATGAACAATCATAACCCTTCGATCCTTTTCAGATTGTTTACGGTAGACATAGCCACTTTTTTCCATCTTTTTTAAGGATTCATTCAAGGATTGCTGACGAATTCCTAGCAAATAAGCCAATTCCTTAGTAGCTATTTCAGGTTGGATTTTCAGCATCGCCAAAATTCTCCCCTGACCTCGACTTGTATCAGCAAATTGACCAAATTGAGACTGGCTAAGTATCCGATGACGCTTCATCAGCCATTGCAAAGTTGAAAATTTTTCATAGATATCAGTATATACATCATTCACGCGAATCCCACCTCTTTTTTATACAGGTACCTTTACAAAAATAAATTATACAGGCACCTGTATATATTGTCAAGTATATTTGCTCAGTTTTCACAAAAAGATAAAAATCACTCAGAGATAACATCTCCAAGTGATTTAAAACTTTATCTAACAAATGCTAGATTGCTTTTCTTACCCAATTTAGAAACCACAAACCATGCCAAGAATAGCAAGATTTCTGCTAGCACAACCAGCCATAGAACTTCTGTGTATCCACCGATAATACAGAAAATCGTATTAACAAGTGGAAAGCCTACGAAAGTAAACATGATTGGAAAATCTTTCTTAGCATTCCAAGAATAATTTACCTTACCATTCCAGTATTTAACAAGAGCTAATACTAAGACTGCCACTGAAATTAATGTTAAAGCAATCAACATTACCCACTGCATGTTTGATGTTCTATCAAAAAATGGTCCCATGTAGTTGAAGAAATTTGATATAGGCGATACTAGGCAGATTAATGAAAGCAATGATGCGATAACCGGATAAGCATATCCAACCTTCTCATTGTACCCGCTCTTTTTGTGCCACCATTCTCCGATTAGAATAAAGACTGCCCAATAGCCGCCAATATAAATCCATCCTGTAAAGTTCATCACTGGTTCCCCATAAATAACAGGTTCTCCGAGAATAGGATAATAACTCCATCTAGCAATAACACCTTCTGCCGTATGAACAATTTGTTTGACAGCCACAGGATCTAATGAAAAGTCAAAAATCATGGCACTAAGACCTGTGATAAATGGTTTGGTCCATACTGGAATATTTAACGTCTTCAATAAACGTAAGGTTGAATAAACAATTAAAAATTCGATAATTGGAACAGTTATTGGGATATTAAAAATCATCAAAAGACTGTGACCATAGGCATAAAAGCCAGGTTTGCCCCAAATTCCCATTTGTACGGCGACATTTTCAAAAATCGCAGCATAAAAGAAAACAAATGAAATAAATTGCATGAGCACCACTTTTGGTCGCTCCTCATGATCAATAATATAAAAAACCATTAATGCGGCAATAACCAAGACAATAACATCTTGAATTAGCCAAGTAGGAACTATTGTTATATTTCCCATCTATATACCTCCAAATGATAGTTGATTTGAACGTTCCAATATATTATACTAACAGTGTGTTCGATAAACAACAGGCAGTTCATTAACAGAATGTTAATTTCTATACAATGTCATCGATAATTGTTCGATAACTCAAAAAAATATCATAAGGAGGCTTTATGGCAGTAAAAAAAGAAGACCACCGTGTCAGATACACAAAGATGGTTATCAAGGATAGTTTGCTAGATCTTATGAAAGAACGTTCTATTAATAAAATTACAGTAACTGAAATTTGTAAAAAAGCAGGCATTAACCGAAATACATTTTACTCACATTATGCTAACCAATTTGACCTTCTCACTTCTATCGAAGAAGAACTCTACGAAGATGTCAAACAAGTTGTAAAATCAAATATGAATTTTGAAAGCACAGAAACCTTACCTTATGAACTCTGCAAATATATTAAGAAAAACCAAAACATCTGTGAAATATTGTTTTCAGAAAATGGCGATAAAAAGTTGTTAGAACGTATTCTCTATATTAGTCATGATTATACCATTAAAGATTGGAAAAAAGGTAGTCATCCATTTGACGAAGAACTATTTGAAAATTGGTATACTTTCACTGCTTACGGCACAATAGCTATTATTAAAAAATGGATAACCAATGGCACGATAGAAAGTCCAGAAGAGATTTCGAATTTTATTGACAAAGCTACAGAAGCTGTCTCAAAAGAATTCTATTAACTATCAAAAAAGCTAGCCCAATATTAGGTTAGCTTTTCTTTTTAAAATCCAGAATTCTATTCAAAATAGATATCCGTCACACCTAGACCGTTATCGATATCTAGTTTTAGCAATGGCAAACTTTCATCCGTAGATGCATTACCATGTGTATTAACGGTACCGAGACCATTATCGACATTCACTGATACTCTAAATTCTTTAGGAATATAAACTTGAAGTTTACCGAGACCATTATCAAGGCTAATCTTTGCTCCAGATGGATCGATAGTCGTACCATTTAAGTAAACAGTGAGAAGCCCAAAGCCATTATCAATTGACCCACGTTTAAGATCCTTAACTGAAATATAAGCCGTTCTTTCACCAAAGCCATTTTCTACTTCAAACTTCCCATTGACTTCTGAATATTTTTCTGAACCTGAACCCTTGAAATGATTCACTTCACTATTATCATGGCTAGTAATAACATTCACTTTTGGTTTATTATCAAAAATCATAGAAAGACCAACTCCAATCAAAATAGAAACCAAAATAATGATAAATGGTGATACCATAGCAATTCCAAGCAAATCAGAAAATAAACAAGCTATAATACCAAGTGGAATAGTTACCCCAAGAAAACTCTTCTTACCAATACTTTCCACGATAAAGTAGGTGAGAATGACTATCAAAGCAATCTTCATTATAAATTTCAGTGACGGAAATTCAGACAGTACTCCCATTTTATTAAGTAATAACATCACTGCAAATAAAATCAATAAAATCCCTACAACAACAGAATTTTTTCGATAAGCTTTCATCGTTTTAACCTCTTTTCATCCATAATTTCAATTAATGCCTTAATGTAATTTCTTGAAGCGTATGCTCTCTTAGTTGAGTGGGTAAAGGATATCTCACTAGCACCAGTAATATTTTTCTTTATGCCAGAAATCCTGACGGTATTAACGATGGTTGATTTCGATACCCTGATAAAATCCCTTGGAAGAAGTTCTTCCAATTCATATAATTTTCGCCTGGTTTTGTAAATGTCCTGCGAAGTATGAACAAGAATATAATTACCATCTGATTCCATAAAAATGATTGTTTTTAATTCTAAAAAATGTTCAACATCATCCTGAAAAGCTGAGATACGTAAACTGCTCGACGATTTACTAAGCAAGCTTTTTTGCAGCTCTAATATATCATCAGTTAACTCTTTGCAATGAATGGTTATGTAATCCTGCTCTAAAGAATCATCTACATCAATAGTGATTTTCAATCCTTTCCCTCCTTTCGATTATAGTAAAACACACTTACTTTTAATTCGCAAGCGTTTGGGATAAGAGGTTAATTTTTGGTGATAAAAGGTAATTGAAAACAAAAGAAAAAGCTAACCAGATTTGGTTAGCTCAATTCTTCGATAAAGTTCTGTATTCTCTGCGTGGCTAGTTCTTCTCGAGACATTTGACGCAATTCTTCAGCTGTCACCCATTTATACGCTGATGTTTCACCTTCTTGCAAAACAATACTATCCTTATCGACGTCTGTATGACAAAGATAATTGACATAATAAGTTTGATGTCTTTGGTGCAGCACGCGACCTACTTCAACAAAATCATCTGTCACGATTCCTGTCTCTTCACGTAATTCTCGTTTTGCGCAATCTAAAGGACTTTCGCCTTGCAAAGCTGAACCACCAGCAGTCGCTTCCCACATACCACCAAGATTTTTTCTTGAATCTCTTTGTGTTAATAAATAAGTCCCATCTTGATGCCTCACGATAACTTCACTCACCAAATGATAAACACCCTTTGGAATCTTTTTCCCACGAACCAAAACTTGACCACCGATAACATTCAAATGCGCATCATAAGCATCCCAAAGTTCCATTTCAAACCTCCTTTATTCCAGACAAATACTGTTAATAAGCTTTGATATTATACCACTTGACTTGATAAATTCAACTAAAAAAACACCTAGAAGACTTTCTAAGTGGTTATATCGTTTAAACTCCCAGCAGTTCGTGGCTAGCTAATCGCTGCGTCGTTTTCACTCCTTGCTCTTAGGCCACTATTGCAGGGGTAATGCATCAGCTCTCTTGTACTAGGATTTTTAAACTAAAAAAGCTAACCTAATCTGGCTAGCTTTCTTTATCTCCAGCGGTTCGCTGTTAACTCATCACGTCGTCGCTTTTGCTCCTTGTTCTGAGACAGCTATCGCAGGGGTAGTACTAATGATTTTTATTGCGACTTCGTCGCTAAAAATCTAGTACTACTCCCACTCAACTGTTGCTGGTGGTTTACTTGTAATATCGTAGACGATGCGGTTAACGTGGTCAACTTCATTTACGATACGAACAGAGATTTTTTGAAGAACATCCCATGGGATACGTGCGAAGTCTGCTGTCATACCGTCGATTGATGTGATTGCACGGATTGCGATTGTGTAATCGTAAGTACGTCCATCACCCATAACACCAACTGAGCGAACACCTGTGTTAACTGTGAAGTATTGCCAGATATCACGGTCAAGACCAGCTTTAGCAATTTCTTCACGAAGGATAGCATCAGATTCACGAACTGTTTCAAGACGTTCTGCTGTGATTTCACCCATTACACGGATAGCAAGTCCTGGTCCTGGGAATGGTTGGCGCCAAACGATTTCGTCAGGCATACCAAGAGCTGTACCAAGCGCACGAACTTCGTCTTTGAAAAGTGTGTTAAGTGGTTCAATCAATTCAAATTGCATGTCTTCTGGAAGACCACCAACGTTGTGGTGTGATTTGATTGTTTGGGCAGTATCTGTACCTGATTCGATAACGTCTGTGTAAAGAGTACCTTGGGCTAAGAAGTCAACACCTTTAAGTTTGCTTGCTTCGTCGTCAAATACACTGACAAATTCATTACCGATGATTTTACGTTTTTTCTCTGGGTCATCAACGCCAGCAAGAAGGTCTAAGAAACGTTTTGAAGCATCGACACGAATGATGTTCAATCCAAATTTACCACCAAGCATGTTCATAACTTGGTCACCTTCTCCTTTACGAAGAAGACCGTGGTCAACGAAGATACATGTCAATTGATCACCGATAGCGCGTTGTAAAAGAACACCTACAACTGATGAGTCAACCCCACCTGAAAGTCCCAAAAGAACTTTACGATCACCAACTTTTTGACGAATTTCATTAATTTGCAAATCAATGAAGTTATCCATTGACCAATCACCTTTAGCACCACAGATGCGGAAAGCAAAGTTACGTAAAATATCGTTACCATATACTGAGTGACGAACTTCTGGGTGGAATTGGATACCGAAGATTTTCTTCTCAGTATTTTCAATTGCTGCGTAAGGGCAATCAGCAGAGTCCCCAACCAAGTGGAAGCCTGCAGGAATTTCAGTAACAGCATCGCCGTGGCTCATCAAAACAGTTTGTTCATCTGGTGTTTCAGCAAAAAGTTCTGATTTAGCTTTTAGACGAAGTGTTGATTGACCGTATTCGCTGTGACCAGTTTGTCCAGCTGGAACAACTTTACCACCAAGTTTGTCAGTCAACAATTGCATACCATAACAGATACCAAGAATTGGAATACCCAATTCAAAAATTTCCTCATCAATGCCAAAAGCATTATCAGCATAAACTGAGTTTGGACCACCTGAAAGTACGATACCAATTGGGTTAATTGCACGAACTTCGTCTGCTGTGATTTTGTGGCTTCGTAGTTCAGAGAAAACACCAAATTCACGGATACGACGAGCAATCAATTGGTTGTACTGGCTACCATAGTCAAGAACAATGATTTTTTGAACATCGTTCAAAGTAGATTTGTCAGTCATTATTACCCTTTCTATTAACGTCAGCCCCTTTGGCTAACAGTATTCATTTTAATTGTAGCATAAATTCCTGTATTTAGCAGTAGATTTTCGGTATCTAATTAAAATTAGCAATTTAGAAACTATTCTCATGTTTTTTTAACCAAGGAAATCATTTACTAAACCTGCTAGCAAACGAAAAAAGTCACTTGATTAGTGACTTTTAATCTATAATCTGTTCCATACGAGTTTCTTGTGTTTTCATCCCTTGACGTTCATAAAAACGGACAGCTGATTTATTGGCACTCCAAACGTTTAGGGTTAGGTTATAACAACCAATTTCTTTAGCATATTGCAAGGCAAATTGATAGAGCTTCTCACCAATTTTTTGACCACGCGCAGCTTCATCCACACACAAATCATCAATAAAAAGTGTTTTTTGTGGCACTTTAGGTGCTGAAGATTGTTCAATAATAGTGAACATATGCCCTAAAACCTCTCCGTTTTCACCTTCATAAACAAAAACTGGACGATTATCATCTGCAAATAGTTCTTTCAATTCATCTTCGGTATACTTAACCCCTTTTTCTTGAAATAAATCCGGGCGTACCACATGATGAACATAAAGCACTTGTTGCAGCAAATCTAAAACTTTAGGGATGTCATTCACTCTTGCTCTTCTGATTGTCATGTCAATTTCTCCTTATAATTTACCTTCCCATTCTGCGAAGAATTCTTTTAAAAATTCTTCCAAAACAAGGTGACGGTGCTCAGCCATTTTTCTAGCATGAGCAGTATTCATCAAATCTTTTAGCTTAAGCAATTTTTCATAAAAATGCATAATGGCTGTGTCTTTACCATTACGATACTCTTCTGCACTCAAGTTTTTACGTGGGGTCATATTCGGATTATGAATGGGACGGCCTTTACTTCCTGAATAAGCCATACAACGCGTTATCCCAATCGCACCAATAGCATCTAATCGGTCTGCATCCTGAACAATTTTGCCTTCTAACGTCGGCGGCACACTCTTTCCACTTCCTTTAAAGGACATGGTTGTGATGATTTGAATGATGTGGTCAATATCTTCAGAAGATAACTCTTGTTTATGGAGCCAAGTCTTCAAATCAATCAAAGCTTGGTTGGGGTCATCGTTTAACTTATCATCAGTCATGTCATGAAGTAAGGCAGCTAATTGACAAATGAAATCATCTGCTCCTTCTTTTTCAGCCAACTCATGTGCTGTATTTCTCACACGAACAGCATGCCACCAATCATGACCGCTGGTATCTGTATGCAATTTATCATAAACAAGCTTTTCAGCTTTTTGTAAAATATCATTTTTAGCAATCATAAAATGATTATAACACAAAAGCAAGGCCATTAGCCTTGCTTGAGTAATTTTAGGAAGATGTTCAAGAGATGCTGTACGTTTAGTATTCTAATGCACCTGGCCATGCTGATGTTCCACCATCAACATTAACAACTTTGTAGCCTTGATCGTCTAGGAAAAAGCTAGCTTGCTCTGAACGAGCACCACTTTGACAAATGATGTAGTAAGTCTTGTCTTTATCAAGTACTTGATAGCCAGATACAAATTCACTCAAGGGAAGATTGACTGCTGTAGGTACATGTCCCATTGCAAATTCCATTCTCTCACGAACATCAATAATGTTTAACGGTTCATTATTATTTAATGCATCATGCAATTGTTTTGCACTAATGTATTTAACCATGTTTAATCTCCTCGGGTTTGACAGTGCTGTATAGATGATAAGCACCATCAAGATTTTCTACTTTAAAGCCATGTTGTTTCAAAATACGTTCGCCGATGTAAGAACGAAGACCACTGTGACAACTGATAATGTACTCTTGGTTTGGATCCAGTTCTGATAGACGGTCTCGTAATTCATCTAGTGGTATGTTAATACCATCAGCAATATAACCTCTAGCAACTTCTGCTTTGGTACGAACATCAAGGAAGACCTTACCTTTTGCTAATTCATCAGCTAATTCATACCATTGAACAGATTCACTAATTCCTTCAATAATATTAAGGGCAGCATATCCAGCCATGTTTACAGGGTCTTTAGCTGCTCCAAATGGTGGGGCATAAGTAAATTCGAGTTCTGGAAGATCTGCAACTGTCAAACCTGCCTTGATAGCTGTAGCTAGTACGTCAATACGTTTGTCGACACCTTTTTGACCGACTGCTTGTGCTCCATAGATAACACCCGTTTTCTTATTGAAAATTAGTTTTAAGACAACATCTGTCGCACCAGGATAGTAACCAGCATGATCTTTGTTATTTGTGTGAACAACAGCAACATCATCAAAGTTTTGACGAGCAATACGCTCGCTAAGTCCTGTTGAAGCAGCTGCTAAATCAAAGACACGAACAATAGCTGTTCCAATGCTACCTTTATTTTGGCGAGCAATCCCAGCAATATTATCAGCTACTTGACGACCTTGACGGTTTGCTGGACTGGCAAGAGAAATAAGCGCATCTTGACCAGTGATTTCTTGTTTGACAATAATGGCATCTCCAACAGCATAAATATCAGGGTTGCTTGTTTGGTAGTTTTCATTAACCAAAATACCACCACGAAGGCCAAGTTCAAGACCTGCGTCTTTAGCCAAACTTGATTCTGGTTGAACACCAACAGACATAATCGTAATATCTGATGTTAATTCGCTACCATCTTCAAGGATGATAGTTTTACCATTATCTTTAAAAGCTTTAGCAGATTGATTGGTGTAGACTTTAATGCCATTTCGCATCAATTCATTCTTAACAAAAGCAGCCATTTCTTCATCAAGTGGCGGCAAAACGTGCGGCGCTTTTTCGACGATTGTCACTTTCAAACCTTTTTTAGCTAGGCTTTCTGCCATTTCAAGACCGATAAAGCCAGCACCAATAACTGTTGCATTTCCTGATTGGACATCAGACAAAGCAGCCATGATTTTATCCAAATCTGGAATGTTACGAAGTACAAATACATTATCAGCACTGTCTAAACCTTCCATTTGTGGCACAAATGGTTTAGCACCTGGTGACAAGATTAGTTTGTCATATGATTCTGTGTAAACTTTGTCTTCATGACGAACTGTGATTTCTTTCTTGTCAGCATCAACTGACAATACTTCTGATTCTGGACGAACATCAATATTAAAACGTGCTTTCAAACGTTCTGGTGTTTGAACTAGCAAGTTATCACGCTCTGCAATTTCTCCAGAAACATGGAAAGGTAGCCCACAGTTAGCAAAAGACACGTAAGGTCCCTTATCAAAAACAATAATTTCAGCATCTTCCATCAAGCGACGAAGACGTGTTGCAGCAGACATGCCCCCAGCTACACCACCGACAATCAAAATTTTACTCATTTGTTACCTCCAATTGTTTTTCCTTGCCAAGCAAGCATGCCACCTTTAACTGAAATTGCATCATAACCTTTCTTTTTCAAGAGTTTCGCAGCGCGTTTGCTACGTGCTCCTGAATGACAGATTAGGTAAACAGGACTTTCTTTTTTACCCTCGTAGGTATGAATTCTGTCGAGCGGGAAAAGTCGTGCTCCCTTAATATGCCCCCCAGCGTATTCTTGAGCTGTTCGAACATCAAGCAAGATTGTTGATTTATCTTGTAAAACAGACTCTAATTCACTTGTAGTAACTGTTCTCACTGACTGAGAAAATAATTTATTAAGAAAAATAAGCCTTTTTCTCCTTTCTTTAGATACCCCTATAGGTATATAAAGATAATATCATAGTTCTTTTTGTCCTGTCAACGAAAAGGTCTTGCATTTGACAAATATACCTACCACCGGTATAATAAAAAAACATAAAGGAGGCCTCATGAAAACTGATAAAAAAGATATTCTCAACCGTTTAAAGCGTGCTGAAGGACAATTACGCGGTATCCAAAAAATGATTGATGAAGACCAAGAATGTATTGACATCGTAACCCAGCTGACTGCGGTTCGCTCAAGTATCAATCGTACAATTGGTATCGTCATCGGAAATAAAATCAATCAAGTTATTGAAGAACCTGTCGAAGACCCTAAACAACAAGAGGAAAATCTGGCTAAGGCTATTGACTTGATTATCAAGAAATAAGAGCTTTGGCTCTTATTTTTTTATCTGCATAAGGCAGAATATTTTTTTCTTGATGCGAATTCCTTAAAAAGGTGATATACTAAAATTTGAGAAAGCGATTTTAAAATTAGTAAGGAGTCCATATGACTAAGAATGAAATGGTAAGCTTCCTATTAGATTACCTTATTATGGAGAATCCGCAATTTAAAACCATCGATGTTCCAGATGACTTACCTGGACAAGAAACTCTCTTGCGTGCTCTTCTTAATGTCAGACCGCCAATGGCTGTCTCAACTCGTTTTTTAATCATGCAAAATGATTATCTTCAACTAAAAAAAGCCGAACGGGTGGTTGTCTTTTTAAATCACTTACAACCACTGATGACTGATGATCGTTTGTACGTCTGGAAGGGAGATATTTCACGACTTCAAGTCGATGCTATTGTCAATACTGCAACTCGTCAGATGCTTGGCTGTTTCCAACCCCTTCACGAATGTACTGATAATACTATCCATACCTATGCGGGGGTTCAATTACGTTTAGAATGCTACAACTTGATGAAAGATCAGGGGCATGATGAACCAATTGGTAGTGCTAAAATCACGCCAGGTTACAATCTGCCTGCTAACTTTATTCTTCACACCGTTGGTCCTGCTATCAATGAGCACCTCACACCTGAAGATAAAGATTTGTTAGCCCAAAGTTATCTTTCTTGCTTAACATTAGCTGAAAAAAATCAATTAGAATCCGTTGCCTTGTCATCACTAGCAACAAATCAAGACAATCACTTTATCAATGAAGAGGCTGCTAAAATCGCTGTAGATACCGTCAAAGCCTTTCTTGATAAAAGTCAGTATGTCAAAAAAATCATCTTCAATGTTACTGAAGATGATGAAGCTGCTATTTATCATGAATTACTTCATTAAACCAAAAGAAACTGGGAAATCATCCCAGCTTCTTTTTTTGTTTTATCATACTAACTTATAATTTTTCCAAGTGCCTTTGCGGTAGCGGATTTCATAAATGATACCTTTAACAATCCAATCTAAGAACATAGCTACCCAAGTTCCAAGCATTCCCATACCAAAATTGACCGATAAAAAGTAGGCGCATACCACGCGAACTAAAAGCATTGAGGCAATACCGATAACCATTGGGAAATTAGCATCTCCCGCACTACGAAAGACAACAGGCAAGACATAACCTGAATTCCAGAAAATACTAACCAAAATACCATGAGCAAGCACAATAATCCAAACATAATGTGTCGCTTGGTCTGATAAATCATAAATCATCATCAAAAAAGGCATTAAAGCAACGACAACTACTGAAAATAAAGCATTTGCAGCATGAATGATGCGGCTAACTTTTCGCTTGTAAAACTCAGCCTGCTCATAGTCACCAGCACCGACACATTTTGAAATGATAACAGCTAAACCAAGTACAATTGAAATTCCTGGCAAACCTTGAAACATAATGATGGTTCCACCAACTGAATTAGCCGCAATCGCTGCTGTCCCAAACAAAGAAACAACAGACAAAACAATCAAGCGTCCAAGGAAAAACATACCATTTTCAAAACCAAATGGTAGTCCAATACCAAGAACTTTTTTAATCATTTGCCAGTCGACTTTTTCTTTTAAGAAGTTTCCTAAGGTTAAATCTGACTTGATATGATGCGCAAACCACAGAATTAACAGCATGGCACCAACACGAGAAAGAAGAATTGGAACAGCCACTCCTTCAACTCCCCAACCACAACCATAAATCAAGCTGACGCCCATGACAATATTCAAGCCATTCATCACCAGCATGATATTCATTGGCAGACGAGATTTATTTAAGGTTCTGAAAATGGCTGCGCCTGAGTTATAAAGAGCGATAAAGGGAGTCGAAAGAGCTACGATATTAAAGTAACGATCAGCTTGCGCGTGAACTTCAGGCGTGATTGATCCAAACAAATGACTCAAAATAAAAGGTTTAATCGCAAAAATCAAAACCGTAATCCCTAAACTGAAAAATAAAGCAAATTTGACTAGCTGATTGACGGCTTTGTTAGCATTTTTAGCATCACGGTCACCTAAATATTGACCTGCTACAATCCCGCCACCAGTCGCAAATGCCGCAAAAATACTAATAAAAAGAGCCATCAAGAATTCTACCAAAGAAACTCCCGACACAGCTGCTTCTCCAACTCTTGAAACCATGATTGAGGCAATAAGACCAACCAAAAATTCTAAGCCCTGCTCAATGATTAAAGGAATAAAAAGTTTGGTTAAATCACGATTACTAAAAAAGTAATTCTTCTCTAGAGCCTTATCCGAAAAACTGTCCATTCTTTCCTCCTATTTTTGAATTACTACTATCAATATTACACCTTGGAGCCTACTCAAAGTCAAGAGCTTTTTTAATTTTTCTGTATCTTTTCATAAAAAACAACTAAACATTGGTTTAGCTGTTTTTCATTATTACCTCACTCCACTACTGCTTTTGCAATTTCTTGTGGGGTGATATTAGTGAAATATTGTGTGGTGTCTATGGTTTGGAGTTTTTCTAGGACATCTTGGTATTCATAGCGTAGGCCGATAAGTTTTTCTTCAATATCTGAAACATCTTTGATGCCAAAGAAATCACCATAAATTTTAAGACCTGTAATCATAGACTTTTCAACTTTGACGTAGCTTGTAATCTTACCAGCTGGATAGCGAACTGAGCGTTTAATAGTATAATCTGGTGATTTGCCAAAATTCCAATCCCAAGTTGCAAATTTCTGGTCTGCTAAGGTTTGAATGGCTACTAATTCTTCTTCTGAAAAGACATATTCGGTCATTTCTGGATAAGATTCTTTCATTTTAGCTAACAGTTTATCTGAAAAGTCTTCAACTGTGATTTTTTCGGGTAATTCATTCAAAATGTTAGTCACACGCGCACGGACTGATTTAACCCCTTTTGATTCAATTTTATCTTTTGAAACTTGAAGGGCATTGCTAAGCACTGTCATATCAACATCAAAAAGCAAGCAACCATGATGCATCATGCGACCTTTGTAATAAGCTTGTGCATTACCACAAAACTTTTTGCCATCGATTTCAAGGTCATTTCTTCCAGTGAAGGTCGCTGTCACACCAAGATCAGCAAGGGTTTCGATGACAGGTTGTGAGAAAGTCTTAAAATCAAAGGCACCTTCTTGTGCCTTATTAGAAATAATGGTGTAATTCAAGTTATTAAGGTCATGGTATACTGCTCCGCCACCTGACAAGCGACGAACCACATGAATACCATGCTCATCTGTATAGGCTTTATTAATTTCTTCGATGGTATTTTGATGTTTACCAATTACAATTGTTGGTTCATTGATCCAGAGAATAAAAATCTCATCTTCATCTTGTAATTCACGAAAAGCGTAAGCTTCCAAGGCAATATTGTAAGCAGGATTATGGGACTTGTTGACGATATACTTCATATGAAAGCTCCTTCATTTTCATTAAGCTTAGTATATCAGAATCACAGACCGGCGTCTTTTAATTTGCTCACTAATTCTCCCAAGCTTTTCTCAGCCGTTTGACACAATCTGGAATGTCTTCCAAGTCAATTTTGCTAAATCCAAGAAAGAGACTTTCCTGTGGACAAGCCGCTTTTTCTTGCCAAAATTGCATAGTATCATAAACTCGGACGCCTTCTTTTTCAGCACGTTTAATGACATCACACTGATTGATTTTATCTGGAAAAGTCACCAGAAAATATTGTCCACTAACATTTGAAGATAGTTTAATTGGAGCCTTAAATTGCTCGAATTCCTTTTTAAATGCTTCATAACGTTTTTTGAAGACGTGATTCATTTTGCGAACCAAGCGGTCATAATCGCCACTAGATAAAATATTAGCCAGCGCAATTTGATTCAACAAATTAACCGTACTATTGTAAAGTTTAAATTTATCCAAGAAAGCTTCCGTGAATTGCTCAGGTAAAACCATGTAGCCCATCCGAAATGACGGTGACAAGATTTTTGAAAAAGTCCCCAGGTAAATCACGAGATCAAGGTAGTCAATGGATTTTAAAGCAGGGATTGGACGCTGGTAATAGCGAAGTTCACTATCATAATCGTCTTCAATGATAAAGGAATTCTTTTCCTTGGCAAAAGCTAGCAGCTCCTGACGCCTAGAAATTGGCATAATCATACCCAGTGGAAATTGATGCGATGGTGTGGTATAAATCATCTCAATCTCCGCACTCCTATCAACCTTAGTCAAGTCCAAACCTTTCTCATCAACTTCTGCCGTCACGATTGGATAAGCATTTTTCTTAAAAATTTCACGCGCCTTGGGATAGCTTGGATCTTCCATCAAGACGCTTTTTTGCGTATTACCTAGAAACTGGCAAATATAATCCAATGACTGCTGCAAACCACTGGTGATGATAATTTGATTAGGGTGGCATTTCACCCCGCGGATACGTTCCAAGTATCGGCTGATTTCCTTTCTCAGCTTATATTCTCCCTGAAATGGCTGCAAAGTTGATAATTGCTCTGCTTTATCCAATTCATCAAGCGCTTGTAAATAATGCTTTTTCCAAACTTTTTTTGGAAACAAATTATTGGTATGACTACTATTTGTTAAGTCATAAACAATGTGATCATCATTTGAACAAGCTTCCTTGCTAGGAAGAATGTCATTAACACCTTTTTCTGATTGAAAGGCTTTAGGCAATTTTAAAACATAAAAGCCAGCGTTTTGACGACTTTCAATATATCCTTCCAAAGTTAGCTGCATATAAGCTCGATCAACAGTATTGCGACTAACTCCAAGCATTTTAGCTAAAGTTCGAGTCCCTAAAAGTCTCTCAGCAGGCGGTAAATAGCCCTGCAAAATCTCTGATTTTATCTGCTGATAAATTTGCTGGTAAAGGGGACTGCTACCTGCACTGCGATCAAGATGAATCATATTTCCTCCAAAGTGGCACCTAAAATTTTTTAAATACTGGTACTTTTTATTATACCATGTATTCGTTACAATTTTAGCTGAGGTGAAAAAATGAAGCAAAATCGTACAAATGATAGCAAATATATTTTCTTAATCTTTCTAGCTATCTGTTTTTTAGCAACTGGTGGCATCTTTGTCAAACTCAGTTCGTTACCACCAATCAATACCGGTTTTTACCGTGTTTTATTTTCCATTCCCATGCTAATGCCATTTCTTAAGAAGTCTGATTTACAGGCCTTAAGCCGTAAACAAATCACAACAATTGTCTTAGCAGGAGCTTTTCTAGCAGGGGATTTAACCTTTTGGAATACATCGTTTTCTTATACTAGTGTAGCCAATTCAAATCTACTAGTAAACCTTACCCCTTTTACCGTTATTCCAGTCAGTTATTTCCTATTCAAAGAAAAAATAACGCCTAAGTTTTTATTAGGTGGCTTGATTACTCTTACTGGTGTTCTCGTTCTCATGGCAAATAAAGTAACCATGTCTCCTAATCGTTTACTTGGAGATTCTATGAGCCTTGGAGCTTCCGTTTTTTATGCCATGTTCATGATTACCGTTTACAAATTACGCGATACGGTCAAATCAAACATCATCATGTTTATCAGTGCTTTTGGAACGCTGCTGGTACTTGCAATTGTTATTTTCTTTACGGAAGGTTTTTATTTACCAAAGAACTTTGGTGAGCTTTGGCCGCTATTAGCATTAGCTTTAGTCTCTCAAATTTTAGGACAAGGCTTACTAGCTTATTGTTTGGGAAAAGTTAGTGCCTGTCTATCCTGCTTAATTACCCTTTCTCAGCCAGTCGTTGCCGCACTTTATGCTTGGGTAATTTTCCAAGAGAGTTTAAATCTCCAAACTGTTATCGCCATTCTGATTACATTAACAGGTGTCTACCTTGCTAAAACACAAACATCAACTGAAATTACACCAGAAAAATCTCAATCCGTTTAATTTCTACATTCATAACTAAAACATCCTCAAAACTAAAAAATCTCTTCACTTTTCATACTCGCATAAAAGCTTATTTATTTGATTAAGCTAAAACAAAAAGGCTAAGACAAAAGTTCTTAGCCTTTTTAGGTATAAAGAAATAATTAATAATATATCTTTTTTGTTAAGAAAACAAATTTCTATAAAGCCGTTAACTTGCTTTCAACAGCTTTTCATTTCTTGGGTGGGTTATGGATAGCTTCGCCAATAGTATCTAGAAAAGCTTCATACATATTTTCAGAGAAGGTTGGATGTCCATGAATGGCTTGGGCCACTTCATCAACTGTTAACTCATTTTCCATGATAGTTGCTGCTTCGTTAATCAGCTCAGCTGCTGCAGGACCAATAATATGCACACCGAGAATTTCATGGTACTTAGAATCAGCAATGACTTTAACAAATCCTTGAGCTTCATTTGATGCCAAAGCTCGTCCGTTACCTGAAAAACTTGATTTACCAATCAAGACCTCGCCATACTTTTCACGCGCAGCTTCTTCAGTCAATCCAACCATGGCAACTTCTGGATGAGTGTAGACGGCTGCAGGTGTATACTCGAGTTTTGCTTTGCGATGATTGCCAGAAAGAGCATTTTCAGCAGCTACTTCTCCCATACGGTAAGCAGCATGCGCTAACATTTTCTGACCATTAACATCACCAGGCGCATAGATACCTGGAATAGACGTTTCTTGATAGGCGTTTACTTTAATACGATTACCATCCATGGCTAAATCTAGCTTTTCAAGTCCCTTCATCTGTGGCACGCGTCCAATAGATAGCAGAACTTTATCAGCCTGAACAGTTTCTCCGTTTGATAATTTCAAGGTTAAATGATTTGTCTCATCAATAATTTCTGACACACCAACATTTGTCTTAATGGTCATACCTTTTTTAGTCAAAATCTTTTGCAATTCTTGCGATACTTCTTTGTCCATTGCTGGAATAATGCGGTCAGCCATTTCAATAACGGTCACATCAACACCATATGATGCCCAAACCAATCCAAGTTCGATACCAACGACACCACCGCCCATAACAGCTAGTGATTTTGGCATTTCACGTAAATCAAGGATATCGTCAGAGGTCAAAACACGCGGTGAATCAATACCTGGGATATTGATACGAGACACTTTTGATCCAGTTGCTAGAATAATGCTATGACCTTTAATGGTTTGATGACCAATTGTTACCGTCTTGTCTGGGTTAACTTGGGCTAGTCCATCAAAAATAGCTACTTTGTTTGCTTTCAAAAGTCCTCGAACACCACCCGTCAAGTTTTTCACAACACTATTTTTAAAATCTACAGTCTTATCCATATCAATACTGTAATTGGTTGAAGCCAGATTAATTCCTCGCCCAGCAGCGATTTTTAACCCATCTAAAATTTCAGCATTCTTAAGATAAGTTTTCGTTGGAATACAGCCAACATTCAAGCAGGTACCACCGAATTCAGACTTTTCAACGATAGCTACTTTACCTCCTAGTTGCGCAGCACGAATAGCTGCATAATAACCTGCAGGTCCTCCACCAACGACAACAACATCATACTCATCTGATGCAAGCGAAGTTTTTTGTTCTGAAGACACCTCTGACGTCACCGTCTTTGGAACTTCAAGCCCTGCTGATTCCAATTGAGATGTCGCTTCTTTCACACTGACGTCTAACTCATCAAGAGTCTCTCCTTCTGCTCCAATATAACCAATCACCTCAGTCACCGGAACCACATCACCAGCTGGATGGGTAATTTTTAAAAGAGTCCCCGAATCTTCTGCTTCCAGTTCCATATTTGTCTTATCAGACATGATTTCAAGGAGAATGTCACCCTCTTTGACGCTATCGCCTTCAGCTTTTTTCCACTCGATAATCTCGCCTTCTTGCATATCAACGCCAAGCTTTGGCATGATAATTTCTACTGCCATAAGTTTTTTCCCTTTCTTAACTTTGTCTAAATCAGCAATTCTAATGGATTTTCAAGAAGTGCCTTGAGATCTAACATAAATTTTGCACCATTCATTCCATCAACCAATCGATGATCAATGGTCAAACTCATTCCCATAATCGGACGAATGACGACTTGACCTTCATAAGCAACTGGTTTGTCAATCGTTGCTGAAATGCCTAAAATAGCTGAGTTTGGTTGATTAATAATCGGATTAAAAGACTTGGTTCCAAACATTCCTAGGTTTGTGATTGAGAAAGTCGACCCAGACATTTCTGATGCTTTCAATTTTCCAGATTGAGCCTTTTGAATCACATCTTTAGAGGCAATTACGAACTCTGATAAGCTCATTTTATCTGCTCTATGAACAACTGGAACAACAAGTCCATCTGACAAGCCAACAGCTATTCCTAGATTCACAAAGTGATGCAATTCAATGTCTTGCCCATCATTAATCAAAGAAGCATTTAGATAACGGTGTTCTTCTTTCATCAATATTTTAACAACCGCAAGTCCAATTAAATCTGTAAAAGTTACTTTATAGCCCGTCTTAGCTTTGATTGGCTCAATCAATTGCTTGCGAAGAGCAATCAAATTCGTCATATCAATATCATAGTTAAGTGTAAAGGTTGGCGCAGTGAAATAAGAATGTGACATTCCTTTTGATATTGCCTTGCGCATCGCAGACATCTTAATCACTTCAACACCTTCTGGTAAATCAGCAACTTCTTTTTGAACACTTACCGTTTCAGAAAGAGGTTCATTGCTTGTCATTTGAGCTAAGATATCCTTCTTAGTAATCTTGCCACCAACACCAGTTCCAACAATACCAGTGATATCAACACCAATGTCGTCAGCAATTTTACGAGCTAATGGTGTTACACGGACCTTATTAAATGAAGCGACATCATCCTTATGAATGCGGCCATTTTCACCGCTACCACTAACCTCTTTGATATTAATGCCACGTTCACGTGCCAATTGACGTGCCGCTGGTGTAGCACGAATCTTATCATCTTCATCATTCTTTTGAGAAATAGCTGGCGCTAAATCTTCTGATAAGGAATCAGCTGACGCTTTCTGACTTGATCCTGGCTGATTTGCTTGCTCTATTCCTACAGAATCAGGAAGTTTCTCCCCTTCTGCTCCAATATAACCAATCACCTCAGTAACAGCTACCACGTCACCTGCTGGGTGCAGAATTTTCAAAAGAACACCAGAATCTTCTGCTTCTAGTTCCATGTTCGTCTTGTCAGACATGATTTCAAGAAGAATATCCCCTTCTTCGATCTTATCACCTTCAGCTTTTTTCCATTCAAGAATTTCTCCTTCTTGCATGTCTACACCAAGCTTTGGCATAATAATTTCATTTGCCACAGAAAACACCTCCTTAGGCATCACGACCGTTGCGAGCCATTTTATAGATGGCTGCCTTAATCTTGTCAACGTCTGGCAGAATGCCCTGCTCCAAAACACGGGCGTAAGGGACTGGAACATCTTCACTTGCCAAACGAACAATTGGATAATCAAGGTAGTCAAAGGCTTCGCTTTCGGTTACCTGCGCAGCAATTTCACCAATAAAGCCACCTGTCTTATAAGCATCATTAACTAACATGAGCTTACCAGTCTTCTTAACAGAACTGATAATCAAGTCCTTATCAAGAGGTATTAAGGTGCGAGGATCCACCACTTCGACACTAATCCCATCAGCCGCTACTTCATCTGCTGCTTGAAGCACACGCTCTAACATGCGACCATAAGAGACAATAGTCAGATCACTTCCTTCACGCTTAATATCACCTTTTCCTAAAGGCAGGTAAAAATCAGAATCCAAGATAACGTCTTCTTTCTTACCATAAAGCGCCTTAGGCTCCATGAAAATAACGATGTTGTTATCACGAATGGCTGATTTTAAAAGCCCTTTGGCATCGTTAGCATTTCCAGGAGCTACCACTTTAATACCTGGAATATGGGTTAACCATGCTTCTAGAGATTGCGAATGCTGTGCTGCTGATCCAATTCCAGAACCTGACGCGACTCGAAAAGTCACAGGTGTTTTCAAACCACCACCAAACATATAATTATTCTTAGCGCCATTATTAACAATAGCATCAAGAGCAATGGTAATAAAATCCATAAAAGTCACGTCAACAATCGGACGAAGGCCAGTTATAGCTGCACCAATAGCACTCCCAGCAATAGCTGCTTCTGAAATCGGCGTATCCTTGATGCGTTCAGGTCCAAACTCCTCCAACATACCAACAGATGTTCCAAAATCACCACCATAAATCCCAACATCCTCACCCATGAGAAAAATCTTGTCATCTTTTCGCATTTCTTCTGTCATGGCAAGATTAATGGCTTCTCGCAAGGCCATTTGTTTTGTTTTAGTCATTATTTTCTCTCCTCTTTGTCATTGAAAAGCTATTTAATCTACCCAGACATCCTCTAAAGCAACTGATAAATCTGGTTCTGGACTATTTTGCGCAAATTCATAAGCATCATCTATTTCTTTAACCACTTGTGCATCAATAACATCAAGTTCTTCTGAACTTACAATCTGATTCTCAGTTAAATACTTACGGAATTTAACAAGTGGGTCTTTTTGCTTCCACTCATCGACCTCTTCTTTACTACGATATTTACCAGCATCAGCAGTTGAATGACCAAACCAACGGTAAGATTCGGCCTCAACAATCGCTGGACCATTACCAGAACGAACATGCTCAACTGCTTTGTCCATGGTTTCATATACAGCTAAGACATCATTACCATCTTCGCAATAAAATCCTGGAATACCATAAGCTTCCGCTCTTGTGTAGAGGTGAGGCGTATTTGTTGCTTTCCTAATATTCATAGAAATGCCATAACGATTATTAATAATGAAGAAAATAACAGGAAGTTTCCAAGTCGCTGCTAGATTAACCGATTCATGAAATGAGCCTTCATTTGTCGCTCCATCACCAGAAAAAGCCACAACAATATTATTCGTTTTTTGATAATCTTGCGTAATGGCTGCGCCGACAGCCAGAGCATAACCACCACCGACAATGCCATTAGTCCCATAATTTCCTTTTTCAAAATCAGCTAAGTGCATCGAGCCACCGCGACCTTTTGAAACACCAGTAACCTTTCCAGCTAACTCAGCCATCATTTTATTCAAATCCATGTCTTTAGCAATACACTGCCCATGGCCTCTGTGATTTGAAAAGATAATGTCATCATAAGTCAAATGAGCCATCGCCCCGACACTTGCCGCTTCTTCCCCAACAGAAAAGTGCGTCATGCCTTGGACGAAACCTCGTCGTACGAGTTTGTTAATTCGCATATCAAATTCACGAATACGCTGCATCTTCAGATACATTTCCATATATTGTTCTTGAGACAAATTCATGCCATTGTCCTCCAAATATCTTTCTTAGTTAGTCCATTAATCATAAGCTATTATGTCTCAAATCGCAAATAATTTAACCGCTTTTTTGGAAGCGTTTAAATAAAAATAAAAAAGACGCTTGCGGCGCCAGGGATTTAATCATTTTTTAGACAAATAATAACTTTTTCAACTAACCAGAAAAAGCAAGCGGCCGGGAAAACCACTTGCTTCGGAGTTATATGAAAAGTTTTTAGGATACTTATATTATAGTTTTTTCTACTTTATGCTGCATCCGTCTTAAGACCTATTTTTATTTTTTAAACATTTCTTTAAAAAGTTGACTTATCTCTAAAAAGTTTTACAATGATAGCAGCAAATAAAGAAATAAGATTGGAGATGGCGCTTCTGTTTCAACATTACAAAATAATTCAACGCTTAATTCATATCCTATCAGCACTTGTCTTTATCATATCCTGTGCCTGTATTTTTTGGCTATACCAACACAGCTATCTGACTAATCAGGAAAAAATCCAAGCACTAATTGGACAAGATAAAGTCTGGGGAGCAATCTTCTTTACAATTTTCCAGATGATGCAAGTTGTTGTTCCAATTGTTCCAGCTAGCTTAACCATGATGCTTGCTGTGATGACTTTTCACCCAGTAGTTGGTGTTTTAACCAGCTGTATCGGCATTATTATTGGGACAATGATTTTGTTTTTACTGACACGTTGGTATGGAAAGCGTTTCTGCCTTCTCTTTATCAAAGAAAGCACCCTGAAAAAATACGAAGACCTAATTGCCAGACATAAATCTTTTACTGTAGTCTTCACCATCTGTATGCTCTTGCCCTTTGCTCCTGCTGATTTATTGGTTATGCTAGCAGCACTTAGTAATATGCCATTTAAAACATTTTCTAAAATTATTGTCTGCTGTAAACCAATTTCCATCATTGGACACATTTTACTGCTCTTTTATGGTGGTGAATGGATTATACACACCATTTAAATGCTGAGAACAATTCTCAGTTTTTTTATTTGATTTTTTACAGCGCAAACGTTTGCATTATTTGAAGTTTCTGTTAAAATAAAAGAAAAAGTCTTTCTCTTTGAGGTACGATATCATGATTAATGAAACTTTGATGCAATACTTTGAATGGTATTTACCGAATGATGGTAAGCATTGGAAACGTTTGGCAGCTGATGCTCCTTCTTTAGCTCAAAAAGGTATCACAAAAATTTGGATGCCACCTGCTTTTAAAGCTACACACGATGGTGATGTCGGCTATGGGGTTTACGACCTTTTTGATTTAGGTGAATTTAACCAAAAAGGCAGCATTCGTACTAAGTACGGAACCAAAGCTGAATACTTAGATGCTATTGCAGCCTTGAAAAATAATGGCATCAAGCCTTTAGCAGATGTCATTTTAAACCACAAAGCGGCTGCTGACCATACTGAAACTTTCAATGTTGTTGAAGTTGCCCCAGATGATCGCACAAAGGTTATCAGTCAACCCTTTGAAATTGAAGGTTGGACTAATTTTACTTTTGACGGTCGTAACCACACCTATAATGATTTTGAATGGCATTGGTATCATTTCACTGGTACTGATTACGATGTCAAAACTGGTAAAAGCGGTATTTTCCAAATTCAAGGCGATAACAAAGGCTGGGCTAATCAAGATTTGGTTGATGGTGAAAATGGCAACTATGATTATCTTATGTATGCCGACCTTGATTTCAAACACCCAGAAGTTATCCAAAATATTTATGACTGGGCAGACTGGTTCCTTAAAACAACAGGTGTTAGTGGTTTTCGCTTGGATGCCATCAAGCACATTGATTCTTTCTTTATGGGCAATTTCATCCGCGATATGAAAGCCAAATACGGCGATGATTTTTACGTTTTTGGTGAATTTTGGAATGGTGATGAAAAATCTAACAACGACTACCTTGAAAGCACTGATTATCGCTTTGATTTGGTTGATGTTCGCCTTCACCAAAATCTTTTCGAGGCAAGTCAAGCTAAAGAGAACTATGATTTACGCCACATTTTTAATCAGACTTTAGTTAAAAATCATCCCCATTCTGCTGTTACTTTCGTTGATAATCACGATACTCAACGTGGTCAAGCTTTGGAATCAACTGTCGAAGAATGGTTTAAACCAGCCGCTTATGCTTTGATTCTGCTTCGTCAAACTGGACTGCCTTGTGTTTTCTATGGAGACTACTATGGCATTTCAGGACAATTTGCTCAAGAAAGTTTCCAAAATCAAATCGATAAATTGCTTGAGCTACGACAAACAACTGTTTACGGCCAAGAGACTGATTATTTTGATCAAGTAAACTGCATTGGATGGACTTGCTTAGGTGATGATGAACACCCTAGTGCTCTAGCTGTTTTGATTAGTAATAGCAAAGCTCAGTCAAAACGAATGTTTGTTGGGAAGAAATGGGCAGGCCAACTGTTCACTGACGCCCTAGACAATCAAACTGCACAAGTCTTAATTGATAAAGAAGGCTATGGTGATTTTCTCGTTGCTGAAAAATCTGTCAGCGCTTGGATTCCACTAGCAAGATAATATATACAAAAAAGAGACTAGAAAGATTTTCTTAGTCTCTTTTACATATCTAAATTTATGTAAACTGAATACATTATCCTGCTTGTGCAGTCTGCATTTGATAATAAACACCTTGTTTTGTCATTAATTCATCGTGGGTACCGTATTCTACGATATCACCATCAACCATTACCAAAATACAATCAACTGATTGAATCGTTGATAAACGGTGAGCGATGATGAAACTTGTACGCCCCTTCATTAATTTTTCAAAGGCTTCTTGGACAAGAATTTCAGTACGCGTATCAATTGACGAAGTTGCTTCATCCAAAATCAAGATTTTTGGTAACTTGACAAAGATACGGGCAATGGTCAATAACTGACGTTGACCTTGTGACAATGACGCTCCCGCATCAGACAAGTAAGTGTCATAACCATTTGGCAATTGACGAATGAAGAAATCTGCGTTGGCTGCTTTTGCTGCTGCAATCACTTCTTCACGAGTAGCATCTGGATTACCATAAGCGATGTTATCATGAATTGTTCCGACTTTTAACCAAGTCTCTTGCAGAACCATACCGATTTGTTGGCGGAGCTCTTCAACTGAGTAATCAGCCATTGACACGCCATCAAGGTAAATTGCACCCTTATCAACTTCGTAGAAACGCATCAAAAGATTAATCAAAGTTGATTTACCAGCACCAGTCGGCCCAACGATAGCAACTTTTGAAGCGGCAGGGATTGAGAGATTCAAATGATTAATCAAAGTTTTCTGTGGTGTGTAACCAAATGACACATCTTTAAATTCAATTTGTCCTTGAATCTTATCAGCATCCAATTGTTTAGTAACTGGAAGTGGTTCATACTCTTCATCTAAAATGGCATACAAGCGCTCAGCACAAGCAATCGCTCCTTGCAATTCTGACAAAACTGATGAAATATCGTTAAACGGCTTGGTGTATTGGGTAACGTAGTTCAAGAAAGTTGTCAATTGACCAACGGTAAAGGCACCTGACATAATGCGAAGCGCTCCTACCCCTGCCAATAAGGCATAAATCAAACTATTGATAAATCGTGTTGATGGGTTAACCGTTGATGAATAGAAAATGGCTCCTTGCGAATAATCTGCATAAGTGTCATTGATTTCTGTGAAAGTATCAATCGCTGCTTCTTGCGCATTAAAGACATGCAAAAGACTTTCTTGACGAATCATCTCTTCAATGTACTGTGTTTGGCGACCACGAGATTTAGTTTGTTTTTGATACAAATGATAGCTCTTATTAGCAATAAAGCGTGCTAAGAAAAGAGATAAAGGTGTCAAAATAAGCACCAAACCAAGCATCAATAAATCAATGTCAGCCATTGTCATGATAGTAATGATAATTGTCAAAACCCCAATGAAAAATTGGTTGAAGACCATCAAGAGACCATTACTTAATTGCTCAGCGTCAGTTGTGACACGACTGACCAAATCACCAGAGCTTTTCTTATCCAAATAAGAAATCGGCATTTGGTTCAATTTTGCCATAACTCTTTGACGAAGATCATAGATATAACCAAAGGTCAAACGATTGTAAATCAATGGATTCAACCACTGAACCAAAGTATTTAGACCAATGACAATTGCCATTTTCGTGATAATTGGGATAATCAAGGTCAATGATTTTGGTGATAACACCACGTCAACTGCATTACCAATTAGGACAGGAAGGTAAACCGTTAGAGCAACTTGGGCAATTGTTCCAAGAGTCGCTCCAATCACAAGTCCCTTTTGAGAAAGAAGTTCTTTAAACAAACGACGACTTGTATCAGATTGTTTTCTTGCTTTCATCTTCTAGTCCTCCTTTCCTTTTTGGTGTTGTGAGTAATGGATGTCTCGGTAAAGCTCATTAGTTGCAAGCAATTCATCGTGACTAGCAAATCCTAGTTGATGTCCCTTATCCAAAAGCAAAATCTTATCAGCAGCCTTCAAACTATTGGTACGTTGTGAAATCAAAATCAATGTCGTATCACTTAATTGTTCATGAATGGCTGATAATAATTTTGATTCTGTCAAATAGTCAAGTGCTGATGTTGAATCATCCAAAATGAGGAGCGGTGCCTTTTGAACAATAGCACGCGCAATGGTCAAACGTTGACGTTGACCACCAGAGAAATTGCGACCAAAAGCTTCTACTGGCGCATCCAATTGTCCTTCTTTTTCAGAAACAAAATCACTAGCTTGAGCAATAGCTAAGGCACGCCACAAGTCTTCATCGCTGACATCACCTTTTAATCCTAAGATCAAGTTTGATCGGATAGTTCCTTGGAAAAGCTCGGCTTTTTGTGGCACCACATTGACCCAAGAACGCCATTGTCCGAGCGTTTTAGGAGAAAAATGATTGTGAAAAATAGCTAAGCTACCTTCCTGAGGTGTATAGAGATGAGTCAGCAATTCTACCAAAGTAGATTTCCCAGAACCTGTCCCACCAATAATTCCTAAGAAATCACCCGGATTTAAATGAAAATCAATGTGAGATAGTGAAGGCTCTGCTGCTGTTGGATAAGTAAAGCTCATGTCTTTAACCAAAACAGCATACTCAGACTGCATTTGCTCCAACTCAGTTGATAAATCTTCAGAGTCTTTTTCAAAAACTTCAGTGATACGTTTGGCACTGATAAATGATTGGTTCAAGGATGCCACAAGCATGGTCATCTTAAGCAATTCCGTTAGAATTTGCAAAAGATAATTAACCAAGGCAATTAACATCCCTTGAGAAAGCAAATCATTACTAATCTGAAGATTTCCTTGCCAAATCACAAGAACCAAAGTGCTATTAACCACAAGGTATGTTAATGGTGTGACTAAACTTGAAAGACGTCCTGCTTTTAACTGTAAATCAGTGTAGTCTTGGTTCCCAGCAGCAAATTCTCTTTCTTCCTTATCAACTTGACCAAAAGCTCGAATAACACGAACCCCTTCTAATTGTTGACGTGTCATGTTAACAATCTTATCTGTCGCACGACGAATCTTAGCATAGATTGGATTCAACAGATGTGACATGGCAAAGACAATCATAAATAAAATGGCAACCATGACCAAAAAGTCGATGGTCATTTTGGGACTGATGTTAAAAGCCATGATAATAGCACCAAAAACAATAATCGGTGCGCGAAGGAAAAGACGTAAGAATTGGTTAATTCCTGTCTGGATTTGATAAGTATCACTGGTTAAACGCGTAACCAAACTTGATGTTGTCAGTTTATCACGGTCTTCCTTACTCAAGCCCATGATTTTCTTAAATAAATCCGATGTCAATTGACGCGTATAGCCAACGGCTGCTTTTGAAGAAAAATACTGCGCCGTGATGGCGACAATAACACCAACAATTGCAAACAAGAACAAAAGACCAATCATCAAAACAAGATTTACCTTATTATTGCTTGGAATAATCGTATCAACAATTCTTGCAATAATAATTGGCACTAATAATTCAAATGATGCTTCAAACAACTTGAAAAGGGGACCTAAGATTGTCTCCTTTAGGTACCCTTTGAAATAACGACTTAAATACTTCATGTTTCTCTGTTTTAATAGAGATTCTAAACTCTAAACCTTACTAAATTAAAATAAGCTCATTAATTCAATCAAATACAAATTAAAATGAACTTCACGCGAGTAGTAGATATTACCACCATTTTTATATAATTGCCCACCTGAAATTAAAGCGAGAGGATGGTAGTAAAAATAAGATTCACCAGTCGTGTTACCAAGACTTGGAGCTACTACATCGCGTGAATAAGTTTTAGCTAAAGCAATTGTGCTTTTACTACCATGCTTTGCAACATAATCAATATAAGATGTTCCAAAGTTATAAGCTTGAACAGCTGTCCAAACATCTACTCCTGCCTCATCAGCTAAAGAAAGATTTTCTGAAAGGACTGTGACACCCTGACGAATACTAGTCTGACTATCGGTAATCGAATTAGCAACACCATCTGAACTTTCACTTGACTGCATTACATCGTCTTCGTTTCCTTTAGTTTCAGTGTAAATCATCGCCAATACCAACTCAACATTAGCCTTGGTGTCATTGTCGTCTAAAATCTCTTTAACCATACTTTTATACTGTAAAACTTTATGAACATTTTCGTGAGTTACATAAACTTGATACCCACAGAAAAGGACAAAAGCCAGTATAATCAGGCGTTTTAAGAACTTAAACATTATTTATTTTGAATATCCTCTATATTTTTAATCAAGATGGAATAGGTTCCATTTGGATTCTGAATAAATTCAACCGATTCGGCATCTTCATAGACATTATTAGGAACAATTAATTGAATACCATTAGATAGGGACAATTTTTGGTTCTCTAATTTTTTCGTTTGACGTGAATGGTCAATATCCGAGACTTGAATAGGCTCAGGAATACTTTCTTTCAACTCATCAACAAAGGTCAAACGAGCTGTTAAATTATTGTCAAAGAGTTGGTCCGCCAATTTTTCTGGAGATAATTCTTGCTCTTCTTCCAAGTTTTTGTGAATGGCTGCTTTCATTTTTGATTGGAAAGCAAAATCGTCTTGTTGGAAGTTTTCAGCAATTTTTTGGGCTGCTTGTTCCACCATTTTAATCGATTTTTTGACCGACTGTTCAGGCTGAACTTGCAAGAGATTCTCTGAGAAATAGTTGGCAAAACTACCATTGTGCTTAATGCGTTTTTCAATCAAATAATAATGATGGTTAACACGATTAATCACCAAGGCTTCATCTGGTGTTTGAGCCGCAGACGGGTAATTATTTTGTGTGATTTTAATCGGACTTTCACTGTCACTTGAGATATGCGTAAAATTTTCTCTTAATGCCACACGAAGGAAAGCAAAATGCTCAACACCGTCTTTATCAAATTGGATGAAGACCAAATCATTTGTCTTTTGATTATCAGAAATGACAAACTCTTCTTTCCAAAGCTGAGCGATTTTAACGGATGATTCCATCAAATCATCACTCAAATAACTAAGAAAGACATTGTCTTCTGAGAACGTTCCACGTTTGGCTTCATCTGAGAAAACTTTGCTTAATTTTTTACGAAAATACTCATCAATACGTGGCGTAATCGTCAATAACTGATCTGACAAAATGAGCTCTGTATCATTTGGCGTAAATTGATGAATAACAATGCGTTTAATATATAAATCAATCATGGTTATGTATGTCTGAACACATCAAACGTGTTCAGTTGTTCGTTAATAAAGTGGGAAAGCATCTGTCAGTGCTTTAACCTCACGACGAACCTCCTCTAAAATAGTTTCATTTTGATAGTTTTCAAGTGCTTTTACAATCAATTCAGCAATGGCACGTGATTCTTTTTCGCCCATTCCACGACTGGTAATAGCAGGTGAGCCAATACGGATACCAGATGTCTTAAATGGTGACAAGGTTTCAAATGGAATCGAATTTTTGTTAAGCGTAATGTTAACAGACTCTAAAATATTTTGAGCCAATTTTCCATTTTCGACCACTTTTGTCACATCAACAAGAAAGACATGATTGTCTGTTCCACCTGAAATGACACGGAAATTTGGATGTTGATTAAAGACATCAGCCATAGCACTAGCATTTTTAATCACATTTTCGCCATATTCTTTGAAAGCTGGATCCAGCGCTTCTTTTAGAGCGACAGCTTTGCCAGCAATCACATGCATTAATGGACCACCTTGAAGACCCGGAAAGACTGCAGAGTTAATTTTCTTAGCAATAGCTTCATCATTCGTCAAAATAAGTCCACCACGCGGTCCACGAAGAGTCTTGTGCGTTGTTGTCGTTGTCACATGAGCATATGGTACTGGACTTGGATGATGGCCTGAAGCCACAAGTCCAGCAATGTGGGCCATATCAACCATTAGATAAGCACCAACGCTGTCTGCAATCTCGCGGAATCTTGGAAAATTAATAATACGTGAATAAGCTGACGCCCCAGCAACGATTAATTTAGGTTTGACTTCTTTAGCCAAATCTGCCAATTTATCATAATCGATACGTTCTGTGACAGGGTCAACTGAATAAGAGACAAAGTGGTATGTTTTTCCTGAAAAGCTGACTGATGCACCGTGAGTCAAGTGACCACCTGCAGCTAAATCCATTCCAAGGACAGTATCACCTGGTTGGATTAAAGCCATGTATGCTGCGGCATTAGCTTGACTTCCTGAATGCGGTTGAACATTGGCAAACTTAGCACCAAACAATTCTTTAGCACGTTCGATAGCCAAATTTTCAACCACATCCACACAATCAGTTCCACCATAATAACGTTTGCCAGGGTAACCTTCAGCATATTTGTTAGTCAGCAATGTGCCTTGAGCTGCCATAACAGCTTTTGAGACAACATTTTCAGAGGCAATGAGTTCAATATTATTTTGTTGACGAACTTCTTCAGCATGAATCGCTTGCCAAAGTTCTGGGTCAAATGCTTCGTAGTTTTCCTTGTCAAAAATCATATCCTTATCTCCTTTTGATAAGATCAAGTCACAATCATTAGCGATTGTAAAAGCCGAAACAGTATCAAATAAATTCCCAAAAAGTTAATCTTTTGCAAAAGGCAATTCCGGCACACGAGCCAGTAAAGCTTCTTTTGTAATCGCCCCTTGGCGCAAAATACGTGCAAAATCACCTGATAAATCTAAGATTGTCGAGTCAACACCCGTAATGGCCGCATCATCTGAAAGTCCTGAAACTGAACTTTCAAATTGCTCTTTGATTTCAGTAAAAACTTTTCCACTTTCTTGGCCAGAAATATTTGCAGAAGGTCCAATCAGCGGGCCTACCTTTTTAATCAAAGCTAGAGTCTGTGGGTGTTTGGGAATTCTAAAACCAATTGTTGATAAGCCAGAATTGATCCAAGCTGGCACACGGTCATTTGCCTGTAAAATAATTGTTAACGGTCCAGGTAAAAAAGCGTCATAGAGTTTTTTTAGATAAGTTGGCTGATTTTTTGAAAAAGCTAAAATCGTCTCGTAATCTGCCACGTTAAGATTCATGGCTTTGTCTTTAGGACGACGTTTTAAGTGATACACATGTTCAACTGCTTCTTCATTCATGGCTTGTGCAAAAAGCCCATAAACGGTTTCTGTCGGCAAAATCACCGCACCACCCGTTTGAAGTATTTCTTCCAAATTAGCCATTATCCATCACGACCATTCTATCTTTACCAAATATGTCTTCTAAGACACGGACACGTTTTTGTGGGAAATGTTTGCTAAGCAAAGCACGCAAACCATCTCCTTGCTTGTAGCCAATTTCAAAATAAAGTTTACCATTTTCTGATAAATGCTCACCAGCGCCTTCGATAATTTGGCGGTAAATGGCAAAGCCATCCTCATCCGCAAAAAGTGCCAAATGAGGTTCAGAAGCAAGAACATTCACCCCAACTTCATCCTTATCGCCATAAGCGATGTAAGGCGGGTTTGAGATAATCACATCAAAAGTCCCTGTAATCTGACTGAAAACATCTGATTCCACAAAATCAAGCGACACTTGATTGAGCTTACTGTTTTCTTCTGCCAATTGCAAAGCACCTTGCGAGATATCTGAGGCTGTAACTTGCCAGTCAGGTCGCGCAGACTTAAGTGAAATGGCAATAGCTCCGCTGCCCGTTCCAATATCTAAAACACGTAAATCTGCTTTGCTATTTTCCTTTAAAACCAAATCAACCAATTCTTCCGTTTCAGGTCTCGGAATCAAGACACGCTCATCAACCGCAAGCTCCAAATCACGAAAATAAGCTTTTCCAGTGATGTACTGCGGAGAACGATGATCTTCTAGCTGACCCATGATTGACTCAAGGAGCTTCTGATCTGATTCAGTCACTTCTTTATTTTGATGTAAGATGAAATCAAGAAGAGTCCAGCCCTTTAACTCACGAAAAACGTAAGTGAGGTTTTCTGGATCTTCTCCAATTTCTTGTAAATGTTTTTCTAGTTGGCTGATTGTTTCAGCGTAGTTCATTATTTATTTAACTCTTCTAGTTTCTTAGTTTGATCAAAAAGAATAAGCGCATCAATCACTTCATCCAATTTACCTGACAAAATGCTATCAAGTTTTTGCAATGTCAAACCAATACGGTGGTCTGTCACACGGTTTTGTGGGAAGTTATATGTACGGATACGTTCTGAACGGTCACCAGTACCAACTGTTGATTTACGTTCAGCATCTTGTTCGTCTTGAGCGATTTGAGCAAAGTGGTCCGCAACACGCGCACGAATGACTTTCATGGCTTTATCACGGTTCTTTTGTTGTGTACGTTCTTCTTGCATTTCAACTTTGATACCAGTTGGAATGTGAACCATACGAACGGCTGTCGCAACTTTATTGACATTTTGTCCACCGGCACCAGATGCGTGGTAAATATCTACACGCAAATCTTTTGGATCGATTTCGTATTCTACTTCTTCAACTTCAGGCATGACAAGAACTGTCGCTGTAGATGTGTGGACTCGACCTTGGCTTTCTGTAACAGGGACACGTTGCACACGGTGAGCACCTGATTCGTATTTCAATTTAGAGTATACAGATTGGCCTGAGACCATGACAACAACTTCTTTGATACCACCAACACCATTGTATGAGGCTTCCATAACTTCAAATTTCCAGCCTTGGCTTTCAGCGTATTTTTGATACATTTGAAGAAGGTCACCAGCAAATAGAGCCGCTTCATCACCACCAGCAGCACCGCGGATTTCCAAGATAATGTTTTTGTCATCATTTGGATCTTTTGGTAAAAGAAGAATTTTAAGTTTTTCTTCGTAATCTTCTTTTGCTGCTTTTGATTCTTTGAGTTCTTCTTTTGCCATTTCTTCAAGTTCTGGATCGCCACCAGCATCTTTAATCATTTCTTCGGCATCTTCGATGTTTTGAAGAACTTTTTTGTATTCACGGTAAACGGCTACTGTTTCACGCGTGCTTGCTTCTTCTTTTGACAAAGCCATGAAACGTTTTGTATCACTAACGACATCCGGGTCGCTTAGTAGTTCTCCTAATTCTTCATAACGGTCTTCAACCGCTTGTAGCTGATCATAAATGTTCATCTGAGTATATTTCCCTCTCTTTTACAAATTCTTTTCTTATTTTTCGTCTGAAATCATTGGATGAAAATAGTGTTTACGGCAAACAGGGATGTAAGTCTCATTTCCTCCAATTTGGATTTGATCTCCCTCGTAAACCGGTTTGCCATTTTCAGTTCGCAAAACCATTGTGGCTTTTTTTGAACAGAACTGACAAATAGTTTTAATTTCATCAATTTTATCTGCTAAAAGCAGTAGGTATTTTGAACCTTCGAATAATTCGTTCTGAAAATCATTTTTTAACCCAAAAGCCATAACTGGGACTTCTAATTCATCAACAACACGCGCTAATTCATAGACATGCTTTTTCGTTAAAAACTGACATTCATCAATAAGAACACAATATGGTTTTTCTGGTAGAGCTTCGACGTAAGCAAAAACATCCATATCATTTGTAATCGCAACAGCTTTACGGCGCATGCCGATACGACTAGAAACAACCCCATAACCATCACGCGTATCAAGTGCTGACGTCATAATGACAACAGGCTTGCCTTGTTCTTCATAGTTATGAGCTACTTTCAAAATTTCAATGGTCTTACCAGAATTCATGGTTCCATATTTATAATAGAGTTGAGCCAAAAGTGACAATCCTACCTTCTACTAATATTCTACTATTCTACCATAAAATCGCTGATGGATAAACAAGAAGAAGGATCAATTCAATGCCTCAAAAACGTTCACATCCCACTACTACAAGTATTTAACAGCATAAAAAAAGCTAAAGCAAATTTTGCCTTAGCTTTTATCACTAAATGTGATATCGGTAACCAACACTATTGAATAACAAATCAACGCACTAAAGAGCGACAAAACCGCCACTCCTTGCACTGTTAAATTGTTAATGCTTAACTCTATTGTAGCACAGCTACTCATGTAAATTCGATGACACTTTATTAAAAAAATCACGATTGTGTTACAAGAATATTTAAAAAAACAGTATTGACGAAGGAAAAACAATGGAGTATCTTTCGAGTTGAAATATTATTATAAAAAAACTAAAGAGGTACAATCATGAAAGTTGGATTTCGAAAACCAAGTCTTAAAAAGAGTTTAAAAGCTCGCACTACTGCTAAGTGGAAACGACAAGCTAAAAAAGCTCTTATCCCTGGCTACGGTAAAAAAGGTATGGGCTGGGTAAAGAACCCGAAAAAAGCAGCTTATAATAAGGTTTACCATAAAACAACATTTGGTTTATCAGATATTTTGAAATTGTTTAAATAAGATTTCTTCTAAAATAGCACAAAAAGCTTGTCTAAACAGCTGATATTTCTTAATTTTACTGAATTTTCTCTCAAAATGTGCTACAATGTTACTGTTAATTTATTTTAAAGGAGATTCTTATGCCATTCGTAAAAATCGATTTGTTCGAAGGTCGTAGTCAAGAACAAAAAGTTGAGCTTGCTCGCGAAGTTACTGAAGTTGTTTCACGTATCGCTAAAGCTCCAAAAGAAGCTATCCACGTTTTCATCAACGATATGCCAGAAGGTACTTACTACCCACATGGTGAAATGAAAAAGAAAAACTAATTTTTTCTGATTAACAAAAAAGGGAATGGGACAGAAATCGGTAATTTCGAAGAAATTCGATTTCGTCGTCCCACCCCCGCAGAGTTAAGTAGGGGTGTAAAAGTTGATTTATCAACGCATTAGAGCATTAGAACCCACTTAACCACTGCGTTTTGCTTATTATAACTATGTAAATGAAGAGGTTGGGAAATTCTGTCCCAGCCTCTTTTTTTACACTCTTCTCCTTCTTTTAAATCAATCAATTGCTTTTCAGTTAAGAAAACGATATGCTAAAAATATATGAATATTCAGGAGGTGAGCATTTGCAACTTGGCCATAGTATTCAGATGATGGGGACAACTATTGATATTTTAATTGATTCTGATACACCTCAAAATCATATTGCTGAAGTTTGTCATCTGCTAACAGTTTATAAAGATCGCTTCAGCGCTAACGACGCTGATTCAGAACTTATGGTCATCAATGATCAGTCTGGTATCGCTCCAGTAACTGTTCACCCAGACTTATTTGAACTCACACAAATCGGAAAAAAACATAGCCTTGCTCAACCTGGCAATCTTAATATCGCTATCGGGCCTTTGGTTCAAAGCTGGCGCATTGGATTTGAAGATGCTAATGTTCCCAGCTCTAAAAAAGTTCAAGAGGCGCTAGCATTATCAAATCCTCAAAATATTATCTTGGACGATAAAAACAAAAGTGTTTTTCTGAGCCAAAAAGGCATGAAAATCGACCTTGGTGCCATCGCTAAAGGTTACATCGCAGACAAAGTTATGGATTACCTAAAATCAGAAAAAGTCAGCTCTGCTATGATTAACTTGGGTGGCAATGTCTTGGTTTATGGAGACAATCCAAAACAGGATAATGGTATTTGGCGAATCGGTATCCAAAATCCACAGCTACCTAGAGGCAATAATATTGGTGTTCTTGCTGTCAAAAATCAATCGGTCGTTACATCAGGAATCTATGAACGTCGTTTAAAGGTTGGTAATAAAGAATACCATCATATCTTTGACCAAAAAACAGGCTATCCAATTAACACTGAAATGGCAAGCCTTACGATCGTTTCTGACTTATCAGTTGATTGTGAAATCTGGACTACACGTCTCTTTGGTCTTCCGATTATGCAAGCTTTAGCGACCATTCAAGCGCAGCCTCATATTGAAGGAATTGTTATCACTAAGGATAATCGATTAGCCATGACAAATGGCTTACGCTCACAATTTCAATTATTTCGATAATACGATAAAAATAAAAGTTCATCTAGAAAAATCCTAGATGAACTCTTTTTATGTCTAAACGCTTATTTTTTTGGTTTTCCGTTTAAAATCAAATTAAGAACAACAGCAAATAATGCCGCAATAACAATACCATTTGTCAAGAACATTTGAACTGTATTTGGAAGGCTAACAAAGAGATTTGTTCCGTTAAAACCAACACCACAAGCGATTGAAACCGCGGCGATAATGAAGTTGTATTCATTATTTTTAAAATCAACTTGATTTAGCATTTGAATCCCTTGAAGAGCTACCATACCAAAAAGAACAATCATAGCACCACCAAGAACTGGACTTGGAATCATTTGTGCCATTGCTCCAAATTTTGGAAGCAAACCAAGAATCACAAGGAATAAAGCTGTGTAGTAAATTGGACGACGTGTTTTGATTCCTGAAATACGAACCAAACCAACGTTTTGAGAAAATCCAGTATATGGGAAGGTATTGAAAATACCACCAAGAAGAACAGCTGCACCTTCTGCACGGTAACCGTTGCGAAGACGTTTGCTATCAAGTTTTTCACCTGTTAAATCAGAAAGTGCCAAATAAACACCTGTTGATTCAACCATAGAAACTGTTGCAATGATACACATCATAATAATTGATGTAATTTCAAATTTTGGTGCACCAAAGTAAAATGGTTGTGGAATATGAACAAGCGGTGCATTTGCAACAACTGATGGATCAACCAAGCCCATAAAGGCAGCCACAATCGTTCCACCAATCAGACCAATCAAAATGGCAATAGATTTAATGAATCCTTTGGCGAAAATATTAACCGCAAGAACAATCGCAATGGTTACAAGTGCCAAAATTAATGATTGAGCTGTTGGTTTGTCACTATTATCACCCATGTTACCAATAGCAACTGGAATCAATGTCAAACCAATGGTTGTGATAACTGAACCTGTGACAACTGGTGGGAAGAAATCAGCAATTTTTGAGAAAATGCCAGAAATCAAAATCACATAAATACCAGAGACAATCAAAGCACCAAACATGTAACCAGAACCTTGTTTAGCCCCAATGATTGATAACGGTGCAACAGATTGGAAGGCACAACCAAGTACAACTGGAAGACCTACACCAAAGTGTTTACGCAACTGCAATTGTAAGAAAGTTGCTACACCACACATAAAAATATCAGTTGAAATCAAGTAAGTTAATTGCTCTGCTGAATAATTAAGAGCGCTAGCAATCATGATTGGAACCAAGATTGAACCAGCGTACATAGCAAGCAAATGTTGCAAACCTAAAATGGCAGCTTGTGAGTGTTTTTGTTCATTCATTTCCATTTTATGCATCAGCCTCCGCAAAGACAACTTGTCCATCTTTGAATTCTTTAATACGTGCAAGAGATGTCACAGGAACACCTGTTTCTTCTAGTAATTTACGACCTGTTTGGAAAGATTTTTCAATCACAATACCGATACCAGCAACTTTTGCACCTGCTTGACCAATAATTTCCAAAAGACCTTTAGCAGCTTGACCATTTGCCAAAAAGTCATCGACGATTAAAACTGTATCATCTTCTGACAAGAATTTACTTGCAATTGAGACAGTACTTGTTACACGTTTAGTGAAAGAATAAACTTCAGCAGTTAGAATGCCTTCAGTCATTGTAATATTTTTAGCTTTTTTAGCAAAAATCATTGGAACGCCCATGGCTTGTGCTGTATAAAGTGCTGGAGCAATACCTGAGGCTTCAATAGTGACGACTTTTGTAATCCCAGCATCTTTGTAAGCTTGCGCAAGAACTTTACCAATTTCTTGCATTAATTCATAGTCAACTTGGTGAGTAAGAAAGCTATCAACTTTCAAAATATCCTCACCCAAAACATTCCCATCTTTTAAGATGCGATCTTCCAATAATTTCATGGATTCTCCTTTAGAAAAATAGTTAAAAATTGGATGTCAAAACTAACAACTTACTATGAGGCTTCAAGGGCTATTAACAAAGACAAGTGTTACAAAAAAGAGATGTTTACAATTCGTAAACACCTCTTGCAAAACTCGGTCACATTTTCACAACTATGCAAAAATGTCTTCTCAGACAGCAACTGAGAATTGACTTATTGTTAGACATTACGGTGTCTTGTAGAAACGCTACGCCCATTCGTAGCATAAATAAGTATTATTAAATTTTAACCATCACATTAATGATAGAACTATTGTATCATTTTAATCTTGGAATTCAAGATGACATTGGTCCTATTATTAAAGAAGTAATATTCTGAAAATAATGACATTTTCATTATTAAATTGAGTCACCATTCCAGATTGAATTTTTAACGATGACATAATCAACGCGTGTTAATGCATGAAGGTCACGGCCTCCGGCATATGAAATGGAACTTTGAAGGTCTTCTTGCATTTCAGTCAGAGTATCTTTTAGATGTCCTTTAACTGGAAGCAAGATTTTCTTACCTTCGACGTTTTTATGTTCTCCTTTTTGGTATTCAGATGCTGAACCGTAATATTCTTTATATTGTTTACCATCTACTTCCACCAATTTTCCTGGGCTTTCTAGATGTCCAGCAAAAAGAGAACCAATCATAACCATTGTTGCACCAAAGCGAATTGATTTTGCAATGTCACCGTGAGTTCTGATACCACCATCAGCAATAATTGGTTTACGAGCTGCCTTAGCACACCAACGTAGTGCCGCTAATTGCCAGCCGCCTGTTCCAAAACCAGTTTTCACTTTTGTGATACATACTTTACCAGGACCAATCCCAACTTTTGTGGCATCAGCGCCGGCATTTTCCAACTCACGGACAGCTTCAGGGGTTCCGACATTACCAGCAATAACAAAAGTTCCCGGTAATTCTTTTTTAATGTGTTTAATCATCTCAATAACGCTGTCAGAATGTCCATGAGCAATATCAATCGTGATAAATTCTGGAGCATCATCTTTTAAGCTTGAGACAAAATCGTACTCATAATCTTTAACACCTACTGAGATTGAAGCAATCAAGCCTTTATCATGCATACGTTTAACAAAAGGTTTACGAGACGCTTCATCAAAACGATGCATAATATAAAAGTAACCATCTTTAGCAAGCTTTTCAGCGATATCTTCATCGATAATCGTTTGCATATTTGCTGGGACAACTGGCAACTTAAAAGTATAATCACCAAGTGTCACATGCGTATCTGCTTCTGAACGGCTTTTAATGATACATTTGTTAGGAATGAGTTGAATATCTTCGTAATCAAAGACAGGCATTTCGTTATACATATAAGTTTCTCCATGTTCTTTGTGTCCTTACAAACTCAAACAAAGTCAAAGGACAATACAAAAAGGCCACTTTTTTCTCTGTCAGAGTAGGCAAAAACACATCGACTCTTTCATTAAAAAATGACCTTCCTATAACTCTACTGAGCATTGATTCAATAGAGCATCGCTAGGTAAAAGCTTACCCTTCCATTATCATTCTACAACTTCATTCGTTTTATGTCAACTATTTTTCTTTTGCATTTTTATATCGTTCGTTATAACCGTACATTATTTATTGTACACCTTTTCATCAGTTTAAGCTTTATTTTAGCTTTCTTTCAGTTTTACTTAAGTCTTATTCCCTAAACTTTTTGTAACACAATTACAAAGGAGTTTTATATGAATTTTATTAAACGTGCTTGGCTTGCAACAAAAGCCAAAAAAGGACGTACGGGACTACTAATTCTAGTAACCAGCGCTATCTTGATTTTTGTCCTAGCAGGCTTGACCATCAAAAACGCTGCTGATTCAGCTGTAAAAAACGCTAAAAAGCAAGCTGGCGCAAGCGTCACACTTTCGGTTAACCGCGAAGCAATGATGAAAGCTTTCAAGCCTGATAGCAATAAAAGTTCTGATTCAAGCAGTGACACGTCTGCTACTACCTCTGTTGATCTTGCAACCGCAAAATCTATTGCTGAAAAAAGCGATGTAGCTTCATACCTTTTTACGACAACAACAACTGCTACAGCAGGCGATGATATCACTGCTATCTCAACATCTTCTTCTGATGAATCTTCAAACAGCAACTCTCAACCAGCTGGCCCTGGAATGATGGTTTCTGGCGATTTCACAATTACAGGAGTCAATAGCACAGATAAGGTAAGCGACTTTACTTCTGGGACAAATAAAATTTCTAAAGGAACTGGCATCACTTCAGACACCGCTGACAATTCAGCACTTATTTCAGCTGATTTAGCCAAAGAAAACAACTTAAGTATCGGCAATAGCTTCACTGTTAAAACAACCGTCAATGATACCGAAACAAGTTACACTCTAAAAATCATTGGTATTTATGACAATTCATCGACAGCAACTACAGCTCAAATGATGTCAAATGCCTCAAATCCACAAAATAACATCTATACTAACCTCACAACGGCTAATACTATGAAAGGTGAGACGGATAAATTAGATTCAGCTATTTACACTCTTTCAAACCCTGAAAAAATGGATGATTTCGTCAAAGAAGTCAAATCTGAAATTGATACTGATTCATATTCTGTAACCTCTAGCGATGAAATCTATGAACAAATGCTTTCACCACTCAATAGCATTTCATCAATTGCCCAAAATATTGTTATTTTAGTTGCTGTTGCTGGTGCTGTTATCTTGACGCTCATTGTCATTCTAAACATCCGAGAACGTCGTTACGAAATCGGTGTCCTTATGAGTTTAGGTGAAAATCGCCTTAAAATTATCGGACAATTCTTCACAGAATTATTTATGGTAACAGCCGTTTCCCTTGTCATTGCTACTGTTGCTGGAAATTTTGTAGGCAACGCACTTGGTAATCAGCTTCTATCATCTTCAACTCAAACCCAACAGACTGCTAAAAATGATTTTCCTGGTCAAGATAGTGACTCTTCTGATAAGAGCACTAAAAATGATTTCCAACAAAAACTTGGCCGACCAAGCGGAGCTGGTTTTGGCAATATGATGACAATGGCTACTTCTTCAAGCAAAGAAATTGATCAATTAGACATCAAGTTAACAGGAAATGATGTCGCAAAACTTGGTGGAATTGCCCTTCTTATCTCATTTATCTCAACTATCTTAGCAAGTATCGGCATCATCCGCATGAAACCTAAAGATATCTTATCTTCTAATTAGAAAGGAAACCATATGACATTACGCACACAAAATATCGGCTACTGGTACACCAATAATCCCGACGACTACCTGTTCAAAGATGTTAATTTAAACTTCGAAAAGGGAAAAGTTTATTCAATCCTTGGTCAATCTGGAAGTGGAAAAACGACATTTCTCTCTCTTTTAGCTGGACTAGATAGTCCAAAGACTGGGGAAATATTCCTCAATGACAAAGACATTAATAAATCTGGTCTGACTAATTACCGTAAAAATGCTGTTTCCACTATTTTCCAAGCTTATAATTTAATGACTTACATGACTGCACGTCAAAATGTTCAAACAGCGCTAGAAATTTCAAACAAAAGTGTTGACAACGCTAAAATCGAAGAACTTTTTGAACTTGTTGGCATTCCAAAAGGACTAATTGATAAACCAGTTCTTCAACTTTCAGGTGGCCAACAGCAACGCGTCGCTATTGTACGAGCCTTGGCAACAGAGCATGATATCATTATCGCTGACGAACCGACTGGAAACCTTGACGAAGAAACCACCCAAGATATCGTTAATATTTTTAAAGAAATCGCACATCAGCAAAACAAAACCGTAATCATCGTTACTCACGAAACGGCTGTCGCTAACGAAACAGATGTTACCTTCGAACTCAAGAAGAAAAGATTTACGCAGATTTAAAAGAAAAAGCACTCAATATCAAAATTGAGTGCTTTCTCTGTTCATTTTAATCTGACAAATCTTGTCCGTTTGTGGCAATAACTTTTTTATACCAGAAGAATGAATCTTTGCGGTAACGTTCAAGACTACCAACTTCTTCATCTGTGCGGTCAACGTAGATAAAGCCATAACGTTTGCGAATACCTTCGTGAGTTGAGATAAGGTCGACTGCTGACCATGGATTATATCCAAGCATATCAACACCATCCGTAATCGCTAATTGAATTTGTTCAATGTGAGCACGAAGATAATCGATACGGTATTGGTCGTGAACTTTACCATCTTCTGTCAAAGTATCGTAAGCTCCAAGACCGTTTTCAGTAACCAAAAGTGGCAAGCGGTAGCGGCTGTACATTTCACGGACAGTGGCACGGAAACCAACTGGGTCAATTTCCCAACCAAATTCTGTTTTTGGAAGATTTGGATTATCAACGCCGCGATAGAAACCAGCTTCACCACGCGCTGTTTGTTGGTCAGCAGAAGGATTCAAACTTTCTGTACCATCTGAAGCAGCTACAGTTGCAGTATTATAGTAGTTAAATCCGATGAAATCTGGTTTTGCAGCTTTCATAATGGCACGGTCTTCTTCAGTAATCACTGGCGTAGCATCTTGTTCTTCAAGGTATGCCCAGACAAGGTTATTGTATTCACCTAGGATATAAGCATCAAGGTAAAGCCAGTTACGAATAGCATTAAAGTTTTGAGCTGCTAGCACATCTTCTGGTTTTGATGAAGCCGCATAAACAAGTGAAATATTTGGAGCTGGACCAATCTTAGCTTCTGGAAGCATTTCATGGCAAAGTTGCATTGCTTTTGCTTGCGCTACTAATTGGTGATGGTTTTGTTGGTAAATCTCTTTTGTGAGATTAGTTGTTCCTTCTGGTACATGAAGGGTACCAATAACTGGACCAACCAAAGTTAACATGTTTTGTTCATTGATTGTCAACCAATATTTAACACGGTCACCAAAGTTTTCAAATAAGACACGCGCATATTCAGCAAACCAATCAACAGATTCGTGTGTTGACCATGAACCACGTTCGTCAAGCGCTGCTGGCATATCAAAGTGGAACATTGTCACGATTGGTTCGATATCATATTTCAAACATTCATCAATCAAGTTGTTATAAAACTCAATTCCTTTTGGATTCACTTCGCCAGTCCCCTTTGGCAAAACACGTGACCAAGAAATTGAAAAACGGTATGATTTAAAGCCCATCTCTGCCATCAAAGCAATATCTTCTTTGTAATGATGATAATGGTCTACAGAAACTGTCAAATCAGCAGTACCTGCAGGCAATTCTTTCACATCTTGGCAAGAAGGACCTTTACCATCTTCTAAAGAAGCCCCTTCAACTTGGTAAGCTGACGTAGATGCTCCCCACAAGAAGTAATCTGGAAATGGTTTTAAAGTTTTATGTAACATGTCAAACTCCTTTTAACTTTTCATTGATTACATTATAGCGCTATCATTTCTAAAAAACTAATGCTATCCAACGCATTCCTAATACTATGGCACGAATCCATATTAAGAATCGAAACAAAATATCAAATAACTGCTCAACACCTCTGTTAAGCAGTTATCTTGTTTCAAATTAAGTCTAATTTCTCAAAAGCATTATATAGTCCGTCTTCTTCAACGTCATCCGTTACCATGTCCGCCATGGCTAGAATCTCTGGGCCACCATTTCCCATAGAAATGCCAATCTCACAACATTCAAGTATTGGGATATCCACCTTAGCATCTCCAAAAGCAATGGTATCTTTTCTATCAGCTTTTAAATGTTCCAAAAGAACATCAATGGCATGTGCTTTGGTAATATCCTTGACACCTAGATCACCAAACAATGCCGTCTCACCACGACCACCCCATGTTCCAGCTTTTAAATTCGGGAAAACTTTGGCTGAATCCAAATGATCTTGGTAAGAGTTCAAAATAAAGCTGACTTTATTCAAATCATCACGGTACAATTCTTCACCATAAACCAAACCATGAAGAGCATCTTCTGCTTCCATGTGCTCCACTTCTTCTGCTGATTTTCCTTTTTGCATGACGTATTGACGCATGACTGGACGTGCTGCCTCTTTAAAGTTTTCAGATGCAAATAAACCATTATTTGATTCTAGATAAAATTCCAATCCTCTTTCATGCAACCAATCTACGATTGCCTTTGAATCTTCTTTTGAAATCATTTGATGCATGATAACTTGACCATCATGTTCCGCATAAGAACCATTTCCGCCAATCATCCCGTCTAAGCCAATTTCCCAAAGTTCAGGTTGCATCTCTGCACGACTACGACCTGTACAGACAAAGACGGCATGTCCGTTCTCACGCGCTTTTCGAATAGCTTTGACCGCTGATTCTGGAATACGATTATGATAATCAACCAAAGTCCCGTCAACATCTAAAAAAATAATTTTACTCACAGCACTGTCCTCTTCGTTTTTTAATGCCTCTATTTTACTAAGAAAAGTTTGAAAACGATAGTTATATCTTACGGAAAACTGATACTTTCCTCTGCTATTTTTAACCACTAACGAAGGCAAGAAGACCACAAGCAACTTAGTTGCATTTCTAATCTAAAATCGCTATGATGAAGCCATGGAACTTATTAAAAAATTGCTAGCACACCTACCTTACCGTGCTAGTTTTTATGATAAAGATTTAAAACTTATTTATAGTAATAATCGTTCAGACGGTTCTTTTTTCTCCGATGAAGAGGAAGAAGAATTGCCGCAATGGGTTTGGACTAGCCTTGAACAATCGCCTGAAAAAGGCGTACACTTTCAAATTCCCACAGAATCATTTGACCGCATTTTATTTCAAACTTATCAGGCTGTCAGTGATGATTCTGGTGAACTCATCGGTGTTGTCTCTTTCATTCAAGACTTAAAACCTGTCCTGGCCAGTTACCTCAATGAATCTGGCCAAGCTATCGTTGGCTGGTCTGACGTAACATCTGGTCCTTCTAGCACCAATCCTATTTTTGATGATTAAAAAAGAGCCAAAAGGCTCTTTTTCTTACTCTTAATCACGATATACCGGTTGTGCACCGTAAGTTTGAGATACTGGCATCATTTCAATACGATTGAAATTGACGTGTTCTGGTTGACTAGCCACCCATGAAACGGTATTAGCAATATCTTCTGGTGTGATGGCATGGGCACCTTCATAAAGTTTTTCAGCTCGTTCATCGTCACCTTTGAAACGAACATTTGAAAATTCAGTTCCTTCACAAAGCCCTGGTTCAATATTAGTGACGCGAATCTTTGTTCCAGCAAGGTCAGCTCGCAAATTTAGGGAGAATTGCTTCACAAAAGCTTTTGAAGCACCGTAAATATTTGCACCTGGGTATGGGATTGTTCCAGCTGTTGAACCAAGATTGATAATCATCCCTGAATTACGCTTAACCATGCTTGGCAAAATTTGGCGCGTTAAATAAACAAGACCTACGATATTTGTATTAATCATCGTCATCCAGTCTGAAATTTCTGCCTCATATGCCTTATCTAAACCAAGCGCTAAACCAGCATTATTGACCAAAAGATCAATAGTTTGCCAGTTTTGGGGTAAAGTAGTCAAAGCTTGATCAATCAACTGAGTATCTGAAACATCCATCTGTAATGGATAAACCTTGTCCTTACCAAGTTCATCTTGCAAGCTCTGCAATTTTTCTAAACGTCGTGCACTTGCGATGACTTGATAGCCATCTGCAACTAATTTTCTAACAATGGCTTTACCAAATCCAGCGGAAGCTCCAGTTACTAATGCAATTTTTGTCATTTTTGTTTTCTCTTTCTAAGAATATAACGATAAGAAAGTCAGCTGGCCTAACGACCAACTGATCTTTTTTAATTATTCATGTTATTAACAATCAACAGCTTGCGCTGCAGTGATAATTGCTAATTTATAAATATCTTCAGCACTTGAACCACGTGATAAATCATTAACTGGTTTATTCAAGCCTTGAAGGATAGGTCCAATCGCTTCAAACATACCAAAACGCTGAGCAATCTTGTAACCAATATTTCCTGATTGAAGATCTGGGAAAATAAAGACATTGGCTTTACCAGCAACCTCACTATCAGGTGCTTTTACAGCTGCAGTACTAGGGACAAAAGCAGCGTCAAATTGTAATTCACCATCAATAGCAAGTTCTGGTTTTCGACCTTTAGCTAATTGAGTTGCTTCACGAACTTTCTCAGCTTGCGGTGCATTAGCACTACCTTTAGTTGAGAAACTTAACATAGCAATTTTAGGATCAATATCAAAAATCTTCGCAGTATCAGCTGTATTTAAAGCAATTTCAGATAATTCTTGAGCATTCGGATCAATATTGATAGCACAATCGGCAAAAATAAAGAGCTGGTCTGTGCTTTCACGACTCATCAAGAAAACTCCTGATGTTCTAGAAATGCCTGGTTTGGTTTTAATGATTTGAAGTGCTGGTCGAACAGTATCCGCAGTTGAGTGAACAGCTCCAGAAACCATACCATCAGCCAATCCCATTTTAACCAGCATGACACCAAAATAATTCACGTCAGTCAATAGACGATCAGCGTCTTCAGGAGTTGCTTTACCCTTGCGGATTTCAAGAAAGGCTGCTTTCATGTCATCAAATTTATCATAAGTTTTTGGGTTAATGATGACATAGTTTTGATCTGCAAAACCAAATTTAGCCAATAATTCTCGAACTTCCGTAGCTTCTCCCAAAATAATTGGTTCAATCAAACCTTCAAATTTCAAACGAGCGGCTGCACGAAGAACGCGTTCATCATTTCCTTCAGGAAAAACAATTTTTAGGTTTTTACCAACAATTTTTCCCCTCAAGCTACCAAATAAAGATCGAATTCCCATAAAAATTAACCTTCCATCTATTTTTGTTGTAGTTTCATGATAACGCTATCAAAGTCATCTGTCAAGTTTGCACTTTGAATAATCTCTTTATTTGTGTAAGGGTCTACAAAACGTAAATAATGGCAATGCAGCGCTTGTCGCGTAATGCCAAGATCCATGCGACCACCATACAAATCATCTCCCAAAAGTGGGAAACCAATGTGAGCAAAATGCACACGAATTTGGTGAGTTCGTCCTGTGTGAAGTCGAATATCTACCAAAGCCACATCGCCAAAGCGTTCTACAACGCGATAACTTGTGTGAGCGTATTTTCCAGACGGGTGCACGCGACGTGTGATAATACTATCTTCATCTCGAGCAATCGGCGCAATGATTTCTCCCTCGTCTTCTAGCTCACCTTGTCCTGAAACCAAGGCATAATAACGTTTTTCAATGGTCTTACTTTGTAATTGTTTATCAAGTCTAGCATGGGCATAACCGTGTTTGGCAAAAAGCATCAAGCCGCTTGTATCCTTATCAAGTCGAGTTACGATGTGAACTTGCTTGTTAGGATAATTTTGCTCCATGTAGTAATATTTGACAAAATTAGCAATGGTATTTGAATGCAAAACACTTGGAATGCTTGCATAACCATGGGGTTTATTGATAATCAAAAAATGATCATCTTCATAGGCAATATCAAGGTCATGTTTGACTGGAATAAGGGTTTCATGTTCCTGTTCATCAGGAATTTCAATCGTCACCACATCTCCCACATCCAATAAATAAATGGCATTTTGCTCAACGCCATTTACCCAAATATTTCCACCTTTAAACTTTACTTTGGCTAACAAGCCTTTTGAGACATCATGTCCCTTTAAAAATGTTTTTACTTTTGTTCGTCGGTCCGCAACAAAATCAAATCTCACGAATCTACTTCTCCTATAAAGGCATCTCTCACGCGCTCCCAAAAACTAGTATGGAAGGGTGTTGCCACAAAACTAATTTTTTTATTGTCAATACAATATTCAATTTTAGACACATTTTTATAATGCATGGTCTTATTATCGATTGATACTGTATAAACACCTTGGCGTTTAGGAACAATTTCAATCTTGTCTTTTTTAGGAACAATGACTGAAGATCCTAGTGTGCGATAAACGCGATTATTAAGACTAGAAATCTCCGTTAATTGCATGGCTTCCATCGTCGGATGCAAAATAGCACCACCTAAAGATTTATTGTAAGCCGTACTTCCTGTTGGTGTCGATACCGAAATACCATCACCACGGAAACGTTCTAACTTCACTTTATCGATGATAACATCAGCAACCATGGTCTTTTCAATACGCTTGATAGCAACTTCATTAAGCGCACGCGCTTTGACCACACGCCCATCGTCTAAAGTGATTTTAGCTCGTAAAACAGGGTAAGAAGCTTTACGCCCCTTATCAGCTCGCAAATTTTCAATTAACTTTTCAACTTCAAAATCTCGATAATCAGTATAAAAACCAAGATGACCAGTATGAATTCCCACAAAACGCACCTTATCAAGGATTTTTTCATACATGTGAAAGGCAGATAAAAGCATGCCATCACCACCAATGGAAATGACAATATCTGGATCCTTTTTAGACAAGTAGAATTTCTTATCCTCCTTGAAAGCCGCAAAAAGTTTTGAGGCAACTCGTCTACTCTGATATTTCCCGTTTGCTACGATAGCAACACGCGTCACTTTATCTGTAATATTCGTCTGTGTCATCACTATTTCCTACACCATCACTTAATTTCCGACTTGCGGGATCAAATAAAAGCTGTGCTTCCCTAATATCCTCGCGAATTTTTCGCATCTCTTCATCCAGCTCAAGCGCAATCTTTGCTGTTGTTTCCAAACGTTTTTTAATCTCATCTGGAAACTCGCCTTTATATTTATAGTTCAATGAATGTTCGATTGTTGCCCAAAAGTTCATAGCCAGTGTTCTAATCTGAATCTCAGCTAGAACTGTTTTTTGACCATCAATGGTGTCAACAGGATATTCAACAATGACATGATATGAACGGTAACCACTTGCTTTCATGTGTGTGATGTAGTCTCGTTCTTGAACAATTTTCATGTCATGTCGACTACGCAAAAGCGTTAAAACTTCATCAACGTCATCAACAAATTGAACCATGATACGAAGACCAGCAATATCTTGCAAATCTTGTGCAATATTCTCTGGTTTAATCCCGCGTAGCACCATTTTTTCCTTGATACTTTCGACTGATTTAACACGACCAGTCACAAATTCAATCGGCGAATGTCGATTTTGCTTGCGGAATTGTTTACGAATTCCACGTAATTTAATCTTCAGTTCACCAACAGTTTGTATATATGGATCTAAAAATTTCTCCCAATCCATAAAGTTTCCTTCCTAATGGACTTGTCACGCGGACATGACCAATCCTTGTCAAAAAATTGACTTTTGTATAGAATTAAATATAACAATTTTATTATACCAAATTATAATGGTGAAAAAAAGGAAATTATTTTTATGACACACCTTGAAATTGAGTACAAAACATTACTCACTAAAGACGAGTTCAATCGTCTGAACAGTCAACTCTCACATGTTACGCCTATTACACAGACGAACTACTACTTCGATTCAGAGAATTTCGATATGAAAGCTCACCGCATGTCCCTTCGCATTCGGACATTGCCAAATCGCGCTGAGATTACACTAAAAATTCCTAAAGAAGTTGGAAATTTAGAATATAACTACGATTTAAGCGTCGCTGAAGCAAAAGAAATCATCAAATCAGGAAAATTTCCAGAAGTTGATTTTCTAAAACTAATTGAAGAAAATGGAGTTAAACTATCAAGCCTTAAAAATTTTGGTAGCCTAACAACAACACGTCGTGAAACAATGACTGATATTGGTCTTATGGCTCTTGATAGCAACCAGTATGCTGACATTAAAGATTATGAACTTGAACTTGAAGTTGAAAACGCTGAAAAAGGCAAGAAAGATTTTGATAACTTCTTAGCTCAGCATGACATTGATTTCAAATACGCTAAAAGCAAAGTTGCTCGCTTTAGCGCAACCCTTAAGCGAATTTAACCACGCTTTTTCCTTAGAAAATGCTGAATTATTTCAGTTTTTTTGGTAAAATATAAGTATTAATTTTAAAGGAGTTTATTTATATCATGGCAGAACATTACGCCGACAAACAATTCAAGCTATTTTCTCTTTCTTCTAACGTAGAGATTGCACAAAAAATTGCGGACGAAGTTGGAGTCCCTCTTGGAAAAGTGTCAACACGCAAGTTTTCAGACGGCGAAATCATGATTAACATCGAAGAAACAGTTCGTGGTGATGATATTTACATCATCCAATCAACTAGCTATCCTGTTAATGACAACCTATGGGAACTCTTGATTATGGTAGACGCTTGTAAACGTGCCAGCGCCCACACTGTCAATGTCGTTATCCCTTACTTCGGATACTCACGTCAAGACCGCATCGCTGCATCACGTGAACCAATCACAGCTAAACTTGTAGCAAACATGCTTGTTAAAGCTGGAGTTGACCGTCTTTTGACACTTGACCTTCACGCTGTTCAAGTTCAAGGTTTCTTTGATGTACCAGTTGATAACCTCTTTACTGTTCCATTGTTTGCTAAATACTACTGCGACCTTGGTTTGAAAGGTGAAGACGTTGTTGTTGTCAGCCCTAAAAACTCTGGTATCAAACGTGCTCGTAGCTTGGCTCAAACTCTTGATTCACCAATCGCTATTATCGATTACGCAGAAGATGATGCTCACCGCGAAGAAGGTTACATCATCGGTGAAGTTGCAGGTAAAAAAGCAATCCTTATCGATGACATTTTGAACACTGGTAAAACATTTGCTGAAGCTGCTAAAATCGTTGAACGCGATGGTGCAACAGAAATCTACGCCGTAGCAAGCCACGGATTATTTGCTGGTGCTGCTGCAGAAAGCCTTGATGCTGCTCCTATCAAAGAAATTTTAGTAACTGACTCAGTTGCTACTAACGAACGCTTGCCAAAAAATATTAAATATCTTTCAGCAAGCAAGTTGATTGCTGATGCTATTATTCGTATCCACGAAAAAGCTCCGCTCAGCCCATTATTCTCATATAACGCTAAGAAGGACTAATTATATATGATATATCTCGATAATGCTGCAACTACCCCTCTCACACCTTCTGTTATTGATGCAATGACAGAAATCATGGCTAACGATTTTGGTAACCCATCAAGTATTCATGGAATTGGACGTCACGCTAACCAGCGTTTGCGTTCATACCGCCAAACAATTGCCTCAGCTTTAAAAACTGACCCACGCCGCATTATCTTTACTTCTGGTGCTACTGAAAGCAACAACACTGCCATCAAAGGCTATGCTCTAGCTAACCAAGCTAAAGGAAAACACATCATTACGACTTCCATCGAACACCATTCAGTGCTTCACACAATGGAATATCTGGAAAAACGCTTTGGTTTTGAAATCACTTATTTAAAACCGGAAAACAATCACATTTCAGCAAAACAAGTTGCTGATGCGCTTCGTGATGACACGATTTTAGTCAGCACAATGTTTGCTAACAATGAAACTGGTGATTTGCTTCCTGTTAAAGAAATCGGTGAACTGCTTCAAGACCATCAAGCTGCTTTTCATGTCGATGCTGTTCAAGCAATGGGAAAAATCGATGTTTATCCTGAAGAGATTAAAGCTGACTTCCTATCAGCTTCTGCTCACAAATTCCATGGGCCTAAAGGTGTTGGTATCCTTTATTCAACACCACAACACTTTGACAACTTGCTTCATGGTGGAGAGCAAGAAGAAAAACGCCGAGCTAGTACTGAAAATATGATTGGTATTGCTGGTATGGCACAAGCCTTATCAGACGCTGTTGCTAATAAGGATGCTAATTACAAACACGTTCAAGACTTGCGTCAAACATTTCTTGATGCTATTTCTGGATTAGATTATTACATCAACGGTAGCCAAAACAAAATGCCACACGTGCTTAATATTGGTTTTCCAAATAAAAACAACGGTATTCTCCTAACACAACTTGACTTAGCTGGTATCGCTGTCTCAACTGGTTCTGCTTGTACCGCTGGTACTGTTGATCCAAGTCATGTTTTGGCAAGCCTATATGGTGAGGATTCACCACGTTTGACAGAATCAATTCGCGTTAGCTTCTCTGAACTCAACACTATTGAAGAAGTTCAAGAACTCGCTAAAAAATTAAAAGAAATTGTAGGAAAATAGGATGGCATTTGAAAAAGAAATCACTTTAAAAGACTGTCTTTACAGCTATGCTATTAGCGATAACATTAAAAAATACACGCTTCGTGACACAACTTTTGTACAAAATCGTGTCGGTAATTACGAATTAACGCGTTTATTGGAAAAAGTGCCTAATTCAGGTGACGGATTCCCATTGAAAATCACTATCAATAAAGATTTAACAGGTTTTAAACTAAGCATCACTGATAAGTCAGGTCTTCGCTTTGTTAACATCTTCAAATCTGAAGACAATAAAATCCTCCAAGAAAAATTCTACTTCTTGATGGATAGCCTTGTTGAACGTGATATTTTCACTAAAAAAGAAGCTTAATTAGCAAAAAACAGCTCCTTCGCTACTCTAATGTAGTTCTGGAGTTGTTTTTTTTAATGTTTTCACAAAATTTGTTTTTAATTTCACAAAGTTTTTGTTACAATAGATGTAACAAGTAAAAGGGAGATGGTATTGTGACTACTGAGAAATCTATTCCTAAAGCAACAGCTAAGCGACTATCACTTTATTATCGTATTTTTAAACGTTTTAATACAGATAATGTCGAAAAAGCAAGTTCAAAACAAATTGCAGATGCTATGGGAATCGATTCTGCGACAGTCCGCCGAGATTTTTCATATTTTGGTGAACTAGGAAGACGTGGCTTTGGCTACGATGTCAAAAAACTAATGAATTTCTTCGCTGATATTTTGAACGACCACTCTACAACAAATGTTTTGTTGGTAGGCTGCGGAAATATCGGACGAGCATTACTTCACTACCGCTTCCATGATCGTAATAAGATGCAAATTGCTATGGCTTTTGATACGGATGACAATGAGGTTGTTGGACATCAAACTTCTGATGGTATTCCTATTTATGGTATCTCGTCACTTAAAGAACACGCACAAGAGGCTGGCATTGAGACAGCTATTTTAACGGTTCCAAGTACCAAAGCTCAAGAGGTGGCAGATATTTTGGTTGAAGCTGGTATCCGTGGAATTCTGAGCTTCTCTCCTGTCCACCTTAATGTTCCTAAAGGTGTTATCGTCCAATATGTTGACTTAACAAGTGAATTACAAACACTTCTTTACTTTATGAGTCAATCTAATCAATAATAAAACAAAATCCAACTACTTTTTGCTTAGCTAAACTGATTTAGTATTAGAATACTTTTTCTCGCCTGAGGTATTATATCTCAGGCTTTTTTGATATCTTACAAAACATCTGTCTCTTCTCTAAAACTATAATATTGGTATTTCCCTACTATGATATGATCTAAACAAATCAGCCCAATATCTTCACAAGCTCGCTTCATTTTCTCAGTAAAACGTAAATCATTTTCACTTGGCGCTGGAGAACCTGATGGGTGATTGTGAACAATGATTACTGATGTTGCCATATTCTTACAGGCATAGTACAAAATCTCGCGTGGCTCTGCTATGGAGCGTCGTACAGAACCAATGAAAATAGTTCTTTGTTCAATAATCCGATTTTGAGTGTCTAAATAAATGGCTACTAAATGTTCTTGTTTATGATCACTTAGCTCCAACATCATCTTTCTGGCTAAACGTTCGCTACTCATAATTCGTTCTTTTTGAATGTATTCAGCCTTACTAATACGCTTAGCTAGTTCAATCATAGCTTTAATTTCAATGGATTTGACATAACCAATGCCTTTAATCTTTTGCAATTCTTGTAAGGATAAATGCTGAAAATCAGCCAGTGACTCTATATGTTTTAAAATATCATTAGCAACTTCTAAAACAGGTCTTGTTTTTGTGCCTGTTCGCAATAAAATGGATAATAGTTCTTGATTACTTAACTGTTCTGCACCCAAATCTCTCAAGCGCTCGCGTGGTAACATGGCATCTGATTTCATTTCAATTGCATACATAAAAATACCTCCACTTATTTATTCGTAAGTTAGAGGTATTTTTTAATTATTCTAAACGATTTTGTTCTTGGCGCTTAGCAACATTATCTTTGATAATCTGATAAAGACTAGCAGCCAAAGGTACAGCAACTAACATTCCTAAAACTCCCCAAAGAGCGGCTCCAATAGTGATTGCCATCAGTACCCACATTCCTGGTAAACCAATTGAGCCACCAACCACGCGCGGATAGATAAGATTTCCTTCAAATTGCTGAAGAACAACCAAATAAATCACAAATAAAGCGGCTTGTGAGACAGATTGGGTCGCAATTAAAATAAAACCAATTGTCAAACCAATATATGCCCCAACAACTGGAATTAAAGCTGTGAAAGCAATCAAAATTCCAATCGTTGCTGCATAAGGAAGATGGAGCAAAGCCATTCCAAGAGCCGTTAAGCTACCAAGAATCATCGCTTCTAAAGTTTGCCCAACAAAGAAACCGTGAAAACGAGTATGTAAAATATCCAAAACATAGTGAACTGTCTTGGCGTATTTTCCAAGATAAGAATCAATTAGAAGGTTGAATTGTCTTCCCAACTGCTCTTTACTTGCCAAAACATAAATTGAAAAAATCAAACTAATAAAGACATTTAAAACAGTTGAAGCAATACCGCTAACAGATGTCAAAATATTGGTCAAGATTGATAAAACTTGATTTAAAATCTGTTTACTGTATTCTGATAAAGCAGCCGTAATATCAGATGAACTACCAAAATAAGCAAAAAGTTCTTTTACAAGCTTATTATCATTAACTTCTTTGATAAAATTGGCAACACCACTAGTATCAATTTTTAAAAGAGAGTTAATACTAGCAATCAAATCTGGCAAAACAATTGAAAACAACCAACAAATTAACAAAACAAACGTCAGATAAGCTAGAATCATTGAGACAGCTCGTTTCATCTTCAAAAGGTATTTATTTTTAATAAAACGAGTAAAAACCATCTCATAAAGGCTCATCACAATATTGACAATATAAGCAATGCCAGCACCAATCAAAAAAGGTTGACTGGCTTTAAAAACCGTCGTAACAAGTGATGCTCCTGTACTCCAATAAGTTTGAATAGCATAACATATCACAAAAGCAAGAACTATATAATAGACATGTTTTTTCTCAAATTTCATGGGAAATAAGTTCTCCTTCATTCAGTTATTCCCATTATAGCAAATTTTGTTAAAATGTCGAAAAGTCTGCTGTTTTACTGATAATCATCACTTTTGCTGACGTTCAAAAACATATTCTTGCGAACTTGGATCATAAATTGATTGAACAAGCATGTCTTCTCCGTCATCCGTAATTTTAAAAATAGCGCAATTAGCGGGACGTTTTCTAGGAATTGATGGATTTTTGGTAGCATGCAAATAAAATTGAGTAATGGCTCCTCCGTGGCTAACAAATAAAAGAGTCTCATCTTCTTTACTTTCTTCTACAATACTATGAATCGTCTGATACATGCGTTCATAAACCTGAACATTAGACTCACCCCCATAGCGAACAAAGAAATCACGATAACCAGAACCATCTTCTTTGTGAACTGGTGGATTAAGATACTCTTGATGGGCTTCATAGTCACCAAAATCCATCTCTTTGATACCTTTCAAGCGAATATAATCTGTTCGACCAGTTGCTAGCTCTGCTGTGTCACAAGCTCTTTCCTGTGTTGAAGAGTAAACACGCGTAAAATGAATCCCTTCTTGCTCAAAATACTGTCTTGCTGCCTTAGCTTGCTCGATACCAAGCTTTGTCAAAGGGGAATCACAAGCCCCTTGAATACGCCCTTGTGCATTAAATCGCGTTTGTCCATGTCTCATTACATAAAATGTTTTAACCATCTTCTCCTCCACTATCTCATTAGACCAAAGTAACTCAGCTGAAGTTTTTCAGCTGAGTTTAGACTATTAATCATTTAAAATATTAGCGCCACGCGTTGCGATTAAATCCTTGTAATAGAAGAAAGAATCTTTACGTGAACGGTTGAATGTCCCATTTCCTTGGTCGTCAGCATCGACATAAACAAATCCATAACGTTTTGACATTTCAGACGTTGATGCTGAAACAAGATCTGTACAACCCCACCAAGTATATCCCATTAAATCGACACCGTCTTCGATTGCTTCATACATTTGTTTAACGTGAGATTCAAGGTAATCAATACGATATTGGTCATGAATTGAACCATCTTCTTCTACTTTATCAAGAGCTCCTAGACCATTTTCAACGACCATAAGTGGCACTTGATAACGATCATAAAGGTTATTCAAAGTAATACGAAGACCAACAGGATCAATTTGCCAACCCCAATCTGAAGCTTCAAGATATGGATTTGGTTCACTTAGAATAAGATTTCCAGCCGTTTCTTCGCCAGATTTTTTCTTGCGTGCAATCGAACTCATATAGTATGAGAATGACATGAAGTCAACAGGATATTTTTCAAGAATTTCTAAATCTCCATCAGCAATTTCTAATTCGATATCGTTTTCCTTAAAGAAACGTTTAGCATACGATGGGTATTTCCCACGAACTTGAACGTCCGAGAAGAAAAGATTTTCATGATCTTTTTTGATTTCTTCCATCACATCATCGGGGTTACACGTTGCTGGATAAGCTTGCATACGCGCTAACATACAACCGATTTTAAAATCAGGATTAATTTCATGACCAACTTTTGTTGCCAGACTTGATGCCACAAATTGATGATGTGCCGCTTGATACATGTCTTGTAAGTTCAATTTACCATCTTCAAACAAAAGACCACCTGACAAATACCCTGTCATACCGATGATATTGATTTCATTGAAGGTCAACCAATATTTGACTTTGTCTTTATAACGGTTAAAAACTGTTTCAGCATAGCGAACAAAATAATCAATCACTTTTCGATTCTTCCAGCCGCCATATTCAGTAATTAGATGAATCGGAAATTCGTAGTGAGAAAGTGTCACTAGCGGTTCAATGCCATATTTCTTAAGTTCATCAAAAACACTATCGTAAAACGCTAAACCTGCTTCATTTGGCGTCGCATCATCACCATTTGGGAAAATTCGTGACCAAGCAATTGACATACGAAATGTTTTAAAACCCATTTCAGCATAAAGAGCGATGTCTTCTTTATAACGGTGATAGAAATCTGATCCCCAACGTTTTGGATACAAGCCTTCAGTATCACTCAAAGCTGCATCCAGTTTAGCACGAGTCATTGGTGTGTTAAACTCGCTTCCCATTGATTTTCGTTCTTCTGGTGCTACTGCACGTGACGTATCTGACGTAGCTGGTCCTCGACCATCAACATTCCATGCCCCTTCAAATTGATTGGCAGCTGTTGCACCACCCCACAAAAAGTCTTTTGGAAATTGTTTTGTCATATTTTATCACCTCATATTTTAGTTTACTCTTGTATTATATATTGAAATGTAAGTGTTTTCTATCACTATCATCTTAAAAACTAATACTATCAAATGATTACAAGATAAATATCTTATTTTACTAGAAAATGGTTTTCAGAAAAATGAAATTACCTACTGAAATAGGTTGCAAATTTAAGTCACTCTATAGAAGAAAATTTGACAAAAGCCCTTTCTCTCTATATAATTAATTAGTTGAAATTATTCTATTTTTTCTGAAAATAGAATGTATTTTTTAATAAATAGTACTTATTTAATGGCTAAAAGATAAAGAGTCTACTGATGATTTACCCTTTAACCAATGATTACAGTACTATGACTGACTTAGGAGTTTGATTATGTATAATTTTCTATCGTCTTTAGACAGTCTAGTCTGGGGACCACCTCTTCTTGTTCTGCTTGTCGGTACAGGGATTTATTTGTCTTCTCGCTTAGGATTATTGCAAGTTTTCCGCCTTCCAAAGGCTTTAAAACTTATCTTTACATCTGAAGCGAAAGGTAAAGGGGATATTTCAAGTTTTGCCGCACTAGCTACTGCCCTTGCGGCAACAGTAGGTACAGGTAACATCGTTGGTGTCGCAACAGCCATCAAGCTTGGTGGTCCAGGAGCACTTCTTTGGATGTGGATGGCAGCTTTCTTCGGAATGGCAACCAAATATGCTGAAGGTGTCTTAGCGATTAAATACCGTACAACTGATGCTAACGGAGAAATTTCCGGTGGTCCAATGCACTACATTGTCAATGGGATGGGAAAACACTGGAAACCTTTAGCAATTGCCTTCTCTATCTTTGGAGTAATGGTTGCTTTATTTGGTTCAGGTACTTTTACACAAGTCAATTCAATTACCGATTCACTTAGTAATACTATTGGTTGGTCACCAAAAATTATTAGTGTCGTCTTAGCCGTTCTTGTCAGTATCATTATTTTTGGTGGTATCCAGTCTATTTCAAAAGTTGCTGAAAAGATTGTTCCATTTATGGCGATTATTTACATTCTAGCAACTATCACAATTCTTGCATTCCATTGTGATCAAATTATCCCAAGCATCGCTTTGATTATTAAATCAGCCTTTACTGGAAAAGCTGCAACAGGTGGTTTTGCTGGTGCAACTGTGATTACAGCTATTCAAGCTGGTATTGCTCGTGGTATCTTCTCTAATGAATCAGGTCTTGGTTCTGCGCCAATTGCTGCAGCTGCTGCCCAAACTGAACAACCCGTTGAACAAGGACTGGTATCTATGACTGGTACTTTCATTGATACCATCATTATTTGTACTTTAACTGGTTTATCAATTATCGTCACAGGTGGTTGGTCAAGTAACCTTAATGGAGCAACGTTAACACAATCTGCTTTCTCTACTGTTTTTGGGAACTTTGGAGTTTACGCCTTAACATTTAGTTTAATTCTCTTTGCCTTCACAACAATTCTTGGATGGGGCTATTATGGAGAGCGTTGTTTCGAATTCCTTTTTGGAGTGAAAGCTATTCCTGTTTACCGTCTCATTTTCATTGCGATGGTTGCACTAGGTGGTTATATCAGTCTTGAAACTATTTGGGTTATCGCTGATATCGTTAACGGTTTGATGGCAATTCCTAACTTGATTGCCCTACTAGCCCTTTCACCAGTTATCATTAAAGAAACTAAACAATATTTTGATAGTCATAAATAAAAACTAGGATTTTTTCCTAGTTTTTTTGCTACTTATTAAGCTTAAAAAAAGCGTTTCTTATGCAGATTCTAATGCCACATTGGTGACTTTTAGTGATATAATAAAAGATAGCCTTAATTTAAAATATTTACTCACGTATTATAACCCCATTTGAATAAAGGAGGCATTTCTTATGTCAACACAAGAAGAAAATCTTCGCTTAGCAAAACGCGGGCCGATTGTTAGCATTATCGCCTATCTTGTTATTACTTTACTAAAGCTGATTACTGGATATGCTCTTAGTTCCTCTTCTCTTATCGCCGATGGTTTTAACAACTTATCTGATATTTTAGGAAACGTTGTGCTCCTCATCGGACTACATTTAGCCAGTAAACCAGCTGATGAAGACCACCGCTTTGGTCACTGGAAAATTGAAGACCTCTCTAGCTTGATTACCTCTCTCATCATGTTCTACATTGGTTTCCAAGTTCTCATCCAAACTATTGAAAAAATCATCTCTGGAAATCTAACACCGCTTGATCCAGAAGGTGCCGTTGTAGGTGTCATTTCAGCCGCAATCATGTATGGTGTCTATCTTCATAACAAACGCCTCTCAAAACGTGTTAAATCAAGCGCTTTGGTTGCCGCTGCAAAAGATAACCTTTCTGATGCTGTCACTTCTATTGGTACTTCTGTGGCCATTCTAGCTGCCTCATTTAACTTAGTTATCATTGATAGACTAGCAGCCATCGTAATCACTTACTTTATCTTAAAAACAGCCTACGATATCTTTATGGAAAGTGCCTTTAGCTTATCAGATGGCTTTGATGAAAAAGAACTCAAAAAATACAAAGAAGCTATTCTAAAACTTCCAAAAGTCTCAAACGTAAAATCTCAACGTGGCCGCTCATATGGTAGCAATATCTACCTTGATATCGTTGTTGAAATGAATCCAGATTTATCTGTTTACGAAAGTCACGAAGTTACCGAACAAATCGAGGAAATCCTCCAAAAACAATTCTCAGTCTACGATACTGATGTTCATGTCGAACCTGGAGCCATTCCAGAAGATGAAATTTGGGATAACGTCTACAAGAAACTCTATAAAGCAGAAAAAACAATTCTTGCTAAGATTCCCGATTATGAAGAATTAATCTCAGATAGCTTCTATCTCATAGACGTAGATGGCCAATCGTATACCAAATCCGAAATGACTGTTCGAGAAAGACACTACATGAGTAATATTGAAGAATTTAAAATGACTTCTATTAGTCAAAAAACAAAGCTTATCACTTACAAACTCGATGATAAAACTCATACTAGTATTTGGCGACGTAAGGAAAAATGGTTCCTTGTCTTCCACCAAATCACACCACAAACCGAAACTTCTCAACATTAACCTCAAAACCAGGACTTCTGTTCCTGGTTTTTTGGCGCTTAGATTTTTGTTAACTGGTTAACTATTCTATATTATAGCACTCTCAAATTGATATTCAAGAAAAAATGTTCAAAAGGTATTAAAAAAGTTCTAAGCATTTCTACTTAGAACTTTAAGACATTATTTTTTAACAGCATCAGTTGCGACATCAGTACCAAACCATTTGTTTGAAATCTCTTGGAATTTACCTTCTTGATATAGTTTTTGGAAAGCTTGGTTGATTTTCTTAACCAATGTTTTATCTGCTTTTCTAGCACCAACGGCAAAGTCTTCACCATCAAATTCACTAGAAATGATATTGTAGTTATCTAATTCACCTTCTTGTTCAAGGTAATAGTTAGCATAAACTTTATCGATCAAAAGACCATCGATACGATCATTTTTAAGGTCAATAAGCGCTTGTGTGAATGTTTCGTACTGAGTAGCATCTCCACCAGATACAATGTCCTTCAAAACTTTTGGATTAGCATTGAAGGCATCATAACCAGATGAACCAGATTGAGCTCCAAGCACTTTACCTTTCATACCAGCAAAACTTGTAATACCAGATGATTTTTTAGTTACCAATACTTGTTCATTGACCATGTAAGGATTTGTGAAGAGAACTTTGTTTGCACGTTCATCAGTGATAGAATAACCATTCCAAATCAAATCAATGGTACCATTGTTCAATTCAGTTTCTTTCATATCCCAGTTGATTGATTGCCATTTAACTTTAATACCATATTCAGCAAAAACGGCATTAGCTAAATCAATGTCAAAACCAACATTTTTTCCGTCTTCATCTTCATATCCCATTGGAACAAATGTATTATCAAAACCAATGGTAATCTTTCCATCCTTCTTGTAAGTTTCCCACTGATCCGTCTTAGCAACTTTTTTTGAAGACGATGAGCCACAAGCAGCTAAACTAAGGGTTGCAACCAGCGCTAAAGCACTTAAAAGAACTTTTTTAAATTTCATAAAAACACCTAATAAGACTTTCTGTTATTTTGGATTAATTTTTAAAATGTGATCTGAAATCGTTTCTGCAAATTGTAAATCATGGGTAACAACAATCTGAGTCATCCCAGCTTCACGGTTTTGTAAAATCAATTTTTCAACTTCTTGACGTAATTCTGGGTCAAGCGCTGACGTTGGTTCATCATAACCAATGATTTGAGGATCAATCATCATCGCACGAGCAAGGGCGACACGTTGCTTTTGCCCACCTGATAATGAGTAAGGATAAGCATCCGCATGTTCTCCCAAACCAAGACGTTTAAGAAGACCAAGCGCCTTTTCTTTTGCCGCTTCTTTTGTCATTCCCATTGTTTTAACAGGTGACAAAATCAAATTATCTAAAACAGACAAATGTGGGAACAATTGAAAGTCTTGGAAAACAAAACCAAGCAAGTTAAGTGTCTCTAAGTGATCAATCGGAACAACTTCACCATTATAGATGATTTCACCCGAATCAATTTTTTCAAGACCAGCAAGCATGCGTAGTAAAGTAGTTTTACCACCACCTGAAGGTCCTACAAGAGACAAAATTTTACCATCTTCAATTGTTAAATTAAAATGATCAAAAATTTTCTTTTGACCAAATTGTTTGGAAATATTTTTTAATTCTAACATCTGGTCACCTCTTATTTATAATAATCAAATTTTTTCTCAGTTTGTTTTGAAATCAAGGTAACAATACCAATCATAAGCAAGTAAATAGCTCCCGCCACAAACATCGGTGCAAGTGTTGCATCACGGTTAGCAGCTGTTTTACTTGCAAGCAACAAGTCACCAACACCAAGAACATAAACGAGTGAAGAATCCTTGACAAGGTTGATAATTTCATTGAAAACACTTGGCAAAACAATCTTGAAGACCTGTGGCAAAATAATATAATGAATAGTTTGCAACTGATTTAATTTCAAAACTTTTGCAGCTTCGTATTGCCCTTTAGGAATAGCAGCAATCCCACCACGGAAAATTTCAGCAAAATAAGCTGCATAATTCAAGGTAAATGCCAAAATAGCCGCAGGCATACGGTCCATAACTACTCCTACACTTGGTAAAACATAGTAGAAGAAAATAAGTTGCAATAGCAATGGTGTTCCACGCATAATCCATACATATAATGTCAACAACCATTGCAAAGGTTTAAATTTAATCTGCATCAAAAAAGCTAGGATAGCGCCAATCGGAATGGAAAGCACAATAACAATACAGAAAACTTGCAAAGTTACCGCAGCGCCATCTAACAAGCTAGGCAGAACTTGTGAAATATATGACATGTTATCTCCTAAAAAGAATTTGTTACTATTATAGTATTATATCAAATTTTCAAACAATTGGGGAGTAAAGAAGAATATTTTATCATTTGACCTTATAAAAATGAATTTAAATAACATAACTATATTTATGTAAATAATATCTTTAAATATAAAAAACGCTACGAGAAAAGCTCATAGCGTTAATGTCATTATAGTTTTTTAACAAACTCTGATTTTAATTTCATTGCACCGAAACCATCGATTTTACAATCAATGTTGTGGTCACCTTCAACAAGACGAATGTTTTTAACACGAGTTCCTTGTTTAAGATCTTTTGGTGCACCTTTTACTTTCAAGTTTTTAACGATAGTAACACTGTCACCGTCAGCAAGACGAGTTCCGTTGCTATCAAGAACAACCAAGCCATCTTCTTCTTCAACTGAATCAGCTGGGTTCCATTCATAAGCGCACTCTGGGCAAACTAACATTAATCCATCTTCGTAAACATACTCAGAGTTACATTTTGGACAATTTGGTAAAGACATCATTTCTCCTTATCAAAAATTGCTATAACTTTATGACTGTCCTAAAGTTAAAAGTTACAATATCCATTCTACCTTAGAAAGTAAGTTTTGGCAAGAGATTTATTCAACAGTAACCGATTTCGCAAGGTTACGAGGTTTATCAACATCCAAACCACGTTGAAGAGTTGCATAATAAGCAATCAATTGAGCTGGTACAACCATAGCAATTGGTGACAAGAATGGGTGTACTGTTGATACGATGATATCATCACCTTCACGGGCTTGACTTTCATCAACGATTGTAAGAACACTTGCACCACGAGCTGCAACTTCTTGGATATTACCACGAGTGTGTGAAGCAAGAACAGGATTGCTTGAGATAAGAGCAATAACTGGAACACCTTCTTCAATCAATGAAATGGTACCATGTTTCAATTCACCAGCTGCAAAACCTTCACATTGAATATATGAAATTTCTTTCAATTTCAAGCTTGCTTCCATAGCCACATAATAATCTGAACCACGACCAATGTAGAAAGCATTACGAGTTTCTTTAAGAAGTGCTTCTGCTTTTGCTGCGATAGCTTCTTTTTCAGAAAGTGTTGCTTCAATTGATTGTGCAACGATTGCTAATTCATGAACCAAATCAAATTCAGCTGCAGCTTTGTTTCCATTAGCATCACCAACTGCTTTAGCGAGGATAGCCAAAGTCGCAATTTGAGCTGTATAAGCTTTAGTTGAAGCAACCGCAATTTCTGGACCAGCATGCAAAAGCATTGTGTATGTTGCTTCACGTGATAGGGTTGATCCAGGAACGTTTGTAATTGTCAAACTTGGAATACCCATTTGGTTTGCTTTAACCAATACTTGACGGCTATCAGCAGTTTCACCAGATTGAGAAATCATCACAAAGAGTGGTTTTTTGCTCAAAAGCGGCATGTTGTAGCCCCATTCAGAAGCAATACCAAGTTCGACTGGTGTATCAGTTAATTTTTCAAGGAATGATTTTGATGCAAAACCAGCATGATAAGATGTTCCTGCAGCTAGAATGTAGATACGATCTGCTTCTTGAACAGCTTTGATGATTTCTGGATCAACAGTCACTTGATTGTTATCATCTGTGTAAGCTGTGATTAATTTACGCATTACAGTTGGTTGTTCATCAATTTCTTTCAACATGTAGTAAGGGTAAGTTCCTTTACCAATATCAGACAAATCAAGCTCAGCTGTGTAAGAATCACGTTCAATGGCATTGCCTTCATAATCCATTACTGATACAGAATCTTTTGTCAAAACAACTAATTCTTTATCATGAATTTCCATGAATTCACTTGTTTCACGAATCATAGCCATGGCATCTGAACAAACCATATTATAGCCATCACCCAAACCAATCAAAAGTGGTGATTTATTTTTAGCAACGTAAATTGTGTCTGGATCTTCAGCATCCACTAAAGCAAAAGCATATGAACCTTCAATAATATTCAATGCCTTTTTGAAAGCTTCAAGAACTGATAACCCTTGTTCAACAAATTCACCAACTAAGTGAACTGCAATTTCAGTATCAGTTTCACCTTTAAGATGATGATTTGAAAGGTATGTTTCTTTAATTTGTAAATAATTTTCAATAACACCATTGTGAACTAAGACAAAACGTCCAGTTTCAGATGTATGTGGGTGAGCATTTAATTCAGTTGGTTGACCATGTGTTGCCCAACGTGTGTGACCAATACCTGTATAACCAGCCATATCAATTCCGATTTTAGCACGTAGGTCAGCAATACGTCCGACTGATTTAATTAAACGACCTTGGTTAACGCCTTCAGTAACATAAATTCCTGCTGAATCATAACCACGGTATTCTAATTTTTCAAGACCTTGCATCAAGATATCTGTTGCGTTTTTATTTCCAACAACACCAACAATACCACACATATTTTTTTACCTTTAGTAGGGAATTCCTACTATCTCTTTCTTATTTTTTAAAATTGGTATAGTCTAATAAAGACTCTCTAAAACCTTACAGCAACAGTATATAACTTTACTTATTGCTTGTCAACAAAAACATTGGTATAATTTTAACTATACCAATTGTTGATTGGTATAAAAGCAAAAGAAAAGCAACAAAAAGCAGAGTAGTTAAACTACTCTGTTGTAATAAAACCAAATTGATTTAGCGGGAAGATTTTAAACGTCACAACACCTCGAATTTGGCTTTCTTTAATTAATCCAAAACTACGACTATCGTTTGTGTTCTGACGATCATCGTTTAAAACAAGGTAACTTCCTTTTGGAACTTTGTCATATTTACCATTAGAAACAGTATTAACAGAAAAATCAGATGTAAAAGGCTGTTGAGTATCAGAAGTTGATAAATAGTCTGATTTAATTTTACTGATGTATGGCTCTTCTTTAACTTTATTGTCAATATAAAGAATATCATCCATGACAGTCGCACTTTGAGCAGCTGTAGCAACTACACGACTAATGTAAAAAATGCCATCTTTCTTGTAAACAATAAAATCTTTGTAGCGTGGTTCTCGATTACGATTAACTACTACAACATCACCGTTGGATAGGTATGAATTAGCGGCATCTTCATGCACTCTAAACGTTGAAAATACAAAAATTCTCAACAAGAAAATCGCTAAAATAGCAATTAAGACTAAAATAATATTTCGAATAAAATCGCGCTTAACCATAATTTCTCCTATTCTTTATTCCATTATACCATGTTTCTGTACATAAAAAAAGTAACTATGTGACTTTTGACACAATGTTAAGCGAGAAATACTTGCATACTATCTAAAAATTGGTTAAAAAGATAAACAATGTCCTGTTTTTGCCCCTTTTGTGCCCCATACTACCACTTTTATATAAAAAAAGCCCTATCACACAGGCGATAAAGCTTGATATGATAGGCTTTTTTATTTTTTAATTATTTTACAGTGCGGATACGCATTGTGTTTGTACCACCTGAACCAACAGGAACACCAGCGACGATAACGATGTTATCACCTGATTGAACCAATCCAGATTCAAGAGCAGCTTTTTCAGCAACTTCAAACATGTCATCAGTTGATGCAGGTTTTTCAGTTACAACTGGAATAACACCCCAGTTAATCATAAGTGATTTTTGAGTTTTTTCGTCAAATGTTACAGCCAAGATGTCAGCATCTGGACGGTATTTAGAGATAAGACGAGCAGTGTTACCAGATTCAGTAAGAGCAACTACAAGTTTGATATCCATTGAGCTTGTTGCATCTTTAACTGCTGAAGCCACAACTTCTGTTTTAGAAGTACGAGCGAATGATGATGAATCAAGACGTCCGTATTCGTTAAGAAGAGTTTGAGCGTTTTTATCGATTGTAGCCATTGCACGAACAGCTTCAACTGGGTATTTACCATTTGCAGATTCACCAGAAAGCATTGTAGCATCTGTACCATCGATAACAGCGTTGAACACGTCAGATACTTCTGAACGAGTTGCACGTGGTTTTTCAGTCATAGATTCAAGCATGTTTGTTGCTGTGATAACTGCTTTACCAGCTGCGTTAACTTTAGTGATGATCATTTTTTGGTAAACTGGAACCATTTCAAATGGAACTTCGATACCCATGTCACCACGAGCGATCATGATACCATCAGCAGCTTCGATGATTTCGTCAATGTTTTCGATACCTTGTTGGTTTTCGATTTTAGCAAACAAACGAACGTGTCCGTTACCAGTTTCTTCACAGATAGCACGAACTTCTTGAACGTCTTTTGCAGTACGTACAAATGAGATAGCGATAAAGTTAAGACCTTGTTCAAGACCGAAACGGATATCGTCGTTATCACGTTCAGCAAGAGCTGGGAATGGGATTTTAGTGTAAGGAATGTTTACACCTTTTTGTTTAGCGATAATACCATCGTTTTCAACTTCAACAACAAATTCACGAGTTGCATCGTCTTTAGAAACAACACGAAGACCAAGTTTACCATCGTCAACAAGAACTTGTTTACCAACTTCAACATCATCGTAGATGTCAAGAGCACCGGCAACGTTCAAAGCGATAACATCGCGAGTTGATTTGATACCTTGTTTTGTAGCAACACGGATTTGTTCACCAGTTTTGTATGAATATTCTTTAGCGTCGCCTTCAAAAAGTTCAGTACGGATTTCAGGACCTTTAGTGTCAAGAAGGAAACCAACTTTTTGACCAGCAATTTCTTCTGCACGACGTACAGTAGCCATACGTTCACCTTGTTCAGCGTGGTCACCGTGTGAGAAGTTGAAACGGAAGACGTTTGCACCTTCTTTAATCAATTGAGCGATTTTTTGTGCTGATGCTTCAACATCAAGGCTTTCACCCCAATATCCATCTTCACCAAATTTTTTACCGCCACGGATTTCAACCGCAGGACCAAGTGTTGCAACGATTTTTACGCGTTTATTCATGATAATATGAAACTCCCTTTATTTTTAAGCCGAATGAACGACTATTAATAACAATAATTTTTAATCTATAAATACTATACTATTATAAATGAGCAATGTCTCGATTCAATTGAGCAAAGTCAAGACGTGCTTTGTGTGGCATGTTGACGATAATGTTACCATCTTCTGCCAATGAGAATAGAGCACCTTCTTCTTTAGTACCAAGAATTGGGCTTTCTACTAATTCTTCGTTGTGGATACCAATTGCAAGTCCACCACGACCTTGTTGAAGCAATTCAACAGCGTGAGCACCCATCCAAGAAGCAAGAACACGATCACGAGGTGATGGTGCACCACCACGAAGGATGTGACCAAGGTTAGTTGCACGAAGGTCGCTAGTGTCACCAGCTTCTTTCATCAACTCTGCAAATTTTTCAGCATGCATTACACCTTCAGCAAGAACGATAAGGTGACGTTCTTTACCTTTGTTTTCGTAACCATCTTTAACTTTTGCAACAACATCGTTGATGTCATATTCTTCTTCAGGAATAATGATTTGGTCAGCACCTGCAGCAATACCTGCCCAAAGAGCGATATCACCAGCGTTACGTCCCATTACTTCAACAACGAATGTACGTTTGTGACTGTAAGATGTATCACGGATTTTATCAAGAGCTTCCATAGCTGTGTTTACAGCTGTGTCAAACCCAAGAGTGTAATCTGTACCAGCGATATCGTTATCGATTGTACCTGGGATACCAACTGCTGGGAATCCATGTTCTGTCAAGCGCATAGCACCGTGATAAGAACCGTCACCACCGATAACAACGACACCTTCGATACCGCGTTTTTTAAGTTGTTCGATACCAGCAAGTTGTCCTTCAAGAGTTGCAAACTCAGGGTAACGAGCTGATTGAAGGAAAGTACCACCACGTGACAAAATGTTTGAAACACTTTGAGCGTCCAATGGGAAAATGTCGCCATCGACCATACCAGCATAACCGCGGTTGATTCCGAAGACTTCCATTCCTTCTTTAATTGCTTTACGAACAACTGCACGAACAGCAGCATTCATACCAGGAGCGTCGCCGCCACTAGTCAAAACAGCAATACGTTTCATTTTGCTAATACTCCTTTTATTAATCTAACGTTCTTATTATAGCACATTACTTTGTAAAAAGCTTTACTTTATTTTATTTTTACTAAATTTTTATTGATAAATCGTTTTCACTGTATATGGTTTCAAAGCCTGTAAAAGTTCAGCATCTTTTTTAACAAGATGTCTCTGACTCTGTAAGGTTTGCTTACTATCTTGATAATGCAAAATAACAGGAATATTTCCCGGGTATTCTGATAAGATAGCTGATACTTGGGAATCATGTAAATGATTTGGCAATAATAACCACAAACGTTCACTACTTGCCTCTTGCACATGATTTAAAATCATCTGCAAACGATTGTTACGATTTTGAATCTTACCTGATAAATAGTAGAATCTTCCTTCTTGTAACATGTCTTTATAGCGTGCGAAAACTTCTGGGAACAAAGTCACATCTAATTTTTTCTGCGTATCAGTCACATTTAGAAAAGCCATCTGTTCACCTTTTGTTTTGGTTCTAATCACACGAATCTGGGATAACTCTACAAGAATAGTCTCCTCAGTATTTTCATGTAAATCAGTTAAAGCAGTAAATGGAATAGATGATTTTTTTCCAATTTCAAGAAGAGGATGAGGACTAATTCCCACTCCTAGCAACCCCTGCTCTTGTCGATATTTTTCAGCATTTGGAAAATCATCTACATCAATCCAGCTATAAGAAGTTTCCGCAAACAAACTTCCTAACTCGTTGACAAAGATAAAGAGTGGCTCGAGATTTTCAATAATTTTTCGCCGATTTTTTTCAAAAGCATCAAAAGCACCGATTTCTACCAAAGGTGCCACCAGTTCTTTCTTCTGGTAGTTTTCAGGTAATTTTGTCAAAAAATCTTCAATACTTGAAAATGGTCGATGGTCAATAATCCAATAACACATGTCGCGAGGAAGAGCACATAGGTTCTTCAAGCCAAGATAGATTTGACCATCGGATATTTTATCATTGTAAGGAACGGTATTAATATCAATCTTCTTGATACGAAACTCTGACTCCATAGCATCTGTAATATAGTCAGCGCTTGAACAATTGAGCATAACATCATAGAAAACAGCAGGATAATGCGCCTTAAAATAAGCTAATTGAAAAGCTAGGGCTGAATAAGCAAATGCGTGACTTCTATTAAAGCCATAGCCGGCGAACTTAGCCATACGTGAAAATAAGTCCTTAGCTGTCTCAAGCGGGCGTCCTAGGGCTTGCGCTCCTTTTAAGAACTCACTTTCCATTTTTTGCATATCGTCAGCCTTTTTCTTCGACATGGCACGACGTAACAAATCCGCTTTACCGAGCGTAAAACCAGCATAAACTTGAGCAATCTGCATGACCTGCTCTTGATAAAGCATAATGCCATAGGTTGGCTCTAAGATTGGTGCTACCAAAGGGTCAATCAAATCCACTGCTTCTTGTCCGAAACGACGTCTGATGAAGTTTTCCGTATAATCACTAGCACCAGGTCGGTTTAAACTTGTTGTAGCAACAACATCTTCAAATTTTTTCGGCTTGATTCGTTTCAAGAGGTTAATAGCTCCTGGTTGCTCAAATTGGAAAATTCCCTTAGTTTTTCCAGCAGCAAATAAAGCAAGCGTCTTCTGATCCTCTAAATCAATAGACTTGATATCAATGTTAATGCCATAATCTTTAGCCACTTTTTCTTGCATGCGTTGCACAAACGTAAGGTTTCGTAAGCCAAGAAAGTCCATTTTAAGAAGACCATTTGCTTCAACCGCTTGAGCATCATACTGGGTAATCATCATGTCTTCCCCAGCTTTTAAAGGAATATGCTCAGTCAAATTATCATCGCTCATCACAACACCGGCTGCGTGGATAGAGGTCTGACGAGGATTTCCTTCTATACGCTTAGCAATAGCAAATGCTTTTTGGTACTCAATCTTAGCATTAATAATTTGACGAAAGGCTAGATTTTTTTCATAAACTGATGTCAGATTATCTCTAAAACCGATTTTCTTAGTGATATTAGTCAGTTCATGCTCAGGGGCACCAAAACGTTTAAAAACATCTCGGATAGCCTGCTTCGCACCAAAAGTTGAAAAGGTTACAATTTGAGCCGAATGAAGACTGCCGTATCGATTACGAACATAGTGAAGAAACTCACTCCGATACACATCTGGTAGGTCAATATCAATATCGGGCATGCTGTATCGTTCTTCATTCAAGAAACGTTCAAAAAGGAGATTGTTTTTGACAGGATCAATTCCTGTGATATCAAGTGCATACGAGACAAGACTTCCCGCAGCTGATCCACGTCCCATCCCCATGTAGTAGCCACGACTACGACCAAAACGAAGTAAATCCCAGACAATAAGGAAATAATCATCAAATCCCATTTTATGAATGACAGATAATTCTTTGCTTAAACGTTCTTGATATTCTGGTAACCAAAGTTTTTTAGCCTTAAGTCCTGCCTCAGTCAATTCGACCAATTCATCTTGTGCTGGCTTTTGTCGATTAAAACGTGGTAATTTTAATTCATTATTAAATTCATAATGAATAGAAGAAACCAGCTTTTCTAAATTGTCTAATGCCTGTGGGAATTTCTGCTGAAAAGCTTGTGTTAAAATATCACATGCTATTAAAGCCTGACCTTGAGGGGCAGAGGGGGCATCCTTCAGACTGATATTATCACGAATGGCGTGAAGCATATGAAGCGTTTCAACTTCTTCAGTATTAAAATACCGAACAGTATGTAACGGAATCAAAGGCTTGTTATAAGCTCTTTCTTCTGCATGTATATCTACACCAATAAAATAATCAAAAGGAAGGGATAAGGCCTCTATGCCATCAAAATAAGGCACAATAACCGCAAGACCTGACAAATAGTCTTTAAGGTCTTCCAGCTGAATACCAGAAGTCATTTGACGACTAGATACTTTCATCAAATTTTTATACCCAATCGTATCACGCGCAATCAAATACACGGTTAAAGCAAAATTTTCTTGGAAATTAAGACTTATTTCAAGACCTAAAACAGGACGCAAACCATTTTCTTTAGCTTTCGTCATAAAATGAAAGGCGGCGTAGAGATTATCTTTGTCCATAATCCCAATGGTCTGGTAGCCTAATACTTTGGCTTCTTTGACATAACCCTCTAGGTCAATTAAACTATCCATAAAGGAATAGACTGTCTTGGTATCTAATTGGGCAAACATAAAAATCTCTCCTTTCTTTGTGTACTTCTTCATCTATTATACACTAAAAATAGTTCCTCATTTCGATTTAAAATGAAATAAGATAACATACCGATTGATTTCTTGACATTTCAAACTTATTTCTGTACCATTTATTTAGTACAAGACTTCTTCTAATTAATATAAGACTTCTTCAAAATTTAATAGAAAGGGGTTATCGTATGTCCTGGAAATTTGATGAAAAATCACCTATTTACGTTCAAATTGCACAACATATTAAAATGCAAATCATCAGCCAAGAGATAAAAAGCGGTGACCAACTCCCAACCGTTCGCGAATTAGCCGAAGAAGCCGGTGTCAATCCCAACACAATGCAACGCGCTTTTTCAGAACTAGAACGCGAAGGCATGGTTTACTCTCAACGAACATCTGGCCGCTTTGTTACAGATGACACTGACCTCATCATGCAAAAACGTCGAGAAGTTGCTGAGGCAGAATTGCAATCATTCGTTAATAACATGCAAAAAATAGGATTTGAAATCGACGATATTGTGACTACACTAGAATCGTATATTAAGGAGAAAAAATAGGATGAGTCAATTACTCCAACTACATCACGTTACCAAAAAATACAAAAAACATGTAGCTGTTGACGATGTGACACTTAGTTTACCTGCCGGTAAGATTATTGGCTTACTTGGCCCAAATGGAAGCGGGAAAACAACACTGATTAAACTAATCAACGGACTTCTTCACCCAACAACTGGAGAAATCGTCATTGATGGTTACCGTCCTTCAGTCGACACTAAAAAAATCATTTCATATCTTCCAGATACTTCTTACCTCAGAGAAGATATGAAAATCAAGGATGCCCTTGCTTTCTTCGAAGATTTTTACGAAGACTTCTCTCGTGAAAAAGCTGAACACCTTTTAGAAGATTTAGACCTTAATCCAAATGATATCCTCAAAAACCTATCAAAAGGGAATAAAGAAAAAGTGCAGCTAATCTTGGTCATGAGCCGACAAGCAAAACTTTATATTCTTGATGAACCAATTGGTGGTGTTGACCCAGCCGCGCGTGACTACATTTTACGCACTATCATCAATAATTACTGTGAAGAGGCTTCCGTTATTATCTCAACGCACTTAATTTCAGAAATCGAACCAATCCTTGATGAAATCATTTTCCTTAAAGACGGAAAAATTATTTTGCAAGGCAATACGGATGATATTCGTGAAGAGAACGGTCAATCCATTGATTCACTCTTCCGTGAGACTTACAAAGCTTAGGGAGGAATTATGTTTTCAAAACTTTTAAAATACGAACTAAAATCTGTCGGTAAATGGTACTTCGCACTTAATGCGTCAATTATCGCTATTTCCATCTTCCTTGGCTTTAGCATCAAGACACTTACAGACTATGCTGAAAACTATACAACAAGCAACCCTGGCAACTTCACTAAACTCATTCCAATTATTTTGGCAATTATGTTCGGTGTGGTCGTTGCCAGTGCATGGATTGCTACACTAGCTATCATCGTGCGACGTTTTTATAAAAATATCTTTGGTCGTGAAGGTTACCTTACTTTAACCTTGCCAGTATCTACTCACCAAATCATTTTATCTAAACTGATTGCTTCACTGATTTGGACTGCCTTTAACACTATCGTTGTTACTATTGGTGTGACGTTGCTTATTATACCGATTTTTGGCCTAGGTCATTTTCTAGCTTTCCTACCACAATTAGCTAAAATGCTCACTCCTGCCGAATGGGGAATTGGGTTCCTTTGGTTAGCAATCTCTTCTATTTCAGGAATTCTGCTCATCTACTTAGCTATTACAATTGGTCAATTATTTGCTAATAGACGTGGTCTTATGGCATTCGTTGCCTACTTCGTCGTTTCATTCATCGTTTTATTAGTGTCTGAAATCCTCGGAAGTCACGAACTAAATAGTGACCTTACTATCCATTTCTTTATCTATTCTTGTATTGAGTGCTTTATCGAAGGTGCCATCTTCTACTTAGCAACACATTACTTGCTTAAAAACAAAATTAATATTCAATAAATATTATAGCCACCAAATTCTGGTGACTATTTTTATATATGGAATTGTGTCTGGGTGAAAGCACAAAAAACATTCTCGCAGTCTTCCTACTACTGATAGTGAAAAAAATTTTTTGTGTTTCTTTTTGGGTCTCTCCAAAAGGCAAAACTAGGGAAAACTAGGGAAAGCAAAAAAATAAAAAACGTTGATATATCAACGTTTTGCGTAACTTTGCTAAACTATGAAAAGCTTTTATGGAGCCGGTGGGAGTCGAACCCACGTCCAAACACCTGCCAATACATTCGTCTACAACCATAGGTTATGTCTTTGATTTAACTTAAGCTCGATACATAACTCAAACCTAGATTAAGCGAGCCTATAAATCTCTTTTTGACTAGCTAGGCAATAATCAAACGTAGCTTGCTAATCAATGAAACCTCTAGCAAAACACAAGCAATCCTGTAGAGATCACGCGAGCTGGTTTTTAGGCAGCTACAGCGTAAGAATTTGTATTTTTTGCAGTTATATTTAACTGGCATTTTTACATCTGCCGATGAGTCGCAGAATGTACCTCATAATGCCTGTCGAATCCGTAACGACCCCAGATATTATAAAATAGTCAAAAGCTACGTTTGTTATTATAGCAAATAATGTTTAAAATAGCAAAAAAGAAATTCTTATGATATGATAAGAATTATGAAAATGAAGATGTTCGACCACTATGCCTTTTGGCAGCGACTGATCAAGTTTCTGGGAGTATTAGCCTTGCTGGGAACGTTTGTTTTAGTCATCTGGTTCTACCATTTAGGGATTCTAAACGATAGTAATGCACTCAAAGATTTTGTTAATCAACACAGTGTCTGTGGGCCTTTAGTTTTTATCTTAGTGCAAATCTTTCAAGTCGTCTTCCCAGTGATTCCAGGTGGTGTCACAACAGTTGCTGGCTTTTTAATTTTTGATCCAATCCTAGCCTTCTTTTACAACTATGTGGGTATTGTGATTGGTAGTATCATTCTATTTATTCTTGTTAGGCTATATGGTCGCAAGTTTATTCTACTTTTTGTCGATGAGAAGACTTTTTACAAATACGAAGCGAAGCTTAACACTCAAAATTATGAAAACTTCTTCATCATTTGCATGTTATCACCCATTTCACCAGCCGATATCGTGGTGATGATAACTGGATTATCTCGCATTTCATTAAAACGTTTCACCTTCATTATCCTACTAACCAAGCCAATTTCAATTATTTCTTATAGTTATATCTGGATTTTTGGAGGAAATATCCTAAAATTACTATTAGGTCACTAAAGCCTGAGCTTAGCTCGGCTTTTTCTTTTTTTATTACAACTGTAATTTTTCAAAAAAATTTCATGTAAACATTTTCACAGTATTGAAAAATTCTTACATAGTAGTAGACTTATAACGAAGGAGTTTACTAATGAAGTTATACGTTCAATTTATGATAATTCTCATCTTTTCATTTATTGGGGAGGCGATTTCTAATTTACTCAATTTACCTGTTCCTGGTAGCATTATTGGGTTAGTGCTACTTTTTCTTGCCCTGGAATTCAAGGTAATTCGTTTGAGACACATAGATGTTGTGGGAAATTTCTTGCTCAATAATATGACCATTCTGTTCTTGCCTGCAGCTGTCGGAATCATGGATCGATTCAATGACATCAAGGATTATTTGCTCCCTATCACCATTATCATTCTTGTAGCTATCTTTTTGAATGTTGCTACTATTGGTTTTGTTGTTCAATTCATCAAAACACGCTTTGAGGGAGACTATGTTGATAAAGGAGGTCATCATGACTGATATTCTTACAAACCCAATCTTTGGTATCATGCTATCAATCCTAGCATACCTTATGGGCATGCTTATTTTTAGGCGTTTTCCACACCCAATTACTACCCCTTTACTATTGGCAACCTTTTTTATTATTGCCTTTTTAAAGATTACTAAGATTTCCTACCATGATTATTACATTGGCGGAAGTTATCTTAACACATTGATTGTTCCATCAACAGTAGCACTTGGTATTCCACTCTACCGTTCATTCCACTTGATGAAACATCACATCAGAAGTATCCTAACTGGTATTCTTGCTGCTTGTATCGTCAACACGACTTTTACCGCTCTTGTTGCGAAAACATTTGGTATTAAATATTTGCTAGCTATTTCATTATTCCCTAAATCAGTAACAACTGCAATGGCTGTTGGTATCACTGAAAAAATGGGAGGAATAACAACTGTAACACTTGTTGTCGTTGTTATTACAGGAATTTTAACAAGTGTTCTTGGACCCGTTTTTTTAAAACTCTTACGAATCGAAGATCCTGTTGCTATCGGGCTTAGCCTTGGAGGAACAGGGCACGCAATCGGTACTGGAACAGCTCTAAAATACGGTCTCGTTGAAGGTGCGATGGGCGGACTTGCTATCGGAGTTACCGGAATCGTTTATGTTATTATCAGTCCAATCGTAGCTCAAATTATTTTAAAATAAGCTTTTATAAGTGCCTGTGGTGAAAATCACAGGCTTTTTATTTGCCCTTAAATTGCTCGTAATGCCATCCAATATTAACTTGCGACAACTTTCCTTAAATTCTTCTACAAGCTTCACAACACGGCTTTATGGGCATATATAAAAAGAAAAAGCCAGTTACTGGCTTTTTCTAACCGGTATAACACTCCACCCTAAGGGAATCGAACCCCTATTTCAAGAACCGGAATCTTGCGTGATATCCATTACACTAAGAGTGGCAACTACTATATTATACCACATCGAAACAAAAAGAAAAGACTTGGAAATCAAGTCTTTTCTCATTTATAATTACAATTCAATATCGCCAAACAAGTCAGCCATTGAGAATCCAGTTTGAGTTTCTGGAAGTTCGTAATCACGTTTAGCTTCACGTTTTGGACGACGTGGACGTGATTGACGTTTTTCTTCGTTTTCAGCTTGTGCTGGACGTTCTTCAAGAGCTTTGATTGAAAGTGATACACGTTCTGCAGCAGCGTTAACATCAAGAACTTTAACGTTAACTTCTTGACCTACTGAAAGAACATCTTTTGGATTTTCAACACGTTTGTGTGAGATTTGTGAGATGTGAACAAGTCCATCGATACCAGGCAATACTTCAACGAAAGCACCGAAGTCAGTCAAACGTTTAACTTTACCTTCAACAACATCGCCAGCAGCAAGTTTTTGTTCTACACCATCCCATGGTCCAGGTGTTGTAGCTTTAAGTGAAAGTGATACACGACCTGCTTCTTCGTCGATTGAAAGAACTTTAACTTCAACTTCTTCACCAACTGAAACAACTGATTTAGGTGAAACGTTACGTTCGTGAGACAATTCAGTCACGTGAACAAGTCCGTCAACACCACCAAGGTCGATGAAAGCACCGAAGCTTGTCAAGCGAGCAACTTTACCTTTAACGATTGCGCCTTCTTCAAGTTTAGAGAAGACTTCTTTACGAGCTGCAGCAGCTTTTTCTTCAACTACTTCACGACGTGAAAGGATGAAGCGGTTTTCAGCTGGAACAACTTCTTTGATTTTAGCTTCAAATTCTTGACCAACGAATTTTTCAGTGTTACGTACGAAACGTGTATCGATCATTGAAGCAGGGATGAATCCGCGAAGTCCTTCAAATTCAACTGAAAGACCACCTTTAACAGCGCGTGTACCTTTAACAGTAACAACTTCGCCTTCGCGACCAACAAGTTTATCCCAAGCTTTGCGAGCTTCCAAGCGTTTTTTAGAGACAAGGAAAGTAACTGTATCAGTATCTTTACCTACTACTTGACGAAGAACAAGTACTTCAACTGTGTCGCCAGTTTTAACGAAATCGTTAATATCAGCATCGCGATCGTTAGTCAATTCACGAAGTGTAAGAACACCTTCAACACCTGTTCCTTCGATAACAACGTTTGCTTGATCATTATCAACAGTTAAAACTTCCGCAGTGACAACATCACCAGGGTTTACTTCGCTAACACTGTTTAGCAAATCTTCAAATTCATTCATTCTAAAAAATCCTCCAACAAAAGCTAGCTTAAGCTAGCTTTTGACAACAATAATATTTCTCAAGGTAACCCGCAACGACAACAACTTTTATCTTTGACGGTGTCAAGCCGAAACTCGATACCTTTGACTGGGGTAGCTGGATTCGAACCAACGCATGAGGGAGTCAAAGTCCCTTGCCTTACCGCTTGGCTATACCCCAAAAACAAGGTTCAATTAATTCTAAAATTTTCATTTCAGAAATGGAAGGGGAGGGATTCGAACCCCCGAACCCGAAGGAGCGGATTTACAGTCCGCCGCGTTTAGCCTCTTCGCTACCCTTCCGTTACGACAAAAACTATTCTAGCATAGTTTTTGTTCTCTGACAAGTACTTTTCGCTATTTTTTAGCGATTTAAGTTGTAATTTTCAATAATACTTTCAATTGCTTGCTCTAAAGTTTTGAAAAGTGCTTCCACTTCTCCGTTTTTGACAACAGCAAATTTGTTATCAAGCTCAGCAATTTCACCGATAACTTTTTTTCCAGCAGTCAAATTATAACCATCGACATTAGCGTTATTGATGGTAACTTTGGCGTCAGCAAGTTGAATTTCGATTTTTTTATCTTTTTTGCTCATTTTTCCACCTCACGCTATTCATTTTACCGAAAAACAAAAAAGCTTGCAAGAGCAAGCTTTAATTTATTAGTCAACTTTGTAAATCCAGCCTTCTGGAGCTTCAATGTCACCGAATTGGATGCCGACAAGTTCGTCGTACAATTTACGAGTAACAGGTCCTACTTCTGTTTCACTGTAGAAGACATGGAAGTCATCACCGTGTTGAACACCACCAATTGGTGAAATGACGGCTGCTGTACCACAGGCACCTGCTTCAACAAATTTATCCAATTCATCAAGTTTAACATCTCCTTGGATAGCTTTCATGCCAAAACGGTGTTCTGCCAAGTAAAGAAGTGAGTATTTTGTGATAGATGGCAAGATAGATGGGCTAAGAGGTGTGATAAATTCGTTATCCGCTGTAATACCAAAGAAGTTTGCAGAACCGACTTCTTCGATTTTAGTGTGAGTAGCTGGATCAAGATAAATAACGTCTGAGAATTTGCGGTCATGCGCCATTTTACCTGGAAGGAGACTTGAAGCATAGTTACCACCAACTTTTGCAGCTCCTGTACCATGTGGAGCAGCACGGTCATATTCGTCTTGAATCAAGAAGTTTGTTGGTACCAAACCACCTTTGAAGTAATTTCCAACAGGCATTGCGAAAATAGTGAAAATGTATTCATCTGCAGGGTGAACACCAATAATGTCACCGACACCAATTAAAAGAGGACGTAGATAAAGCGTTGCACCAGTGCCGTATGGTGGTACAAATTCTTCGTTAGCACGAACGACTTGTTTTGCAGCATCAATAAATTTTTCTGTAGGCACTTGTGGCATAAGAAGACGATCTGCAGTGCGTTGCAAACGTTCAGCGTTCATATTTGGGCGGAACAATTGTACTGAACCATCTTTTGTACGATAGGCTTTCAATCCTTCAAAGGCTTGTTGGCCATAGTGCAAAGCTGGTGATGCTTCAGAAATGTGAAGCATTGAATCTTCTGTTAATTTTCCTTCATCCCATTTACCATCTTTGTAGTAAGAGATGTAACGAAATGGTAATTTACGATAGGCAAAGCCTAGATTTTCCCAGTCTAAATCTACTGTCATAACTATTCCTCTTTCTTTGTTTTTATCCTATTGTACGCTTTTTAAATCTTTTTTCAAGTACTTTTTCATAAAATTCTGAAAATTTGTTCAAAAAATAAATCGGAGAAAATCTCCGACTTATTATCGCTATTTAATTCTTGCGCTAAAGACACCTTCATCAGAAATTTTATCTGAGATAAAGGAACCATTACTTGTGCGCTCTGAGAGTGTCAAATCTTCCAAAATGGCTTGATAGTGATTGCCCTTATTTGAGTAAACTTCCAAGGTTTCAATCTTATCAGAATCAAGTGGCTCAATGGTGAACAAATCAATATTTTGCACATCATTTGAAGCGTGTACTGGTCCTGCCATAAAGACGCGATGTGGTTTTGACTTAAGCTCACGAAGGACTTGCAAACCGCGATTAGCACGACTTGTTACTGGAATCAGTTCAGTCGCCATACGTTTCAAGCTACCGCGTTGAGTCAAGATAAAGAAGCTTTCAGTATTAGCAATAAAGACTGCTGCTACAAAATCATCATCTTTAAGATTAATTGATTTAACCCCTGCTGCTTTGGCACCAACTACTGGCACTTCATCGATATTGAAGTGAAGTGCGTAACCGTTGTGTGTAATAACCATGACATCATCCAAAGCAATTGGTGCAATGGTTACAATCATGTCATCATCATTTTTCAATTTAGCATATTTAACAGATTTTGACTTGTAGGTACGCCATGGGGTGAACTCTTTACGTTCGAAGCGTTTCATTTGTCCAAGTTTTGTAGCTGCAAAATAAGTTTGCGGTCCAAATTCATCGACAATTTCAGCATAAAGAACGTATTCGTCTGTCGCAAAGTTAGTAATAGTTTGTGACAAATGTTCACCAATATCTTTCCAACGAATATCTGTCAACTCATGAACTGGACGATAGATAACATTGCCAAGATTTGTAAAAATGAGCAAATGTTGTGTGGTCTTAGCTTGAGAAACGAAGATTAATTCATCATCATCACGTTTACCAATTTCTTCAACCGTTGAAGCGTTATAAGAACGAGGACTTGTACGTTTGATATAACCACCTTTTGTTACGCTGACAAAGGTATCTTCTTCGACAATCAAGCTTGCCACATCGATTTCGATGGTTTCAGCTTCATCTTGCAATTCTGTCAAACGTGGATTAGCAAATTTCTTCTTAACCTCACGTAATTCACGTTTCATGACATTGTACATGGTACGTTCATCACCGATAATGGCTTTAAGCATTGTAATGCGTTCACGAAGCTCTGCTTCTTCGTTTTCAAGTGCAACAATGTCGGTATTTGACAAACGATACAATTGCAAAGTTACAATAGCTTCTGCTTGTTCTTCAGAAAAATCATAGCTGACTTTTAAGTTTTCTTTGGCGTCAGCTTTATTTTCAGAGGCGCGGATAAGGGCAATAACATCATCAAGAATTGAAATGACACGAATCAAACCTTCAACAATGTGAAGACGTTTTTCAGCTTTTTCTTTATCAAATTGTGAACGGGCAACAATAATTTCTTTACGGTGTGCAACATAACTTGTCAACATTGGAATAATACCAACTTGACGTGGTGTGTAGTTATCAATGGCAACCATATTGAAGTTATAGTTGACTTGCAAATCTGTATATTTCAAAAGATAGTTGAGAATGGTTTGTTCATCAGCATCTTTTTTAAGTTCGATAGCAATACGAAGACCATCACGGTCAGATTCGTCACGAACTTCTGCAATGCCGGGTACTTTGTTATTGACACGAACGTCATCAATTTTCTTAACAAGCACCGCTTTATTGACTTCATAAGGAATCTCAGTAACAACGATTTGTTTTTTACCGCCTCGAAGACTTTCAATATCAGTACGTGAACGAACCACGACACGACCTTTACCAGTCTCGTAAGCTTTACGAATACCGTCTTTACCCTGGATAATTGCCCCTGTTGGGAAGTCTGGCCCAGGCAAGAATTCCATTAATTTGTCCAACTTAGCATTCGGGTGATCAATGAGGTAAACAACCGCATCAATCACTTCAGCCAAGTTGTGTGGTGGAATATCTGTTGCGTAACCAGCTGAGATACCTGTTGCACCATTAACCAAAAGATTTGGAAAGGCTGCCGGTAAAACCGTTGGTTCTTTTTCAGTATCATCAAAGTTCCAAGCAAATGGAACAGTATTTTTCTCAATATCATGAAGCAAATAGCCAGCAATCTCTGACAAACGTGCTTCGGTATAACGCATGGCTGCCGGTGGATCACCGTCCATAGAACCGTTGTTACCATGCATTTCAATCAAGGTCTCACGATTTTTCCAGTCTTGACTCATACGTACCATGGCATCGTAAATAGATGAGTCACCGTGTGGGTGAAAATTACCCATGACGTTACCGACTGATTTAGCCGATTTACGGAAACCTTTATCAAAAGTATTGCCGTCCTTATTCATTGAATAAAGGATACGACGTTGAACAGGCTTCAAACCATCACGAATATCTGGCAAAGCCCGCTCTTGAATAATATATTTGGAGTATCGCCCAAAACGATCCCCCATAATGTCTTCAAGAGACATATTTTGTACATTTGACATAATTATTATCCTTTACTTTTCACGTCAAAAAATTAACTTTTTCTATACTAACTAACAAAGTTTTTTACAACATTAAAAACTTTTTCTGACCAGGCAGAAAGACCATCACCATCGTACTTCAAATAAAATACTTTAGGGACTAAACAACTTGGAACCAAAGGCTCAATAACCTCTCGTTTATCCTCAGGAATAATGCAAAGATAAAGCTTGTTCAAAGAAATTTCATCTTTAACCTTCGCAGCGTGATAGCCATCAAATACATAACCATCACTTTCAATAATATCATCATATTTGAAATGGAAACTTACCCCCGGAACAAAAAGCGGACCTAATTCATCTTTTGTAGGTTCTCGTTCCAAAAGCCTTTCCATAGCAAGACGATAACCAGACGTTGTATTTGACCAGCCAAGCATCACATATTGAAAATAGTCAGCTGGATCTCCCGCAGCATTACGAGAACTCTGAACTAATTTCTCAGGTGACAATCTAAATGCCTTAACCGCTGATAGAATCTTGTTTTCTCTAAATATTTCTTTCGCTACTTGAACGGTACAGGTATGGCTTAAAAAATCTGAATATACATATTTACCTTTTTCGTCATAAGTTGAAGCAACTATTTTAGAACTTGGAGTATATGGAAATTCCTTACACGGCCTTCTCTCAATATCTTTTATCTTGTCACGAAGTACTTTATTCTCGCAGACAATTTGGGTAGTTCGAGCATTTAATTTCTCGTATGCTATAAAAGCAGAAATTTTTTCCAATTCCCAATCTTTTATCAAAGGATACTCTGATAAAACCAAATGATAAACTCCAGCCCATTGAATACTATATTTTTCAGTCCAGATATCTAAAAGCATTAGCTTGTCCTCTAAAGATATTAATTGACTATAATATCACTCATTAAAAATCAACTTTGTAAATAGCGATTAAAACACTGTATTTTCTTCCAAGGTGAATTTAACGTTGTCTTCGATCCATTTACGGCGTGGTTCAACTTTGTCGCCCATGAGGACGTTGACACGTCGTTCAGCACGCGCCAAATCTTCAATTGTCACACGAATAAGTGTACGTGTCTCTGGGTTCATAGTTGTTTCCCAAAGTTGGTCAGCATTCATTTCACCCAACCCTTTGTAACGTTGGAGTTGAGCTCCTTTACCAAATTTTTGACGAAGTTCTTCTAACTCACCATCTGTCCAAGCGTACTCAACTTGCTCTTTTTTGCCTTTTCCTTTTGACATTTTGTACAAAGGAGGAAGGGCAATATAAACATGTCCAGTCTCAACAAGCGGACGCATGTAACGATAAAAGAAAGTCAACAGAAGTGTCTGAATGTGGGCACCATCGGTATCGGCATCGGTCATGATAATAATCTTATCGTAGTTAGAATTTTCAACGTTAAATTCTGCACCTACACCTGCACCAATGGTATAAATCATGGTATTGATTTCTTCGTTTTTCACGATATCAGACATTTTTGCTTTTGCCGTATTAAGCACTTTACCACGCAATGGCAAAATAGCTTGGAATTTACGGTCACGACCTTGCTTAGCTGAACCGCCGGCAGAATCCCCTTCGACAAGATAAAGTTCATTTTTCTTAGGGTTCTTAGATTGCGCTGGAGTCAATTTACCAGAAAGAAGCCCTTTATCTTTCTTGTTCTTCTTACCATTACGAGATTCATCACGCGCCTTACGAGCAGCTTCTCTGGCATCACGCGCTTTAATTGCCTTACGAACAAGATTTGAAGCCACTTCACCATTTTCCAAAAGGAAGAAAGTCAATTTTTCAGATACAATACTATCAACAATTGGACGTGCTAGAGGACTTCCCAATTTATCTTTGGTTTGCCCTTCAAATTGCAAGTGTTCTTCTGGAACCAAGATTGAAAGCACTGCAGATAACCCTTCACGGTAATCAGAACCTTCTAGGTTCTTATCCTTTTCTTTTAATAAACCAGACTTACGAGCGTAGTCATTCATAGCTTTGGTAATAGCTGATTTCAAACCAGTCTCATGAGTTCCACCATCTTTTGTGCGAACATTGTTAACAAAAGAAAGAATGTTATCAGAAAAGCCATCATTGTATTGAAGTGCTACTTCAACTTGGAAGCCTTGATCTTCACCAGTTACCCAAATGACCGGTGTCAATGTTTCCTTATCTTCATTAAGGTACTCAACAAAGTCTTGCACCCCATTTTCATAATGGAATTCTAGGTGTTCTGCTTCTTCTGGACGATTATCAGTTAATGTCAAGGTAACATTTTTAAGCAAGAAAGCTGATTCTTTCAAACGTTCAGCAATCGTGTTAAATTTAAAATCAACCGTTGAAAAGATCGTGTCATCAGGCATGAAAGTGACCATAGTACCTGATTTAGATTTTGGTGCTGTTCCAATCTTTTTAAGAGTTGTAACAGGTTTACCACCTTTTTCAAAACGTTGTTTGTAAACAGCGCCATCACGAGTGATCTCAACTTCTAGCCAGCTAGAAAGGGCATTAACAACTGAAGAGCCTACCCCGTGAAGACCACCAGAGGTTTTATAACCACCTTGTCCAAATTTACCACCAGCGTGGAGAACCGTGAAAATAACCTCTACTGTCGGAATCCCCATGGCATGCTTACCAGTCGGCATTCCACGACCTTGGTCTTTTACCGTAACACTACCGTCTTTGTTAATAATCACATCAATCTGATTACCAAAACCAGAAAGTGCTTCATCGACGGCATTGTCAACAATTTCCCATACTAAATGATGTAGTCCTGTCGCATCTGTTGATCCGATGTACATTCCGGGACGTTTGCGGACAGCGTCCAGTCCTTCTAATACTTGAATGGCATCGTCATTATAATTATTTACATTAATTTCTTTTTTAGCCAAAAGCGACCTCCAAATAATTCATCTTTTTTATCTTACAAGTTTTTTCAGTATTTTGCAAAAAAAAATCAAACTCGATGACGATTTTACAAGGAAAATCACCAATTTTTTTCATGAAATAGTATATCAAATTTAAAGCGTTATCACAAATTTGCTTTGAAGTTTCAAGTCATTTATTTTTCAAATTTTCCCTTTTCTTAACAAGCGATTATGTTATAATGAAAACATGAAAATTTTAGTTATGATTCTGATTGCTTACTTGTTGGGGTCAATCCCAACTGGACTTTGGATTGGAAAATTCTTCTACCACACAAATCTTAGAGAACATGGTAGCGGAAATACTGGAACAACCAACACTTTCCGAGTTCTAGGTGCTAAAGCAGGTACAATTACTTTTATCATTGATATGCTAAAAGGGACACTTGCTGCACTTCTTCCTCTTATTTTTGGGGTTACTGGCGTCTCTCCAATTCTTATCGGACTTTTCGCCATAATCGGTCACACATTCCCACTTTTTGCACAATTTAAAGGTGGTAAGGCAGTCGCAACAAGCGCTGGTGTCCTTCTTGGTTTTGCACCACTATTTTTGCTTTTCCTTCTTGTTGTCTTTGTCATTACCCTTTATCTCTATAGTATGATCTCTTTATCAAGTGTGGTTGCCGCTAGCGTTGCTGTCGTTAGTGTTCTAATTTTTCCAGCCTTTGGCTTTTTACTTCCGCACTACGACTTGCTCTTCACATTAGTGATTATTTTAATTGCAGGTATTATTATTGTAAGACATAAAGATAACATTACACGTATTAAAGAACACAAGGAAAATCTTGTTCCTTGGGGATTGAATTTAAGTCATCAAGAACAAAAAAAGAATTAGCAAAACGCTAATTCTTTTTTTATTACTCTTAAGCTTTGTAGACAATGTTTCCATCACAGATAGTGTATTTCACGACACCTTGTAATTTTTCACCGATAAATGGTGAATTTGAGGCTTTAGAAGCAAAGTGGTCAGACACGACACGTTCTTCTTTGTCAGCAAAGATAACGATGTCTGCAGGACCGTTTTCAGCCAAATACCCTGCATCAAAATCATACATTGATGATGGATTAATGGTCATCTTAGCAAGCAACTCTGACAAGGTCAAATCACCTGTAGCAACCAAGTTTGTCAAACCAAGAGATAATGATGTTTCAAGTCCTGTCATACCTGATGGGGCTTTTGTGATGTCTTCGACATTCTTTTCATCGGCGTGGTGTGGAGCGTGGTCAGTCGCAATCACTGAAATAACGCCAGATTTCAAACCTTCAATAACTGCCAAACGGTCTTTTTCAGTACGAAGAGGTGGATTCATCTTAGCTGCAGAGCCTTTGATGAGAAGCAAGTCTTCTGTTTTTGAGAAATGTTGTGGTGCTGCTTCTGCGGTGACATTTGCCCCTAATTGTTGAGCAAATTCAACCACTTTAACAGATTCTGCTTTTGACAAATGTTGGATATGTAAGTGCGCACCACGGTCATAAGCAATCATGACATCACGCGCAATCATACTATACTCTGCTACCCCAGTTGCTCCGCAGAAATGGAATTTATCACGTGCAATCCCTTCGTTAAATCCAAGGATACCATTTAATTCTGGGTCTTCTTCATGAACAGAGATAAATGTATTATTGGCTTTTGCCAAATCTAAAGCTTCTTTCAACACTTTAGTGCTTTGAAGCGGAATTCCGTCATCTGAAAAACTGATTGCTCCATTTTCAAGAAGTGCTTTAAAATCAGTCAAGTTTTGACCATCAAAGTTTTTAGTGACTGTAGCGTTGGTATAAACGTGAATATTTTCTTTGCTAGCGCTCGCTAATACTTCTTTCAACGTTTTAACATCTGAAATAGTCGGATTGGTATTTGCCATCATAACAACTGATGTAAAACCACCAGCTGCTGCTGCAAGAGCTCCTGTATGAATATCTTCTTTGTGAGTTTGACCAGGTTCACGAAAATGCACGTGAATGTCAACCAAACCGGGAGCTACAACAAGACCAGTAGCATCAATGGCCTCTGCATTTGCTTCTTCGATTGAGTCAGCAATTTTAACAACTTTTTTTCCATCAACAAGAACGTCCGCAACCTGATCAAAACCAGATTTTGGATCAACGACACGACCATTTTTAATAAGTAACATGTTAAACTCCTATCATTTCAACCAATCAATTGGTTCTAGGCCATCCTGACTTAGATAAGCATTAGCTTGTGAGAAGGGATGGCTACCGAAAAATCCGCGATAAGCTGAGAGTGGACTTGGATGCGCACTTTCGATGACATGATGAATTGGATTCGTAATCAAAACTTTTTTCTTACGAGCATATCCACCCCAGAGAATAAAGACAACCGGTGTCTCTTTTTGATTAACTACTTTGATAATCGCATCGGTAAATGGTTCCCAAATTTGTCCAGCATGACCATTGGCACGACCTGCAGGAACTGTTAAGCAAGCATTTAGCAAAAGCACACCTTGCTGTGCCCATGGGGTTAAATCGTGGTGATCGCGTTGACCTAAATCATCAGCCAATTCTTTAAGAATATTTTGAAGAGATGGTGGTGCTGGAATGTCTTCAGGTACTGAGAATGATAAGCCTTGCGCTTGATTCGGACCATGATAAGGATCCTGACCAATAATCACCACTTTGACGTCTTCTAAAGCCGTTGTTTGAATAGCATTAAAGACTTTCTCACGCGGCGGATATACCAATTCTTGCTGATAAACAGCATCCATAAATTGATTAATGCGACCAAAGTAATGCTCTGGTAATTCATTTTTAATTAACTCATGCCATGTTGAATGTTGCATGTTCACTCCTCTGTAGCTTTAGTATTTTCCTACTAAATCTAGCTTTTCTTTTGCCAAGACATGCCCTTCCATGGCATGAAGCAAATCATTCATGTAAAAACCATCAGATAATGGCAATTCACAATCCAAAGCATAGACCGTTAGGGTATAAATATGGTCTTTATCCGGTGGATATGGCCCCATATAGCCATCATAAATATCTGAGTTATCCTCATTTAGAAACTTACTAACTAAGCTATTTTTACCACGAGTATGCTTAGTGTCTAAACGAGAAAAATCTTCTGAAATAGCTTTTACATCAGCTGGAACATTTGCCACAACCCAGTGAATATAAGCAAAACCACAAACTGGGATAGAATCATAATCGACAAAAGTCCAAGCAAATGTCTTCGTACCTTCAGGAGCATCCTCAATCGTAAACGGGAAAGAGATAACTGCATTTCCCCTAACCTGAACACTAGCTTTTTTAGCATAAGCATCAGGCAAAACATTATTTTTAAATGTTGATGATAGTTTCATTATAACTCCTTTCAAGTTTTAAACCAAGAAGGCCACTAAAGTTTTAACCTTAGTAGCCAAATACTAACCTTTATTAGTCACGCCAAGTTTCTTGATTTTCTTTAAATTTGTGTAGCAAAGTCAATTCATCGGCAGTGACGTAACCTTGCACTTTAGCTACTTTGATAAGCTCAGTATAGTTAGAAAGTGTTACCAATTTCACACCTGCTTTGTCAAAGTTTTCAGTTGCTTTAGGCAATTCGTAAGTAAAGATTGCCACAACACCGATAACATCAGCGCCTTCACGTTCAGCTGCGGCAACTGCTTCTAGCACAGAACCACCAGTTGAGATAAGGTCTTCAACGACGACCATTTTTTGACCTTTTCTCACACGACCTTCAATTTGGTTACCTGCACCATGATCTTTTGGTTTGCTACGGATGTAAGCAAATGGAAGATTCATTTTGTCAGCGATAATAGCTCCGTGAGGAATACCTGCTGTTGCTGTACCTGCAATCACTTCCACTTCTGGAAACTCTTCTTTGATTTTTTCAACAAAACCATTTTCAATCAGCGTACGTGTTTCAGGATATGAAAGTGTCACACGGTTATCTGTATAGATTGGTGATTTAATCCCAGATGCCCAAGTAAATGGATCGTTTGGTTTCAAGTAAACCGCTTGAATGTCAAGCAAATCTGATGCAATTTGTGATGCTAAAGTCATTTTTATTCCTCTTTTCTAAACTTATAAGTAAGCAACAATTAATTCTAGTATCTAAATACTAAGCGTTCCATTCGTCGTAAATAGCCTTGTAAGCTGCAACCGGATCTTCTGCTTTTGTAATTGGACGTCCAACAACGATATAACTTGATCCGATAGCTGATGCTTGACTTGGCGTCATGACGCGTTTTTGGTCACCAACCGCAGCTCCTGCTGGGCGAATTCCTGGCGTCAAGCAGACAAAATCATCTGAAGTTGCCTCTTTGATAACAGCAACTTCACAAGCTGAGCAGACAACGCCATCAAGTCCAGATTCTTCTGCTTTTTTCGCATAATGAAGCACAGAATCAACCAAGCTTGTCTGAATGTTTTGGTCTGCTTTCATCTGTTCATCTGATGTTGATGTTAATTGGGTCACCGCAATCAGTTTTGGACCTTGTCCAAGCCCTTCGCGCGCCGCTTTCATCATCTCAACACCACCAGCTGCGTGAACATTGGTCATGTCCACCCCTAGATTTGAAAGCACACGCATGGCTGATTTAACCGTATTTGGAATGTCATGCAATTTCAAATCTAGAAAAACTGAGTGTCCAAGAGATTTCACATAACGAACAATCTCTGGTCCTTCAGCATAATAAAGTTCCATACCAATCTTGACATAGAGCTTCTCATCTGCAGGGAACAAAGCAAGAAATGATTTCACATCATCAAATGATGGAAAATCAAGAGCAATAATCGGACGACTTTCGTGCATTTTTTCTCCTTTTTCTATAAAGAAAACCCCGCCCGAGGGCGAGGTTACACGAAAAGCAGGGTAGCAAACACCCCATTATCAAAGACTATATCTTCTTTTTTTCACGAACCTTTCTCGCCTCTCTGGACTCAATTAAAGGTTATTCAGTTGTTATTATTATATCTTTTTTTAATATCAAAGTCAAAAACTTACTGACTTTTTTAATAAAATAGCAAAACTTATTTGCCACGCAATTCTTGGCGAACTTCACGTCGTAACGTTTCAAGATCTTTGATACCATATTGATCCATAACCTTAGGTAAACGGTCAATAATATTAGGACAGGCATAAGGATCTGCAAAATTAGCTGTTCCAACACCAATGGCTGACGCTCCAGCAATCATCATTTCAATAGCTGCTTCTGCTGAATCTATCCCACCCATACCAATGATTGGAAGATCTGTACTTTGAGCTACCTGACGAATTAATTTAAGCGCTACAGGAAAAACTGCAGGTCCACTCATGCCACCTGTACCATTAGCAATGATTGGTTTACGAGTCTTCAAGTCAAAACGCATACCAACCAAAGTATTAATCATGGTAAAGCCAGTTGCTCCAGCTTCTTCAACTGCCTTAGCAACTGTCGTAATATCAGCAACACTCGGTGTTAATTTAACATAAACTGGCACATCTGAATGCTCAACACTAGCTTTCACAGCTGCATAAGCTAGCTCTGGCACTTGTCCAATCAACAAGCCATGATTGCCATGGTCAACATTAGGACAAGAGATATTAAGTTCGATAGCTTTAACATTTGCTGCTTTTGAAATCTTTTCAGACACATAAGCATACTCTTCGTTTGAAAAACCAGCTACATTAGCAATAATTGGTAATTCTGGGAAGTGTTCTTGCAACCAAGGTAATTTTTCAGAAAGCACCACATCAACACCTGGATTTTGAAGCCCAATAGCATTTAACATGCCTGAAGGTGTTTCTGCCACACGTGGCGTTGGGTTCCCAAAACGAGCCTCCTTAGTTGTCGCTTTAATCATAATTGAACCTAACTTATCCAAATCATAATATTTGGCATACTCTTGGCCAAAACCAAAGCAACCTGATGCAGGAATAATCGGATTTTTCAAATCAAGCCCTGGAAGGCTAACAGCTAAACGATTTTCTGACATGAATAAACCTCCTTACAAGATGATTTTTCCAGTTTCAAAAACCGGTCCATCTTCACAAACACGTTGATTGGCAGCATCTTGGGCGTTTTTCAAATGCACTACACAAGCATAACAAGCCCCCATACCACATGCCATACGAGATTCCATAGACAGATAAGCATGTGGATGGTTTTCAAATTTTTGGTCAACGTATTTCAACATTCCTGGTGCGCCACACGAGTAAATAGCATCAAAAGAATACTCTTTTGTAAGCTCATCAACAACCGTTGATACATATCCTTTAGTTCCATATGATCCATCATCAGTTGTGACATAAACCTTACCATATGCTGACAGGGCTTCCTCTAGGATAACAGCATCTTTATTCGCAAAACCAAGAACAGAAATCACTTCAACACCTTTAGCAGCTAATTGCTTAGCTGTTTCAACCAAAGGCGGAACACCGATTCCCCCACCGATTAACAAAGCTTTTTGCCCTGCAGAAACCACAGAAAGATCAAAACCATTTCCCTGAGGTCCCATAGTATCGACACGATCACCAGCTTTCAACTGAGATAAAATAGCTGTCCCAGCGCGTTCCACACGATAAACAATGGTTGCGACTTTATTAACTTTATCAATCTGGCAAATCGAAATCGGACGACGCAATAATTTACTTGGATCAGGTACTCGAAGATGCAAAAACTGACCAGGAGCCATGTCCATGACCATCTCACCAGAAAGCTTCATCTCAAAAATACGAGGAGCAATCTCTCGTTGACTAACAATCAATAAGTTTTCTTTCAATACAGACGTTTTGTCTTTACAACTTGAATGCATAGTGTTCCTTTCACACAAAAAAACCTCGCCAGAAGGCAAGGTTACAGCAAAATAAGCAGAGTACACCAAAGCATACTCACACTTTTTATTAGAGATAGAACTCTTTTTTACAGTAACCTTGAAAGTCTCTCTGGACTTAATTAAAGGTTTTCAAATTTTAAATATTATAACGCGTTTTCATTTGCTTGTCAATTATTTTTGTGGCAAGTGAAGATCCTTTTTATTCGCGTGATACTTATCTTATGCGGTGCCAGCGGCAGCTTCAATATTTTAGAAAACCAAGGAATTCCTAAAACTTTCGAAATGTAAGAGAAACTTCGCTTCTCTTATCCCCAACCGTAAACAATCTCCCAGATTGTTTAAGCAACACATTCAAAACAATCGCGACAACCATTAACCTGAGTTTTCTTTGAAAACAAAATTAAAGACAGTAGTTGCAGCTACTGTCTTTTCTTGCGTTGTGCTATAAGTATCTTCAAACTTTAGCGTTACATGTGTTGTAACACGTTATCGGAAAAAATTGTCAAGAAATAAGTTTTTCATTATTTATAAGCTTGATAAGAATGAATGTGTAAGTCTGAACGACCAGTAAATGGAGCAATTTCAGACATCAAGGTTTCAAAACGACTATCTTGCATCAAAACATTTTGACCATAAACCATTAAATGAATTGGTTCAGCCGCTTCGCTAATCAAGTTCCCTTCAGCATCAAAGATTTCTTTTTTACGACTACGCAAATCGTCTAAAATTTCTTCCAAGATGACTAAAGACGCAGTCACATCATCAGAGGCACCTTCAAAGCGATCAAATGGGTTATAAAACTTGATTTCACGCTTCAAATCTTCGCCAGCATCGATGACGTAGACCATTCCCTTGTGATCGAAAAGATAATGACGGAATTGCTTCACAGCATCCTTAGGATTAATCTCTGGCAAGTTAGGATCAGAAGCATTATTAACCTCCTCCTCTTGTTCAATGTCAAGATTATCAAGTTCTTCATCTTCTTGAGCTTTCTCTACTTGATGATCAGCTACCTCAAGCGCAGGTTCCGCATCTTCATCAAGGCTAGTTGCTTCAGAAACTACTTCTTCAGCTACTTCATCTTCTGACTCTAGATTTGATTTTTCAGGATCTTCAGCAAGTTCTACCTTTTCAATTAAATCATCAGCTTCAGAATCAGCACTTTCATCACTGTCCGGTTCAAGCTGATAATCATCTTCTAATTCTTCACTGCCATCAGTTGCTGATCCTTCGTCCTCTTTGGCTTCCTCAATCCTACTATCTTCCAAAGTAGATTCTTCCTCAAGAGATGTCTCCTCAACTTCGACTGCCTCAGCAAGTTCTTGATCAGGTAATTCTTGGCTACCAAGTGTTTTATCAGCAAGATTAGTTGCTTCAGATTGTCCTTGAGACTCTTCAAACTCTTCCGCTGATACATCTTTGCTATCAATGTTATCAGTAGATTCAGATAACTCAGTAGCCTCTTGTCTTTTAGCTAATTCTTTTTCAAGAAGCTCTGGAATTGTCTCAGCTTTTTCTTCTTCAGGTTCATGATATTCTTCTTGAGACTTTCTAGGCACCAAAGCATCGATTTTAGCCATCAACTCTGCCTTATTGATTTCTCTTTTTTTGTATTCAACAACTTGGAGAGGATCCACCAAAATCGGATATTCAGATTCTTCTTTGATTGACAAATTAGTCACTCGAAGAGAGGTGAAAACATCAATCAATACCCCAAAAACACGTTGACGATTATCACCCAAAATTGCTTGAAATACAGATTTTGATTCACAAATTTCTAAAACATGATCAATCCCGCGAACCCAGCTACCTACAATATCCAAAGAATGATTCATCAACCTAAACGATGGTTCATCATACCAAAATGTTGATTTAATTAACTTCTCTTGTTTAGAAAGCGCATCCACAGCAGCCAAAATTTCACCAAGTTCAGACTGAACAACGTTAGGTGAAAAAGAGGCGCCCAGTAATGATGGCGTCTTCTCAACCAAAACAATCTCATCTCTGAAAAGTGTTAGGTAATGAATGCTGACAAGTAACTTTTGAATCAATAATCGATGTCCATTTGAATTAGTATTTTTCATCACTACCACCACACTCACTTTACCATTTATATTACAGTTTTATTACAATTTACTACTACTAATATATCATATAATAAGCAAAAGGACAACGAAAAATCATAAGAAAGCCAAAGAATCACAGAAAAAACGAACGAGGTATTATTTGACAAAAAAACTAACTTTTTGTACAATGTGTATACAAGGTATACACAAGTAGAAAGCAGGTGATTTTATGTCTCTTGTAAAAGCAAGAAAAGTAGGTAATTCAATTACCATAACTCTTCCAAAAGATTTGGGAGTTTCAATAGGTGAAGAATTTACCATTGAAAAAGGGAGAAATAATGTTATTATGCTAGTTCCTAAAATGACTAACCCTTTTGATGGAAATACTGACTTGCATATGACAGATGATTTTGAGGAGGTTACTCTCTTAGATCATGAATAAATATATTCCTCAAAAGCAGGATATTATTTGGATTGACTTTAATCCATCAAAAGGTAAAGAAATTCAAAAACGACGTCCTGCGTTAGTTGTTTCAAGCGATAACTACAGCAAACAAACAGGTTTTGTTGCTGTCTGTCCAATAACACATGGTCAGCAAAAACTAAAAGAAAAGGGACTCCTTGTGGAAGTCCAATCTGAAAAAGTTGATGGTTTTGTTAACCCTTTTCAATTACACACTTTTGATTACAAAGCAAGAGGTGCTGAAAAAATAACTATCTTGGATAATTTCTCTTTTGCAAAAGTTATACAATTGAATCGTTTTATTTTTGAATAATTCATCTCTATACCATATTTCTCCAGAAGTAATTAAACTTCTGGAGATTTTTCAATTTATAGTTCATACCGCTTCTTCGATACAAAAGCTACCAGCTTGATATTCTGCAATCCCTATTTAACTTCTTTTTGAAACTTTTTAAAGAGGCACTTATTTTCATCAATTTTTAAATCATTAATGCTTTTCACCATCTCTAGTCTCCTACTTTTTAACACTTAGACAAAAAACGAGGGCTTTCACCCTCGTTTTAATATTTATTTTTTAACGTCTTGTTTGTAGAATTCTTTCAAAGCTTCTTGCCATGTTGGGATAACAAAGCCAGTTGCTTTTGCTTTTTTAAGACTCATTGTTGAGTTAAGTGGACGTTTTGCTTTTGCTGGGAATTGGCTTGAATCAACTGGTTTAACAACAACGTCAGTATCTTTCAAGATTTCAACTGCAAAGTCATACCAAGTTGTATCTTCAGTAGCATCATTTGACAAGTGGTAGTAACCAAATTCTTTTTGGTTTTCTGTCAAGTAAGTCATGAATTCAGCCAACGTACGAGTCCAAGTTGGACGACCGTGTTGGTCATTAACAACTGTCAATGTGTCATGAGTTTTGGCAAGGTTTTGCATTGTGAAGACAAAGTTTTTACCGTAGTTACCAAATACCCAAGCTGTACGGATGATGTAGAATTTTTCAGCGTATTTTTCAACAGCTTCTTCACCCAAACGTTTTGTACGACCATATTCAGTTTGAGGGTCTGGAGTATCATCAACTTCCCATTCTTGACCAACTGGTTTTTTACCATCAAAAACATAGTCAGTTGAAATGTAAACAAGAGTTGCACCATATTTAGCAGCTACTTTAGCAACGATTTCAGTACCTGTTACGTTAATCGCGTAATCAAGTTCTTTACCTTCATCCTCAGCAGCATCAACCGCAGTGTAAGCCGCACAGTGGTATACAAGTGTTGGTTTGACTTGTGCAAACACTTCATCAACTTTTTCAGCATTAGTGATGTCCATTTCTGCAACGTCAACTGCTACATACTCCTCACCACGTTCATCCAAAAGATAACGTAATTCTGTTCCTAATTGCCCATTGGCACCTGTAACTAAAATCATTTTAGCACTCCTCATAATATCTAATTAAAGGCTTTCAAACCTTTTAAATCATTCCCTACTATTTTACACTATTTTTTCAGAAAAAGCAGTAAAGAGTGGGGATTATTAGAAATAATTCTAAAAATTTAACAAAGATCCTTGCTACTTCTACACTTCACTATAAAAAAGGGCTCTATAATTTCTGTAGTGGGTAAATCCCCACTAAGAAGCTATGGAGCTTTTGAGTATACAAAAAGTCCCATATGACTTAAAATTTAAAGCGACGAAACAATAAATAGAAAGAATCATATGAGGCAACTCTATAATACTACAGAATTAATCGGAATTAAAGATAAAAATATCACTTTAACTAAAGTTTTTCAATGTGAAACTCATATTGAAATAGCAGCTACGCTTGATTATACAGCACTTAAGTGTTGCCATTGCCAAGGGAAACAAATCAAATACGACTTTCAAAAGCCTTCTAAGATTCCTTTTATTGAAATTGGTGGAATCCCTAGTCTTATTCGTTTGAAGAAGAGAGAATTTCAATGCAAAGACTGACATAAAGTGACGGTTTCTGAGACCTCCCTTGTTCAGAAAAACTATCAAATCTCTGAACTAGTGAAGCGGAAAACAACTCAACTCTTACTTAATCGAGAAGCTTTAACGCACATCGCTGAAAAACTTGCCCTCTCTACCTCAACTGTGTATCGTAAGCTTAAACAATTTCAGTTCAAGGATAACTTTTCAACCTTACCTGAAGTACTGTCTTGGGATGAATTCTCTTATCAAAAAAGAAAAACTAGCTTTTATTGCTCAAGACCATAACACGAAGAAAATCATTACGATCCTTGATAACAGACGACAAACAACCATTCGTAATCACTTTTTCAAATACTCTAAAGAAGCTCGAGAAGGAGTGAAAATCGTTACTATGGACATGTCTGGTAATTACATCCCTTTAATCATGTTGCTTCGCTCTCCAGTTTCTAGGCTCAGGCTGAAACAGTCTATTCCTAGACTGTTTCACTCCCAAATACTAAAATTGTTCTTGACCGTTTTCACATTGTCCAACACATGAACCGAGCACTAAAACAGACACGTATTCAAATAATGAAACAATTTGAGAAGAAATCTCTTGAATATCGTGTTCTAAAATATTACTGGAAACTCATTCAAAAGGATCGTCGAAAACTATCGCCTAATGCTTTTTATTCAAGGACTTTCAGAGAAACGTTAACGCCTAAAGAGTGTTTAGACAAGATTTTTAAACACGTTCCGCAACTTGAAAAATACTACAGCCTTTATCAATTACTTCTTTTCCACTTACAAGAAAAAAATATCGAACAATTTTTTGGATTAATTCAGGAAGCTTTGCTTCAACTTAATCATCCTTTTAAAATAGCATTAACAACTTTCATTCGGTATCAGAAATACATCACTAAAGCCATTAAGCTTCCTTATTCTAATACCAAACTTGAAGCAAACAACAAGTTCATCAGAGATATTAAACGAAACGCTTTTGGTTACAGAAACTGTGACAACTTTAAAAAACGCATTTACCTCGCTTTGAACAGCAAAAAAGCGAGAACATCATTTGTTCTCGCTATAGCTTAACTTTGCCACCCACTACAGTTGATAAAGAGCCATATTTTTGTTCTCGATGAAGTATAATTTTATTACTCGGCACAAGTTGATAAAAAGCGATAAAATTATCACTTTAAGCATTTATTTTAAACTTTTTACAGCATCTGCCACAACTTTTTGAGTAAAGTAACCATCCTGCAACTTTTGTCCAAGGTTTACTGCATTTTTCTGATAATTAAGATAATCTCGTAGCGTCATTTTATTTAGATGATTTGTAATTTCATAAATTGATGAAACAGTAAAACCAACATCATGTTTTAAAACAAAAGCTGCTTCTGCGGATTCCTCCCAAACAATAACTGGAATGCCTGAGGCTAGATATAATGACAACTTATGAGGGTTATTAAATTTAAGATAATTCCCCGTAGCACCACTACATGTCTCAAGACTATCTCCATCCCAAACCAAACCGAATCCAATATTCAATTCATGAGGAATTTGATTAGATGGAAAAGCCCCCTTATATACAACATTAGTGGTATCACTATTTAATTCATAATTGACACCATAAAGATTAACGTTCAAATTTAATAACTGATTAAGTTTATAAACATAAGGTGACTTATTTCTACTTAAATTCCCAGCAACAGTTATAGTTTTATCAAAATTAGAAGTTTCTTTTAAAGATTTATCTGTCAAATAATCAAAAATTTCAAGAACAAACATTTTTGAAGATGGAACTCCATGTTCAATAAACCATTGTTTCATCCTTTCGTTGTGAACAATAAGTATATCAGCCAGTTCTATCATTTGTGAAAATTCATCCTTATAATAGTTTGAATTAAATGATCCTCGCAATTCCCCAACATCATGAACAATCGATATTACTTTAATATTTTTTTTCTTTTTTAAATTTTTTAACTGAGTAAAACGCCCATATTGTTTATGATAAAATGGATTTTGCAGAAATAGAATTGAATCATTTTCTACCTTTTGATATATGATTTTCCATTGGTTAACATAATTCGACTGACGAATTACCTTTTTGATTGGATTTTTATTTTCAGGTAAAGTCATTATCTCAAGTGCTTCAACACCTAATTGAGATAAAATCTCAGCTACATCACTAGTTGCCTTAGAACCAGCATGCATTAAAGTTTCTGAAATCTCAACTATCTGATACATTTTTCTATTCATGCTTATTATCTTTTAACATTCTAGACAAAAGTCTTACTGTTTTCCTTTCTTTTAAAATTCTCTCAAACTATATAAAAATTTATTATATTTATGATTTTTACAACTATCTTTTTAATTATTTAAATAATACTTTTTCATAGATCGTCCGTAATTTGTCAGCACCTTGCTTAATATCAAAGCCGCGTTTTTCAAATGATTCCATATCTTTTAATAAAATACGATAATTTAGGATATTTTCAATCTGTTGAGCCCAAGACTTCGCATTTTCATTGATAGATAGAAAATAAAAGTTACTATTTACCTTTGCTAATTCTGGTACAGCATCACTAACAAGACACGGAAGCCCCGAAGCCTGTGCTTCAATATTTACAATTCCAAATCCTTCATATAAAGAGGGGAGAATAAACACATCATATGCTTGTAATAAGTCCTTAACATCAGATCGATTGCCTAAAAATTTAATGTGTTCTAACACTCCCTTTTCTTTTGCTTTGTTTACTAATTCATTTTTCAATGGACCATCTCCAATCCAAACAAACTGATAGGATTCGTCCATATTAACAAGCTCTTCCACTATTTTTAAGATAAATAACGGATTTTTTTCCTCTGATAAACGACCAATAGTACCAACTGCTTTGGCATGTTCTGATAACCTAAGTTTTTCTCGCATTTTTATACGAGTAGTCTTATTAAATTTATAATCTTTAAGAGATATACCATTTTCTATAATCCTTACATTATCATCGCTCCCAAATAAAAAAGTAGCCGCTACTTTACTACAAGCAATTCTTTCAATATAAAAAAGCTTTCTTAAATATTTTTTCGAAAGTGATATTAAAATTTTCCCAAATCTATTTTCATACTTACTTTTAGTACTGTGGGCGTGCACCACATAACGATTTATACCTGAAAGCTTCGCTAAAAGAATCCCTTTCGTCGCTTCCCAAGCATCATCTGCGTTAATATGAGCTATAACATATTTTTCTTTCCTTAAATATTTAGTAAGAATAAAAAAGCGCATCAAAAATTTAGAAAGCTTATTTTTTTTATATGGTTCAATAATTATTCGAGCATGGCGCCCTTTTATTTTATCAAAATAAGTAGAATCCTTTACTTTGATTTTTGATAAGAAATCAACCTGGTAGTCTTTAACTAAAGATTCTGTTAAATTCCAGGCAATAACAGATCTACCTCCACGTCCAAAATTTTCAGCCCCTATCATCAAAACTTTAGGTCTATTACTAATATTTTGAGCTTCAATTACATCATTTACAACTTCAATATTAGAATCTAATGATAATTTTTTCATATTTATTTTTCAAATGATCCTTTCTCTGGAAAAATTCCATCTAAGACTTTTACTAAGTTATTTACTTCCATTTCAAAATTATCAGAATTAAAATCATCATTAACACAAATATTCTTATACTTTTTAGAGGTTAATAGTTCTCTTACACGATCCTTATCTCCTATTGAAACATAGGTACCAAAGTTTACATCTTGTGGATAAAACATATTAGTTTCAATATTCCAATATCCCATCAACCAATGATTAACATCTTCTAATGTTCGGAATCTATTCGAAGAAACATTATTAAAGAGTTCTGGCTCAAGACTCCACAATTTCTTGAAAGTTGACTTCAAATGAGGTTGTGAAACATGGATATCCTTGTAGGCAGGAATACCATTTTTTGCTAGTGATAATAGATTAGTTAAATTTGATTTACCATATCGATAGTTAAAAAACTTGAATGGGTGTTTTTTTAACGCCTTTCTATTAAAGAAATACTTATTCATCACCAGAATATTATTCAACTCAATGTGATTAAACTTCTCCAATGGGATGATAAAACGATAAACACCTAGAAGTCTCGGCAAACCATTTTTAAAGTAGTCTTCTGGTTTCAACGGTTGAGTCAAAAAGAAATCGTCATTAAAAATAACAAAATGTTCACTTAATTCTGGTATTCGATGAAGATTAAGCTCAATGACATTTGAATTAAAGGTAGGTAAAAATTCTTTTGGTATGTAGTCGCTATGCTTGACCACTCTAAGTTTTGGATGAGAGGTATCTAACCATTCTGGTAAATGCCCTTCGGTTATTAAAAATATTTTATTAACCCATGGTGCAAACTTTTCTATTGATCTGAACCAGTAGTGAAAAGTGTTCATATCTCTAAAGCGATGTTCTGAGTTAAGTGAATTATCTCCAGAATATTTAGCCTTTGAGCGCTGCCAATTCAAATCTGTATTATCTACCCACGTCACAACAAAATCAATCTTAGGTATTTCAACCATTATACTACTCTCCTTCTCCAAGTAATAATTTTTGTACCCTCTTTACTTCAATACTAATTTCAAAATGCTTTTCAATAAATTTCTGAACAATCAAGTCTCCATTTAAGCGCTTATCATTATTCTTAACTGAAAGAAGGACGTCAACCCACGAAGAAATCGGTGCATTTAAATCTAAAAATGTTGTCAAGTCAGTAACATTAACCTTTTTAGGAACACTTGTAGATGTGATAACAGGCAAACCATTTGCTTGAGCTTCTAATGCAGCTATCCCCAATCCTTCAAACCTTGACGGAAAGAAAAATACATCAAAAGTACTCAACCATTCCGAAATATTACTCTGAACACCAGTAAAGATTACCTTATCTCTCAAATCATAATCATTAGTTTTTTTAATTAGCATCTCTTTATCAGGACCATCACCCACTAATATCAATTTTGAATCTTTACTTATATTCTGAAAATCACGGAATACCTCTAATATAAATTCCTGATTCTTTTGATATTGCAAGCGTCCAATATTTCCCAAAACAAAAGTAGATGGTGCAATATTATTTTGATTTCTCAATTTATTTCTTGCTTTTTGATTAAATTTTGATTGAGCAACATCAATGGCATTTGGAATTATTTGTACTTTTTCTGTATGTATATCTTCATAAAAAAAGGTTGCGGCACCTTTCGAGCATGCCCAATAATCTGTAGCATAATATTTTAGCAGCATTTGATTTTTCTTATGATAAAATCTTTTTATCGCTCCCTTAACCCCAGTTTCCATATGTTTAGAATTATGACTATGAATAATCCTTCTAGGAATATTATATTTTTTAGCTAACTTAAGACAATCAATATTTGCTAAGTTATTCAAATGTACCCAGATAGCATCATACTTACCTGCATTTTTTTTAAAAAATCGGTGAAGTTCTATTTTATTTTTTAATGGTGACTTTCCAAATGAAGGAATATGATACATTTTACAGTTCATTAATTTGAAAATATCTTCGTAAGCAATATTATTCATCGTATTGGATAAAAAATCAAACTGAAGCTTTGTTTTATCAAACTTTTGTAAATAGTTTAGTACAAAACTCTCCATGCCACCAGGATTTTCTGTCATTCCTACAATAAGTACTTTTAGCAAATTATTCTCCTTTGACTCTGTTAACTTCTATTTAAGAAACATCTATATAACCCTGCTAATATATCTGCATTTTTTATAATATCATATTTAGGATCTAAAACAACCTCCTCGCTTCTCTTACTAATATCAATACTTGCAATAACTTCACACCACATCTCAACACCTTGTTTCAAATCTAAATGAACAATATTAGCAGAAATATCTGCATCTTCTGGCACTCCTGTCGAAGTTACACAGAATAGCCCATTAGCCTGTGCCTCCAAAATAGAGATTCCCAAGCCCTCATATACAGATGGAAAAACAAATAAGTCAAATACTTGCAACAGTTCTGGAATATCATTTCTATCTCCAAGAAATTTAACTTTTTCGCTCAAGCCATGCTTTATAACTTTTTTTCCTAATAACTCTCTATCCTCACCGCCACCAACCAGCACTAATTTATAATTTGGATTTTGAAGAGACAATTTTTCGAGTATACTTAATAGAAAGATTTGATTCTTTTGCGAAGTAAGTCTACCGGTGTGACCAATTATAATATCTGTTTTTAAAAAGCCTAATTTTTTACGTAATGCTACGCGACGATCACCATCGAAAATATACGCACTATAATCAATTGCATTTCTAACTATATCATACTGATGATTTGGAAATAGAAAATCTCCAGCTAAAGCTGTGCAAGCCATACAGTGATTAGCATATTTTTTCCCAATTGCTAAAAGTGGAATATTCCTAAGTGAATGTATCAAAGTATCAGCTGCCTTATTTTGATGACTATGTAAAATTCTAACTGGTACCTTATATCTTTGGGCGTATTTCAAATAAAGAAAAGCCGCATTTGCCATATGACAATGCACAACATCGTATTGTTTTTTCGAAAGAATGTCAACATAGTTAGATTTTATGATTGAAAAATTTTTAGGAGAAAATTTAGGTAAAAGAAAGACCTTTCCTCCAAAATTTTCTACTTCAGAAACATAATCCAAGGCGTTAACATCGTGAGAAAGAATATCTATTTGAAATTCTTTCATATTCAAATGACGTAAATTATTCATTACAAAACTCTCAATTCCACCTGAATAATTAAATGTAGGCAAAATCATTAATACTCTTACTTGAGAAGCCATCCTACCCTCTCTAATATATGTGATATTTTCTAAATTTAGTTAGTAACTAAAACTTAATGTAACTTAATCTTATAATTTCCAAAATAAAAACTATTATCAAATAATACCGACTTAATAATATATGCTGCAATGAAAATTTTTAATGTATTTATATTTAATATCGTCTCATAAAATCGATTTGAAAATATCAACATGATTAAATCGTTAAATAAAAATGCATACATGAAAAGAGTCATTGTTAATATATTTTTGTGTGAAGATATCCTAATGCTTCTATAAATAGTCGTATAATAAAACGAAATAATCGCCATTAACACACACAACCCAATATAACCAAAATCATATAAAAATTGATAGAAAGTCGTATAAACATTTCCCAATTCGTACGTGCTGTTGTATCTTACAAAAGGAAGATATAATTCTATTGATTGTAAATTACGTTTAGGGAGCCAATAATTCCAAAATGAAATAAAAGTTTGACTTCCAAAATAATCTTGAACTACAGGAAACTGATATTTTTGAATAAATAAATCTAAATTGTATAAAGGCGCTCCAAGATAGATATATAAATAGTGAAATACATCATACTCAACAGCACGACCATAAAGTGTCAAACTAATTGTAAACAAAGCAACGACAACAATTGAAGCTTGAATAATCTTCCTCAATACCTTTCGCATTTGCTCTCTTGTATATCCTTTATTCAAATTTAGAATATAAAAAAGGAAAAAAATAAATGTTACTACACGAAATATTGGTGATCTACTTCCTCCCAAATACATTTGACCAACTAGCAAAATGATAATACTAAAATCTAACATTTGAAATGTTTTATTTGAAATAAAGTTTTGAACGATTTTATAAGCAATCAAATATCCAAATGCCTGAGTTATTATCGAAAGATTTGATACAATTCTGGGTAAATTTATATTTAAAGTTGAAAAATGTTTTGAATCAAATTTTATGAGTTTATCATATAGAGCAATCTTCTCGGTCAAACTTGCTCCTCCGAGTCCACTTACTGCCGCAACTTGTCCTAAGCGTCTATACTGAAAGTAAATCACAACAACAAACGATAAAATAGCCAAATAATATACATACTTCGGGACAGCTATTGGTTTATTTACACTCAGATTATCCAAGTAAAAGCCACTAATTTCTCTATGTCTTCGCCTCAAATTAATAAAGTTAAAAATAGTGAATAATAGATATGATATCAACAATATTATTAGTACTTCAACATGAAATTCTAAATTTAAATATGTTAGCGCAAATATATTAAATATTCCTTGAATCAAAAATAGCAACGGAAAGATGACAGCAGGATTAAAAAAATCATTCTTAGTCAAAAAGAGGTTTAAAATCGCAAAAAACAAAGAAATCAAACAAATACAAACTAAAATCATAACTTTACTTTCCTAACTATTCTAAAAACTCTTTCCATACTTCTTACCTAAAAATTTAGCCTGTAGGAATGATTTACCTTTATTCCACATGTTCACTTTTTCCATGTACATAAAAGGAACTTCTTTTGGTTTTATATTTTTTTTGTTCAACCAAACATTAAATAATAGCTCACTGACACGACCATATAAACGAGCTTCAAAAGAAGTGTAATTTGACATATCAATAACTTCATAAAGTTTATCTAAGATTGGAAAAAGCCAAGAAAGATAATCATCAACTAATTCTTTTTTCATGATAAACATATTGAACATATACCCTCTACGTTGCTTCATCACTTTATCGTACGACTCTAAATAGTCAGGAGAAATCTCTGCAATGATTTCACGTGTTTTATCTAAATGGCTACCATCAAGAGTATGTGCATAGTGCGAATAGAGTGTCTCAATATAGTACTTACGCTTTTTAGGTACAATAACGTCAGATTCAGCTAACAATTCTTCAACCTCATCTTGTAACAAAATAACATCATCAATTTTAATGTCATCAGTATAAGGTCGACTTTTATTTGTAAAATATCGACGGTAATGGACTAAACCAAGATAATCACATTCAAGATTTTTCCACGCCCAATACAATCCTGTCAATTCACAGTAATAAGGATTAAGACTAGAAATATTATCTCCAGTATTATCTCCTATATAACCTAAATCCTCCTTCCCTTCACGACCAACATGAAGAGGAAGATATAAATTGGTATCTTTAGGCATCTGAAATTTTTTATGAGTTGCTACAATTAATTTTACGTCTTTCAAAACACTTTTCCTTATCATTAATTTAATTCACACTCAACACATTCCAAAGCCGCTTCGATAACTTTGTGCATATCATAATAACGATATTGTCCAAGTCGTCCACCAAAAATAACATTTCCTTGCGCATCTGCAAGCTTCTTATACTCTTGGTAAAGATTATTATTACGATCGTTATTTACTGGGTAGTAAGGTTCATCACCTTTTTTCCAAGTTTTAGGATGTTCTTTCGTGATAATAGTTTTCTCTTGGGTTCCGAATTCAAAGTGTTTATGTTCGATAATACGAGTGTATGGTGTTTCAGAATCTGTGTAGTTAACGACAGCATTCCCTTGGTAATTTTCCATATCAAGGAGTTCAGTTTCAAAACGAAGGCTGCGGTATTCTAACTCCCCAAGTTGATAATCAAAGAATTGATCAATCATTCCTGTAAAGACAATTTTAGGGAATTCTTTCAAATATTCATCTTTGTTATCAAAGAAATCTACGCCAGTTTCGACATCAATATTATCATGCGCTAGCATTTTTTCAATGATTTGTGTATAACCACCGATTGGAATACCTTGGTAAGTATCGTTGAAGTAGTTATTGTCATAAGTCAAACGAACTGGTAAACGGCGAATGATAAAGGCTGGCAATTCTGTACAAGCTTTACCCCATTGTTTTTCAGTGTAATCTTTGACAAGCTTTTCGTAAATATCTGTTCCCACAAGTGAAATAGCTTGTTCTTCTAAATTTTCAGGCTCTTTTCCGTTAAGAACGGCACGTTGTTCATCAATTTTAGCCTGTGCTTCTGCTGGTGTTACAACTCCCCAAAGTTTATTGAACGTATTCATATTGAAAGGAAGATTATAAATTTCACCTTTGTAATTAGCAATCGGAGAATTTGTATAACGATTAAATTCTGCAAATTGATTAATGTAATTCCAGATTTCCTTATCAGAAGTATGGAAAATATGTGCGCCATATTCATGCACTTGAATACCTTCTACTTCTTTAGTATAGATATTCCCTGCAATATGATCACGTTTTTCAATAACTTTAACTTTTTTTCCTTTTTTAGCAGCTTCGTGTGCAAAAATTGCACCGAATAACCCTGAACCAACAACTAAATAATCATAATTTGACATAAAAATCTCCTATTTTTTCATATAACGTAGTAAGTACATAGTAAATTCTTCTTTTAGTAACAACCCTACTAAGCCGTAAATCAGCCCAAAAATAATAGCCGAAATAACTAATACTATAAAGAGTGAAGAAATATTACTAATAAATAATATATTTGCTATTAAAACAAGTATAGTAGCTAATAAAGTAGATATGATATTTTTATACAATTTGATATTAGCCACAATTTCTTTCAAAAAATCACGTAATACATAGATTTGATAGCTTGTGACAAAGAATTCAGCAACTAACGTACCAAATGCCGCACCTGAAGCTCCAAATCTAGGGATAAAAATAGCATTTATTATTAGATTGACAATTGCACCAAGAAAAACCGACTTTAAAACATCATTTTCTCTATCCATTGGAACTAACATCTGAATGCCTAATAAATTTGAAATTCCTATTAAGAAAAGCGTTGGCATAATAATTTGCATAGGAAGTATTGAACCTGTATAGGCATCACCTGACAAAAAGTAAATACCTTCTTTAGCAAAAACTGTAAAATAAACCCATAGAGGTATTGATACAAAACACACAAATTGTAAAGAACGAACGGTTAATTCTTTAAATTCTTTAGTCTTTCCTTCCTTAATGTAAAAAGATAATCTAGGAAGAAGAACAGCTCCCATAGACGTTACCAAGCTAACAAGTATTGTTTTTATTTTTACAGCAGCATTGTAATATCCTACTGCTTCATCACCTTTCATAAATCCAAGCATTACTGAATCAAGGTTAGTATATACAGTAGTTGCAATAGTCATCATAAAAAAACTAAAAATAGGTTTTACGTGTTGACTAAGATTCATATTAGGATACCATTTTAGATTAAGAAAACGTCGTAAATTAATAAAGTTAAAGAAGTTAGATCCGACACTCGCCAAGATAGTAATTGCACCATAAATAACATAGTCGCTTTTTTGATGTACCATCAAGAACATTAAAACAAGTGATACTAATTTCAAAAGAATTGATCTGATAGTGATATAAGAATACTCTTCCAATGCTTTATACAGCCACTCACAGCCAATCAAATTAAAGAATAGAGTAGCAATATTAATCATAAATAGAACTTTATCTTGTGCCATACGAGGTACTAAGATTATGGCAATAATATAGACAAGCAGTGATAATCCCATCGCAACAGAATTTATCACCATAATTTCTTGAACAGTTTTTGATAATTCGTCTCTGTCATCTCTAACTTTTGCGCATGCCCTAATACCATAGGTTGGAATTCCTAACATACCAACCATTGAAAAATATGAAACTATTGACGTTGCAAAAGCAACTTTACCTGTTCCGACAGGCAAAAGAACACGTGATACATACGGAAAAGTTATCAATGGGAAAATAAAATTTGACATAGTCAGAACAAAATTCATGACTATGTTTAATTTTACGGAGCTTCTTTTCCTATTTTTCTCTACTATCAACTCTACCTACTTCCCTCTCTTTTTAGTACGACTCCAAATGTTTTGGCAATAATTTTAATATCTTCACTGATGCTCCAGTTTTGGATATACTTCATATCAAGTGCCACGACTTCTTCAAAATCGGTGATGTCACTTCGCCCACTGACCTGCCATAGACCAGTAATACCAGGTTTTGTAGTCAAGCGTTTGAAATGATGCAATTCATAATGATGATATTCATCAAGCGTTGGTGGTCGTGTCCCAACCACTGACATTTCTCCTTTTAGGACATTGATGAATTGGGGCAACTCATCAATAGACCAATCGCGAAGTTTGTGTCCAAATGGAAAGATTCGAGGGTCATCTTCCATCTTGAACATCAAATTCGTATCCAAATCATTTTGCTCTAGCAATTCTTTTTTACGTTCTTCAGCATCAGTATACATGCTTCTAAACTTATAAATCTCAAAGACTTTACCATTTTTACCGACACGCTTTTGCTTGAACAGCAAAGGCCCAGACGATTGCTTTTTAACAATCGGAGTAATAATAAGGGCAACAATTCCTGTTAAGATAATTCCTACAATAGCAAAAACAATATCAATCAAGCGTTTGAGAACAAGCTGGCGGCATTTGACAATATTAACCGCTGTTGTGACAAAAGTTAAGTCATCAATTTTCTTAACGACACTATCAGACACATAATAATCTGATAAGTTACCAGCCTTGATAGTCGTTGGAATACCAAGCAGGCGAATATAACGACCGATTTCTCTAAAATCAGACTGGTAATTGGTGTTGATAAAGATCTCATCGACCTGATGGTTGGCGACAAAATCACGAATCTCATCAAGTTCCCAGATAACTGGGTACTTCAAATCATTACGCTTTTTGTGACTAATATAAGCAAGCACTTGATAGTTATTTTGCTTAAGAACTGCTTCAAGTTTTTCTTCATCACTAAAGTCAGTTACTAAAAGAATCTTCTTACTGTCAGATTCTTTAGGCTTGAGACATCTTTTGACAAATACTCGGCCGACAAAAGTCAACCCTGCCACTAGCAGAAAAAGAACTAGCAAAAAAGTGTATGACATGATTGAGATATCATTGATGAATCGAAACTTACCAAGTATCAGTACAAAAGATAACAGCACAACCGTCCTTGTAGCATACTTTAACGACGCTTTATGTTCTTGTAAATATCCTCTATTTAATACATTTGAATACTCATCACTCAGGACACTGATTAGGGCTAGAAGAACCGCAAAGATAACTGCAAAGAATTTACTTTCAAAAAACGAATATGAATAAATATTTGCTAGAATCCCATATGCTACTAATAGCGCTACAATGTCAGAGAGAAGATAGAATAATTTCTTTTTCGAATCTTCGCTATACATACTTTATTTTTCTAAAACACTTTATTTTTTGTCTTCTTTTTTCGATGATTTACCGTACTCACCATATGAACCGTAGCCACCATAACTACCATATGAACCGTAGTAATCTCTACGAATATCAAATTGATTCAAAATAACCCCAAGAAAAGCAGCTCCACTTTGTTCAAGTTGTTCTTTTAGTTTTGTAATAGTACGGCGTTTGTCAACACCTGGTTTTGTAACCAAAAGACTGGCATCTGAACTGTGAGCAATAATAGCCGCATCAACCACACGACCAAGTGGTGGTGTATCAATGATGATATAATCGTAAAGTCCACGAACTGTCTCAATCATCTTATCATAGTTATCGTTTTGGATAAGTGATGTTGGATTTGGTGGCACTTGCCCTGCTGGAATCACCATGAGATTATCAATCGTAGTATCACAAATGACATCTGACAATTCCGCATTACCTGATAGGTAGCTTGTCAACCCATCATAACGTTCTTTTGATTTAAAAGTACCAGACATGACAGAGTTACGAGTATCGGCATCAATCAATAATGTACGAAAACCTGCTTTTGCAAAAGAGATAGCAAGGTTAGTTGATGTGGTTGATTTTCCTTCACCTGGTTGAGCAGATGTCAAAGCGATAACTTTCAAGTTACGACCGCTAAACTGAATGTTTGTACGGATAGTATTGTAATACTCCTCCAAGGTTTTAATCATTTGAGCTTTGGCTCTTACTAATTCTAATTGTGGCATTACAATTCTCTCCCTTACATTTTATCTACATCTGGTACTACACCAAGAAGGGTCATACCAAGTGTTTCTTCGATATCTTCTGGACGACGTACACGATCATCAAGGACTTCAGCAACCAAGATTCCAACGATAGCTAAGAAAACTCCTGCTAATGCACCAATAGCAGCATTTTTCTTAACATTTGGTGATGATGGATGACTTGGTTTTGTTGCTGATTCAAGTGTTGTGACATCATCAACTTTTGTGACAGCTTTAATCTTTTCAGCAGCCACTTGACGAACAGTATTTGCGATATCGCTAGCTCTTTGCGCATCTGTATCTGTAACAGCAATTGAAATGACACGTGTATCAGTAGGAATAGTTACAGCGATTTCTTTAGAAAGTTCAGTAGTTGATGATGATAACTTTTCTTGATCAATAACTGATGATAAGACTTCATTTGATGTGATAACTTCTTTATAGTCGTTAACCAAGTAAGACCCAGCTTGAAGATCTTGGTTAGTTAGACTAGCATCACTACTTCGGCTAACAACATAGATACGTGTTGTCGAAGTGTATTTTGGTTTAATGAAGAAAACACTACCTAGTAAAGCAATTGTCCCAACAAGAAGACCAACAAATACGATAAAGAATTTTTTACTCCATAACTTTCTTAGCAAGTAGAGAACGTCAATTTCGATACTTGCGTTGTCATTTGTGTTCATATATACTCCTATAAATCTTTATTTTCTAATAAGGTTTTAGTATTTCCTTCAAATAGGTTGTAAGCTCGTTTGCCACCAAAGTCTTTCGTAATGATTTCTCGCGCTACGTCCATATAAGGAGGACGAGCATCGAGATTATGCATATCACTAGCAACGATGTGAACTAGATTCTTTTCAAGGAAATAACGTGCGCGCTTTTTAAACTTACGGTACTTATCTCCAAAAAGCTTTGGTTTCAAGATATGTGCGCTATTAATCTGTGTGTAGCAGCCCATGTTAATCAACTCACGCACGCGTTCTTCCTTATTTTCAAGCGCATCATAGCGTTCGATATGTGCAATGATTGGTGTAACGCCCTGCATAAGGACTTTATTAAGCCCATCATGAATCTCTTTCCATGAAGTCTTCATGCTAAACTCAATCAAAGCAAACTGTGTGTCATTCATGCGAGGCACTTGATGATTTTCTAACTTTTCAAGAAGCGCATTATTATAGTAGAGTTCGCCACCATATAAAATCTCAAGGCCGTCAAACTTAGCTTCTGCTGCTTCTTTGACCTGCTTAAAATTTTCCCAGATTTTTTCCTCAGGTGTCTTAAACAAATCACGTCGTCTGTGAGAGGTTGAGACGATGGTACGAACACCTTGACGATAACTTTCACCAATCAAGGCTAAACTTTCTTCTATAGTAGATGGTCCGTCATCCACATCAAAGACAATGTGTGAGTGAATATCTATCATCTAACTTACTTACCTTCCATAACATCTTTGATAACTTGGGAAGCTTTTGCCACACTAGCATCATCTAATTGAATCATGTAAAGGCTTGATGATGGCATAGCGTATGAGACTAACTGACCAGTTGATCCTGTACCAGTTACTTCTTGTGAGGTAACGGTAAATTTCTTACCTGAATCAAGTTGATTGTTAACCAACTTCATCATAGTATCTACTTTCATATCTGTCTGGATAGAATCTTGGACATTAGAAATGATTGTAGAATAATTTGATACAGATTTTAGGGATGTCAACTTATCAAGAATAGCTTGAATGACCTTCATCTGGTTATTACCACGGTCATAGTCACCATGTTCAAGGCTATAACGTTCACGAACAAAGGCTAGAGCTTCTTCACCTGAACTTAAATTGATATTACCGACCTCAAATGAATAATTTTTATTTGTATAGGCAGTAAACGCCTGGTCATTATAAACAGTCACACCACCAAGGGCATCGATTAATTTCAAGAAAGAATCAAAGTTAAGTCGTGCATAGTAATCAATCTTAATGCCATAGAGATTTTCAAGTGTCTTCTCAGATGTCTCAACACCGTAGATACCAGCGTGGGTCAACTTATCATACTGATCAGCTCCGCCATCTGGAATCTTAACATAAGAGTCACGTGGTGTTTCAGTCATCAAAATCTTATGCGTCTTCATGTTAACGGTTAAAATCAAGTTAACGTCTGAACGTGAGACCGTTGAGACTGAACCATAGGTATCAATACCACTGATGTAGATGTTAAAGACATCACTACTTGATGCTTTAGCCTTATCTTTAACGCTTTTCTTAATCTTATAAGTATAGATGGTCTTAAGGTTTGATTGATAATTGTCATAAGACATTTCAAGCAAACTTGAGTAAGCACTGTTAAAGACCATAGCTTGACTTGATCCATTAACCAAGTTTTCATAAGCGACTTGATAAGAATCAACTTTCTCAGTCGATAAATCAACTTCCTTATCATCCTTGATATGAGAAAGCAATTCATCAATATTGCTCCTATCAGCATCTAGCGGTGCTTGAACGCTTGACAGCTCTGTGACATCATTAACTGAGCTATTGGCTGGAACGACCACACTCATCTCGATTTCTGAATATGAGGCAGATTCGTTCATATTGTGAGCCACATCAACAATCGACTTGAAGGCAAAAAGTGAGATGGCCGCAATGATTGAGAAAACCACTAATAGGACGGTCGTCAATACTTTCCCTTTCTTGCAGATTGTCAAGACCAGACAAAGCGCAAAAATAGCTACTAATATAATAGTATAAACTAAGTTAAGGTGCCTAAAGGCTAAGATCTGATGCGCATACATGGTGTACGTCGCAAGTCCAGCAAGTAATGCATACAAGACCAAAAGCGCACCATTAACAATCGTCAAGCCATTAAAACGAGAGCGCCGTTTTGAACTTCTATGATGCTTATGATGACTACTATGATGATGTCCCTGATGACTACCATGGTGATGTGAATAAGTCGGCATTTTTATTAAATCTCCGCTTTCTAAATTATCATTAACGTCCTTATTTTAACACTTTCTTATCAAATATTCAATTTCAGATTTTTTGAAACTTTACAGAATAATTCGTTTACCTTTTCATAAATGTGTCAATAATAGCGATTTAATTTTTAAAAAATGGCTCATTTGAGCGAATCATCACATTTTCGTTGCATTTTTGTAAAATTTTCGTCATTTTGAAATCGTCCGTTTTTAACCGTTATGACTAACTTTTATGACTGAATTTCTCATGTTTTTATCTTTATTTCCAAACAAAATTTTTATACGTTATGGCTAAAAAAGTGTGATAGATTATTGAATATCATCAATTTCTACCACACTTATTATTTATTTTTCAAAGTTTGATTTTTCTGGGAAGAGTTTTTCAAAGACTTGATTGACTTTTACCTTCATTTGATCAAAGTCAGTGATGCGTACACTATCATTGATGCAGATACATTTCACCTTTTTAGGGTGTTCCAACACCTCAATAATCTTATCAAGATCCCTTGGAAGGGTATTGTAACTGGTTGAACCTGGCTTTTTAGGAATAAATCGTCCAGTCATCAACTGCCAATCACGCAGCAACCAAGGATTGACATTGTGTTTTTCACGGAATTTACTACGGCAGGTTGCATCCAAGACTTCTCCTTCTTTTTCCCAAAGTTCCTCAAAAGTTGATTTCATCAAAGATAGCGAATTATGCGGTTCATAAATGCCATTGATGGCTGCTCCTCGTGAAAAGAGCAAGGTTCTAAGCAAGTATTTCCCATATTTTGGTGAAAACCACTTCTTGTTCTTTCTGATATCTTTGACTGAGAAGTATTTGTTAATAATCTCAAGGTTATTCATGACAATGGGCGCAATGCCATCAGGTCTCACGATATAAGGTGTCAGCGCAGCAATGTCTTTTGGCAAACCTTTTTCAAAATAATCTTCTTTTGTCGTCTTCGAGATGATAAACATATCATCGTTAAATTCGATAAAATGCTCGGCTAATCCTGGAATACGGTGCATGTTCAACTCAATTGTGTGTGAGTTAAAGGTTGGCAAGTATTCTTTCGGGATAAAGTCGGTGTGTTTAACGATGTGTAATTTAGGATGCTCGGTATTTAACCATTTTGGCAAATGTCCCCACGTCACAAAGTGAATCTTATTGACCCAGGGCATGTTTTTTTCAACACCTCTGAAAAAATACTGAAGGTTTTCCCAATCTCGAAAACGAGCATCACTAGTCGCCGCTTTGTATTTCTTTTCTTCTGGCAAATAGTGATTTTTTTCTTCCTGCCAGGCGGGATCATTGCCATCCACCCAGAGCAGGACAATATCAACGTTAGTGTCCACGACTACCTCCTATTCTTTCAATTTATCAACACTAAGATCTGGACTTTCATAAGCACGGTCGCTTAAAAAAGCTATCAGCAAAATCAAAATATACTGGTAAGTAAACATGGTAAAAGTAAATAAGTAGAGAAATCCGACTAAGAACACGCGATATTTACGATTACGCAAGAAATTTTTAAAATTACTGAAAATCGGTAACATATATAGTAGAAACATGCATAAACCACCTTGGGCTAATAATTGTGTAATGGAATTACTAAAGCCAGTATTATAACTTCGCCAGCCTCCCATGAAGGCTTTTAAGGCATCAGAATTGTTAAAACCATTGCCCAACAAAGGTTTATGTGACCAAGCTTTCATACCAACGATAAAATCATCTGTTCGGATGGAACCAGAACTCTCTCCCATCTTGGCTGTCAGCATGACATTGGCAATAATCACTGCAGCAATCAAAGCAACTGGAACAATGGTTACCTTAATTAAAGCAATGATTGTCCCATAATTCTTGGCTGAAATGATGGTATAAAGCCAAAAGAAGAGAATCAACAAAATCCCAGTTGTTGAGGTAGTGCTCAAAATCGCTAAGGTAAATAAAATCCGATTCAAAGGATGTACTTTCTCACTGACTAGAAACTCAATCAAAAAACCAATCGTAAATTGCAAAGAAGCCATCGGTGCTTCTGTGAAAATCGCGGTATTTCTGACAAAGCCATGGAGTATCTGAGACTCAAAATAAATGCCATAATAACTGGCAACTGACTTTGGCTCATCAGTTCCCGTCCAAGTTGAAAAGACATGTGAAGTCGGGCTACCAAGTTTCAACATTGAAAAAAGTAACCAGCAAATCATCGACACAGTTGCCACAAAAAGAACAAGATTACGATAACGCAACAAGACTTCTCTTCTCTCCTTGACATCACTGAGATAGTAATAAGACAAAATCGTAGCTGTCGCTAGGATAAATTTACTACCAGATACCAGCTTATAGTTTGTGATGACCAACCAAAATCCAATATAACCTGTGACAATCAAAATAATCATCATTGTAATGCCCAGATAGTTATAATTTAACCGTCCTTTAGTCAAGAGATAACCCAAAAATGACCCCATCAAAAGCAATAACATGCATTCTGAAAACTTACCACCCGTGTGATTTAAGTGCATCCATACCGAACGTGAATTTAGCATAATCGCAGTTACAAATGTATAGGAAAAGAAAGCATTGACAGCTCTTCTAACCTTTATCTTTGGATACATGAGTAACTCCTTTCTACTATCTTAAAATCATTCATTGGCATGTTTAAAAAGTTCCTAGTGATTTTTTCAGATAATACCCTTGGCGAAGACGTTCTGACACTCTAGCAACATTAGCAAGCATTTCCTTGTACTCTTCTTCTGACAAGTTGGCAATGACATTGGCAATATCATTTAGTGAGGTAACAACAAAGCCAACTTTTTCTTTTAAGACAAAGTCAGCCATGGCTGCATGGTTCCAGACAATAACAGGAAAGCCTGTTGATAGGTAAAGAGATGTTTTATGTGGGTTATTGTATTTTAAATAATCCCCGTAAACACCGGTACATGAATTAATCGAATCACCATCCCAGATAAGACCAAAGCTACCATGGAGATTTTCTGGTAGGTCTTCTGGCAAGAATGAACCATTATAGGTAATGTTGTCAGAATGCTCCGGCGCTGTGTAATTTGCCCCAAAAAGTTGCAAATGAACACCTTTAACTTGATTGATAATCTTGAGGTAACCAATTTTATTGGCATCCAAGTTTCCTGCAATGATAAGTTCATTAGTTTTTGTTTTTGGACTGATTGTAAATGACTCATCATGAAGGTAGTCAAAGATTTCAAGTGATGAAATCTTCTTGCTATCATAACCAGAATCAATCAAGTATTGGCCCATTTTGTCGTTGTGAACAATAATTCCTGAAGCTTGTGATAAGATAGGCTTTTCTTCGACACGAAGACGAATTTTACGGCCTAATGATAGGTTAGTTTTGTTAATGTATCTAAGGCTTTCTAAATCGTGAATAAGGATAACAATTTTGATGTTTTTTCGGTTTAGTTTTTTGAGCAAACGTGATAAAAAGACGTTTTTACTCAAGACAGGAAATTGAATCACCACTTCATCTCCTGCAGAAAGGCTATCTAGTTTTTTCTCCCAAATTTTAACATTTCGATAGCTTTCTTTAATAGAAGCAAAGGCATTTTGTTTGCCTTTATAAGGAATGGTGATGTCGATTTTTTGATATCCTGTACCCTCAAGGATTTTTTCGACATCCGCACGCGCCTTATTAGCGGCATTCTTCATGTTCTTTGCGATTGGTTTTCGTTCTGCAATATAATATTTCATAGTTTTTCCTAAATTTTTCAAAAATCTGTTACTTGTTTTTATCGGTTAACAAGGTTGTGCCATGCCAATTACGTTCGTCTTCTTTAGGCAATTGCATGTAGTCCCCGTACATCTTAAGCAAAATTTCAATGTAGTTTTTAGGGGCTGTCATCTTAATCCCTTCAAAGGCTAACTGGCTAGTTTCCTTATAAAAGGATGATGGATAGACTTCTTTAAACCAATGCCCTCCCATTGGATTACCAATCATCTCCATCTCATCTACTGGATAACTTTTCAAGAAATCATCGATGCGACGTGTCCAATTGCCGGTTTTAAACAATTTTTCAACCTTTAGATTCAGTGCCAGCATAATCAATGATTTTTTGAAACCACCGTGTTTTTTATTTAGGTTGACAAGCTCGCTGAGACAAGACAAATTGCGCATTTCCCTCAATAGCGTTAAAGTCTTTTCCCATTTAAAGCGCTCAAAGCCACCTGCTGGCACACCATCCAAAGGAAAAATATCTACCCAAAGATTTTGTATGGTTTTATTTTTCGTATAATCACGACGCAACTGAACCTTTTCATTCTCGATTCGAATATAGGGATAAGGAAAATCACTGTCTGTTGTGAAATGTTTTAGACCAAAGTTATCTGGCAATTCATCAGCAACCAAGTCTAGGAATTTTTCGTAATCTTGTCGTTTCATGCCGATATCAAGATCATCATCCCAAGGAATAAAACCTTGATGACGGACGGCACCAAGAAGGGTCCCACCCATGATGTAATACTCAATATCATGCTTATCACAGATAGACATGATGATTTTAGCCATCTCTAATTCTTTTTCTTGAATGAATTCAAGATCTGTTTGATTTTCTTTTGTCATGTAGATCCTTTCTAAGGTTTCTAGCTTACTTCTAACTCTGCAGCGTGAGCATTTTTATCAGAGTCTTTAGGTGGTGTCATGTAATCACCATACATTTGTGACAAAATAAAATCGGCATCTTCTGGACCTTGTAAGACATTGTTTTCAAAAGCATACAGTTTCCCATGACCGTATTTTGTTTTTGGAAACATTTCTTTAAATTTGTATTGTCCCATGAAGTTAACGACCCATTTTGAATCCTTGTAGGGATATTTCTTCAATAGGCTATCGATTTTCCATAGCCATTTTTTAGCGTCCATATTACGACCAAAGCCTGTTAATTGGACAAATTTGATAACCAAACGTTCTGACAAAGGACGATTTGGACGTTGAAGATTGACACGGTCAAATGTCGCAATGTGGTAGAAAGCACGTGAAACCAAGAGACGCATCTTATGAATTTCACGAATGAAGTAATTATTTGGCATACCATCTAAAGGAAAAATATCAATCCAAGCATCTTCTGTACGTTCGACTTCGCTCCCCATACGTCTTAAATGATAACGAGTGTCCACGATTCGAGCAAAGTAATAATGATGGTCTGTTTCATCATAAAAGGTATTAACTTCCATATAGCTTGGCAATTGTTTCGCTACATTTTTAAGGAAGTCATCATATTGCTCACGCGGAATTCCAAGGTCAATATCATCATCCCATGGAATAAAGCCTTTGTGTCGCACAGCACCAAGTAAAGTCCCACCTAACATGTAATAGTCAATGTCATTTTCAATAAGATAGGGCTTGATTTCAGACATGATGTTCCAGATGATTTTTTGAATTTTCGATAACTCTTCCATACTTCCCACCTTTATCCCTTCGCATTCAAATCTTTTTTGATTCGTGTTGTCGAAATTTCAGGTGTGCGTGGAAGGTAGACAACATCTACACCTTCATCTTTCAAGAAATCAAATTTACCTTTCCAATCGTCTCCCATAACGAAGGTATCAATATGATATTCATGAACATCTTCTTTCTTTTGTTCCCAGTTTTTCTCTGGGATTACAAGATCCACATAACGGACTGATTCAACCAAGGCTTTGCGTTGTTCGTAGCTAAAGTAACATTTCTTTTGTTTTTCATTCCAGTTAAATTCATCTGATGAAATGACAACAACCAGATAGTCTCCCAATGCTTTAGCACGTTTTAACAGATTGATATGTCCATAGTGCAATAAATCAAATGTTCCATAAGTAATAACCCTTTTCATTTTATTTCCCCTTTTTTTGTTTTGTACTTTTGCTTCATAGGTCGTTGCTAAGAATGATTTGCCGCTTTCTGATTTTTTGTGACGTCCCATCAAAGCTTGAACCACTTGATGTGGATCTTTCTTGTCATTAATAATGCTATTGACGGCTGTCACAATTGGTAATTCAACCTTAAAGGTCTCAGATAATTCAAGCGCTGCTGGAAGGGCGTTAATTCCTTCAACAACCATTTGAACTTTTTCAATTGCCTCATCAACAGAGTAGCCTTGGCCAATTAATTGACCGGCTCTGTTATTTCGGCTATGTTCACTAGTTGCTGTTACAATCAAATCACCCACACCAGCCAGTCCATCAAACGTTGATTCCAAGCATCCCATCGCTTGGCCTAAACGTTTAATCTCAGACATACCGCGTGTAATCAAAGCTGCTTTGGCATTATCACCGTATCCCAATCCTTGTGAAATACCAGCAGCAAGTGCGACAATATTTTTCATAGCGCCACAAAGTTCAACTCCCTTGATGTCACTGTTCGTATAAACACGAAGTGTTTTATTCATAAAGACATCTTGAACAAATTTGGCAGCTTTTTCATTCTCACAAGCTGAAACAATGGTGGTTGGCATATCCAGTGCCACTTCTTCAGCATGTGTTGGTCCCGATAAAGCAACAATCTCAATGTGATCGTGTTTGCCATCTCTTTTAATCTCAGTTGAGATGACTTCAGATAACATGTAATGAGTGGTTTTTTCAATCCCCTTAGCCACATCTACAATAATCTGATCATCTGGAATCAGACTTCTCACTTTTTCAGCTGTTTCTCTGACATACAAAGACGGCACTGCAAACAAGATAATATCCTTATTCTGACAGGCTACTTCCAAAGATTTGGTGAAAGCAATGCTGTTTGGAATAACCATTTCAGGCAATCGGTGGTTTTTATGTGTCGTCACTAACTCATCGATTTCAGATGGAATGGCTGACCATACCGTAACATCATTCCCATTTGATGCTAAGACACGCGCTAAAGCAAGTCCCCAGGTCCCAGCGCCAATAACTCCTATCGATTTCACTTTAATCACCCTCAATCCTACAATTCTTCAGCAACACACGCTAAAGCCGCTTCGATGACTTTGTGCATGTCGTAGTAACGGTATTGCCCTAAGCGTCCACCAAAGATGACATTTCCTTGTGCATCCGCCAATTTCTTATACTCTTGGTAAAGATTGTTGTTGCGGTCATTATTCACTGGATAGTAAGGTTCATCACCTTTTTCCCATGTCTTAGAATGTTCTTTGGTAATAATGGTCTTAGGCTGTGTGCTGAATTCGAAATGCTTGTGCTCGATGATACGAGTGTAAGGTGTTTTGGCATCGGTGTAGTTAACCACAGCATTTCCTTGATAATTGTCTGTATCTAAGATTTCGGTTTCAAAACGTAGGCTACGGTATTCCAGTTCACCCAGTTGGTAATCAAAGAATTGGTCAATCATCCCTGTAAAGACAATTTTAGGAAAGGCTTTGAGGTACTCTTCTTTTTTATCGAAGAAATCAACGCCTGTCTCCACATCGATGTTGTCATGCGCTAGCATTTTTTCAATGATTTGTGTGTAACCACCGATTGGAATGCCTTGATAGGTATCGTTGAAATAGTTATTGTCATAAGTCAAGCGAACTGGCAAACGACGAATAATGAAGGCTGGCAATTCTGTACAAGCTTTCCCCCATTGCTTTTCAGTATAGCCTTTAATCAATTTTTCGTAGATGTCTGTTCCAACTAATGAAATAGCTTGCTCTTCTAAGTTTTCAGGTTCTTTTCCACCAAGAACTGCACGTTGTTCAGCAATCTTAGCTTGTGCTTCTTGTGGTGTCACCACACCCCAGAGTTTATTGAAGGTGTTCATGTTAAATGGCAAATTGTAAATTTCGCCATTGTAGTTAGCAATCGGTGAGTTCGTATAACGATTAAACTCCGCAAATTGATTGATGTAATCCCAGATTTTTTTATCTGATGTATGGAAAATATGTGCACCATACTCATGAACTTGAATGCCTTCAACCTCTTTGGTGTAGATATTTCCTGCGATGTGGTCACGTTTTTCAATGACCTTTACTTTTTTCCCTTTTTTGGCAGCCTCATGGGCAAAAATTGACCCAAAAAGGCCTGAACCAACAACTAAATAATCATAGTTTGACATTAAAATCTCCTGTTTTTAACATAATTTAACAAATAGATGGTAAACTCTTCTGTTAAAATAATCCCAAATATTCCATAGATAAGTCCAAATACCAATGCTGATACGACTAAAGTCAAGAAAAGTGATGTCATGTGTAACACCGAAACAACAACTATAGCACCAAGTGATGCTACTAATGCTCCCAATAAGTTCTTGTACGGTTTGATATTACCCATAATGTCTTTCAAAAAATCTTTTAACACATAAATCTGATAGCTTGTTACGAAAAATTCAGCAACCAATGTTCCAAAAGCGGCACCCGAAGCCCCAAATTTCGGAATGCAAATGGCATTAATCACTAGATTGACAATCGCACCGAGCGAAACAGATTTTAAAACATCCTTTTCTCGTTCAATCGGAACAAGTATTTGAATTCCCAATAAGTTTGATAGCCCAATCAAAAACAATGTCGGCATGATGATTTGCATGGGAAGGATTGACCCTGTGTAGGCATAACCTGACAAGAAGTAAATGCCTTCTTTTGCATAAATCGTAAAGTAAAACCACAATGGAATTGAGATAAAGCATACAAACTGTAATGAGCGAATCGTCAGTTCCTTGAACTCTCTGTTTCTTCCTTCTTTGATGTAAAATGACAAACGTGGAAGTAAAACAGCCCCCATAGAAGTTACTAAACTGACTAGAATCGATTTGATTTTTACAGCGGCATTGTAATAGCCGACAGCCTCATCTCCCTTCATGAATCCTAACATCACTGAATCCAAATTCGTATAAATGGTTGTGGCGATGGTCATCATAAAGAAACTAAAAATTGGACCAATATGCTGTTTCAAATCCATATGGCTGTACCATTTGAAATTAAGAAAACGTCTCAAATTAATGAAATTAAAGAAATTTGATCCAACACTAGCTAAAATGGTGATGGCCCCATAAAGGACATAATCACTTTTTTGATGAACCAACATGAACATTAAAATCAGTGATACAAGTTTTAAAATAATTGATCTAATAGTGATATATGAATATTGCTCCAAAGCTTTATAAAGCCACTCACAGCCAATTAAATTGAAAAATAAAGTGGCCACATTAATCATAAAGAGCGTCTTATCCTGTGCCATCCTAGGTACCAAGAAAATCGCAAGGATATAAGTCATCAAAGACAAAGTCATTGCAATGGTATTAATCACCATGATTTCTTGAACCGTCTTTGACAAGTCATCTTTGTTGTCTCTTGCTTTAGCACAAGCACGAATACCATAGGTTGGAATTCCCAACATACCAACCATGGAGAAGTAAGAAACAATCGAAGTCGCAAAGGCAACCTTACCAGTCCCCACCGGTAAAAGTACCCGTGAGACATAAGGAAAGGTAATTAAGGGAAAAATAAAATTAGACATTGTCAAAATAAAGTTCATCACAATATTTAATTTTACTGAGCTTCTTTTATTTTTTCGCATGACTACCTACTTCCCTCTCTCTTTAAGACAACGGCAAAAGTTTTTAAAATAATTTTGGTGTCTGTAAAGAGCGTCCAATGTTGAATGTAATCCATGTCCAAGGCTACAACTTCCTCAAAATCCGTAATATCACTACGTCCGCTGACTTGCCAAAGACCTGTAATTCCTGGTTTTGCTAGCAGGCGTTTAAAGTGATGTAATTCATAGCGATGGTACTCATCAAGGGTTGGTGGACGCGTCCCAACAACTGACATATCACCTTTTAGCACATTAATAAATTGTGGCAACTCATCCAAAGACCAATCACGAAGTTTATGACCAAATGGAAAAATTCGTGGATCATCTTCCATCTTGAACATCAAATCTGTGTCCAAATCATTTTGTGCCATCAATTCTTTTTTACGTTCTTCCGCATCTGTATACATGCTTCGGAATTTGTAAATCTCAAAAACCTTACCATTTTTCCCAACACGTTTTTGTTTGAAAATCAAAGGACCTGGTGATTGTTTTTTAACGATTGGTGCGATTATCAAGGCAACCAATCCTGTTAAGATGATACCGACAATTGCAATCACAATATCCATCAAACGTTTTAGAACAATTTGACGCCCTTTAACAATATTTGAGGCAAAAGTCACGTAAGTCTTTGAACCAAGTTTGATCAAAGTACTCTCACTATTAGCTTTTCCAGCATTACCTGTGAGATCAAGTGTCGTCGGAATCCCCAAACACTTCAAACAATGGGCGAATTTTGAAACAATGGCTTGGTTATTTCTGGAAACAACGATTTCATCAACCTGATGACAGGAAACAAAATCTCTAATTTCCTTTTCGTTTTGTAGGACGTCTTTGTCTACTTCAGCATTAACACAATTGCTGATATAAGCAATGACGTCATAATTTGATGCCTGTAAATTGGCTTCTAGAGCTCGGCTATTATTAAAATCAGTTACTAATAAAACTTTTTTAGCTTCTTCCTGACGTCCTTTAAGCCAATAAGTTGTTAGCTGACGTCCAATCAATAAGGTCATTGTCACGAGGACAAACAACTGACTGACAAGGTAATAAACTGGATGACCAATGATTTTCACAAAATGAAAATGTCCCAAACACAAAACAGATGTGAAAAGGATACTCACCCTCAAGCCATAAGCGATTGACTTTTTAGCATTTGTTACAAAATTTTGGCCAGCAAATGATGAATAATCATTATTCAAAACACTAATAAATATAACCAAAATCCCAAAAAAAGCTGCAAAAAAATAACTATCAAAAATAGCGTATGAATATACGCTTGATAGTACAATGTAACTGATAATCAAAGCCAGAACATCAGCCAAAAGATAATAAATCTTTTTTCTTAGATTCTCGCTGTACATAGTCCTATTCCCTATTCTAAAAATCCTAATTTCCCTTATGCGATAAAAGTTACAAAATCCCAATAAACTTTTATCATTTTTTCAATGCTTTCCCATAAGCATTGCTTGTTCTTGTTAACGTCGAGTTCCCAGCTCAAACGTATTTTTGTTCAGCCTCAAGTTATTAAGCTCAAATACTCAACTTAAGGTTGTCTTTGTCATTGAAAGCTTTAAACAATACCAATTCTCCCAAAACTGGCATCTTTTTTATGCTACAGTGATAGCAAGAGCATTTGGCATCCTCGCCACTGCTAAAATGAGTTCAATAACAAGTTTCGTTACTGCTTTTATGATTTTGAAGAAAAACTTATACTTAATGCTTTTTGTCGTACTACAAATTACTCTTAAGTTTTTGATTTTATCCAAAATAGCTAAAAGACGAGTTTTACTCGATTGATCAAATGACTGATTATGACATAACTCGCTTATTTTTTCCTGATTTACCTTAATCATTGACGCAATCGTCAACAATCTTCTCTTACAATCCCGAGAAGAACACTCTCTCGCTTGTAAAAAACTTGTCCTAAATAGCTTAACCATTCTCGAATTTGTCTTCATCGAAATCCTCGAAAATGATTCATCAACTTTTGGGTGCACTAAATAAAGCACATCAAAAGCGATGCTTCCCTTATTATTTGAATTCATAAATTCTCCATCCCAATCTGTCTATTATTATGAATTTTTACTGAGTTCGAATGCCATGTGATATTTCCTCCCACAGAAATACTGCATTCGCGATGATTTATATTCTAGCATCATTGAAATAATTTTTCAAATCTTTAATTTTTTGAATTTTTAATATTGATTTTTGGATAAAAATCCTTATTTTTACTAGGTTGGTGTCGTTTTCTGAAAACATAATTTTCCTTAGGTAGAAATGTTACAAAACGGTTACAGTTTTTTCATATTTTTTTCAGATTTTCATTGTTCGTTCTTTTAACGCTTACATATTCTAAAGATTCTGACTACTTGCGGGATTTGCAATTTTAAGCTAAACTAAAGCTATGAGAATACAACAATTACATTACATCGTCAAAATCGTGGAAACCGGCAGTATGAACGAGGCTGCCAAGCAACTTTTCATTACACAACCAAGTTTATCAAACGCTGTTCGTGACTTGGAACGTGAGATGGGAATCGAGATTTTTATTCGAAATCCTAAGGGAATTACCTTAACCAAAGATGGGGTTGAATTTCTTTCATATGCGCGTCAAATCCTTGAACAGACAGCACTTCTCGAGGAACGCTACAAGAGTAAAAATACCAACCGTGAACTCTTTAGTGTCTCAGCGCAACACTATGCTTTCGTGGTTAATGCCTTTGTTTCTTTGTTAAAAGGCACAGATATGTCACGTTATGAGCTCTTTCTTCGTGAAACCCGAACATATGAAATTATCGATGACGTCAAAAACTTCCGATCAGAAATCGGGGTACTTTTCCTAAACAGTTACAACCGTGACGTCTTGACCAAGATGTTTGATGACAATCACTTGACTTATACAAGCCTTTTTAAGACACGACCACACATTTTTGTCAGCAAAAACAACCCGTTAGCTGAGAAAAAACTCGTGACCATGGAAGATCTTGAAGATTTCCCTTACCTAAGCTACGATCAAGGAATTCACAACTCATTCTACTTCTCTGAAGAAATTTTATCTCAAATTCCGCACAAAAAATCAATCGTCGTCAGTGACCGTGCTACACTGTTCAATCTTTTAATTGGTCTTGATGGTTATACCATTGCGACTGGTATCTTAAACAGCAACTTAAACGGAGATGATATTGTATCTATTCCACTTGATGTTGAAGATATGATTGATATTGTCTACATTCGCCACGAAAAAGCTAACCTTTCTAAAATGGGCGAACGTTTCATTGACTATCTTTTGGAAGAAACAACCTTTTAAGAGTATGTAAAAACGCCAATGATTTTATAATCATTGGCGTTTTTGATAAGATATTATGAAAAGTTAATCTTCCAGTTCTGCTATTTCCGATTAGACTTGAAAGTGATATTCTTTCAAGTCTAATCGGAAATGGAAGCCCCTTTGTTATCACACTTTGAACCAGAAATAAACGAATAGCTGTCGACATATCAAGACCTAGTTCTCGGTAGATTTTTGAAGCTTCATTTCTTAGCTCATCATCGATGTCGATTTTGATTAATGACATACCGTCTACCTCTTTTCTGAATATTCTGATAATTGTATTATAGCACATTTTTTTCCGTTGGAAACACTTATTTATCATTTTTTATGGTATGATGTGAGCTTTTTGGCATCTTTTCGTTCCAAATAACCAAAATACCACTTGGAAAATTTCCAAGTGGTATTTTTCAATCCTTCAGTTCTTCTTTGATCATCTCATTAACGCTATCAAAATAGAAATTTTCTTTATCATATTTGACACCAGCATAAATAGCTAAGTCAATGATTTTGTCTAAGAAGGCTTGCGATGAGAAATTTGTTGTTCGGTGTAACTCTTCTTCATCAAAAGGTTTGATAAGGTGAGCTAAGGGATTTCTGACTGACTTTTCAAATTGACGGAGTTCTACAATCAACTCTTTAATATGCTCTGGAAGCTGACTGTATTGTAAAAGCTCCGCTAAACTACGAGACGTTACCTTTGCATCACGGCGAGTGGTTAGGTATTTGTGAAAAATAGCATAATCGCTCTGCTTCATTTCTGCAAAAAGCCATGTGTCATACTGATCGTTTTTAGCATCATGGATAAAATCTTCAAGATTTGGGATTTCACGTTTAGCTAAGCGATAAAAAAGGCGGTAAAGAATTGGGCTAACTGAGCGCACAAAATCAATAATGTTACCATCTCTGACCTTAGCCTCTAAGTCCATGATGTAATTAGCCAGCTGCTCTTCACGACGATGGTTCATAATCAAATCAAAGTCATGATGACGTAAAATGGCTCGATTTTCAGCCTGGTGGGCAAAAACAAAATCAACATTTAGTTCACGACGCTCTTTTAACATTTCCAAAAGGTAGCGACTTTGCGTTGGAAAATCCACTTGCTGCTCTGCTATTTTCCAAGCGTGGTTATAAGCATAGACATCCAAAAGGATGCCTATTGTCTCGTAAATCTCCTGCATTAATCAGCAATAAGAGTCTCAAGACCAACTTTCATCATGTCAGTGAAAGTTGTTTGACGTTCTTGAGCCGTTGTGTCTTCGTCAGCAACAAGGCTATCAGAGATTGTCATGATACCAAGCGCTTGAACACCGTGTTTTGCAGCGAGATAGTAAAGAGCAGCAGCTTCCATCTCAACAGCTTTAACACCAAGTTGACCAAGTTTGACGTTGTTTGCAGCAAAGTCTGAGTAAAAAGCATCAACTGACAAGACACTACCCACGTGAGTTGTCATGCCAAGGTCTTGTGCAATGTGATATGCTTTATCAAGCAAAGTGAAATCAGCGATTTGTGGGAAATCGTATTGTGGCCATTCGTTTTTAATCATGCTTGAAGTTGTTGCAGCAGCTTGTGCCAAAACAAGTTCACGCACGTGAACGTCTTTGTTAAGTGAACCTGCTGTTCCAACACGGATTAATTTTTTAACACCGTATGATTGGATTAATTCAGTCGCGTAAATTGAGATTGATGGCATACCCATACCTGTTCCCATAACGCTGACACGATGACCTTTGTAAGTTCCTGTAAAACCAAGCATACCACGAACATTATTAAAGCAGACGGCATCTTCTAAGAAGTTTTCTGCGATGAATTTTGCACGGAGAGGATCTCCTGGAAGTAAGATTTTATCTGCGATTTCGCCTTGTTTGGCTTCGATATGGATTGACATAAAAATTCCTTTCAATACGTTTAAAAATATTATTTATACAAACAGCTACCGCTACCGCAATGAGTAAAACTGGCAAAGCTTGTAAATTTTGCCCTGTAAATGAGACAACTAGTCCAACTGCTGTCAAAGGGGCATTCATAGTAATGGCCAAGAAAACACTTGACCCAATTAACATGGCTGAGTTCATCGAAATATCTGGAAAAGCTAACTGACAAAGCGCTGCAAACAAGAATCCTAATACCGCCCCCATTGAAAATGACGGGGTCAAGGTACCACCGTAAGCACCATTTTTTAGCGTCAGCAAAACGAAACAAGCTTTGATGACAAGAATAGAAATGGCATAGGACACAGCCATACCATCAAAAGCAGCTTGTGCCAAAGCTCCGCCATTTCCCAAAATCTCTGGAAAATAAAGGGCAAAACTAGCTAAAAGCAAGAAAGTCAAGGGCAACTTCCACAAGATAGCCTCATGAGTCTCTTTTTTAACTTGTGCTTTTTGCGTCAGACGTCGAAAACCTTCTGCAAGTGGCGTGACAAGTACTGCCACCAAGACGGCTAACAGACAAGTGGCAAGATTAAGTGAAACTTGACCACCATGATAAAGGGGTGCATCCGATATAACGAGCCCTGCGATAAGGCTAGCAAAAATACTTGTCAGAGACACAGCCATAACATTCATCAATGAGAGCCCAACACCTAAAGTCTCAAAAGCAAAAAAGATGCTAGCAATTGGTACTTGATAAACTGCTGAGAGACCAGCTGAGGCCCCACAAGCAATGGCAAGGCGGCGGTCTGATAAACTCAGATGCAAAGAATCAGAAATACGACCAGCACCAAGTGCGCCAAGTTCTCGTGGCGCTCCTTCTTTTCCAATCGGAGATCCCGCTCCCACTGAGGCAACCTGCAAGAAGATATTCATCAAATGAATTCCCAACGCAGGGCGTTCAGAGCAAGGATTATCAGCCTTCATCTGAGATTTAACTGAGATAAGACGACGATTTTTTCGTTGAAGCACATACCAGATAAGTGTAGAAATTATCCCTGCAATCACAATCATCAAGAATTGTCTTTGGGAAATAGCTAGCATTTTTTCCTCTTCGCCGTGTCCCAACACAATTTTCTCGACCATTTCTAAAAATTCATGAAGTAAGATACCACCTAAACCAGCCACCAGACTAGTTGCCAGTAAAACTACTCCAAAACGTAAACAATAGCTGAAATTTTGAAATCGATTATTTTGTATAAGCATCTAAAAATTGTTCTAACAAATGATTCATCTGAGAATAATCATAAGTTAAAATTTCTTGTTTTGTCTGGATATAAGGGTGTGTGGCAACTTGTTCATCATAATCAACTTCTTGAGCCAGTAAATCCTGAACCATGTCTTTTGAAAATTCCAAATGACATTGAAAAGCGTAATGCTTGTCACTATACTTGATGATTTGTCGTGGGCAACCTTGACTAGCGGCAAGAATTTGCGCCCCTTCTGTCATGCCTGGCATATCACCGTGCCAATGACCAACAGTCACCGTTTTACCAAAATATGTCAAACGTTTATCAGTTTTACCAGCCTGAGTCAAGGAAATCGGAAAATTTCCGATCTCCTTTTCAGGACTATGTTCAACTGGTGCGCCATAAGCTACACCCAGTAACTGTGCGCCAAGACAAACACCAATGATGCGTTTATCATGTGCGATAGCATCTTTAATCAAAGCCATTTCAGCTTGAGCATCAAAATGCGGGCATTCTTCTACTGTCGTACGAGGGCTCTGCGGTCCCCCCATAACTATGAGTAAATCAATTTTAGAGCTGTCAACTGGTAACTTCTCTCCTTGATAAAGCTTTGTTAGGCTAACCTCATGACCTCGCTTAATCGCCCAATCGTAATAAGCTCCAGGTGCTTCAAAAGCTTCGTGAATAACAAAATGAACTCGCACAGCACACTCCTTTTATCCAAAGACTAAAGATTGTAAATTAAAGTTCTGCCAAAACAGCTTTAACAAGTGTTTTGAAATCTTCTTTGATTTGTTGAGTCACTGCTACGACTTCTTCGTGGTTAAGTGAGCTTTGGAAACCAGCGGCGTGGTTTGTGATTGCAGAAATTCCCAAAACTTTCAAACCTGAGTGAGCAGCAACGATAACTTCTGGAACTGTTGACATACCAACTGCGTCTGCACCAAGTGTTTGGAAAGCGCGGATTTCTGCAGGTGTTTCATAACAAGGACCTGACACACCAAGGTAAACCCCTTCGTCAAGTTTGATACCGATTTTTTCAGCAACTTTGTGGGCAATGGCACGGTAGTCTGCTGTATAAGCATCTGACATATCAGGGAAACGTGGTCCGAAGTCATCAAGGTTAGCACCAATCAATGGGTTTTGACCTGTCATGTTGATGTGGTCTGAGATAGCCATCAAAGTACCAGGACCAAAGCCGATACCACCAGCAGCATTTGTTACGATAAGGCCTTTACAACCAAGGGCTTTCATCACGCGCACTGGGAAAGTTACCAATTCCATTGGGTTACCTTCGTAGAAGTGGAAACGCCCTTGAAGAGCAAGGACTTTGTGACCACCAAGATCACCATAAACCAATTGACCTGCGTGACCTGCTACTGTTGATTTACCCCAGTTTGGAATTTTTTCGTAAGGGATGACAACTGCATTTTCGATTTCTTCGGCAAGTTCACCAAGACCTGAACCTAGGATAAGTCCGAATTCTGGAGCATCACAAGCTTGTGAGACTAAAAACTGACGTGCTTCTTCAATTTTTTCAATAATTGTAGACATGTATTACCTCTTATACTAATTTATCTAAGAATGATTGACCAATCATTGCTTTTTCAACGCCAAAGTTTTCGGCGATTGTTGCTGAGATATCAGCGAAGTGTCCGACTGGCAAGACACCATTACCTTTGAAGGCTGGGCTATAAGCCAACAATGGGATGTATTCACGTGTGTGGTCTGTACCTGTGTAAGTTGGGTCATTACCGTGGTCAGCAGTAATCAATAGAAGGTCATCTTCTTTCATGTTTTCTAAGATTTCAGGCATGCGTTTATCGAAATCTTCCAAGCAATCACGGTAACCTTGAGCGTTACGACGATGACCATACATGGCATCAAAATCTACCAAGTTTGTAAATGACAAACCTTTAGTGAATTCAGGAAGTTGCATTGTCTTGATCAATGTATCAACACCATGCATGTTTGATTTGTTATGTCCCATATCATTTGTGATACCTGAGCCATTAAAGATATCATTGATTTTACCAACACCGTAAGTTGAAATACCAGCATCAGCCAATTTATTCAAAACAGTTGGTCCAAATGGTGACAATGCGTAGTCACGACGGTTAGCTGTACGTGTGAAGTTTCCAGGTTCTCCAACGTATGGACGCGCAATGATACGACCAAGAAGTGCTGGACGTTCTAGTGTGATTGAACGCGCGAATTCACAGATTTTGTAAAGTTCTTCAACTGGAATAACATCTTCGTGTGCAGCAATTTGAAGAACAGGGTCAGCTGATGTATAGATGATTAACTCACCTGTTTCCATTTGACGTGGTCCAAAATCATCAATAACTGCTGTTCCTGAATATGGCTTATTAGCTTCACGAATGACTTTACGTCCTGAAAATTCTTCAATCTTAGTCAGGATTTCTTCTGGGAATCCACCTAGGAACGTATCAAATGGTTCTGTAATGTTAAGTCCCATGATTTCCCAGTGTCCAGTCATTGTATCTTTACCAAGTGACACTTCTTCAAGTTTAGTCGCATATCCAGTTGGTTGTGCTTCTTGTGGCACTGTTTTCAGTGGTGTTTCACGAGGAATGTTTCCAAGTCCAACTTTAGCCATGTTTGGAACATTAAGTCCAACGGTTTTTGAAATGTGACCAAGTGTATCTGAAGCACCATCTGGCACACCAGCATTGACAAAGTTGTTAGCATCTGGTGCAGCACCGATACCAACTGAATCTAACACCACAAGGTGAATACGATTAAATGTTGACATATTTTTCCTAATCTAGGGTGGTTACGGTTAGCACCCAAAACCTCCTAATCATATGCATAGCAAGAATAATTAGAAATAATAATTTTGATAACAGACAAACAGGAGACTATCGGCTATAAATCAGTCAAAACATCTCCTGTAAACTTTCTTATTTAGCTTCTAAAATTTTAACGCCATCTTTTCCGGCAACGATAACTTTATTAACCATACCATTGAAAAGACCATGTTCAACAACACCAACCATAGCTTTCAATTCTTTTCCAAGTTCAACTGGATTTTCAATCACGCCAAGATCAAGGTCGATGATATAGTTTTTCATATCAGTTACAAAGCGTTCGCCGTTTGCCATGCGGTATGATGGTTTGTAACCTTTTTTCTCAAATTCACGGAAAATACGGTCAGCACCATATTGAACGACTTCAACTGGCAATTTGAAAGCACCAAGTTTATCGACTAATTTAGATTCATCGACAACCCAGATATACTCTTTACTTGGTGTTGCAACGATTTTTTCCATAAGAAGGGCACCGCCGCCACCTTTGATACCATTGAAGTTGCTATCAACTTCGTCAGCACCGTCAACAGTAACGTCGATAACATCAATGTCATCAACGGCTTTCAAAGGAATACCAAGGCCTTCTGCTTGAGCAGTTGTTTGACTTGAAGTTGTGACACCAACAACTTTAAGGCCTTCTTCTTTCATACGACGGCCAATTTCTTCCACGAAGAAATAAGCTGTTGAACCAGTTCCAAGTCCAACGACCATACCGTCTTTAACATACTGGGCAGCTGTGACACCAGCCATTTTTTTAAGTTTTTCCATAACAACCTCACCTAATTTATATAAAAAACAAAAAATACCTATTTCCAACTATTTATTATATCATGATTTGGGGTAATTTTGCTAGGATTGATTGCTAGAGAATGTAAACTTCTCTCAATTTTTCTTTTGTGAAAATTCATCAAAAAATTATCTTTCTTCTGCCTTTACTTGAATAATCGCTTTAAGTTGCTTGAAAGGGGCTTTTGAGTTACAATTAAATAAGATTTATTTTGAAAAAAATGTAACAAAAATAGATAGGAATGAATGGTAATGATAACAAAGGAATTCGATACAATTGCTGCGATTTCAACACCACTTGGTGAAGGGGCAATTGGTATTGTTAGACTTTCTGGGACAGATGCATTAGCTATTGCCCAAAAAGTTTATCGTGGAAAAGACCTTAGCAAAGTTGCCTCTCACACTATCAACTACGGTCACATTGTAGACCCTGATAATGATGAGATTCTTGATGAGGTAATGGTGTCAGTTATGCTAGCACCAAAAACATTCACACGCGAAAATGTGATTGAAATCAACACACATGGTGGTGTTGCTGTCACTAATGAAATCTTGCAATTGGTTTTACGCCAAGGAGCTCGTCTTGCTGAACCTGGTGAATTTACCAAACGTGCATTTTTGAATGGCCGTGTTGATTTAACACAAGCTGAAGCTGTCATGGATATTATCCGTGCCAAAACTGATAAAGCAATGAATATTGCTGTTAAACAACTGGATGGTTCACTGTCAAAACTCATCAACGATACGCGTCAAGAAATCCTTAATACATTGGCTCAAGTTGAAGTAAACATTGACTATCCTGAATACGATGATGTTGAAGAAATGACAACAGCATTGATTCGCGAAAAAACACAAGAATTCCAAGAACTTTTGGAAAATCTCTTGCGCACTGCAAAACGTGGTAAAATTCTTCGTGAAGGTTTGTCTACTGCTATCATTGGACGTCCAAACGTTGGTAAATCAAGTCTTTTGAACAATCTTCTTCGCGAAGATAAAGCCATCGTTACAGATATCGAAGGAACAACCCGTGATGTGATTGAAGAATACGTGAACATCAAAGGTGTACCTTTGAAATTGGTCGATACAGCTGGTATCCGTGAAACTGATGACGTGGTTGAAAAAATTGGTGTGGAACGTTCTAAAAAAGCTCTCGAAGAAGCTGATTTGGTTCTTCTTGTCCTTAACAGTTCTGAACCACTCACTAATCAAGACCGTGCACTTCTTGAACTAAGTAAAAATAGTAACCGCATCATCTTGCTTAACAAGACAGACTTGCCAGAAAAAATTGAAGCTGATCAATTACCTGATGATGTCATTCGCATCTCAGTGCTTAAAAATCAAAACATTGATTTGATTGAAGAACGTATCAATCAACTCTTCTTTGATAATGCTGGTATCGTTGAAAAGGATGCCACATATCTGTCAAACGCTCGTCATATTGCTTTGATTGAAAAAGCTGTTCAAAGCCTTCAATCTGTTAACGAAGGCCTTGAAGCTGGAATGCCAGTCGACCTTCTACAAATTGATTTAACCCGTTGTTGGGAAATTCTCGGTGAAATCACTGGTGATGCTGCTCCTGATGAACTCATCACAAAACTCTTCACTCAATTCTGTCTTGGGAAATAAAAAATCGCCAAATTGGCGATTTTTTTGTTATGTCTTCAAATCATTTCTTAAAAAGAAAATCACCAGCCTAACTGGTGATTCAGAATGTAGACAAACCTGCTTTTAACCTAAAATGAATTCTAACTTATCATTGTAATACTTCAATTTTAGGATTCATTTGCGAGCAAAGCGAGCAAGAAAGCGATACTTTTCGCCGTGGTGAAAGTGGCTGAAGACTAATTACATCAGCCACCCGGGAGTTTTGAGACCTTAGACTCAAAACTTAGGCATGGAATTCCGCAGGAAGTCGCTGCCGACGGCACCACCTAAGAAAAGTATCAAAAAAGACTTTTTCTTCAGTCTAAATCACCAGCTTAACTGGTGATTGCCAAAAATTTTACTTCCCATTATTTATTTCTTAAGAATTTCGCTAACTCGTTTTTGAAGTTCTGGGATGACTTCTTCTGCAAACCATGGATTCTTTCTTTGCCAGATGTTATTTCGTGGTGATGGATGAACCAATGGGAAAAAATCGGGAAGGTAATCTTGATAATGTTTTACAGTTTCTGTTAATTTTGCTGAAGATTTTTGGTGCAAGTAATAGCGCTGTGCATAAGAACCTACTAAGATATGCAATTCAATATCTGGAGCTAGCGCTAAAGTACGTTTGTGCCATTTATCAGCAAAACCCTTACGAGGCGCTAAATCACCAGATTTTCCCTTACCAGGAAAATAATAATCCATTGGAACCACTGCAAAAAGTCCTGATTCATAAAAAGTTTCTCGGTCAACACCAAGCCAGTTTCGCAAATTATCACCACTTGGGTCATTCCAATACAATCCTGACTCTTGCGCACGAATGCCAGGAGCTTGTCCAACAATATTAATTCGAGCTGTTTTTGAAACTGTAAAAAGTGGTTTGATACCTTGTTTTGTGTAGCTAGCATTTTGCTCATCAGCCATAATATCAGCCATCAATTGTTCAAGGCTGTCCATATCATCACTTCTTTCTAAAAACAAAGAAGAGTCTTTGTCGTAAAGAACTCTTCTTTTCAATTTAAAGGTTATTATTTGATCAATTCGTAAAGAGCTTCAGCGTAGATAGCTGTTGCACGGTAAAGATCTTCAACGTCAGCAAATTCGTTTGCTTGGTGCATTGTGTTCACATAGTCTGGGAACATAGCACCGAAGGCTACACCACGTTTAAGAAGACGACCAAATGTACCACCACCTATAACTTGTTCGTAACCTTTCAAGCCAGTTTGTTTTTCGTAAACTGAAAGAAGTGTTGATACCAATGGATCATCAGCTGGAACATAATGAGGTGTGTGTTCGTGATCTGAAAGAGTTACTTTTGTCACGCCAGCAAGTTTTTCAAGTTCAGCTTTGATTGTTTGAGCATCTGTACCTTGTGGGTAACGGAAGTTAAGTGTGATTGTGTTGTCATCTGAATTGCGGTCAAATTTGAAGACACCTGCATTCATGCTGAGAGCACCCATTTTGGCATCTGTGTAAGCTACACCAAGGTTTTCACCTGTGAAGTCTTTGTGAAGAACGTTAGCTGTTGTATCAAGGTATACTTTAGCAGCTCCATCAAAGTCAAATTGATCTAAGAATTTTGCAAGGTATGTTGCAGCGTTAAGACCAAGTTCTGGAGTTGATCCGTGAGCTGATTTACCGATAACTGTTGCACGGAAAGCATCGCCTTCTTCTTCAAGTTTAGCTGTTAGGTTTTCAGCAGCAGCAAATGCAGCCAATTTTTCTTGAAGATCAGCCAAAGAGCTGTCTGCAGTAAAGACAGCTGTTGCTGATTCTGGAACCATGTTATCACGAAGACCAGCTTCAAAGGTATTCAATGTGAAAGCACCATTGTTACTTCCTGCGAAGTGAAGGTATTCCGTAATGTTACCTTTTTCACCATTGATAATTGGGAATTCTGCATCTGGTGCAAAACCAAAATCAGGATCTTTCAAACCATTGTGTGCGAAATAGTATTCCATATCGCCCCAACCTGATTCTTCGTCAGTACCAACGATGAAACGAACTTTTTTAGATACTGGCAAACCAAGTTCTTTGATGATTTTAAGACCATAGTAACATGCAAGTGTTGGTCCTTTATCATCTGATGATCCACGCGCATAAAGGCGACCATCTTTAATCACTGGTTCATATGGATCTGTGTCCCAGTCGCTACCTGCAGGCACAACATCCAAGTGAGCAAAGATACCTAGAACTTCATCACCTTCACCAAATTCAAAGTCACCAGCATAGTTATCGATGTTACGAGTTTTGTAACCATCGCGTTCAGCCATTGACAAGAATTGTTCCAACGCTTTAACTGGACCAGGTCCAAATGGGTGTTCTTTGTCAGCTTTGCTGTCATCACGTTCAGAGTTGATGCGCAAAAGTGCAAAGAGATCTTCCATCATGGCATCTTTACGTTTTTCAACTTCTGCTTTAAAGTCTACTGTCATTTCTTATAACTCCTCCATAGGGCTAGTTTTTCCGACGAAAGAAAAACTGCCAATATTTTATCGTTTGAGTCAACTTACCAATAGTAACTCATATTTTAAGATTTGTAAACCTCGTTTGATGATTTTCCAAACCAAGTTTTCTGCATAAATCCTAAATTGGCGCCCTTAACGACGTTCAATAATTTCATCAACTGGCAGGCGATAACTTGGCTCAGGTTTATTATCACTGTAACCAACGGTTATCAAAAGCTCTGGACGAAAACGTTTATCGATTTCTAGAATATCATTAGTTAATGACTTATCAAAACCAAGAATGATATTTGAAGAAATATCCTGGTCGGTCAAAGCAAGAACTAAATTCATAGCAACAATACCAGCATTTAGAGCAAGGTATTCACCTTTACGTTTTTCATCAAAATCAGCATAGCGAGCAGGCAAAGTTTCCATGTAATAACCAAGCTTAGTATTATCCATAGACTTAACACCGATACGCGCGATTTTGCGTGAACGTTGAACCAAATCTGTATCCGTAAAGAGCGCTACAACATACTGAGCTTCTTGGACTTGTTTTTTATTAATCTCTGGAAGATCTTTAGCAAGTTCTTCTTTTTTATCTTGGACAACCACAAACTTCCAAGGTTGAATATTATTAGCACTAGGAGCTAAAGTAGCAATCTCAATAGCTGTGCGCAAATCCTTGTAATCTACAGGTTTGTCATTGAAAGTTTTGACGGCATGGCGCTTTTTGTTCAATTCTAGAAATTTCATTAAGCGACCCTCCTTTTTAAATTCTATGCTTCTTTATTTTATCATTTTTTGAAAGAGTTTACAGCTATTTTGCACGACAGCTACTTTGAAATTTCAAAGTAAAAAGGCCAGAGCTGTGGCTCTAGTCTTTAATCTTCCTAATCAGAATATAAGCTACTGTTGCTATCCATGATAGGATATTAACAACTATCAAGGTTTTGAACCATGCACTGATATGATAAGTAATCGTTAAGGTATTTTTACCTGCTTTTTGCATAACAGTTGGTGTTCCAATACCGGATAGTGTGTAATCTTTATCACTTAATTTCTTACCATTAAGGGTTAATTGGGTATCTTTGTATTTGACTACCGGAATAATTGCCCAGTCACTAACATCTGCAGTCCATGTCAGAGTTAGTTTATTATCACCTTGGGTCTTTTTAAAAGCATCTGTATGCCCCAGAACAAATTCCTCATACAAGACATACTTGTTGTCTTTATTTGATTTATTGGTTGGCAAATAGTCTGGTGTTGATTTTGACACAATATCCAAGAGTTTAAACATGTCTGAGTCATAGAAACTAGCTCGAACATCCGCTGGATTTCCCCAGATAAAGGTATGTTTTTTACGTTGAATGGGATGTTTGGTATTGTAATACTCATCTATTTTTTCCATTTGCAATTGTGATAACTGCGCAAGGCTTAAGACATTAACCACAAGCAATCCTAAGGTTACGAGTTTTGACCATTTCTTATCAAAATAACGATCTAAAACCATGGCTGCTGCTAAAAGCAAAAGTACTGTAGCAGGCACAAAGAAACGGAAAGGAAATTGAATCAAGTTCACCAATGGCAAATTCAGTTTATTAACGGTATACCATGGGAAAATACTAGTTGATAGAACTAGAAAAAGGAAAAATGCTCCCGTGACCACACGCAGCAATTGATCAAAATGACGCCAATGTCTAAATGAAAAATAGAGTTGGTATAACAATACCAAAACTAAAGCTTTTGGCGTTAATAACCATTCTATACTGCGTTGGTTGACCGTCATAATATACAATTTTGAATTGATGAAAGGCTCAACCAAATTGTTACTACGTCCAACATCAATCAGCGCAGCCCAAACATTTGCCGTTAATAGCAAACTTAGTAAAACTGCCTGAATTCCTTTGATAAAAACAATCTTTTTATCATCAGATTTAAAAAAGCCATATAGATAAAATGGTAAATAAGCAACAATTAACAAGAAACAGCTGAGCATATGCACTTGCATCATGACTGCAACTGATATGGCTAAACGTAGCACTCCTACTTTTTTAGTCTTGATAAAATCTACAGCTGGGATTAAACACCAAGGCATAAATGCTGCACCCCAACTTGAAAAACCTTGTCTAAACGTCCAGTATTGAACCGAGAAGGTCATCATGTAAAAGACTGCTACACCAAGGGCTATTTTCGGTTTGACAGAAGCTCTGCGATTCAAACGATACATCGAAAAGCCAGCAATCACACTCAATAAAAAGCGTGATAATAATTGGTAGGTATACCAATTACGGCTAATAAGGACTATGAGCCCCTGAAAGTAAGCAAAATAGGGACCATACAAAGCATTAACAATTCGTCCTGAACTGTAAAAGCCGTACAGCGACATAAAATAACTAAAGTTACCAGTCTTAATTTGCATAGCTGTCTCGTAAAATCGATTATAGTGAAATAGGAAATCACTACCTGCGATAACACCACGAGACATTAATTGGGGAAGCAATAATAAGACAGCAACCAAGACAATCACAAGGCTTGGAAGCCATATGTGCTTTTGACTTAACTGAGAGAGGCCCTGCTTCATTTTTTTAAACATGCGTATCTCCTTAAAAAATCCCTATCCATGTTAGCACAGTTTAAAATAGATTACAAATAGAAATGGAAGGTTCCATGAAATTTTCTATTTTGCTTTCGACATTTTATTGGTTAGTCTTACTTTGCAGCCGACAATACCGATTGGCAAGAATCATAAAATAGCGGAGCTTTAACATGATTAGCTTTCCCACAATCGTAAACCGATTGACAGACAAATAGCAAATCATCTATATTGCCATGAAGAGTCATTATCTTACGAGTTAGTATGTTCTTAGCAAACATATTTTTCATCAAAGGGACTGAAATAAATGTCGGTAAGCGATAAGCCAGCAATTCATTTCGGTAATGTTTTAAAAGAACACCACGCGCCGCAATAATAGCTGAGATTTCACGAATGGCTAACACTGCTTGTTTTAAGCTGGCAGAAGAATTCATAAGCTTTTCTGCAGAAGCACTTGGCTGACTGACATCGCCATATTTTCCTGCTACCGAAACCACTGCTGCATTGATTGCCATGTGAAGCCAAATCCACTCCAACATGTCATATGGTTTTTCCAATTTAATTCGACAATCTAAAAATAATCTTTCAAGATCAGCATAATTTGGAATTGCTGTTTTTTCCTCTTTTTCAAGCATGAAATGATCAAAGACACAGGCTTCCAAGTGTGTCAAGGTACAATGTCCTCCAGCAACTGGGTAACCAAGTACATAATCACGCCCACTCATAAGAGCATCTAGCGACTCTTTATTTTCCCAAATGCCACAGGCAAGAATAACGGTTCCCTTAATATGCAAATCATCAAGACTTTTTACAACGTTTCCTATCTTGCCGGACGGCACACTAACAAAAATAAAATCGTATTCTTTTTGAGAGCAATGCTTGACATCATAGACATCGCTTGTCATCACACCTTGCTTTGCTGTCCTTCCGTCAAGCAAGTCAATATCAAGCATTTTGATGTCCTTCTTATCACTACTTTCTCGGATAAAATGTTCTACTTCATGACCTGCTTTCTCAAAAAGATAAGCATAAGTCGTCCCAATCACTCCCAAACCAACAACTAAAATTTTCATTTTCTCTCCTTAAATTCCCTATTTATAACTCTAAAATCGTGTATTTTGCCTCTTTTAACACTTGCAACGCTCTTTGAAAATCCGTTGTTTTCGTTAAAATGTAATCCGTGTTATAAGTCGAAATGGCAAAGATACCAATATTATTTTCTGCTAAAAGACTTGAAATTTTTGATAAAATGCCAATCAAAGAAAAGTCTAAAACACCCTCGATTCGAAAAGCTGACCAAGTCTTATCAACTGTCAAAGCATTTTCAGGGACAAGTGCAATCGGACAAACAAGTGATTTTTCATCATCTGTTGCCTCAGTAAAAACAAATGGATTTTCCAGATTGACTTGTGAATAATCCTCAACTTGGCAAACAGCAAATTCTTCAGTAATCGGTTTAATAGTTAGCATTGACAGCTTCCTCCTCGCTTAGTTTTTCTTTAACAGCAACAGCGACATTTCGTGGAATGCCACAATTGATAATATCTTCCACGTCTGCTTTTTGAATATTTGGCAAGCTCTTGAAGTGTTTCATGAGTAATTGCTTGCGCTTTGGACCAAGTCCAGCAATGCCATCGAGTTTTGATGAGAATGAATTTTTAGAGCGTAATTGACGGTGGAAAGTAATGGCAAATCGGTGAACTTCATCTTGAATGCGTTGGAGCAAGAAGAATTCTTCAGAATTTCGTGGCAATTCAACCACTTCTAAAGGATCTCCAAAGAGTAATTCATGCGTTTGGTGCTTGTCATTTTTTTGCAGACCAGCAATCGGAATATCAAGACCAAGTTTATTTTCAATGACATCACGCGCCACATTGACCTGACCTTGACCACCATCGATGATAATCAAATCTGGTGGTGTCAATCCATCTTTCATCACACGACTGTATCTACGATAAATAACTTCACGCATGCTGGCGTAATCATCTGGCCCAACAACGGTTTTAATCTTAAATTTGCGGTAATCTTTCTTGCTTGGTTTTCCATTAACAAAAACAACCATCCCAGCAACTGGGCTTGTTCCTTGAATATTTGAGTTATCAAAAGCCTCAATGCGAACTGGTTTTGGAATATTGAGCAATTCACCGATATTTTCAATGGCACCATGTGTTTTACGGATATCTTTTTCTAGCAAATCAAATTTTTGTTGCAAGCTAACACGAGCATTCTTGATGGCTAGATTAACCAACTGCTTCTTCTCACCACGTTGTGGTTTGATAATTTTTGTATCAACAACGGCTTTAACCAAATCAGCATCAATATCCTGTGGAATAAAGATTTCTTTTGGCACAAAGTGTTTGCTATCACAGTAAAATTGTCCCACATAGGTCAAGAAATCCTCTTCAGGGTCATTGTAGTAAGGAAACATATTGACATCACGTTGAATAAGTTTTCCTTGACGAACAAAGAAAACCTGAACACACATCCAGCCTTTATCAACGTAATAACCAAAAATATCACGATCCATCATATCTTGATTCATAACACGTTGTTTAGTGCGAAGGGTTGAAATGGCTTGAAGCAAATCACGGTATTCTGCTGCGCGTTCAAATTCCAACATTTCAGATGCTTTTTGCATTTTCTCCTTAAGTGCATCAACGATTTTATTATCTTGCCCATTTAAGAAATTCTTGACATCTTGTGCCATATTCACAAAGTAATCGTGATCTACATGGCAAATGGTATGGGCTTTACACTGACCAAGATGGTAGTAAAAGCAAACTTTATTAGCTGGGTTTGTACATTTTTTAAACGGAAAAATACGATCCAAAAGTCGCTTAATTTCTGTTGCCGCCCCAGAATCTGGATAAGGACCAAAATACATAGCACCATCTTTTTTGATTTGACGAGTAATCATCAAGCGTGGGTACTGTTCATTCACTGTAATTTTGATAAATGGATAAGATTTATCATCTTTAAGCTTGATGTTGTACTTAGGCATATTTTCTTGAATCAAATTGATTTCAAGAAGAAGAGCTTCGGTATTTGACCCAGTAACGATGTATTCAAAGTCTTCAATTTCAGAAACCAAGAGTTCTGTCTTGGTATTGTGGCTACCGTGGAAATAGCTGCGCACACGATTTTTCAGATTCTTAGCTTTTCCGACATAAATAATCTTGCCGTTTTTATCTTTATGGATATAACAACCAGGGCTATCTGGCAGTAATTCCAATTTATGTTTTATCAGTTCATTCATGCCTCTATTATAACAGAATCACTTTTTCATTGCTTGTTAGGGAATTAGGGAATTTTGAGAGCAAAAAGCCACCTGAATGAGCTCTACAGGTGGCTTTTGCTGTATTTAAGTTCTAAAATAATTTCTTCTTGTTTTTCACTCAAAACAGACTCCGATTCTAACAGTCGCTTCTAGCGTTAATAGATATAGAAAAATCGCAAAAGCGCCTTAAAATCAATCAATCTGTTTTCGGGGAATTTTCAAATTTTCTTCCCACTCATGATAAACTTTTAAAAATCTGTCTTCTTCATCATCATGATAACCCTCAAAAACAACTTCATCAATATTTTCATGTTGGAAAAATAACGTTGAATTTGTTTGCAGTCCTGCTGGATAAAGAACACCAATATAGTCCGCAAAAACCTGTTCACCTGTATCTGGATCTTCAAAAATAGCCCCACGACCAACAATAACTAATTTTTGAGTTCCTTCTTCAAGATAAACAATACTTCCAAGTGGTAACAATTCTTTTGATTTATTCATGTTCTAGTAGCTCCTTGTGTTTTTTCAAATATTTTTTCCCATACCATTCTTCAACGGTTTTACCTTCCCAATTACGGTATTCTTCTGAGTATTTGAGTTTGTAGTAGGCATATAAATAATATGGAAATTCCATAAATATTAGCATTGCGACAACACCAATATTTAAAATAAACCAAGTGGCAAACAACCCCAAACCTTTTAAGGAAGTTGAAAATTCTCCCATGAAAATTAGTAAAAATTGCTTAATAAGTAACATTATCCCTAAAAATGCAACTCCATAAATAGATAGCATTTTGATAATTTTATCTCCCTTTGTAATAATTGATTTTTCCGCATATAATTTCTCTTTCAGAGTGCGATATCTAATCCTAAACATGCAATAACCCAATAGCAAAAGTATTACCATAAAAATCAATATCCCATATATGGTAAGGGTAGGTAATGTAATTTCAATAGCTACCAAATCAACCTCAAATATTAACCAAATAAGATAAGTAACTGTGTGGAAATGAAGACGATAAGGTAAGAGATAAGAACGCTTAATTAATTTCCCAATCAGCACAAATAACAACCATAATAATAAGCAATATAAATATACTTTTTCTGTTAATAATTCATGTTTAGATATTGGAATTGTCAAATTTTCAGCATCATCCCTAAAAGTCATAATAATTGCGACTAGTATAAAATTAAGGCCTATTGGAAAAAGAAGTGTCAATACCAAACTAGTCAGACTAGTTATTAATGTTGGAAATTTTTTTTGAGATAATTTTTTAGTTTTTTCATTTTGTTCCTTCTCATAGTATTGTAAAAATCCATCATCTTCTAAATTCAAACTTTCTTCAAAACTTGCGTTAAATATAGATTTTTTCATTTTTCTATTCCAAATACTTCTTGATACTAACTATAAAAGAACACATCTTATAAGAATAGCCTACAATTGTATTCTACTTTGATATAAGCGGTCCGCTTCTTTATTTTTTATAACCTTCAACTGTAAATTTAGGATATTGAATATTTGAAATGAGTTCATCGTAATTAGCGATCAATTGCTGAAATGACACATCAACATAGCCCAAAAAGAGAACTTCATCAATATCTTCTTTGTTGAAAAAAGCTAAATCCTGATTAACCACTCCTAAAGGAAGAGGCACTGCTCCAAAATCAAAATAACCTTTTTTTCCACCTTTTTCAGTGACAGGAAAAAGTGTCGTAATCATTAAACTCTGCGAACCACCATTCACACGAACGACAGTCCCAATTGGCAAATGCTCTCTCAAATGCTCTCTATTCATTATCTAACTCCTCCAAATATTTCTTAGCCTCACGAACGTAGAAAAGCTCCAGATTTTCATTTGCGATTTGTTGGAAGTTTTCTTTGGCAGCTTCATAATTTCCCGTCAATAATTGATTTTTTGCTTTATAATAATCAAATACTATCTTTTCCAAATTATTTTTTGAATTAAGGCTATCAAAATAATCATCACTATTTTGGCGTTCGATATTTGAGATAGCTTTAACCAATCTAGTCACTGATTTTACTGCTTCGTATTTTTTCGAAAAATCTAACAGTGCATTATATGCATTTTCAAAATGATGTACATCTTTCTTTGCTATAGCAATTAAAGAATCTAAAAAGTAATAATTAATTATAATTCTTTTATTTCCCTTTAGACAATCATTTGCCTTACCTAATAGTTTTTCTGCATTATTAATTCTTCCAAGTAATAAATAAACTAGTGCAACTCTAAAATAGTAACTTGGTTTCGAAAAAAGTGACTTTCTTCCTTCTTGTTCTGGATCAATACTATCAAGTATTTTTAAATAAGTATTTAAATCTAAATGTATTAACAAAACAGAATCTATTTCCTTTAAAAGAGTATTATTAAATACTGCATAACTTATAAGAACTACGGGTGTTAAACAACTTGTTAATACAATCCAAAATATTGTATTAGACTCGATTGAATAGATAAAACTAATGAAAAATAAAGAAATGAATAGTAAGTATAAATATCTTACCCTTTTTGTAAGTTGCTGAACTCTTTCTACTTTTTTCAAAGAGTTTTTTCCTAAAAAACTACTTAAAATACTTTTTCCCATACCACTCTTCAAGAGACTTGCCTTCCCAATTACGATATTCTTCTGGATATTTGAGTTTGTAGTAAACATGCAAATAGGTTGGAAATTCAATAAAGATTACAAGTGCCACTATAGCTATATTTAAAATTCCCCACAGAAAAATAAAATCTATTCCAGTTAAATAACTCGAAAACTCTACTGAAAAAGCCTTAGAAATATATTTAATAATAATTGCTAAACCTAACAGTGAGCCACCATATCCTAAAATTATCTTTGCTAATTTATCACTAAAAGTCACATCGGTTATTTTTTGATACAAACGTTTTTTTAATTCAGAAACCTGTTTTTTTAACATTAAATAACTAAAAAATAATACTACGCAAAAGAACAATAGTATCCCAAAAGTAGATATGTTTGGCAAAGCCAAATCAACTCCGATAAAATTAATTTCAATAATGAACCACAGCAAAAAGGTTATAACATGAAAATGGTAACGATATGGCAACACAAAAGCTTGACTAAAAATTTTTCCAATTAACACCAGCAATAACCAAATTGTTAAACAAATAAGATACACTTCAGCTGTTAAAATCGGTTCTTTCGATATCGTTATTCTTAAACTATTTTCGTCCGAATCATGAAACATCATTGAGGCAACAAGTAGCATAAAATTCATCAAAATCGGACCTATTAAAGTCAAAATAACACCTTGTATTCTCAGTGATATTTTCGGTTTTCCATTAACATAGTATTTCTCTAACTTTGAAAAAACGTCTTTTTTCTGATACTGTAAAAATCCATCGTCTTCTAAATTCAAACTTTCTTCAAAACTTGCGTTAAATAGTGATTTTTTCATATTAGCCATCCAACGCCCACTACCTTTCCAATTTTTTTCAAATGCTTGCCCAAACTCTCTATCAGTCATTTTTTAATTCCTCCAAGTATTTCTTAGCCTCACGAACATAGAAAAGCTCTGGATTTTCATTTGCGATTTGTTGGAATTTTGCTTTGGCAGCAGGTTTATTTTTTTGAATTAGCTGATTTCTTCCCTCATAGTAATCAAACATCAATTGAACCAATTTTTTACTAGATATCATTTTAGAAAATACTAATGAACTTTCATTTAAAATGATTAATTGACGTATTGCCGAACAATTTTGTAAAAGAGTTTCTTTAAACTTTTTGTTCTTTTTGTTTTTTAAATTAATATTCTCTAACTCTAAAAAAAGTTGATTAATATAGTTATCATCCTTAAAAGAGTGAATCGCACTCAAAATGTGGTAATATTTTTGGACTAGCAAACTATTCTCTGACACATTTTTTGAAACAATTAATTCACTATCAAATGCTAAACACGCAGCTTCAAAATTTCCTCTGTAGAAATCAACAATTATTCGATTAGTTAAATTAATATTTTGCTTCTCATTTTTTTGTTTTTGTGAGATATAATCTAAGTAAGAAAGATATCTCTTTATATCAAGATTTTGATACAATATATCCTCGATTAGTTGTCTATCTCTTTGATTTTTCTTAAAAAGATAAAATAGTAAACCAAAGTAAATAACTGCAACAAACGTGGATGGCACTGTTAATTGAAAATGATTTTTTAAAATACTAATTATAATAAAACTTAGAAGCAAAATCAAAATAGGAAAAAAATCAGAAATCTTTTTTTAGGTTTAAAATAAAGCTTCTCATTTGATAGATTATCCATATTATTAGTTAACGGCATTAGAGCCCTCCTTTATCATCCTTATCACCATCTATAAGGTTAAAGTTTTATAGTCATATATCCAACCACTCTGATCCTCGTGTTTTTCCCCTACCATCTCTCAAGTATTAGCCTTGTTCGTATGTTCCATTAATGAATTTATGTTTTTTCAAATATTTCTTTCCATACCATTCTTCAAGAGATTTACCTTCATACTTTCGATACTGTTCAGGATATTTAAGTTTGTAATAAGCCTGTAAAAAATAGGGAGTTCCTATAAATATTACAACTGCAGGCACTAGAATATTCCAAATCAGGAAAAGCAACAACATTCCTAAATCTTCGAAAGAACTTAATTTATTTCCTAAGAAGATAGATAAAGTTCTCTGAAGAATCACTGCTAGCCCTAGTACCCCCATACCATAAGCACCAATTATTTTTGCAAGTCTATCTTGTAATCTAGGCTCGCTATTATTATTGAACATATTTTTCTGTAGTGCTTTTACTTTTGTGGTAGTCATAAAATATAGTAAAAAAATCCATATAAAAGCATAACCTACAATAAATATAATCGATAAATTAGACAGCAAGACACCTAGAAGTGTTAAATTTGCTTCAATACATAAAATAATCATATAGGTAAAATTATGAAATTGATAACGATAAGGCAAAATAAAGGCTGGCTTAAAAAATTTTCCTATAACTACAAATAGTAACCAAACAGATAGCAAAAATACATAAACTTGCCATGGGAAGAAATTTTGGCTAGCAGGTTGCAGCCTAAGTTCTCCTAAATCATTCGTTGTGAATTTACTAGCTCCTAAACTAAGTAAATAGTTAAAACCAACTGGAAAAAGCAAAGTTAATACGAAAGCTTGCATTTTAAAACTAAATGTTGGCTTCCCGTTAATAACCTTCCGTGCTAATTTATCATGTTGCTCTTGTTGCAATTTTCGAAAACCATCATTTTCCAAATTAATACTTTCTTCAAAACTTGCATTAAATATTGATTGCTTTGTACTATCCAATTCCTAACACCTTTCCAACTTTTTCCTTCTTAACGATATAATTCCGTAATCATTCAAAATCAATATTAAAATAAAAAGACACAATTGTGCCCTTTATTAATACGCATAACCAACTAAAATAATGACTTTTTCTTCTTCATCATCTGGTAAAACATGATAAAACGGAGTGTTCAATTCTCGGTCATTTGTTCCAATGTCCACAATAATCGTGTGTATGCTTCTTTAGTTAGTTTCTCATAATCGTGATTAATTGCTGTTAAAATGACATTATCAATTTCAAAATAAGACGAAAATTTCATTCCTTTAATGTCAATATAGTCTTCCTCGACTGGTAGGAAAAATTCAATATCCATATCACCGTCTTCTGGCACGTTATTTAAGCTATAAACAAGCGGTCCTGATGGATGTGCGCCAGCCGTTTCTACCGCAGTTAAAAAAGTATCCAATTCTTTTTTTAATTTCGTAATATGAAAAATCTTTCGTTTTCTAACAACATTTTGTGCTCGAAAAGTATCCTGAACAGCAACTCCCTCAGCTACAATATATTCCATTAGTCTACCTCCAAATCACTATATACATCAATCATTAACTCATCATCTGAAGAAAGTGATAAAACATGATAAACCGCTAAACGTTCATGCTCATCTTCCGAATATTTTGAAGCCAAATACGTATAATAGTCAGCTAATTCTTCTGAGCTAATCTGCGCAAAATCTTCGCTGTCAATCAATAGACTTTCTTTAAATAATAACTGAGGTTCTTTATCTGTTGGATTAATCGCATTGCCAAATGTTGTAAATATTTCAATATCACTCTTGCTACTTGATAAAGGGTAGAATTTAAAATAAACTGGTCCGTCTGAATAAATCACATCCAGCATATCTCCTATAAATTCTTGACAAGACGTATAGGCTTCTGCACACAATTCTTCTAAAATAAATTCTTCAGGCAAACTTGCTTCAAAGCCAACGATTTGAACGAGACTTAATTTTTTCGATTTAATATCCATTTCTATCTCCTAAAGCTCATCAATCTCTTCTGGATGTTGTTTGGCATAAAGCGCTGCGTAAAAAGCATCTACTACCAAAGCTGGAATGACAAGTGAAAATAGTATTCCGATAACAAGCCCAAATACATTCTCCAAGTAACCTGTTAAAAGTGGTGGAACAAAAACTACTAAACCGAAAATAAGCAAAAAATTACTTGAGAATAACTTATTATCCCCACTATTAAATTTCGATTCTTTTTCTCGGTATGCACCGTTTGTACGACGATCTCGTCTGTAGAAGTAAGGGTAGACAAAGAAAGTCATGATAAGAGAGAAGGCTAAAAAAATAAAAGAAAATAGTTTAAAAACAAATGAATAGGTACTAGAATAAAAATCATCTCCTCCTACAAGCATCATCAAGCTGATAAAATCTAATCCAATCAATGTTATAAAAAATGTTATCGAAAGAAAAATATAAGTCAAAACACTAAATTTTTCTATGATAATATTAAAAAATGAATATATTATACTAATAATGCTAAATACAAGACAGCATAAAAAAAGATTTTCAATAAAGTTAACACCATTGAATTTTGCTGCACTATAAAATAAGAGACTTACAAAAAAATTTATCCACGGAAAAATTTTAATGTAACCTAACCCCACTCCGTTTGTAATTAAAGGGCCATGATAACGCTCTAAAATGACTGTTTCTTGCTGTTTTTTTATTTTACTCATAATCCAAATTTCCCTGCTAATCCTTTCAAACCATCTTTGGCATAATTATTTACAGATTTTTTTCCAAACCATCCTTTATTCATAGCCCAAGAAAAGGCAATACCTGCTGCAGCTCCCGCCACTGTTCCTAGAGGCCCACCAACAGCTGTTCCTATTGCAGCACCTGCAGCTGCTGCACTTGAGCTTGATACAACATCGACTGTAGTGTCTACTGCAAAATTTCTGACTTTTTCTTTTGTAGATGATCTTCTATCGTCAATAAAGTCAGTTTTGATGTTAGAACCAATCGTCATTACCGTCCCTGCAAAGCCTAAAACCTTGCCAGCTTTAGAGAAATTAGAAGCCTCTTTAAACCCTTTAAATTCATTAAGTGGGTTAATTGTTGATTTAAAATTATCTTTTAGCCCAGATTTAAAAGCTTCTTTTCCTGAAGTTCCGACACCTTTCCAGTCTATTTCTACTTTTCCATTTGCCTTAAGTTTTCGACCATTGTAAAGTGTTGTCTTTTCAAATGAAAAATCCTCACCAACAATATCTTTATACTCTTTCGTTCCTCTAGAGTAAAGATGAGCTGATTTCCCCTTAACAGGCTTTTTATATAAGAAACGTCCATCTAACTTAACACGACCTTTTGAGTCTACCGTCATCTCTCGACCACCAATAAATCGCTTCTGTTTTAATGCTTTATCAGTTGAATCTAAAATTTTTACAACTTTTTTGCCTTTACCAGCAGATTTTTTAGTCTTAGTAAGCAATATTCCAGCTTGAACTTCTAAGGGAGTAGTTTCGAGTAAATACCCACTATATTTAGAGTCATACAAATTCTTGGCGAGTTCGTTTTTTAAGTGGTTTTTCCTAGCTTTGCCATTAACGACTGATTTAACTTCTTTAACTTCCGTTTTGAAGTCTGTTTTCTTGTAAAAGTTCTTAGCTTTTTTGCTTGTATATGAGCTGCTACCTAGGTCTGACAAACTACTGATTTGCGTGTTCTGTTCGTCTAAAACATCGCCTACTTCGCTTGTAAAGACAGTATTATTAAAAATCCCCATGTCCTTGATGGTGTTGGTAAGGACTTTTTTGCCACCTTTGAATTCTGAGACGGCATCGTCTGTTGTCACTTTGATCAGTGCGACAATGTCTGCGACTTCATCAATAGCCTTGTTAATGGCATCTGAGCTAGTTTTTAACTGCTCTAGTGGCGAATCGAATTAATCTACCATCTGCTGCAAAACGTCCGTATCAATAATAGCGCTATCACTGTTTTCGCTGACAATACTCTTAAAAGTGCTGATAAGATTGTCATAGCCCTGCGAAATAACCTCCAAACTGTTCACATAATTGGTCAACAAAGGCACTTGGTAGTTATTGATTTTATTATCAATAGCATCTTTGACGTCACCTTTTAGAGCATCAGAATTTGCAGCGCTCTTTAGCTTTTTCTTGGCACTTGAAAGTTGACTCTTGGTCTTACTAATCGAGCTTTTGAGGCTATCACGTTGTTCTATGACCTCGCTCATCTTAATCTTCATAAATCTCTCCCAAAATTTAACCGATTTTTTCTAATCATTATAACATAAATTGAAACAGTTTTCAGAATAAAACAAGCCAAAAACCACCTGAATGAGCTCCACAGGTGGCTTTTGCTGTATTAGGATAATAAAAGGAGAGCTAATTAATTATTTGGGACAAAAACCAGGTGTTCGTTGACAAAAGCGTCAAAGCCAAGTTCGCTTAATTCGCGACCGTAGCCTGAGTTTTTAATGCCGCCAAATGGGATTTCTGGGTGTGATGTCCAACCAGAATTGATAAATGACATACCTGTTTCAATCTTGGCTGCCACTTCTTTGGCGTTGTCAAGATTCTTAGAAAAAATAGTCCCACCAAGACCATAGCTTGAGTCGTTTGCAAGCTCAATGGCTTCTGCTTCGGTGTCCACTTTGTAAATTGAAGCTACTGGACCAAAGATTTCTTGATTAAAAATTGGATTTTCTTTAGTGATGTTTGTCAAAACTGTTGGCATGACAAAGTTTCCTGGGTGATCAATGGGTTCATCACCATAAACCACTGTTGCACCATTTTCTTTAGCTAACTTGATTTGACCAAGAACTTCTTCTTTTGCGGCGGCTGAAGACAATGGTGCGAGAGTTGTCGCTGGGTCCATTGGGTCACCCCATTTCGCTGACTTAAAGTGTTTAACCACCATATCAACGAACTTGTCATAATTTTCTTGACCGACAACCACAAAACGTTTTGATGACGTACAAACTTGACCGGCATTATAAAGACGTGCAAAGAAGATTATCTTATCAAGCAAATCAAAGTCAGCATCTTCTAGGATAAGAAAGGCATCATTACCACCGAGTTCCATTGATGATTTTTTAAGATTAGCGCCTGCTTCTGCTGCAATTGAGGCACCACCACGTTCAGAACCTGTCAAACAAACACCAACGACACGTGGGTCTGCGATTGCTTTTGAGACTTGGTCGTAAGATAAGAAAAGATTCTTAAAAGCACCAACTGGTGCACCAGCTTCCAAAACCAAATCGTCAAAAGCTTGTGCTGATGCTGGACAGATTGAAGCATGTTTCAAAATCATCGGATTTCCAATCATGAAATTCGGAGCAAAAACGCGCATGATTTGATAGAATGGGAAATTCCATGGCTCAACAGCTACCAATACACCCGTGGCTTGCTTGATATAATAAGCATCACCATTGATATTTTCTAGCGAACGTGGTTTGAGGAATTCTTCGGCTTTATCAGCGTAATAATCCGCAATTTCTGCACAAAGTTCGACTTCACCTTTAGCTTCCGTGAACAATTTTCCCATATCTTTTGTCATCACTTCAGCGTATTTATCAACGTCTCGACGCAAGAGCTCCGCAATTTTATGTAATTGAACTTTTCTCTCGTCCAATCCACCTTCAGCACGCCATTTTTTATAAAGTGCATGTCCATTTGCCAAAGCAACTTCTAAATCTGCATCTGTCGCGTTATCAAATGTTTTTAGAACTTCGTTTGTGTAAGGGTAAGTTGTTTTGTATGCCATAATATCTCCTTTTCCTCTTGCTTAAAACAATACCTTAAATTAGTTAATATCTCCTAAGCAAGTCCGTATGGTTCCATTATAGCACTCTAGGAAACGTTTTCAAGAATTAAGCGTAGTTTCAAAAAAAGAAGCTGAGTATTTTTACTCAACTTCTTCACTATTACCAAATACCTAAAATATGCTGCATCAAAAGGCTGACACAAGTAATGGCAATCCAACAAGCGGCACCAACACCGATAGCTTGACCACCTGTTTTTACTAATTTGACTGGATTTGTATTAAGTCCAATAGCTCCCATTGCCATGACGATAAAGAATTTTGACAACACTTTAAGATTCTCAAAAAGCATTGTATCAAAGCCAAGTGCACTCGCAAGTGTTGTCACAATTGAAGCTAGTAAGAAATACAAGACAAACATTGGAAAGGCCTTTTTAAAACTAAAAGTCTTCTCAGAAGCTCCACCATTTTTAGATTCTTTATAAGCCTTATAAAATGACAAGCCAAGTGTAATAGGAATAATAGCCAAAGTACGAGTTAACTTAACGATAGTTGCACCGTCCAGAGTATTTGACTGATGAATAGCATCCCAAGCTGCTGCTGTCGCTGTAACAGATGATGTGTCATTAACAGCCGTTCCTGCAAATAGGGCAAAGCCATGATTTGACAAACCAATCAAATCTCCTAAAGTTGGAAAAATCAACGCTGCGAGAATGTTAAAGAGAAAAATAACTGAAATACTCTTAGCCACCTCTTCATCTTTTGCCTTGATAACTGGTGCTGTCGCTGCAATAGCTGAACCACCACAGATAGATGACCCAACGCCGACCAAAGTCGCTGTATTAACGTCCAGCTTCAACCATTTTTGTAAGAGAAATGCCACGATTAAAGACGTTGCGATGGTTGAAATAATGATTGGTAGTGACTGAGCACCAACTTTTAAGACTTGACCTAAATTAAGACCAAATCCTAATAAAACCACAGCTGTCTGTAAAATGTATTTTGAGGTAAAACCAATGCCTTGGGCGGTTTGTTTGCGATTATGATAAAAACTTCCCACAAACATGCCAAGCAAAATAGCAAAGACTGGAGCACCGACCAAAGGAAAAGCTTGACCTAGGAACCAAGCTGGCAAGGCTAAAATCGCGCAAAGAATCACTCCTGGCGCTTTTTTCTGAATTGTTAACATAATGAACTCCTTTTCACGTCACTCATTATAGCGCGCTCAATCTATAATGTAAAATTATGATTTATTATGATACAATAACAAATAATGATTGCAAAGGAGATTTGTCATGCTTGATTATCGTGTGTTTACTTTTATGAAAGTCTGCGAAACGCTTAATTTCACCCAAGCCGCAAAAGAACTGCATATCACTCAGCCTGCTGTCACTAAGCATATCAAAGCTTTGGAAACCGAATATCAAACCAAACTCTTCACGTTTTCTGGTAAACAATGCCAGATAACACAAAGTGGCAAAGAACTGCTTGATTTGCTGACGACTATGGACACAGATATTAAGCATTTCAAGACACAGCTCAAGCAAGATTTGCAACCGCTAAATTTTGGGGCTACTTTGACCATTGGCGAGTATGTTTTGACTGATTCTTTAGTGGATATTTTGGCGAATCACCCAAACTTTCAAGTCAAAATGCTGGTGGACAATACCGAGACACTATTGAAGGCTATTGATAATGGGCAGATTGATTTTGCCTTGATTGAAGGTTTCTTTTCAAAAGAAAAGTATGATTTTCTGCCTTATCGCACAGAACCTTTTATCGCTGTCGCTTCTCCCGACTCACCCCTAGCAAGCGGTAGCTATTCTTTAGAAGACCTACTAGCCTATCCTATCATCGTTCGCGAGCAAGGGTCTGGAACACGTGAAATGCTTGAAATCACGCTCAAGGAAGCCAACCTGACTATTTCAGATTTTCGCAAAATCACCGAAATTGGCAGCCTCAATACCATTTGTGAGCTGGTCCAAAAAAATCTAGGTATTAGTTTTGTCTACCAAAGCGTGGTTCAAAAAGAAATTTCAGCAGGCAAACTTAAAAAAATCACTTTGGATATTCCTGCCATGAGCCATGATTTTACCTTTATTTGGCGCAAAAATAGCCACTTCAAACATCATTATCAAGATGTTTTTAAGCTCTTCTTCTAATTTTTTAGCTTGATAAAAACGCTTTTTTAACGTAAACTATATAGTTATATAGCCTATGTTAATTTTAGAAAGGGCAATTATGCACTCTACACTAGATATTACAGAACTTTATCAATACGGCGAACGTGTGACCTTTAAAAAGGGAGATAATCTCGCACAATCCGTCGCTGGCGAAACAAGCGGTGATATTTATATCCTATCTTCAGGCATTTGTGCTCTTTCATCTATTTCTTGCGATGGTAGAGAAACAACCTACCTTTACTTTAAAAAGCAACAATTTGTCGGCTTCGTGCCATTGATGAACACGCTACATTTGAACTATTACGGGAAAAAATCGTTTTCAATTGTTGCTAAAACGCCTTGCGTGGCTTACCGCATTTCTAATCGTCAATTTCAAGAATTGTTGGGCTTTCCTTCAGTTGTTAGCCTGATGTTAAATACATTGACAGAAAATCATATTTATCTCATGGAACATTTTCACAGTAGTAAAAATGAACCCGCTTTGGTCCAATTTTGCCGCTTCTTACTTGATCAGGCTGAACCGTGTGAAGCTGGTAATCTAGCCTTAAACACATTCTTTACCTATCAAGAAATCGCCTGCTACCTAGGCATGCACTCAGTAACCATTGCACGAATGGTAAAAGCACTTCGCGCTGAAGAAATGATTGAAAAAACAGGCCATCAGATTCATATTATAAATCCTGATCAAATGGCAAAACTAATCACCGAAGAACGCAAAATCGACTATTAAAGATAAAAGCTAGAAGTTTAAAACTTCCGGTTTTTATTTTTATCGTAATAATTTTAACAATTCTTGATAGTTGTGGACGGTGTAGGTAGGGTTGGCTGCGGTGTGGTTGGCTTTTTTATCTGGGTTATACCAGACAGTATCGATGCCAGCATTATTGCCACCTTGGATATCCGCCAGCAAATTATCACCAATCATCAAAGCTTTGTCATGATTAAATCGTGAAATGGCTCCAGAAATCGCATCATAAAAACCTTTATCTGGCTTTTGAAAACCAACTTCATCAGAGATAAAGACGTGTTCAAAATAATCTTTAATTCCTGAATTGGCCATACGACCAGTTTGAATCTTGGTAATGCCATTTGTTGCACCAAAAATGCGGTAACCTTCTTGATTTAGCTGGTCTAAAAGCTTATCTGCACCTGGAAGAATCTGACCTTGTTGGCTAAGAAAATCTTGATAACGCATGGCAAAGGCATGACCATCAACCTCGTGCCCAAAATGGGCAAATAAACGAGAAAAACGCGTGTCAACTAACTCTTTCTTAGTAATCTTTTTCAGACTTAAATCATTCCAAAGTTTACGATTCATGGGAATATAAACTTCTTTATAAGTCTCAACATCACCCACACGCGCTTCTGTCAAAAGCTCTGTCAAAGCAACATCTTCTGCCGCGTTAAAATCAAGCAAAGTATGGTCCAAATCAAACAATAAATCACGATAAATCACAGATCTCCTCTCACTTTCTTCTATCCAATTGACCCAATTTCTTAACAACAACAGCTAGAAAACTCCCCATAACCCCTAATCCGACAACTGAATACGTCATGGTAAAAATCTTTCCAGCCGCTGTAACGGGATAAATATCCCCGTAGCCAATCGTTGTTAAAGTTGTAAATGAAAAGTAAAGGGCATCTAAATAAGTAAAATGTTCTACGTGTGCATAAAAAAGTGTCCCACTAAGCAATAAAACAGCTGTGACACCAGCAATTCCTCTGGTTTCATCATCCTTAAAGAGTGACCATAAGACACGCAATGTCCGACGCATTTGCAAGAAAAAAGTAATCATGACGTCTCCTTTACTAACGACCCTTTTTTAAGTCAGTAAGATTTGACTTCATTATATCACACATCGCATCTCAAGACACATTACTACTGATAAGCAGCAATCTCTTCTTCTCGTAAAACGCCGTCTTCCATGACCAACAATCGGTCACAATAAGCAACTAAGCGTCTGTCGTGTGTAACCATTAAGACTGCTTTATTTTTTTCTTTAGCTTCATCGGCTAATATTTTGACAACTTCCATAGCTTTTTCGGTGTCTAAACTCGCTGTTGGTTCGTCAGCCAAAATAATAGTCGGATCATTGTACAAAGCTCTGGCAATAGCCACTCGTTGCCTTTGTCCGCCTGAAATTTCCTCAGGGTATTTGTTTGCGATATCAGTGATACCAAGCTGAGCAAAAAGACTATCAATCGACTCACGTTGCTTTTCTTTATCCACCTTATCAACCAAACGTAGCTGGTCTTTGATTTTTAAAAATGGCACTAAGTTTGAAGCTTGCAGAATAAATCCAATCTGGTCAAAACGCATTTTAGCGCGTTCTTTTTCTTTTTTCTGACTAAATGATTGACCATTGAGTCTGACCTCACCTTGTGATGGGGATTGTAGCCCGCCAATAATGGTCAAAAAGGTACTTTTCCCAGAGCCTGATGGCCCAATAACTGCTACAAATTCTCCCTTATTAATGGTCAAATTGGTTTCTTTCAGAGCTTCAATTTGCTCTGGGCCATCTTTGAAATATTTTTTGATATTGATTAATTCAATTGCTGTCATAATTATCTCCTAACCGATTGCCTTTAAAGGGTCAACTTTGACAATGCTTACCACTGAGAAAAGGGCACCAAACACAGCGATAAGAATCATCAGCACGCTGATGCCTGCAAAGAAAAGTGGGCTAATCTGAAAAGGCACACTAGTTGGCAACACTAAAGCGCTAGCCATTGTCACCAAAAGCCCTAACCCTACTGCCAAAAGTGCCAGAATGAAAGTCTGTGCGAAAACCATTCGTGACAGGTAGCCGTTAGAAATGCCTTGAGCTTTTAAGACGCCAAAAATTTCTTTCTTCTGAAGGGTCAAAATGTAGATAAAAATCCCAATCACTATAGCAGCGATGACGATTAAAAAGCCAATCATGAAAGAAAAGGTCAGATTTTGAGCTTTATAACCTGGAAGATTCTCGATGAAGCTTGCTGTGGTCATGCTTTCAAGCCCTTTTGGAACTTGATTAACCTTGCCACGAACCACAAGGGCACTGATGGTAGCAGCTTGGCTATTATCACCGAGAATGCTTGTCAGTGTGTCCTTGCTCAGATACAAAACAGATTGCACATTAAAGCTAGCCTTGTCCGTAAAACCAGTGATGGTCAACTTTTTGCCACTATCTCCAAGAGTAATCTCATCACCAATCTCTAGTTGATAAGCTTTTTTCAAACTACTATCTGCGACAACTTGTCCAGTTTTTGAGAAAATCTTTCCATCACTAAGCTTTGGGCGTAAGAATTCATCTGACTTAATGGCAAATAAATTGACATTCACCTTCGACTTATCATTAGCTTTTATGGTTGCTGAAGCTTGTGTCAATTCAGCAGTTTGGTCTGCCTTGACTTCATCTGCTAAGGCTGTAGAAAAGCGTGACAAACGTAAATTTTTATTAGCTTGTTCGCTTAAGATAATATGGTCAGCTTTCCAAGAATCAACCGCCGAGCGATTGGTCTGGGCTAAACCATTAGCCAAGCCCGTTAGGAAAAAGACCAAGTAAGCAATCAAGAAAATCACTCCAATCACTAATCCATAACGCAACTTCGAGTGTTTCATTTCATTCCAGGCTAAAAACATAAGTACCCTCCTCTATTTCGATTACTGTTAGCTTACTATGATTTTCATACAAAGTACATTTATTTGATTGCAAATTTTACCGCTTTCACGAAAACGTAAGCGTAGCAAGGGATAGAAAAACCTCCCCTCAAAATGAGGGGAGGTGAGCAGTTTAAGATTTAGAGACTGAATCAATAAAATCATTTACATACTGATTAACTTCTTTTGACATTTTATCAATTTGTTTCTTAGACCACTGTTGTTCTTTATCTGTAATGTATTTCATCCACTGTAACTTTAAACTTTGAGTGCTAAAGTCATCTTTCCATTTTGCCTTTGCTTGAGGACGAGAATTACTAAATTTTGAATTTTGACTCTGTGTAATGAGACAAAGATTTCCAATAGAATGAAGATAATTATCATCTAATTTTTTTAAATTAGTGTCTTCTTCATTTGGATTCTGCGGATACCAATGTTCAATTGACTGACGATATCTGAATTTAAAATTCTTTGCGTCAGAAAACACTTTTTTAAATTGCTCTTCATCACGTTTTGTCCAAAGAATGTAATCAATAAAATTAAAAGCATAAACTGGAACAAATTCTTGATAACTCTTTATTTCATGGTCAATAAAGATACGTTCTTCTGCAAATTTCACTGCTAATTTTTCAAGAAAACCTTTAAACTCTTCGGCAAAATTTTCGCTACCAAGCTTATCACTATTTTCAAATAAATATGACATGGTCTCATAAAGCCATTTTGTATCACGGTTCGAAGTAAAAGTAACAGCGAACATAGATTGTAATTGGATAATTTCAGTATTTAGATTCCCACTAAAAGTGGGCGAGAAGTCTGTTTGAACATATTTCCTACCATGCTTTTTAGCATTTTTATCTTGTCTAATGGCTTTATTTAATAGCCAATTAGTCTCATCTCGATTATTATCCTCAAAAAAATTTTGAATAATAAAATTATCGAAAATAAAGCGTAATCGAAGAAGATTCTCACTAAACTTGATAACCCAGCTGTACTTTTCATCCTTTAAGCCACGCATTTTTCCTTCAAATTTAGCTAACAATTTCTTATCATCAAGCGTAATTTCGCCACTTTTTGTACCTTCAGTTAAGTAAAAAACATAATATAAAAACGTTTCAAAATTGACCAAGGGACGATAAGTAGACAAATCATTTTCTTGATATTTTTCTTTCGTTACTTCATTAGAGTTATTAAGATAATCTGAAAGCTTATATCGTCCAACTTCTTTCGCCTCCATACTGTTATAAATATTTTTCAGTTGATAATCGTTATAATTTTTTGAAAAAATCTTTTCACGTTCTAAATTATCATCATCAGGTCTACTTTTATGGTTAAAGGATAGAATCACAGCTTTATCCATTTGTGAGCAAGCTTCCCATATTTTAGCAAATTTCTGTGTTTCTTCAGCAGTATCTCTTAGGACATCCATCATCTGTGCCTTGATAATCTCATGTGCTTGCAGCTGCTCTCCACGAGAGTTAAAGCGCTCAAAATACAGATTTAAATCTAAATCAGTTGACAATTCTGTTTGAAAAATCTTAACATGTTCAAAAAGATAGTTTGAAAATGTTTCTCTATCTAATTTTTTATCCTCATCAAGAACTTTCTTCAAAGCTTTAATCGCATTGTCAAATCCAATCGTCAATTCATTTGATTCAAAATCATGTAAAGTTTTTACCTCTTTAAGTTCTTCATTCGAATTTTTTACATATTCTAAAAGCTTTGCTAAAGTCTTGTTGGACTGCTTTCGTGCTGCAAAAGTTAAATGAATCTTATTCTTATCATATTTTTTCAAAGCTAACGCAATTAACGTTAGAGCTGTTGTACGCTGTTGACCATCAATAATGTTATTACCTGAATCTACAACGAGTGTTCCAATATAATAAGCATTCTTCTTTTCCTTACAAGCATCAGAAACATCAACAATCAACTGTTCAATCTCATCATAAGTCCAAGCAAAATTTCTCTGATAAAGTGGGATTTTATATTCACCCTGCAACAAATCTTTAACTGTTAAACAAGTGTTTTTCTCGCTCATTTCTTAGACTCCTCTTTTTCATAAATATCCTGAATAGATGTATTTTCAAAGATTTCATGATCAAAATTCATTTTGAACTCTTCTGGTGTCGATGATTGCTGCAAAAGTTGAAAAACATTTTGAAAATCATGCCTATCTCTAAGCCTTTTCCCAACAGCGTAGTTTGCTTGAGTCGCATCATAAATTGCACTCATTTTAATACGTGGATAATAAGCCCAGACATAAATCAGTTCAAGAACAGATTTATCAACTTTACTCTCTCCGAAACGGTCAACATACAACATTAAGAGATTTTCAAAAAGATTACGATTGCGATTATATCGTGATTTTTTACTTGTCAAAATAGCAAGTACCTTATCATCTACTCCACAACTATTCAAAAGACTATCGAGTGTTGTCTCGCTGTTTTTTTCACTTTGTTGAACCTGATACTTTTTAACTTTTTGATGAGCATCCGTAATATATTCAAAGAAAATTTTCCCATTAATAATTGGCATTAATAATGATTTAGGAAAGTCTATGTTCTTTTCCTCCAACGTTTTATACAAACCCAAATAAGGATAATCTTGAGATAAATCATTTCCTTTAAAGTTATCAATATACGCTTCTGTAAAACGTAAATAACTTTTGTTATTCACCTTTGTTAAACCAGTTTCACCACTAGACCAACGACGCATACGAAATAGATACTGATTAAAGAGTTCTTTCAAAGGCAACTGCTCATCTGAGACTGCCTCCTCCCAATTTTTAATATCATCTTCCTTAGGGGAATCAATACTTCTCAAATGATAAGCTTTTAGCAAATCATGCGGTTCTAGAGATTTTCCACGATTATTCTGTGAATCAAATAATTGAAAAGCTTCAGCTAAATGGTCTTTCGGCATGGTAATGACAGAAACTTCGCATTTTTTCAATAAAAACTCTAAAATTTTCTCAGTCTCATCTTTTCCTTCTGATTCTACCAGTCTTTGCCACTCTTCAAAATTCTCTTTAGCGTGCTGACAAGACTGATCACTGTATTCTTGTTCCAGTAGATGTTGAGCGCCAAGATACTTTTCACCTGTAGAGCTTTCCATCACTTTTAAAAATAAAGCAATCGATATTAAACGTTGTTGCCCATCGACAATATCAATTGTCTTATCATTTTCATGTAAAATCAAAGTTCCGAGATGATAGTTTTCTTTTTGTTTAGCCTCTTTTATATCATAAAAAAGATTTCGAACATTCTTTGCTTTCCAACTATATGGTCTCTGATAATTAGGAATGTTTAGCCTCGAATTTGCTAAAACCTCCCCTAGGCTCATCCCCTTAAATGTTATCTCATCAGTATGTGCCATACTGTCAAATTTTTCCTCTCTTTTCAAAAGTAGTTGATTTTAAAAAAACACGATTAACTGTTTTTTCTGACAACACTTGCATTTGGAATATTTTGTGCATAAAATTCTGCTGCCTGCTTGTCAAAAAATCCTTGTGCAATCACATTTCCAAATTGATCAATAACTACCCATTCTTGCATTTTTTTAACTCCTTAAATAATTTTTTATTTTTGATATGTTTATTATATAAAATAGCATAGACAATATTTGTCCACGCTATTATTTTTTATAATTTTTTTGCATTTTTTGTATAAAAGTTTTCATTTCTTCAACTAAACTTTCAGGTTTTAGAACGACCACCCCCTCACCTTGACTAAGAAGCCAACGTTTTAAACCAGAAGTATTTTGACTTGTAAATGATAGTACTGTTTTACCATTCGACTTTGATAATATTTTTGCATTTGGGAACTGATCACGAACAATATCAGGATCATAACTAAACTCAATACAAACCGTTATCGATTGTCCTAAAAAAGCATCTACATGTTGATTACGTACATCACCGTCTCGAAATTTTTTACTGTATGATATTGCTGGCTTCTTTACATGAGAAATTTTCCATTCCTTAATTCGATCAATTCTCAAAGTCATATAAGTTTCATATTTTATATTAAAAGCAACAATATAAAAATAGTGAGCATCATAATACAGGGAAACGGGAAAAATTGTATGTTGTTTCTCATTCTCTTTATAAGGAGATTTGTAGATGATATCTAAAACTCTTTCTTGACGAATCGCTTCAGAGAAAGCCCAAATTTTTTCAATACGATTTTGTCTATCAGTAATTGGCGCATAATTACAACGTTCACTCGCAATAATTGTTTCAATTTCTTTCCTATCAGCTTTTGAGAGCAAAGCTAATAAACTCTGAAGTAGATTTTCATTTTCTTCTTTGTTCAACGCTCGATTTTCAAGCAAGATTTTTGAAATGACTAAAATATCTTTTTTATTGAAAGATGTTTTGCCATTAAAATAACGAGTATGTTCCTTGTTGTCATATACTATTTCACCGAATACTGCTGATTGACAATCCACAAAATCCCTCAGCAGAGAAAAATCACGCTGAATTGTTTTTTCACTTACTTCAAATTCATTAGCAAGTTCAGTTTTAGATAAATGCTCTCCATTATGCATTTTCAAACCGATTGATAGAATTCTTTCCTGATCGTTCATCATTCACCTCAAATATATATACATTTTATTTTGTAAGATATAAGAATGACCCTCAATCATTCTTGAGGGCAACTTCTCTATTTCCCTTCCAAGCGTTCTTTGAGTTTTTCAACAAAGAGGTAGGCTGCTGGGCAGAAAAGGGTGTTTTTGATGGTTAAGTTATTGATTTGATAGATTTTTTTGCGGTCTGTGTGTGGAAACTCACGGCAAGCTTTCGGGCGCACGTCATAAATGGTACAAAGATTGTCATCACCTAAAAATGGGCATGGCATAGATTGGAAAACCTTGTCGCCATCTTCATCCACGCGCAAATACATGTCTTCAAAAGCCCCTAATTTCATACGGAAAACTTTAGAGATACGGGTAATGTCAGCTTCTGTAAACAATGGACCTAAGCTTTTACAGCAGTTAGCACATTTCGTACAATCAATCTCGTTAAAAACTTCTGTATGGATTTCTTGAGTGATTTTATCCAAGTTTTTAGGCGCTTTTTTCTTGAGACTAGCTAAAAATTTACGGTGTTCTTTTTGTTTTTGTTGCGCTAATTCGTGATAGCGTTCAATATCAATATCTGTCATTTTCATACTTTCTAACATTGTTTTCAGTCAGAAAATATTATAGCACAAATAAAGTCTCCAGTGGAGACTTTATTCATGAGTCTAGAAACTAAAAATAATCAACGCAGCTTCAACAACGCCACACGCTCTTGTTCTTTGATTTCATCGATAAATTGATGATATTCAGCTTTTGCAGCTCTGCTATTTTGCCCAGCGCCTTCAAAATCAATAAGTAGATGGTCAAGAAATACGGGATCTGTGCCCTTTTGCCGATAAATATTTCCTTGGAAAAAATATTTGCCGGTCTTTTTATCAATGGCAACTACCGACGAGCGCCAACGCGCTTTGTACTGATTATCTGGTTTCCAGCTGATTTTTAACTGCTGACCAAGATAATACCAGCCCATCACTTGAAGGTTAATATTTTGCTTTCTTATCGGGTCTTTGTAAAAACACGACAAGGGATTTTCCTGATCTTCTTTTACTGAAAAAGGGTGAAAATCTTGAATGCCTTGATAATCTTCATACGATAACAACTGCTCTTCTTGCCATTCATTATGAAAAATAGCTGAATGAGCATCTCTAAAAGGATCATAAACATCATCGATTTTCTTCCCATAGGCAATCCACGCTATCGCTGCTTGATTATAATAAGTTATATAATCTTTTTGACTATCTTGACTGCTAGGAACTTGTAAAATCTGAATCGTCTCACGCGCCCTTAAAGGGACTGACATCATGCCCTGATAAAGCATAGATTTAGTAAACAGTCTGATACGCTTTATATCGCTACTGTAACCAAGTTTTGAGTGATTAAGAATATAAAAGCCATCATCTTCTAACTTAAAGACAATGACAAATTGCAAGTTTTTACGTTTTTGATCTATTCTAAAAATTGGTGTGGCAAACTGCGAATCATTTTTAAAAAGCTTTAGAAAATGCCCAGCCTGCACTATTCTGATATGTTTATATTGCGTCATAAAATCTAGTTTAACATGACATAAGGAAATTGTCACGATTGGCTAATACCCTATTGCTTAAGAATCAGCTTTTTATAATTTTCAATCTTATGATCCATCCGATTCAATGCTGTCTGTAATTCATTGATACGTGTCACTAACTTTTCACGTTGTTCTTCTAAAATATGTAGACGAGCTTCTTCAGTTCCTTCACCTTCTTTAAACAAAGCCATATACTCAATAAGAGATTCCACGCTCATGCCAGCACTTCTAAAACAACGAATAAACTCAAGAGCAGCAATATCTTTCTCTGAAAAATCACGAATACCAGATTTATTACGTTTAACACGCGGAAGTAAGCCGATGCGTTCATAATAACGGATAGTATCTGCTGAAATTCCTGTTTGTTCACTTACTTTTTTTATGTTCATAGGTCATCTCCCTTCTTATTTCACTATCAGTATATACCTTAGAGTTGACTCCAAGTCAAGAAAAAAACTTGAGAAAATTCTCAAGTTCTATTTCAATTTTTTATTATTTAAATTAGATAAGAAACTGTTAAAATCAGGCAAGTTAATCAACAATCTATCTTTACCAAAATTACCAAGTTTGCTATAACCAACAAAAGCCTGCAAGAATAACTTGGCTGACTTGGCAAGCAAGAGTTTCTTTTCCGTTCCGATTGAATAGAAGGAAGCAATGCTGGTGGCTAATTTGGTACCAAATTCTCGGTCGATTGTGACGTCATTGATGCTATGAATTCCGCTTGACATCAAGGTATCAAAGAGAGTGTCAAAAAGTATTTTCAATTCTTGACTAGATAATTCATTCATCCATTGCTTGAAAGTCTTCTCAAGATTTTGGCTTAAATCAGTTTGGCGCTCAGCTAAGATTAGCTCACCTGTTTCTTCATTAAATTGCCACGACGTAAGGGCATGCTGCATGATGCCTGAAGCATTACTCTTAACCACAATCGGCTCAATGTCATTGTAAAGCATAATGCCAACGATAGATTCTTCTGGTCGAATCACCGTCACGCGCTCGCGAATCGCCTTATAGCCATCACTTTCAAGACCTTTTTCTTGCAAACCTGGCGCATCAAGCATATAAACTTTTTCGATTTGCTCACAAAGCAAGTCATTAACATGGGCCACAGCATAAAGGGCCAAATTTCCACCCTTGGAATGCCCGCTAACGGTCACTTTACCAGCGTATTTTTCAAGGTAGTTTTCAAGATAAGCCACAGCCGCACGATGAGCAGGAATTTCTTGAACATAAGTCAGTTTAAAATCCTCTTTCCAGCCAATCATGGTATCATCTGTCCCGCGAAAAACCAGCTGATGATGGTTAATTTCAGGTAAAGTAAAGACCATAGCTGAAAACTGTCTTTCGTATTCCGCATCAACGTCATTGACATAATCAGACAAATTCAAATTGGCAAAACGTTTTGAAGCCACAACTTTCTGCAAGAGCTTAATCCGCTCTTCAGTCACTAAAAAACTATGACTAAAGGTCTTTTCTCCTGTGATATAAGGTAATAAGACCTCATGTAGATTAACGGTCTTTTTAAAATCAATTGACGCATCCAACTCTTCAAAGCAAAAATAACCAAGCTCATTTAAACATAAAATATCAGCTTCGTTAAATGCAAATTCGTCAAACGTACGACTACCATTACAGTCTAAATAATCATTAATTGTTGCCATAATTCTCCCCTAACTCTTGAATTTTACAGAGATTTGCAAAGAGTGTCAAGGAAAAACCAGACCACAATAGCAAGTCATTCTACTTCCGCATGATGCGCTTACGCCATTCCTCAAGCCCAACAATGACAAACGGACACAGTACCAAATATACCCAATGCCAAAAACCTAGACTTGCGGTATTGAATAGATTATGGAAAATAGGCACATAAACTAAAATGACAAAAATAATCAATTCAACAATCAAACCGATATTAATCAAAGGGTTACCAAATAATTGTAACTTGCGAATCGATTGATCAGATGTTCGACTATTCATCACCATACCAATTTGACAGAAAATAATAGCACCAAGAGTCATAGTTGTAGCTTCTTGATAAAGTTGACCTGAACCTGCAAGCACCGCTAAATTACCATTATGAAGTAGATAAGTGATGAAGAATGCACCCATGGCAAGAACTGATTCGATCAAACCATACCATAAAAAAGCTTTTATCAGCAATTTCTTATCCAGCAAACGATCAGTCAATTTGCGAGGTGGTTGGTTCATCACACCTGGTTCTGGAGGTTCAACCCCTAAACCAAGCGCTGGAATCATATCTGTTCCCAAATCAACTGCTAGAATTTGCATAACAGTCAAAGGAAGTGGCACAAAACCACGTGACAAGAGGAAGAAGGCAGATGGCACCGCTTCTGGTGTGTTGGAATTAAAGATGTAGGTCAAGAATTTCTTGATGTTATGGTAAACGGCACGTCCTTCTTCAACCGCATCAACGATGGAAGCAAAGTGGTCGTCTGTTAAAATCATATCCGCAGACTCTTTAGCAACATCAGTACCAGTTACCCCCATGGCAACACCGATATCAGCCTTTTTAAGAGCAGGAGCATCGTTGACGCCATCACCTGTTACAGCAACGACTTCGCCCAATTCTTGCAAAGCTGTTACCACACGGTATTTTTGTTCTGGTGCCACACGCGCAAAGACAATCTCACCTTTAAGAGCTTCTTTTAAGGCGTCATCAGACATCTCTTCTAATTCAAGACCTGTTACCACACGCGCATCATCGCCACGCACAATACCGATTTTCTTAGCGATACTAAGAGCTGTCAAACCATAATCACCAGTCACCATGATAATACGGATACTTGCTTTATGGCACTTTTCAATAGCTTCACGAACACCGTCACGTGGTGGGTCACTCATGGCAATCAAACCAAGAAAAATCATATTCTTTTCAAGAGTTTCTTGTGTCCAATCATCTTCTTGACTCAAACGATCACTTTCCAAAGTACGATAAGCTAGCGCCAAAACACGCAAACCATCTCTTGCAAAGGCATCGTTTGCGGCTAAGATACGTGATTGAACGTCTGCAGTCATTTCATGAATACCTGTTTGGTCTTTGTAAAAATGGCAGAGCTCAACCATTTCTTTCGGAGCTCCCTTGGTGATTGACACCAAAGAACTACCATCTACTTGGCTATCAACACGATTAATCGTCGTCATACGCTTGCGCACCGAATCAAAAGGTAATTCTTTCAAACGCGGTGCCCAGTCATTATTTTTCTCTAAGGTTAAGCCAGCTTTTTCCGCCAAGACATTCAAGCAGGCTTCCGTTGGGTCACCAAGTACTGTGTAAGAAGGATTATCATCATTTGGCGCCAAGACTTGTGCATTGCTACAGAGATGAGCGAAGCGGACTAAGTATTCCAGCGGTTGATTTTCGACAAGCGCAGCTTTCTTACCATTGCTGTTGCGGATATCACCTTCAGCTGCATAACCAAGGCCAGTCACCTCATATTGACCAGATACTTGCCAGAGGTGATTGACAGTCATGGCGTTTTGAGTCAATGTCCCAGTTTTATCCGAACAAATGACTGAAGTTGCTCCCAAGGTTTCAACTGACGATAATTTTTTAACCAAGGCATTGGACTTAGCCATGCGTTGCACCGCCATTGCCAAAGAAAGGGTTACTGTTGGAAGCAAGCCTTCTGGGATAAAAGCAACAATCATCCCAAGCGCAAAAATGAAAGATTTAGCAAAAGGTTCATGGACAAATAAAGTTGCTGCGATAAAGAAGATAACACCTACTGTAATGGCAATGACCGAAATTTGTTTGGTCAAATGGTCCAATTCTTTTTGAAGTGGACTCTTGTCATCAGTCATATTTTGCGTCAAATGAGCGATTTGCCCAAATTGTGTTGACATACCGATTGCAGACACAACCATTTTAGCTGAACCAGATGAAACAGTCGTTCCGGCAAAGACCATATTGTCATACTCGAGAGCTGTTTTTTGCGGGTCAGTATCAGCTTCGCTATTTTTATAAACAGGATTTGATTCACCGGTTAAGGCAGATTGGTTAACCTGCAAATCAGTCGCAAAGATAATACGACCATCAGCTGAAATACGGTCTCCTTCTTCAATCAAGACAAGGTCACCAGGCACCAATTCTTCAGCTAAGACTTTTTCTTCTTGCCCCTCACGAATAACACGCGCATAAGAAGGCAACATTTTCTTCAACGCCTGAGTTGCTTGACTAGCCCGATATTCTTGAACAAAGCTAAAAACCCCATTGATAATATTGACAAACCAGATAGCAAGCCCTAGTTCAACACTATGAGATAAAATAGCCACCGCTCCACCTACCCAAAGCAAAATCGCCATTAGACTGGTGAAGTTTTTAATAAAGGTCACAATGATAGGTTCTTTTTGCGCTTCTTTTAACCGATTAGGACCATATTGTTTTTGACGTTCTTTAACTTGTTTTCGACTTAGTCCAGAGCTTTGCGTAGCAGCGGCCTGATAAACGTCCTTTGCTGCGTAAGTTTCAAGGCCAAGTTGAACATTATTTTTTTGTGTTCTATCAGTCATAACTTGTTCCTCGATTTCTAAAAACGGTTTCACGTTCTTAAGGCCATTATACTACTTTTTAAAAATAAAGAGATAAATGAAGTCAGCTTTTCAAAGCATTTTCAACAGACATTTCATATGTGTACAAAAACATCTTAGACCTATATATCTAAGATGTTTTTGTATTTTAAAAATATACTCTAAATTATTAACGTATCATTCAAAAGATCAAGTAAATTTTCTTCTAAATATAACTCAATGATATGAAAATAAACTTCACCATCATGTATAAATTGGTACTCTTTTACTGGATACTCTGCAGTTGTTAGATTAAAAAAGTTACAGTATTTGCTTATATAAGCCGGGTTTTTTAGGCCAGAAAAAATTATTACTCTCCTGTAATCAATTTTTTCTAAAATTTTACCAATCGGTATTGAACAATTCTGAACATGAAAATCATCCAATTGATTTACTTTATCAGTATCATAAATAACAATATTATTTGAGATATCAATACCACCAGCTTTTAATGTTGTAGCTCGCAAAATCAAAGAATCTCCCCAATTATACCGAATAGAATAGTCTCTATCACAAATAATACGTTCTTGAATTATTTCTACTTCAACCCTTTTATTTGTTATTGCTTCTAAAATTGAAGTAGTCGAGCCAGTATTTTGAAATAAAATATCACTAAGAACCTTTTTCAAATTTCTTTTCATTTGCCCACCTTGTTACAACAAAGAACCATTAATTATCAACCTTCTTAAAAGCTCCTGCTTGATAATACAATAGCAACGAAAGAGCAATCATTACTGCTGCAAAAACAGCAATTCCTGAGAATCCTGTAAATTGTTCAAATAAGATACCACCAACAATCCCTGCAATGGTTTCACCCAAATACATCACGGCATTTGATAATGACGAAATAGTACTTCGAGCATTTTCAACAGTACTTTGCAATGTCGTCATAAATAATGGAAAAATAAATCCATTGTTCACATAAATAATAGTCAATAATACTTCTGCCATCCAAAAATGATGAACAAATAACAGCGCCACGTTAAGAATAACAAGTGTCATCAGTTCTGTTTTAAATGTCTTTTGTAAACCAAAACGTTTAACAATATGACTGCCCAAAAGTGATCCAGCAAGATTACCAGCACCAATAGCAATAATTGCTGTACTAATATTAGCTAAAGACAAACCAAAGCTATGATTAAACCAAGTCGCAATAAAAGTGATTGCTGTAAATGATCCCGTCTGAAACACAAAATAAGCTAGAAGATAAGACACGGATTTTTTATTCGTTAAAACATTTTTATAAGCTACTGTAAAGGAAATTCTGTGTCCCGTTCCAATTTCCAATTTTGGCATACAAAAATTGATAAGAAGTAATAAGACCAAAGAAGCCGCTGAAATGGTAATGAATGGTGCACGCCATGAAATTCCCGCAAGATAACCACCGATTGGAACACCCGCCATTTGAGAAACAGATAAACCAGCAGTTGCATAACCCATCACCTGAACAATGTGTTTTTTATCAACCACCACTGGAATCGATGCCCAAACTTGAGGTGTCACAAAAGAGGCACTAATCCCAGCCAAAAAACGAAACAAAAGCATCAAAGTAAATGAATTGGCAAAGCCACACAAAAAAGTTGAAATCGTAAAGGCTAATAGACCATAGACCATCACTTTTTTTCGATCTCTTCCATCTGAAATTGGCCCTGAAACCAAAGCAAATAGAGCATAACCAATAGCATACGCACTAACCATCCATCCAGAAATTGACGTATCAATATGATAAAGACTAGATAAAGTCGTTAACAATGGAGAAATCAAAAACGTATCTGTTCCAATGATAAACATTGTTAAAAAGAACAAGGAAGCATATTTTTTCATTTTTATAATCACACTTTCTATTAATTGAAAAGCAAGCTGATATTATCAGCATCACCCAGCAATCAAAAATTTGCAATCTCCTCTCACTCTAGTTAAATAGTTCAAAGACTTTTGAAATATTATGTAATAATATTACTACTCAAAGGAAATACTGTCAAGATTTATTTTCAGAAAATTAAAAAAACACTTAATAAATTGACAAATAAAACTTTCGATAGTACAATTTTCGTATGACTATTGAACAATATTCTAACTATAATGATGAAGATTTAATCAAAATTTTTAAAGCCTTAGCTGATCCAGTCAGATTAAATATTCTTCGTATCTTATCGAAGAGAGAAAGTGAGCTTGGGTGTGGTGAAATCGGTGAATTGCTCAATATGAGCAAATCCGCTGTCTCTTACCACTTTAAAACTCTACGCGAGGCTGGCCTAACGATTACCCGAAAAGCTGGGCAAAATAAATTTGTCCGATTAAACCATGACACTCTTGAAAAATACTCATTAACCGATTTAATTAATAATTTATAATAAAAAAACTGGAGATTACTCCAGCTTTTTTTATGCTTATTCTGCGGCCAAAATTCCTTGTTTTTGAATTTCTCCCAAGAAGAAACGTGCAATTGGACCGACAATGATAAAGTTATAAGGTAAAGCAACAACAAAGTTTGTCAACCACGTACGACCGTACAAAGTCAAGCTAACATTTGACAAGCCATGACTAAAAATCATTCCATAAAGTGACATGCAAGTTACCATACCAAGAACCATGCAGCCCGACACTGTAAGGATTTTTACTAATTGGTGTTTTAAACCACTTGGTAGGATTCCAAAAGCAATTTTCTTAGCAATTGGTCCAACAATTAGAGTATCTAAAATAAAAGCAACGATAAATCCTGGAATGAAACCTAAAAAGACATGTTGCCATGAAAAAGCACCTGCAACAACTAAATTCCAAATACTCATTCCAAAAACCATCATTCCACACATCAAACACGTAAAAACCATTGCTTCTTTAAAATTACGAGGCATTTTATTCTCCATTCATCTTATATAATCGATTATCAACCCTCAACCTAGGTCGGCGTACAACAATATGTCCTCCGCTAGGATAGTGCCTGAATGGATTTTTTACTCCAACACTTCTCCAATCAACTCCAGTTTACAGTCAACAGGAGTTAGTCTACCATAAAAAAATTTTCTTCGTAAGTTTTTTTGAAGAAAAAATTAAAGTAAACGTTTTACACGCTTACTTCTGGAATCATAATCACTATTTTATTATGACAAGCTTATTCTTTAACATCGTTATTAGAGCATATAATCTACTACTTCAATTCTAATCGAGGATACTTGATATTGGCTCTCTCTGATTCAAATTTTTGCAGTAATTTTTCTTCATTTTCATCAATATATCCTTTAAACCAAACCTTCTCGATATTTTCTTGATTAAAGAAGTATGCTTGATTATCTACATTTCCATTTGGATAAAGACAGGCTGAATAATCAAAATAACCTATCTCACCATTATTATTGTAAAGCGGAAAACGGCTAACAATCATCAGTTTCGCTTCACCTTTTTCTAATTGCACAACACTTCCGATAGGTAATAAAGTACTCATTTCAACCCCTTTTCACATTGAAATAATTTTCTTTTAAACTATCAATAGCTTTGTAACGTTTTAAAATATCAAAATAAGAAAGACTTCCCCAAAATAGCAGAGCACCGAATATTGCCACCACTAAAGCAATTAATAAAGAATTAATCAGAAATAAAGGCAACCCAAGCATCACAATGATAAGTGAAATGATACTTAAATTTCGCAAGCTATCAGCTAACTTTCCTGATTGTTCAATTAGATTTTCAACATCAAATTCATCCATATTAACTAGTACAAATGAAAAAGGATTACTTTGTTGCTTTGTAAAAAAATTACTTAGCCAACATATCAAACCAATAAGCACAAGACAAGAAAAGACTAAAAGAGATAAGTTAAGCTCCAAACTAGCCACTTCTCTATACCACCGATTGAGAATAATGGATAGAATTCCTACTGCTAGTGACAATTCTGAAGATTTTTTTAAAAACATTCTTGTTTTTTCTCTATGGTTCATTGTATTCATCAACTGAACATACAATTTTTTCTCATCAAGATCGTAATAATACGTCTTCTCTCCATCATGATATAACTCAATTTTGTCTTGATAATTCATTTATTAAATACCCTTTTTAAAATAGCATATGGCTTTACTGTAGTTACAATAAAAAGATAATTTGTCACTAAAAACATCAAAAAATATAAGAAAAGCACTAATACATTTGAAAATAACAGAAAAACTAATCCTAAAACAATAGTTGACACAATAAAAAGTAATCTAATTTTTAAAATTTTAGAACTATGCTGCTTCAGTTTTTCTAATACCTCTTCCTGGCAGCAGTCAACTTTAATATAGGTCAATGTTTTATAGTGTTCAGTAACTCTCTTTTTGAAATTTATCGCATACATCGTTATGCCATAAATACAGATCAAGGTGACAATAGCTAAATTAACAATATTGACAAATAAAGTCGACCAAATGCTATATTTATTTGTAAAAAATGTTCCTAGCATCAGGAAAATGGGAAGAAAAATGGGAATGCTTTTTCTAAGTATTGATATCTTTGAAACAATCTCTTTTTCTTTTGATTTTTCATACATTGACTGATTAAAGGCACGATAAAATGACTTATCATCAATGTCAAAATAAAGATAAAAATCTTTGTCAATCGGGTATAACGGTATTTTCGTCATTGTAACTTCTCTTTTATAAAATATTTTCGTTTACATAAATGAATAGTCGGAACAATAAGTGTTAAAACATACCATAAGACTAGTGAAATAACTAGAAAAAACGTCGAAGAAAAGATAAGAAAAAAGAAAGATACCATTCCCCATAAAGTTATTAAAATGACCACTAATATCAGATTTTGTTTTAGACTCTTTGCTGCATCTTCAGCTATTAATGCTACTTGATTTTGAGGTATCTGAACTTTCTCAAAATCAATTTCATCTTGCCATTCAATTAACTGCTGATATGATTTGAAAGAAATCAATATCATTACCACCAGAAGCAAGCAAGAATTTAATCCCATAGAAGAGATGGACAAATAAAGTCTCTCCAATTGTTTAACGACAGTCGCACCTATGATATAAAAAATGACTTGCTTGTATTTATTAATAATCAGCTGTTTTGTTTCAAAAACTTTATAAAAACCACCTGTTAAAGAATCACCATAAAGATAGTAATCATCTTTTTTAACCAATGTCACTTTAGTATTATCTGTTAACATCATTCTCCTCTTACTAAGATATTTTTACTTATAAATTTTTGACAATTTCAAAATAATAATCCGCCTTTTCCAGGGTTTAATTAATAAAAAAAGTATCAACGGAAATAAGAAAATCACTGTTAGAAATAAAAATAGAAATATTGATGTTACGAGGTATACTATTCCAGAAATAAAAATTATTAAAAATAAAGCATAAAGAACTGACAAGGCAATTCTTGCATTTTTTTCTTCCTGAATGATAAAACTTCTAAATTCAACATCACTAAAATATAATCTTTCTAATTGCAAACGGAGATATCTCTGTTTTAAATAGTGACTAGCCAAAAATACCATAAAAAGGCTTGAAATACCTAAAAGAATTACCCTAAAAACAATATTATCTACTTTAAAAGAATCATCTAACCATCTAATCAGTGGCAAGCTTGCCAATATTAATCCAGCAAGTACTGTATTTGAAAGAGCTTTTTCCTCATGCTTCTGACTCGCTAAATAAAATGCTTCCTTTTCCTCATCATAAAAAACAGAATCACCTCTATAGTTTCCAATTGCTGTTAATTTATTAGAATATAACATATAACCTCACTTATTGAATTGCACTTCCAAATCCATTCAAAAATCCATATACTGCCTTACCGACATCATTCATATACTCTTTTGGATTCTCCGCCAAAGTTTTAATAACATTGTCATACGCAGAATCATCCGCTTACACCTAGTGCAAAACCAACAGCGCCACCTCCAATAGTACCAATAACTGGGATTGCGCTCCCTAAGGTCGCTCCTAACTCTGCTCCCGCTACTCCAATAGCCGTATGTGCTCCAGTCTTTATTCCTGGATCAACAATATCCTCACCACTTGACAGCTGCATACCAAAATCTAAAGCTGAGCCAACTACGGGAGCGCCATATTTTGCAACACCAACAACAAAATGACTATAAGCAGGATTTACATCAATTGGAACAGTGTGAACTCCACCTCCAGCAAGTGCACCTACTGCAGCATATTGTGTGTTTTGAGTATTTTGTACCAGCCACTCTCATGCTCCTTTAGTGAATTTTTCAGCAGCTTCATCAGTAATTTTTTCTTGAGCAAATTCTTTCAAAAACGCTCCGCCACCACTGACCAGTCCACTTTTTATAGATTGATAAGTTGATTCAGAAATAAGTCCCTTATCCCTGTCCTCTTTAGCTTTTTTCAAAAGTGCTTGTGAGTTTTTATCAAGTTTCTCACTTTGTTTTTTAGAACTCTTACAGGTCACCATAACTGGTTCAGGCACATTAGTAGATGATAAAATTTTCTCATTCATATACCCACTATACTTGGAATCATACAAATTTTTAGCGAGTTCGTTTTTTAAGTGACTTTTCCTAGCTTTGCCGTTAACAACTAACTTAACCTCTTTGACTTCAGCTTTAAAGGTGCTATCTTTGTAAAAATCTTTGGCTTTCTTACTTGTATATGAGCTACTTCCTAAATCTGACAAGCTACTGAGTTGCGTATTCTGCTCCTCTAGAATATCCCCTGCTTCACTTGTAAAGACAGTGTTATTAAAAATCCCCATATCCTTGATGGTATTGGTAAGGACTTTTTTGGCACCTTTGAATTCTGAGACGGCATCGTCTGTTGTCACTTTGGTCAGTGCGACAATGTCTGCGACTTCATCAATAGCCTTGTTATAACATCTGAGCTAGTTTTTAACTGCTCTAGTGGCGAATCAAACTTATCCACCATTTGTTGGAGGACGTCCGTGTCGATAATGGCACTGTCACTGTTTTCGCTGACAATACTCTTAAAAGTGCTAATCAGGTTGTCATAACCTTGCATAATGACATCAAGGCTGTTGACATAATTTGTCAGCAAAGGCACTTGATAATTGTTGATTTTATCATCAATAGCGTCCTTGACATTTCCCTTTAAGGCGTCAGAATTACTTGCTTGATTGAGTTTCTTTTTAGCACTTGAAAGTTGGCTTTTTGTCTTACTTATCGAACTTGCGAGGCTAGCTTTTTGCTCCAAAACCTCGCTTATCTTAATCTCATAAATCTCTCCCAAAATTTAACCGATATTTTCTAATCATTATAACATAAATTGAAACAGTTTTCAGAAATAATTTCTTCTTGTTTTTCACTCAAAACAGGCTCCGATTCTAACAGTCGCTTTTAGCGTTAATAGATATAGAAAAATCGCAAAAACGTCTTAAAATCAATTAGTCAATTTGCTTTCGTGGAATTTTCAATTTTTCTTCCCACTCATGATAAACTTTTAAAAATCTGTCTTCTTCATCATCATGATAACCTTCAAAAACCACTTCATCGATATTCTCATGTTGGAAGAACAAAGTTGAATTTGTTTGCAGTCCTGCTGGATAAAGAACACCAATATAGTCCGCAAAGACCTGTTCACCAGTTTCTGGATCTTCAAAAATAGCCCCTCGACCAACAATAACTATTTTTTGAGTTTCTTCTTCAAGATAAACAATACTTCCTAACGGTAATAATTCTTTTGACTTATTCATTTTCTGTTAATTCCTTGTGTTTTTTCAAATATTTTTTCCCATACCACTCTTCAAGAGATTTACCTTCATACTTTCGATACTGTTCAGGATATTTAAGTTTGTAGTAGGCTGGAAGGAAATGGGACAACTCTACAAATATGAACAAAGCTAAAAATAAGACATTGCTAATTGGCCAACATAAAAAGAAAGCAAAATACTCCATTGAATTAGTCAAATTAACTGAGAATACTTTCGTTATCATTTTGACAATAATTGCTCCCCCTAGCAATCCCATACCATAAATAGAAAATTTCATTACAAGTTTTTCAATAGTCGAAATAGGAAACTTTTCACCATACAAAATACGTTTCAACCGTCTTAGTTGAGTTTGCATCATCGCATAACCTAACATAATAGAAATCAATAACAATAATAAGACTCCCCATATAGTTATTGTATGGAAATAAATTGTAATAAAGGTTAAATTAGCTTCTATAAATAGCCAAATAAAAGCTGTAACTTGAGCGTGAAACTGCATTCGATAACATAAAATAAACACTTGATTAAACCATTTTCCTATTAAGATAATTCCCAGCCAAATAACTAGAAAAAATCCATAATATTTTATCGGTAGAATATTATGTTCTAAAGCAAGATACCCCATAAATTGTTTTTGAGTAACTGCCTCTTGTGTCAATACAGTAAATAAATAATTTATTCCAATTGGAAAAATTAGTGAAAGGAAGAAATAGGTTAATTTAAATTTAGTAGATGGGCCTCCATTTTCAAAATATTTTAGAAGATCGTCATAAGATTTTTGATTAAATTTTCTAAAATCATCATTTTCTAAATTGATACTTTCTTCAAAACTTGCATTGAATATTGATTTTTTTTCCATTATTTATCACCCAAAACCTATTGCCTTTCCAATACCTCCAAATGTAGTTAAAATAGCTTCACCTACTGATTTAACAGCTTTTCCGACTACTTCTTTAGATTTATCATAGAATTTCATTGTAAGATCTTCAGCAGTATCCAATACTCCCGTTTTATCAAGAATGTATATCCCTAATCCAACAGCTGCTCCAATCGTTGCACCTTCCAAAGATCCTACACTTTTAACTGCTGAGAAGGTCCCAGCAATAACACCTTTACCGACATCTCCAGTTTTTGAAAATTCTTTAGCCCCACCAGAAACACCAGAAACAGCTAAATCCGCAAAAGTTACTACCATGGCAGCTTTCCCGGCAAACTTGCTTCAAAGCCAACGATTTGAACGAAACTTAATTTTTTCAGTTTAATATCCATTTTTTCTCTCCTAAAGCTCATCAATCTCTTCTGGATGTTGTTTGGCATAAAGCGCTGCATAAAATGAATCAACTACCAAAGCTGAAAGTGTCGAAGTAAATAAAAATCCTGAGAATAATCCAAAAGCATTTTCTATATAACCTGTTAACAATGGCGGAACAAAAACAACCAAACCGAAGATTATCAAGAATTTACTTGAAAACATCTTATTGTCATAGCTATTAAATTTTGATTCTTTTTCTCGATAAGCACCATTTGTCCTACGGTCTCGTCTGTAGAAGTAAGGGTAGACAAAGAAGATCATAATAACAAAAAGAGCAATCATAGGAATGACATAAAACATTGTTAAAGGAGAATCATAAAAAGTATTAGCATCCATAGAATCATCTATATTAGATACAAACATCATTAAGCCGATAAAATTCAACCAAATTATCATAGTAAGAAAATTTAAGGTTAATAAAAGGTACGTTAAGACTTTATGTTTTACAATAGTATAATTGAAGAATGAGTACAAAATACTAAAAAGGTTGATAAGTATACAAAGCAAAAAGGTTCCTTTCAATATTCCTAAATTATCATTATATCCTGCTGCAAAATACCAGAAAATATCAGCTACTAAATTCAACCACGGAACTATTTTAATATACCCTAGTTCCACACCGTTCGTGATTAAAGGGCCATGGTAACGCTCTAAAATAATTACTTCTTGTTTTTTTGATTTACTCAAAACGAACACCTATTCTAATATCTGTATAAACTATTCCGTTAATCTTTGAAGACATGAAAAAGATTGGTGAAGCCTCTTGGCACTTATCTTCCAACAACATGGTGTGATTTCAAAGAATGTTGGACCATCTTTATAAATTCCAAATTCAAACGGCAAATACTCCGTATATTCAAATAAATCAGGTAGCTGGTCTGCCGCAATACGAACTGTCTTTTTCACCAAATGTGTCTGCTTAATAATAGCTTTTTCAATCATTTTAACTCCCTTTTATTTAAATCTCTCTTTATCAAAATGTTTTTCTTGCAACGTATCACTCAATGCATCTACTGCTTGGCTTTGTACTTCTGAAGCAACCGCTAAGTCAGACTTGTGACGGAAGGGGTATAATGCCATATACCATGCCAAATCAATCATAATAGAACAAAACATTGCTAACCCCCAGAATAGGTAGACAACATAATATTCTGAAACAAGATACGACATTAATAGTCCAAATACTGTCATAAGAACTGGGATATAAATATAAATATTGCCAACTATATTTCTCAATTTAGCGAAGCGAAAATTACCATCTCTACCAGTGAATACCATAGCCATTATAAGCGAAAATATAATTGGATACAGAATAATGGAAACTTCCTGCAAAATGATAAACTGTAAACTACCATCACCCCAAGCTGTTATTGATACAATAGGACCTACAAAAAGACCATAAATAAACATTAAATATGTTGAAAGTCCAACAAGAACTTGATTATTATGAAGAAAATCCCAAATAGTTAAGAATAAAGAAATTATCCAAATTAAAAGTCCTAAGCCAAAAATCATTCTACTTAATACCATTGGAAGTTTCGAATCATTCATAGTGGCATAAAACATTAAAAATATAAGAGGATATAAAATAAACAGTCCTGATAAATTTCCCAAACGAGATATTCCTTTTTTTACAGCCTCTTTTTTTCGTTTTTGCTGTAGCCTTAAACACTCAATTAGTCCCATGTTACCATCAATCTTCCTTAAATTCATCTTTATCAAAATGCTGTTCTTGTAACGTGTCATTCAAAGCATTGACAGCTTGAATTTGAACTGTTGAATCAAGACCTTCATCATCCTTGTGACGGAGAGGGTAGAGAATATATGACCATATAAGAATTAAAGAATTTGACATTGTCATTTCAAATCCTAAAAATACAAACCTCATAAAATTTCCTAAGAGAATATTGAATGGTATGCATAAACTTCCTAAATACATAGGCAAGTATATCAAGTGCATATACTTTATTTTTTGGCTATCATCTATATAGTTCCCTTTATCATCTAAAATAAATAAAGCTAAAATAACATAAGATATCAATGGCCAGATAAAAATTAAAATTTCTTGGATTACTATAAATCTTAAAGTTCCCCCCTCTGAAGCAGTTGTAATAAAGGGTAAAGCTAAAAAACCGTATACTGCCATGAAAAATACTGCTAAACTTGAGTAAAACTGATTTTTTAATTTATGTGAAATAGCTACCAAAAGAATAGAAAGTAGCCAAATTATACCACCAAGCCATATTCCAAAGCTTACTAAAGAATTAGGAACTATCGAGTTGCTAACTATTATTAAAAATCCAAAGTAGACCAATGGATATAAAATTAACAAACCTGAATATACACCCCAATAAGGAACTCCTCCAGAAATATTTTCTTGCTGTTTTTTTAACAAAATTCTAAGACGCTCAATTAACCCCATGTTGCCATCAACCTCCCTAAAACTTATCAGTATCAAAATATTTTTCTTGCAACGTATCACTCAAGGCATCCACTGCTTGGCTTTGTACTTCTGAAGCAACTGCTAAGTTAGACTTGTGACGGAGGGGGTAGAGGATAGTAAACCAGCCGGAAATTAAAGCTGGAGATAAAGCTAATTCTAATCCCCAAACTAAGTAAATACAATAGTAATCTGATACAAAATATATCAATAGTAAGGAAATAAAAGACAAAAATAATCCTGGTCCCATTACTACATAAAGTAGCAATTTTTTCCACTTTTCAGAATGTATAATTTCACCATTTCTATTTACCATACAATAGACAAAAATAAGATATGAAATCAATGGCCATAAAATAATAGATACTTCTTGCAAAATAATAAAGTTCAAATGACCATTTCCCCATGCTGTTGTTGATGAAACTGGTAATGTAAAACACCCGTATACAGACATAAGATACGTAGAAATTCCAACAAGAACTTGATTTTTTTTGAAATATGATAGAATTGCTAATAAAAGAGCTGCCATCCACACAAGAATTCCAATATAAAAAATAATTTCACTTAATAATGTTGGTAATTCTGAATCTTGCATTGTTCCATAAAATATTAAGAATACAAGAGGATATAAAATAAATAATAAACTACAATTTCCTAATTGACTTGCTCCCTTTTTTATATTCCCTTCTTGATACTTTAGCAATATTCTTAAACGCTCAATTAATCCCATGTGACCATCAATCTTCCTTAAATTCATCTTTATCAAAATGTTGTTCTTGTAACGTCTCATTTAATGCATTCACTGCTTTACTTTGAACTTCTGAAGCTTCTGCCAAATCAGCAACTTCATCATCCTTGTGACGGAGTGGGTAAAGAATAAAGAACCAGCCTTTAATCAATGAATTAGCTAAAAGCATACTCACACTCCAAAATAAATAAGTACAATAATAATCTGAGATAAAATACGTTAAAGGCAATGCAACAGGAACAACTATTAAGACTGGTAAAGATATAAAATAATTAAATCTCTTCTTAATCTTATCTGATTGAATAATTTTTCCATCTTTATCTACTAAACTATATGCTGCAACAAGATAACTAATAACCGGCCATAAAATAATTGAGACTTCTTGTAAAATAATTAATTTTAAGCTACCGCCACTCCAAGCAGTTGTTGCAGAAATTGGTAGGGTAAAAAGTATATAAATTCCAAGTAAATACAGAGAAAGCCCTGTAAAAAATTTATTATGTTTGAAGAAGGCTAGAATAGTAATTAAAAACGCGACTCCCCATATAAAAATCCCAGCATATAATATTAAATTTCCTACTAAAAGTGATAATTCTGATTCACTCATTGTACTATAAAACATAAAAAATGCTATTGGATAAAAAATAAATAAAGTACCACAATTACTTGCTTGATTTACTCCGCTTGTTACACTAATTGACTGATACTTCAACAATATCTTAAAACGCTTAATTAAACCCATTTTGCCAGCCTTCCATTCCTTTTATAAAATCACCACAACCCTTGATAGTTGAATTTGCCATAGATTTTATATTACCTGTAATATTATATTTTTTATCCAATAAATCAATTCCTTTAGCCACTCCTACACCAACTGCTACTCCAACTAACCCTGTAGCAATCACAGGCGCTCCTGCCCCAATAACCATCCCTGCCAATGCCGCTCCTGCTGTAGCAGCTGCTGTACTTGCGACACCTTTAACAGTGGCTTTGGCAGCATCGACGACAAAACCTGTCGCTACACTAGCTGAGACTTCTGCACCATGTAGGCCTTGCTTCTTAGCTTGTGTCTTATTTTTTCCGACATTATCAAAAGTCTCAATAGCACCATCAATGACATTAAGAACCGCTACACCTTTGGCAAATTTTGAACCAGTTTTTAGAGCCATTCCAATATTTGATTCTTTAAATGCTGTTTTCACACCTTTAGTGATTTGCCCTGTTTTCTTAGTGGCTTTAACTACATTTTTTAGTGTTTTGACATTAAATGCTTCTTCTGCTTCAGAAATCACATTAGATTTTGTTCCTCTTACAACACCCTTCGCAATTTCTTTGGCTTTAGCTGCCCCTTTTAAGCCATCCTTTTCAATTGTTTTTAATGACTTTCTGACTTCTTTTGAATAGTCCGTTTCACCAAGTGTTTTCATCATTTTTTCAAAACTCTTAGTCACTGTCTTATTGCCACGATATTGAACAATACTGTGTGACTTTTTCTTTTTAAGAGTTTTACTTGTCCCAAAAACAAAATCCAAAACATGATCAACAGTTTTCTCAGATTTTTTGATGATTGTATTTCCAAGTCGATCTTCTGAAAAACGATGTTCAGCATAAGCTGCTGTTGCCCACTTTTTAGCAGTTTTATAGTATTTTTTACCCACCAAGTAAGGTGTTGCGATACTACCAACAGTCGCTTCTAGCGTTAATAGATATAGAAAAATCGCAAAAGCGCCTTAAAATCAATCAATCTGTTTTCGGGGAATTTTCAAATTTTCTTCCCACTCATGATAAACTTTTAAAAATCTGTCTTCTTCATCATCATGATAACCCTCAAAAACAACTTCATCAATATTTTCATGTTGGAAAAATAACGTTGAATTTGTTTGCAGTCCTGCTGGATAAAGAACACCAATATAGTCCGCAAAGACCTGTTCACCTGTATCTGGATCTTCAAAAATAGCCCAGCGACCAACAATCACTAACTTTTGTGTTCCCTCTTCAAGATAAACAATACTTCCTAGTGGTAATAATTCTTTTAACTTATTCATGTTCTAGTAGCTCCTTGTGTTTTTTCAAATATTTTTTCCCATACCATTCTTCAAGAGATTTACCTTCCCAATTACGATATTCTTCTGGATATTTGAGTTTGTAGTAGGCATATAAATAATATGGAAATTCCATAAATATTAGCATTGCGACAACACCAATATTTAAAATAAACCAAGTGGCAAACAACCCCAAACCTTTTAAGGAAGTTGAAAATTCTCCCATGAAAATTAGTAAAAATTGCTTAATAAGTAACATTATCCCTAAAAATGCAACTCCATAAATAGATAGCATTTTGATAATTTTATCTCCCTTTGTAATAATTGATTTTTCCGCATATAATTTCTCTTTCAGAGTGCGATATCTAATCCTAAACATGCAATAACCCAATAGCAAAAGTATTACCATAAAAATCAATATCCCATATATGGTAAGGGTAGGTAATGTAATTTCAATAGCTACCAAATCAACCTCAAATATTAACCAAATAAGATAAGTAACTGTGTGGAAATGAAGACGATAAGGTAAGAGATAAGAACGCTTAATTAATTTCCCAATCAGCACAAATAACAACCATAATAATAAGCAATATAAATATACTTTTTCTGTTAATAATTCATGTTTAGATATTGGAATTGTCAAATTTTCAGCATCATCCCTAAAAGTCATAATAATTGCGACTAGTATAAAATTAAGGCCTATTGGAAAAAGAAGTGTCAATACCAAACTAGTCAGACTAGTTATTAATGTTGGAAATTTTTTTTGAGATAATTTTTTAGTTTTTTCATTTTGTTCCTTCTCATAGTATTGTAAAAATCCATCATCTTCTAAATTCAGACTTTCTTCAAAACTTGCATTAAATATAGATTTTTTCATTTTTCTATTCCAAATACTTCTTGATACTAACTATAAAATAGAAAGAACAGGACACATCTTATAAAAATAGCCTACAATTTATATTCTACTTTGATATAAGCGGTCCGCTTCTTTATTTTTTATAACCTTCAACTGTAAATTTAGGATATTGAATATTTGAAATGAGTTCATCGTAATTAGCGATTAATTGCTGAAATGACACATCAACATAGCCCAAAAAGAGAACTTCATCAATATCTTCTTTGTTGAAAAAAGCTAAATCCTGATTAACCACTCCTAAAGGAAGAGGCACTGCTCCAAAATCAAAATAACCTTTTTTTCCACCTTTTTCAGTGACAGGAAAAAGTGTCGTAATCATTAAACTCTGCGAACCACCATTCACACGAACAACACTCCCAATTGGCAAATGCTCTCTATTCATTATCCAATTCCTCCAAATATTTCTTAGCCTCACGAACATAGAAAAGCTCCGGATTTTCATTGGCGATTTTTTGGAAGTTTTCTTTGGCATCTTTATAATTTCCCAACAATAGTTGGTTTTTGGCTTTAAAATAATTATTCTCAAGGCTTGAATATCTGCTCTTAGCATCAGCTGCTTCAAAATAATAATTAACTTCTTTGTTTGTAATAATACTGTCCATTGCCTCAATCATGTTCAACTGTCGATTCCCAATAGTTGTATCATTGATATCAACTCCTAATTTTTCAAATGATGATGTAAAATCAGGTAAATGATATGATTGCCCACTTAATAACAATGCCATAAATTTAAGAAGAAGATAGTTAGGATAATAACGCTTTTTCTGATATTTATTGAATCGACTTGCATCAATATTTTCTAAACAGTCAAGTGCTTCAAAAAATTTTCCATTTGCTATCAATCCAAAAGCTTTATTAGATTCATATAATATCCTTAAGTTATAATTATTTGATCCTATACCACCTTGTTTGTAAGAAGAAATTTTATCCAATGATTTAAGATAACGCTCAGGAGATAAGACATCAGTTAAAATCATGTAAACTCCTTTTGTTATAGCAGCAGCTATTAATAGATAAAAAACTATAAATGTTACCATTGCGATAGTTAATAGCCCAAAAACAAACATCATGTCCTTACTAAGCAGAAAAAACGTACCGATAATATAAATAATTGTAAGTAAAAACATTAACAGTTTTATACGAAACTGATAGTTTTGAATATTCTCAGTCGACATTTTTGATATTTTTTTTGAAATATTATTGAACAAAAGATATTCTCCTTACACGAACGACAGTCCCAATTGGCAAATGCTCTCTATTCATCGTCTAACTCCTCTAAATACTTCTTAGCCTCACGAACGTAGAAAAGTTCTGGATTCTCATTTGCGATTTTTTGGAAGTTTTCTTTGGCTTTTTTAAATTCATTTTGAAAGTAATTATTCATTCCACTATAGTAAATTGATGTCACTAATCCAAGTTTATTTCGATTAGGTAGTATTTCAAAAAAAGCATTATTTTGTTTTAAAACAAATATATCATTTAAAGCATTTACTTCTTGTGAGTACTCTTTTTTCTGAAGTTGTACTTTTTCACCACCATTAATTTTGGATATTTCTGATAATATTTTTTCTGCACTAAACGTTTTTTCTAAAAAAATATTGTTCAAATACAATAAATAATAATAGTCCAACATCCAAATTTCACTATTTAACCCCAAAAAATCATTTTTCTGAAGAAGTCCTAGACTCTTTAATGATTCTTCAAAATTTCCTTGATAAAACAAAACTTTAGCTTTTGACAAATAAAAATCTAGTCTTTCTTTTTTTAATTTTATCTTTCCCTTAGCCAACTGTTTTGAATAAATCGTTTCAATTAATGACTTAAATTTTTGCAATTCTAAACGTTCAATAAGAATGTTATTTCTTTGACTCAAAATGATTGCCATCATTAACTGATTTAACATTATAATAATAAAAGCAATCAGAAGCATTACACATCCAACACTGTACTGCTTTTTAGACAACGCAAAATAAAAGTACAAGCCAATAAATAACGCTTCAAGTAAATAATAAAGTAATAATCTTATTTTTAATACAGTCACAAAATTCTTCGCTGACATTAGCGATAATTTTTCAAACAATTTTTAATCTCCCTTTGGCGTAATAACTTTTGAAATTAATAAAGCAACACCTGAGGCTGCTACCGAACCAACTGTAAAAAGTCCATCAGCTATTTTGGGAATGGCTGCTAATCCACCTGAAAAATATATAGCAAGTGCAGATGCCCCAACTCCTCCAATTATAGCGATTTCAGTCTTGTGTTTTCTAACCCAATAATCATACTTAGTTAAATGTGGTCCATCCCCGCCATCTCTCAGATATTGTCCTTGTTCAAAAGTGACTTTTTCTTTTAGGTTAGGGACTCCGTTTCTATTTTCTTAAGGTAAGGTGAAGTTTGATTCATTGCTGGTATAGGCTGCCAGAGCGCCATTGATATACTTAACACCATATGTTGTCTTAGACTTTTCATTTCCGATACTGCCTGATACACCAGCGATCCCCTTAGAAGTTGCAGTAACATCGTATGATGGATAATTTTCTATAGCTGACCCAGAAACTGGTAAGGTTAATTCTCCTTTTTTCAGCTTAGTATCTCCCGACTTAATATTGTTCAAACCTGAACGATTAAAAGTAAAAGCAATCTTTCCTTTGCTTGATGCTGAGCTTTCAAAGGTACATTTGGCATAACCATACAGGTTATCATATAAGAGAATTTCTTTATCTTCCTTGATTCCTACACCGATGTTTTCTAAATCTTTCTAACTTGGACCACCTGGTTTAGATAGCATTTTGTTAACCTTAGCACTCTTTCTCAAAGTCAGCATAAGTGGCATTGTTGCCTCAAGCGTTAGGGCACCCGGCACCCGATAAATTCATATATCCACTGTATTTTGAAGTCTGTTTTCCTATAGAAATCTTTGGCTTTCTTGCTTGTATATGAGCTGCTGCCTAGGTCTGACAGACTGCCAATTTGCGTGTTTTGCTCATCGAGGATACTACCTACTTCGCTGGTAAAGACTGTGTTGTTAAACGTCCCCATGTCCTTGATAGTGTTAGTTAGGACTTTCTTGGCACCTCTAAATTCTGAAATGGCATCATCCGTTGTTACTTTAGTTAGTGTGACAATGTCTGCGACATCGTCAATTGCCTTGTTAATCGCGTCTGAGCTTGTCTTTAATTGCTCTAACGGTGAGTCAAACTTGTCCACCATTTGTTGCAAGACATCCGTGTCGATAATGGCAGAGTCACTATTTTCACTCACAATACTCTTAAAAGTGCTGATGAGATTGTCATAACCTTGCGAAATGACATCCAAACTGTTCACATAGTTCGTCAGCAACGGCACTTGGTAGTTATTGATTTTATTGTCAATCACATCTTTAACATCACCTTTTAGAGCCTCTGAATTGGCTGCGCTTTTGAGCTTTTTCTTTGCGCTTGAAAGCTGACTCTTTGTTTGACTGATAGAGCTTTTGAGGCTATCGCGCTGCGCTATTACCTCGCTCATCTTAATCTTCATAAATCTCTCCCCAAATTTAACCGATTTTTTCTAATCATTATATCATAAATTGAAACAGTTTTCAGAAATTTATTTCAAACAAAAAACAACCCTTGAAAAACAGCTCTGCTATTTTCCAAAGATTGTCTAAAACTATTATTCGCTAATGGCGTTACCTGTGTAGAGTTGGTAGTAACGGCCTTTTTGAGCGATTAATTCGTCGTGGTTACCACGTTCAATGATGCGTCCTTGTTCAAGAACCATAATGCAATCAGCGTTGCGAACCGTTGATAAGCGGTGGGCAATGACAAAGGTTGTACGACCTTTCATAAGAGCGTCCATACCTTCTTGAACGTGAACTTCGGTACGCGTATCGATTGATGATGTTGCTTCATCCAAAATCAAAGCAGGTGGATTTGCCACGGCTGCACGCGCAATCGCAAGCAATTGACGTTGACCTTGAGACAGGTTACTTCCGTCACCTGTCAAAACAGTATCGTAACCTTCAGGCAAGCGTTTAATGAAATCATGCGCATTTGCCAATTTTGCAGCATCGATACATTCCTCATCGGTCGCATCCAAACGTCCATAACGAATATTATCCATGACTGTTCCTGTAAAGAGGTGTGTATCTTGAAGCACAATCCCTAAACTGCGACGAAGATCTGCTTTTTTGATTTTACGGATATTGATGCCATCGTAATGAATCTTACCTTCTTGGATATCGTAGAAACGGTTAATCAAGTTCGTAATAGTTGTTTTACCAGCACCAGTTGAACCGACAAAGGCAATCTTTTGGCCAGGTTCTGCAAAAAGATTGATGTCATGAAGCACCATCTTATCATCATTGTATCCAAAGGTAACGTCTGTGAAAGTCACGCGACCTTCTTGCTTGTGATAAGTCACTGTACCATCTTCATGTGGATGTTTCCATGCCCATGTACCAGTAGCTTCTTCAACTTCTTGAAGATTACCATCAGCATCTTCTTTGGCATTAACCAATTCAACATAACCTTCATCAACTTCTACTTCAGCATCAAGCAGTTTAAAGACACGATTGGCACCAGCCATCGCCATAACCACTGAGTTGATTTGTTGGCTGATTTGAGTAATTGGGTTAGTAAATCCACGGTTCAAAGCCAGGAAAGAAACCAAAGTTCCCAAAGTCAATCCAGCATAACCATGAAGAGCTAAAACAGCACCCAGCATTGCACAAAGAACATAAGATAAGTTACCAATATTAGCAGATACTGGCATCAAGATGTTAGCAAAGATATTGGCATTTGTAGCTGAATGACGAAGTTCTTGATTGAGTTTACGGAAATCTTCTTTCGCACGTTCTTCGTGGTTAAAGACTTTAACAACTTTTTGACCATCCATCATTTCTTCGATAAAACCATTGACACGACCAAGGTCATTTTGTTGGTCATGGAAATATTTAGATGATTGCGCAGCGATTTTACGAGCTACATAAAGCAAAACAATAACCATGAAAACTGACAAGGCTGACAATGGCACATTTAGAACTAACATGCTGACAAAAGTTGTCAAAATCGAAAAGCTTGAGTTGACCACTTGCGGGATACTTTGTCCAATCAATTGACGAAGAGTATCAACGTCATTGGTATAGATTGACATGATGTCCCCGTGAGCATGCGTATCAAAGTACTTGATTGGCAAGCTTTCCATGTGCGTAAAGAGGTCAATACGAATACGGCGCATTGTTCCTTGTCCCACATAAACCATCAAACGGTTATAAGTGTAAGTACTTGCTACCCCGATGATTCCAATAATGATTAATTGGAAAATGGCATGTGCTAAACCAGAAAAGTCAGGATTTTTTGCAGCTAAAAGAGGTGTGACATAACTATCAATCAAGGTTTGCATGAACAAACTAAAACGAACCATACAAAGCGCAGCAATTAGAATCAAGACAAAAACAGCCATGAATCGCCATTTATAATTCTTAATCACATAAGCCAAAACGCGTTTTAGTGTGGCTTGTTTGTTCACTTCTTTTTTAGGTTGAGACATTAGTTATTACCTCCTTCCTCATCAAAATCCCCGCTACCTTGTTGTTGAACCTCGTTGATTTCACGGTAAATAGCGTTTGTTTTAAGCAATTCATCGTGACTAGCAAAACCTGAGATTTTACCATCATCAAGGACCAAAATTTTATCAGCGTGTTGCACACTTGAAATACGTTGAGCAATGATGATTTTAGTTGTTCCAGGAATGGTTTCTTCAAATGATTGACGGATATTAGCATCTGTCGCAGTATCTACGGCACTTGTTGAATCATCCAAAATCAAAACTTTTGGTTTTTTCAGCAAAGCACGAGCGATACAAAGACGTTGTTTTTGTCCACCTGAGACATTACTTCCGCCTTGTTCAATCCATGTATTGTATTTGTCAGGGAAGCGTTCGATAAATTCGTCTGCACAAGCTTGGCGACAAGCTTCCATACATTCTTCGTCAGTCGCATTTTCATTCCCCCAACGAAGGTTATCAAGAATAGTACCTGAGAAAAGGACATTTTTTTGAAGCACTACGGCAACTTGGTCACGAAGAACTTCCAAATCGTATTCGCGAACATCGTGTCCACCAACTTTAACTGACCCTGCATCCACATCATAAAGACGAGAAATCAAGTTAGCAAATGATGTCTTACCAGAACCAGTACCACCGATAACACCGATGATTTCACCAGATTTGACACTAAGGTCAATGTCAGATAACACTTCTTCTCCACCACCGTGTTTGTATGAAAAATGCACGTGGTTAAACTCGATGTTTCCATTTGGAACTTCCATCAATGGATTTTCAGGGTTTACGATATCAGCTTTTTCATTAAGCACTTCTGCAATACGTTCGGCACTGGCTGTACTCATTGAAATCATGACCATAATCATTGACAACATCATTAGTGACATCATCATGGCAAAAATATATGACATCAATGAAGTCAATTCCCCAGTTGTCAAACTACCATCAACGATAAACTGTGCCCCAAACCATGACAAGCAAATAATACATGTAAAGATGATAAACATCATGACTGGCACATTAAAGATGATAATTTTTTCAGCTTTTACAAAAAGACGATAAATATTCTCAGCAGCCTTCGTGAATTTTTTATTTTCATATTTTTCACGTACAAATGCTTTCACCACTCGAATGGCTGAAATATTTTCTTGAACACTCGCGTTCAAATCATCGTATTTACGAAAGACGTAATTGAAAGTTGTCATAGCCTTACGCATGATAAATAAAAGCGCTGCTCCTAAAATCAAAACTGCAGCAAGGAAAATCAAACTCAAGCGACGATCCACCACAAAACACATAATCATACTAACAATGATTGTCAGCGGTGCACGCACAACGATACGAATAATCATTTGATAAGCATTTTGAACATTTGTAACGTCTGTTGTCATACGAGTGACAAGACCAGCTGTACTGTATTTATCAATATTTGAAAAGGCGAAGGTTTGAATATTTTCATACATTCCTTCACGCAAATTAGCGGCAAATCCTGCTGAGGCTTGCGCAGCGAATTTACCAGCCAAGAAACCTGTTGTCAAACCACATGAAGCAAGAACCAACATTAAAATTCCGTACTTCATGGCAACAGCTAAATTCCCAGCTTGTACCCCTTGGTCAATTAACTTAGCAATGACAAAAGGGACTGACATATCGAAGAAAACCTCTAAAGCTGCACACAAAGGAGCTAATAAAGATGGAGCTTTATACTCCTTAACTTGAGCTAAAAGAGTTTTAATCATTCTCGTCACCTCTTTCTACAACATTATAATAAGCTCGTTCGAGCAATGAATGAAATGTTTCTTGATCTTTATCAAAAAAGCCTCTAATGATATCGTCTTCAGACTCTTCCAAGTGACCACAAACCAGCATAATCAAGTCCAAGCCCTTATCAGAAATACGCACTTTCTTGATACGCTTGTCTTTTTCATCCTGACCTGTAATAACTAATTCCTTTTGTTCCAAACGCGAGATAATCCCAGCCATGGTTGGTTGCGACACTTCAAATTCTCTCTCTAATTCCTTATAAGTACAACAATCCTTGTCATCTTTTAAGTACAACAACACCCAAGATTGCATAATAGTAATGTTATAAGGCTTCAAGAAATTATTCATGTTTTGTTCCAAACGATGCGCAATTCGCTTAACAAGCCAACCATATGGAGCATTTTTAGGATTCATAGTTACCTCCGACAATAAAAAAGCAAGTCCCTAAAAAACATCCGTCAGAATTTGTAGACATTTTTTAAAGTTTGCTAAACATTTCATTTTATTCCATTCATTATTATAAAACTTTGAGTCAAAAAGTCAATAGCCTGCTATTGATTTTCAAAAAACTAAAAAATGATATGCAAACTTATCCAAAATTAGCATATTGCCAATCCCAGACAGCTGCATACCATTAAAGAGTTACCCTTCTTTTTCGTGAGATAGTTTCAATCGTTTGTTGCTATAACATAATCCTACCATGGCTAATAGAAAAACAGCTAAGCCAATAATGATAAAACTATAAGCCGAAATACTACTTCTTATCAAAGTCATCACTAAAGTTCCTAATGGCATAAATAGAATCGCTAAAGTATAAATACTTGAAATCACTCGTCCCATATACTCATTAGCGACACGACTTTGAACTTGACTAAAGAAATGAATATTAAAGATAGTTTCAAAAAGATTGTAAAACAACACTCCAGAAAAACTCAAAAAAATAGGCAAACCTGTTAAGGGTGAAATAGCCAAAACAGTTATTCCTAGCCCGCTAAACCCTAATGCCCATAATAATGCTGATATCGTATTAGGAACTCTTTTGGACACTATCGCACCGAAAATAGAACCAACTGCCGATAAACTAAGGAGTGTCGCATAAGCACTCGACATTTTAAAAATACTAGAACTAAAAGGCAATAAATAAGTCAGCATTGCCAAGAAAAGATTTACCGTTGTAGCCATTATCAAAAGAAAAAATATCTCTTTTTGAGCAACAATATATAAAAATCCTTTCCAAATATCTTTAAGAATCTCTCTAGATGTTAAATTCTGTCTGATTTCGTGTCCAACATAGTCAACATGCCTAATCATCAGCAGACAAAGAAAAGAAATCCCAAAAGTCAAACTATCCACAATTAAAGTCCAACGAATCCCCAAATAATGGTAAATAAGAAATCCTAATAGAGGTGAACTCACCTTAATGATTTGAACAGAGGTTTCTAAATACGAATTATAACTAACAAGCTTCTCTTTTTTGACAACCTCAGGAACATAAGCTCGATAAGCTGGGTTAGAAAAAGCATTCGATACAGCAAGCAGCATATTTGCCAGAATCAAACCGTATAACATCAAGCGATTACTAGGAATAAATGCCAAGATTACACACAGCAAAGCACAAAGTCCATCAGTCCAAAGCAAAATCTTGCGACGCCTAAACCTATCTGCAATTGCTCCACCAAATGGATTAAGGATAATAGCAATCACAACTTCGACAATTTGGTAAATTCCCAACATCTTTTGTCCAAAACTGCCCATGGACGCAATCCAACTGCTATTCCCATAATCATATAAAACATCTCCAAGTTTGTTAACTGCCCTACTTGCTAAAAGTTTTAAACTGTTTTTCTCCACTTTCATCCCCCTTAAATCTTTTCCATTACTATAAATGAGATTTTTAAGGGAATAAAAAAATTCCCGAATACGAGAATTTTTCATTTTAAAACTTTTTCCATATGAGATTGATAGTGTTTCGCGTGATTGATAGCACCAGTCACTTCAAAACAAAAAATGGCATTTTTCATATCATCTATCCCGCTGAAATCACCTTTAGCATATTTTAAGAACCCCTTTTCGTAGAGAAAAACCGTACGGTGATAAGCATTTCGCTCATTTGACAATAACTTTTCAGCTTCTTTCTCAAAAAAGCTCGCTTCCCCTAATTCCCCACGCTCTGTGCAAATCTCTATCATATTAATCAAGGTGCATTCAACCAAATTTCGATTCGTTGAAATCTCAGAATAATAATCGACTCGTTTCAGAATTTCTCTAACCATGCGACTCATCAAAGGAGTTGGATAAAAGGTGTAAAAATTACCAATTAAGATTAAATCACCAATTTCCCAGTTTTCTTTTTGAAAGAGGTAATCAATCACAAAATCCAAATCCTCTTTTGACATAGTACGAGTGTCGTCGCATTGGCAAATCATGCCTCGAAAGAGAATGATATTAAGCTTTGCTTGGATATCAGTAAAATCTTTTTCAAGTTTCTTTTGTTCCTCTTGAATCATTTTCTCCAAGCCTTGAACATCCTTCTGATAATGGTAAACAGCCATTTGAGACATCAATTTCTTCTGTCCCAGTTTTTTGTAGTTATTGGCTCGATTCATGAATTCATCAAGTGAAAGTTGAATGGCTTGCAAGGCTAGAAGAAATTTATTTAGAGAAATATCGGACTCACCTCGTTCAAAACGCGATAGCTGTGAAATGGATAAATCATCGCAGGCTACCTGCTTCAAAGAAAAACCACGATTGATTCGAGATTCTTTAAAGATTGGTCCATAATCTTGCATAAATTCTCCTTTCCCCACTTCAGCATTGCACTCATTAGGTCAATTTCACCCCTCAACTTTTTCGCTGAGTTCTTCCCATTCTAACATGAGGTTTTCTTGTTGTTCAGTTAATTCATCAAGTTCTTTTTGAAGATCAACAAGTTCTGTTGCATCATTTGTAGCCAACATAGCTTGATTGATTTCTTCTTCACGCGCCTCAATCTCTTCTAATTGATTTTCGATTTCAGCAATGCGACGTGTGAGCTTACGAAGTTCTTTCTGGTTAGCTTTTTGGGCTTGATAATCATTTGCGGGCGCTTTTTCAACAACCGTAGCTGTCTTTTCTTGTGCTTCTTCAGCTTTCAAGCGTTCCAATTCTTCAAGCTCTGCTTTTTTCTCAAGGTAATAATCATAGTCACCTAGATAAAGTGTTGAACCTTCTTCAGAGATTTCAAGCACTTTCGTTGCCACACGGTTAATGAAATAACGGTCGTGACTGACAAATAAAAGTGTCCCGTCAAAATCAATCAAGGCGTCTTCCAAAACTTCCTTACTGTCGATATCCAAGTGGTTGGTTGGTTCGTCAAGGATAAGGAAGTTATTATTTTGCATTGACAATTTAGCAAGCAATAGTCGAGCGCGCTCACCACCAGAAAGCATACTAACAGATTTCTTAACATCGTCACCAGAGAAGAGAAAGGCTCCCAGGCGATTTCTAATTTCCACTTCTGGTGTTGTTGAAAAATCATTCCATAGCTCATCAAGGACAGTATTGGTACGTGTTAAATTGGATTGTGTTTGGTCATAGTAACCCACTTCAACGTTAGCGCCATAAGTCGATGAGCCTTTAATAAATGGAATCTGACCCACAATTGATTTAATCAAGGTTGATTTTCCGATACCATTTGGTCCAACGATGGCAATGGCATCAAATTTCTTGACATCAATGTTGATTGGTTCTGACAAGATTTGGTCATCATAGCCAATCGCTGCATCTGCTACTGTCAATACAACGTTTCCTGACACTTTATCAGCGTGGAAAGTCATATTAGCTGATTTTTGACCAGCGGTTGGTTTGTCCAAGCGTTCCATTTTTTCCAATTGTTTACGTCGAGCTTGAGCACGTTTTGTCGTTGAGGCACGCACAATGTTACGTTGAACGAAGTCTTCTAACTTAGCAATTTCTTTCGCTTGTTTTTCATAATTTTTGGCTTCGAGCGCTAATTTCTCAGCCTTCAAATCCATAAATTTAGAATAGTTTCCAACGTATCGATCAAGCGAATGTGTTGTCAAATCGAGAGTCACTGTTGCTACTTTATCTAGGAAATAACGGTCGTGGCTGACAATAATCAATGCGCCTTGATAATTGACCAAGTAATTTTCAAGCCAAGCAATTGTTTCAATGTCCAAGTGGTTGGTTGGTTCGTCAAGTACAAGAAGTTCAGGCTTTTCAAGCAACATTTTAGCAAGAGCCAAGCGCGTATTTTGCCCACCAGACAACTCAGAAATCTTCATTTGCCACATCGATTCATCAAATTTGAAGCCGTTTAAAATGGCTTTGATTTCTGCCTCGTAAGTGAATCCACCTTTAACACGAAATTCTTCTGATAAACGGTCGTAATCCGACATCAATTTATCAAAAGCATCACCTGTTAGCTCTGCCATTTGCATTTCCATCTTACGAAGACGAGATTCCATGCTACGCACATCATCAAAAACGTGCAACATTTCATCAAAAATGGTATTTTCTGACTCAAAACGGCTATCTTGCGCCAAATATGACAAACTCAAGTCACGTTTTGTATTGATTTCACCTGATGTTGGTGCTTCTTCACCGACTAAAATTTTAAGCAAAGTTGATTTACCAGCACCATTTCGCCCAACAAGCGCAATGCGGTCTTTTTCATCAACTTGAATATTAATATTGTCAAATAAGACATCGCCCGAAAATGAGCGTTCAATTTTGTTTCCTTGTAAAATAATCATAGTTCTATTTTAACAAATCCTCACTCGTTAAACTAGGATAATATCAAAAAATCTGCTCAAAGGAACAGATTTTCGTATGTTTATATTTTATTGATTATAAATTGATTGAACTTTTTGGATATCGACATCTTGAATGCCATAGTATGAACCTGACGATTGCATAACTGATTCTTCCTTATCATCATGGTCAAGTCCAATAGCGTGGCCCAACTCATGTTCCGCAGTGTAAACAATTCGATTGTGCGTATAACCATAATCTTTTTCAAGCAGATAATAAGTATTTAACTTCACATCGACATGCGTAATCTGATTAGTCAACGCATTTGTCTCTGTTTCAGCTAAACCAGCTGCTTTTGAACTTGCATCCGAATATTCAGTTGCAACAATATCTGCTGAACTCTCATCACTAACAAGTGTAAAGGTAAATGCCCCAGTGGCATTCCAAGCATTAATCGCTTCTTCATAAGCGTTAACTAGCGTCTTATTAGTTGTTTTAATATAAACATTAGCCGAATTGCTAGACCAACGAGCACCAGAATAATGAGTAAAATCATCTGTTGACAAGTCTTTTAAATTATTAGCAATATCATCTTTATTAGCATCAAAGTACGTAACGACACTATTAGCAATATTTGAAATGGAATTTGCTAACTGAGAACTGCTGTTATTGGCGTAATAAAGAAGGCCAAAACATAAAATGGCAATCAGAACAATCGTCTTAATAATTGCCCAGAAAAAATTCCAGATAATATTGATTATAAGGCTGGGAATAAAAAAGATAATCTTAAAAATTGTTCTCATACATACCCTTTCTTTCTAGAATTCTAAGCAATAACAAATTACCTCGGGCTTTAGTATAACAAGCCCAGCTTAAAAAAACAAGAAAAAATAAACATTTCGGTACACAACAAAAAAGAAGCTAGTAAAAAAACTAGCTTCAAATTATTTTTATCTCACTTCCATAACGACTGGTAAGATAGCTGGGCGACGTTTGGTTTGGTCGAAGAGGAATTTAGCCACTTCATCGCGGACAGCTCCCTTCAATTCACCCCAGTCAAAACTATCTTGTTCAAGATAGTTTTCAACGGTTTGGTTAACCAGTTCAGCTGATTCACGAAGAATATCACGGCTCTTCTTAACGTAAACAAATCCGCGCGTGTGAATTTTCGCTTTTGATACAATTTTCTTCTCACGTTTATTAACAGTTAGTGCAACAATGAAGATACCATCTTCTGACAAGACTTTACGGTCACGAAGTACGATGTTACCAACATCACCGATGGCATTACCATCAATCATGACATCACCAGCTGGGACGCTTCCTTCATGGTTGAAACCATTTTTACCAAGAACCATGACATCACCACGTTTGACGATGTAGATGTTTTCAGGATACATACCAACTTCTTGGGCCAATTCAGCATGAGCCGCCAAATTGCGGTACTCACCTTGAACTGGGAAAAGGTATTTGGGTTGAAGAAGGTTAAGCATCAACTGCAAATCACGACCGTTGGCATGACCTGAGACATTAAGAGTCTTCGTAATAAGGTTAACTGTACCACCAGCTTTGTAAATCAGATTTTCAACACGCGCAACAGCTGCTTCTTTTGAAAGACTTGGTGTTGTAACGATGTAAACCAAATCACCATCTTTAATTTGAACATAACGGTGACGACCAAGAGCCATTTTGTGCAAACCGTTGATTGGTTCACCCATACGACCAGCTTCTAGGATAATCAATTCGTGATCTTCGTATTTATGCATGTCTTTTGGTTTGATGATTAATTTTTCATCAACCAAACGAAGACGCTTCATGCGGATAGCTGTGCGAACAATATTTTCAGCATCAAATCCAGTCAAGACCACACGACGACCGTATTCAGCAGCTGAGTCAAAGACTTGTTGAATACGCACAAGGTTTGAAGCAACCGCAGCGATAATCACACGGCCTTCAGCGTCAGCAATGGCGCTATCCATTTCAGCAGCAACTTCTGCTTCACTAGCTGTCATTACATGGCTTGTAGCGTTAGCAGAATCAGAAAGAAGGGCAAGAACACCTTCACGTCCAATTTCTGTCAAACGTCCCAAGTCAGTGCGGTAATATTTACGCGCAGCTTGGTCAAATTTGAAGTCACCAGTGTAGACAATATTTCCTTCATCAGTACCAACAACAATCCCCAAACTTTCAGGAACTGAGTGTGTTGTTTTGAAGAATGAAATTGTCGCATCCGCAAATTCAATTTCTGTTTCAGCATCAATAACATGGAAGTTATTGAATTTTTTAACGTTATTGTTTTTCTTAACGAAAAGCTTAGCTAACTCAATAGTCAGTGGTGAACCAAAGACTGGCGCTTTGAATTCTTGCAAAATATAAGGCAAAGCTCCAATAGCATCGGCGTGCCCGTGTGTCAAGAAAATCCCTTGTACACGTTTTTTGTTTTCAATTAGATAATCAAGGTTTGGAATCACTTCATCCACACCAAGTTGCTCATTTTCAGGATACTTCAGTCCAGCATCCAAAACGAAAATTGAGTCATTAACTTCTACCACATAGAGGTTTTTCGCATTTTCACGAACCCCACCTAGGGCAATAATTTTAATATCGCTCATGACGATGTTTTCTCCTCTTTTTTATTTTTTTATACGTGCAACTTAATTGCTTATGAATTTTACTAACGGTCCTTGCCTCCAAAAAGGTTAGCAAGTCGAATTACAGCAATTTAATTGTAACATATTTTCAGAAGATTTTCTTCTTTGTGATTTGGAAAAGTTACTTGGGCACATAAAAAAACGCCCGAGGGCGTTTCATTTTATTCAAATAATTGATAGTAATCAGCAATTGCCAGTTGGGCTTTTTCGTCTTGATTAAGATCTTTGATGATTTTACCATCTTTCATAACAATCAAGCGATTTCCATATTTAAGAGCATCTTCCATATGGTGGGTAATCATGAGCGCAGTCAATTGGTCACCCGTTACAAATTCATCTGTCAAGTTCATCAAAGACACGCTTGTTTTAGGGTCAAGTGCTGCGGTGTGTTCATCGAGCAATAGCAATTCTGGACGTTTCAGCGTAGCCATCAAAAGGCTGAGCGCTTGACGTTGCCCACCTGATAAAAGACCCGTTGGAGTATCTAAATGTTTTTCAAGACCATTACCAGTTCGTGCCACAAGTGCTTTAAATTCATCTGTGAAAGCATGGATTTTTCGTGGCAAGAGACCACGTTTTTCACCACGGTATTTGGCAATCAAAAGATTTTCTGCCACCGTCATACGCGGTGCTGTCCCCATTTTAGGGTCTTGAAAGACACGCGCAAGATAATTGGCACGTTTTTCAGCAGGCAGATGCGTCACATCTTTTCCAAGGATTGAAATGCTTCCGCTAGTTAACATCAAAGTCCCAGCAATCACATTGAAAAGAGTTGATTTACCAGCACCATTTCCACCTAAAATCGTTAAAAAGTCATGTTCATAAATGGTCAAATTCACATCGTCAAGGATTGTTTTGACCTCATCAAGACCATTATTAACTTGAACGGTTGCATTTTTTAATTCGACAATTTTTTTCATCGTGATAAGGTCACTCCTTTAAAGAATTTATTTTTAAGAACAGGAACCATAAGACAAATAGCTAAGACAATGGCACTGAATAATTTGAGGTAGTTGGTATTGAAACCAAGGGCAATCACACCTGTGATTAAGAATTGGTACAAAATTGACCCAACCACGATAGCAATCAAACGTTCAAGTAGTGTCAAACCAGTTGAGTAAAGTACCTCACCGATAATGATACTTGCAAGACCGATTACAATGACACCAATCCCTTTTGACACATCAGCGTAGCCATCTTGTTGACTAACAAGCGCACCAGACAAAGCAATCAAACCATTTGAAATGGTAAGTCCCATAACTTCCATACGGTCAGTATTGATTCCAAAACTCTTTGCCATATCACGGTTATCACCAGTTGCGATGTAAGCTTGACCAAGACGTGTGTATAGAAAGAAAATCAACGCTGAAATGACGATTACCACTGCCAAAAGACCGATTACCAAAAGATTTGTACTGTCAGCAAATGGAAGCAAGGCTTGCAAAGGTTTGATGTTAAGCAAACCTAGGTTGGCACGTTTCATAACCATAAGCATAACGGAGTTACATGACGTCATTACCAAAATCCCTGCTAAAAGCGTTGGAATTTTTCCTTTAGTATAAAGTAGACCAGTAACAAGACCAGCTAAACAACCCGCAAGCATACCTGCCAAAGTAGCTAACAAAGGATGTGTTCCGTGATTCATCAAAGTAACAGCTACTGCTCCACCAAGAGGGAAAGAACCCTCAGTCGTCATATCTGGAAAATTAAGAATTCGGAAAGTCAGGTAAATTCCTAAACCAAGAATCCCCCACAAAAGTCCTTGTGAAACTGACGAAATAATCATATGATGTTTTCTCCTTCTCTCCTAATTTTCATCTGCTTTGACAGCTACAGTTGCTTTTGAAAGAACGCTGTCTGGAATCGTAATTCCTAGTTCTTGTGCTTCTTTTAAGTTAAGGGTTGGTGTACCAGTATTAACGATATTAACCGGTACGTCAGATACTTTTTTGCCTGCTAGTAATTTAACAGCAATCTTAGCTGTTTCAACACCCAAATCATATTGGCTTTGAGCAACTGAAGCGATACTTCCTTGTTCAACCATGGTATCCACACATGAATAAACTGGAATTTTCGCTGCATTAGCTGAGTTAACAACCGTTGTGAAGGCTGAGGCAATCGTATTATCTTGTGGGACAAAAACAGCATCGACTTTACCAGTCATGACAGACATGGTTGTTTTAATTTCATTGGTTGATGGGACAGCGTACTCGATTACATTGATACCAGCTGCTTTAGCGTACTTTTTAAATTCAGCCACTTGAGATACAGAATTATCTTCGCTACTAGCATACAAAACTCCGATTGTTTTTGCGTTTGGTGTAATTTCTTGAATCATCTCAACCGTTTGTTTAATCGGCACTTGGTTAGAAACTCCTGTTACATTTCCTTCCGGTTTTTTCAAATGCTTAACCAATTTTGCTCCGACTGGGTCTGAAATAGCTCCCATTACAACTGGAATGTCTTTGGTTGCTGAAGCTAGTCCTTGAGCAGCTGGTGTGGCAATCCCAATAACCACATCATTTTTAGCATGAACCAATTGTTTACTCATGGTTTGGATTTTACTTTGGTCACCTTCGGCATTTAAAACGGTAATCTTCGCATTTGCTTTGTCGTAGCCAGCATCAGCTAAGCCATCTTCAATCCCTCTTTCGATTTCATCAAGAGCATCGTGGGTAACATATTGTAAAATACCGATTTTAATATCTCCATTTTTTGCTGACTCATTTTTTGTCTGGTCATAAATCATTGAACCAGCAACTAAAATAACAAGGGCAATAAGTGTTCCAATAAGTGCTTTATTTTTCATCTTTTTCTCCGTTGAATGCTTTATTATTAATTTACTAATGTGTAATCCCGATGAGTCAACTAAAAAGAAAAGCGTCTAGTAAAAACTTACTACACGCTTTTTTATCTTGTAACTAAGATTAGCGCATAGATACTTTTTAGAAGTACTCCAAAAGTCGTATCTATGCCATAACATAAACACAACTTTTACATACGCCAACTTTGCCAACTTGTAAGAGTTTGTGTCATGTTCATATCTTAGCTTCCTCCTGTGTTTTTTAATAATTATAACCTAAATTCTGAAAATTTCAACCTCTTTTCGAAATTTTCTTATTTTTATTCAAAACACAAGAATTTTTTAGTGAAATTCCTAATTAAGATGCTTGATAAAGCTTCTAATAACCTTTGGAAGAGTGTGATAAGAATAAGGTTTATAGAGTCTCTCCTTCCATGTATGAGCACCAATACCGTAGACCCCTAAATCTACAGCAGGAATATCGAGACTCCTGATTGTCTCAACTGGCAAAGGATAAATAGCATCCATCAAAGGAAAATTAGCCTTCAACTTGTCAATGTCTTCTAAGCTTTCTCGCATAGCAAGATAACTTGAATCACTTAAGAATGGGAAAAAACGTCGTTTCACGAAATGTTCTTGAGGAAATTCTGCCATCACTTCTTCAAGAGCTCGGTCAACTTCACTACCTAAATCAACATAATTATGAGGGCAAAACGGTGGTGCTAAAAAGACAATTACTTTTGCTTCATCTGATTGTGTCTTAGCTTCCAAGTAATCAATTAAATCAAAGCCAACTTCTCGTTTATCATAATCTCCAATGCTTTCGAAAAACTCTCTAATCAAAGTTTTGGTATCATACCCTTTTTGTTCTAAGGCATCAAGATATTGGGCAAATGTCGTCACATCGATATCATGTGAGATACTGCTGTGAATGTGACTTCTTTCAGAATAGGCTTTAAACCGTTTACGATAGGTCATTGACAACTCTTGAACCACTTTTTTACTTGCTTCAAGTAAAATTTGTAAGACATCATCTGCACTCTTTTCATAAAGAAAAGTATTGAAGTAAAGATTAGCACGCTTGTTAGTTTGTACATTATAGAAGTCTTTACAATCACGTTGAAGCAAGGCAGAACTAGGTAAAATGTCTTCGTTGTCAATTGTTTCAACTAAATCAAGGTTGGTATTGATTTTGAGATTAATAGCACTCGATATTAAAGTCGCATCAATCCCCATCAAGCAACTGCCGACATGTGTTTCTCTCCCTTTAATATAAAAACATGTCAGCATTTTCCCAGCAGCGCCCGTGTAGATATATTTCTTCTCATCACCGTCATATGAAGGAGAAATAAAATCCGTATTAACCGCTGCTTGAAACTCATAACCTGCTTGACGAAGACGTAACAGTTCACTTGAGGCCTGGATGGCACCAGTATGGTCATTTTCCTCAACACAATTGGTCATCAAAAGTAAATTGCAAGGAAGTTCATCTGGATGTTCCATATAGTAGAAAAGTGTCGCAATATTGACTGCATCTCCTGATTTCATATCAAGCATTCCGCGACCAAACAACCAGTCACCAGATTTAGCTTGCTCTTGAATAAGTGGGTCTTCGTCATAGTTTTTAAAGAACTCTTGAAGCGCATCTGAATCATTGGCGATGCCTTTTATAGGACCATAATCTTCAATCCCAACAGTATCCATATGAGAATGCAGGATTACTGTCTTTGATGTTCCAGCTTTTTTAAGCAATGCAAAATTATTTTTACGTTTTAAGGAATCATCTTCTAAAACTTGTTGCCAAACACACTCAGGGTGAGCTGTAAAATATGGCGCTGACTGCACCAATTCATAGATAGCATCAGCCAAATTGACTTCGCCTTCTGTACCATTAACTGAAAGTATAGACACCAAATATTTAGCAATGGATTCTATACGTTCTGGCGTGCTCAATTCTTCAATGGTTTCAAATTTCATGATGATACTCCTTCAAAATAGCAACTGCATTTTTAACCGTTTGAACTTGCAAGGTATTCAGACTGTCTTGACTATAAAAGGCAGAATGAGGGGTTAAGATAACATTATCTCGTTTAAGAAATGGATTATCTGAAAGGTCTGGATTTTCACTCTCTAAAACATCCAATCCCGCACCGATTACTTTTCCCTCATCTAACGCTTCAATCAGTGCTGCTTCATCCACAAGACTACCACGCGCCACATTGATAAAAATCACTGGTTTTTTCAACTTCTTAAAGAAGTCCCGATTAAAGAAATGCTCGTTAGCCGAATTAGCAAACAAATGCAAACTGATGACATCTGCCTCAGCTTGAATGGTTTCAACTGAAACCAATTTGACGCCAAGCTCATTTGCCACTTCATCAGGAATAAAAGGGTCATAAGCTATCACAGACATTCCAAAACTTTTTGCACGTTTAGCAACTGCCTGTCCGATTCGACCAAGACCGAAAATAGCCAAGGTTTGCGAAGAAAGACGCTTCACTTCGCCAGCCTTTTGATAACTCCAAAATCCTGCTTCTATGAATTTGCTATGTATAAAGAGTTTTTGATTTAAAGCAAGCAGGAGAGCAATCGCATGGTTGGCAACATCTTCTGTTGAATAAGCTCCTAAATTGCGAACAGCAATGCCCAACTTTTCAGCATAGTCAGTATCAATGGTATTTGTCCCTGTTGCATTAACTGCAATCCCCTTTAAGTCAGGAAATTTCCCTAAAATATCTTCCTTAAGTGGAAGAAAAGCTGTCAAAAGCACGTCCACACCAGACATTCTTTCAATAAACTCATCTTCATTGATATAAGGATAAACAGTAATTTCGCTATCAGCAGGTAAAAGTTCCTTTAAAAGGTTAACTTCGATACTCAAATCACGCTCCGCCAAAACATTTGGATAATCAGAAATTAACACTTTTAACATGATCTTTCTCCTTTAAAATAGCATCTACCTCACTAACTAAATGGTGCATTTCTTGTTTTGTACCAATGGTGATACGAACAAAGTCTTTGACTTCTTCTGTCTCGTAGTGACGAACCAAGATATGGCGTTCACGTAATTTTTCATATAATTCCTCCCCTGAAATCAAACGTGAAGACGCATAGACAAAATTCGTCTTACTGTTTAAAACTTTAAAGCCTAAAATACGAAGAGCAGATGTCAAGTAATCACGATTGTCGATAATTTCCTTGACATGTCTTTCAAAATGAAATTCATCTTCTAAACTTGCTATCGCCACTTCTTCTTGTAACAAACTCACATTGAATGGATTAACCGCCATCTTTAAATCTTCCATATCTTTGATGAGTTCTTTACAAGCAACCGCGTAACCAATCCGACCGCCAGCTAATTGACGCGATTTTGAAAAAGTACGAACAACAATAACATTTGAAAATTCCTCAACCAACTTAATAGCTGTTTCTGAAGCACCACCAAAATCAATATAAGCCTCATCAACAATAACCAGGCGCTCTGGATGCGAAGCAACCAATTTCTTGATGGCTGATAAAGGTTTTAAAAATCCTGTTGGTGCATCCGGATTAACAACTAAAACGGCATGTGGAAGATCTTCATAATCTGATAAATCAACGCGTAAATCTTTTGTTAAAGGCACTTCTAATGCTTCATATCCATACGTATCCGCATATCCTTTGTAAAACGGATAAGTCACTTTTGGAAAAGCAATTTTGTCCCCACGATCAAAAAATGTCCTAAAAATTAAATCCAAAACATCATCTGCCCCTGTTCCAACAATGATGTTTGCTTGGTCAAGTGAATGTAGCTGAGCTAATTTTTGACGTAATTTATGTTGACATGGATCGTTATAATAATTTAAGGTCTGAGCATTCTTCAAAACCTCTAAAACACGAGGACTAGGTTCCTGTGAACTTTCATTGGCGTTTAATTTAAGATAATCATCCCCAAGTTGTTCACCAGGCTCATAAGCGACAATAGTTTCAAATGATTTAGCTAAAAATGTTGACATAACAAACTTTCTAAATTGTTTTTTACGTGGCAATCCACATCTACAAATAATTCCTGAGCAATTGATTAATAACGTTCAAGTGGGAAAGTCATGCAATGCACGCCACCGCCTGCTTTCAATAACTCTGTAATATCGACCTCAATAACTTCCATACCTTCACTACGAAGTGCTTCGTTAATAAAGGTATTTTGTTTTAAACTCATCACACGATTATCTCCCAAAGCTTCAACGTTATAACCATGTTTAAAAATCATTTCTTGCGTTCCAGAAATAACCTTAATACCTTTTTCCTTAATCAAGGTAATAAAATCATCTGGTAATCCAGCCTCATAAGCAATAGCAAGTTTAGGTGCTACTAAGTTAAAACACATATCCAAATGCAAATAATCTGGATTGGCTTTAACGGCATAAACCTTATAACCATATGGTTCTAGCTGCTTACGAATTTCATCAACACCCGTGAGATTAGTGCGGTCAATCACACCAATCGCTAACGTTTTGTTATCAATAAAAGCAAAATCACCCCCTTCAAAGTAACCTTCAGTGACTTCGGCAATCTTTGGAATGCCAAGTCCTGACATGATGTCTTCATAATACTGACGTTCAGCAAAACGAATTTCTTTTTTAAAGCGTCCTAAGATGTAACCTTCCTTAACATCACCTCCAAAGTCTCTTGCAAAAACAGCATTTGGCATTTTCTTACTTGAAGTCACTTCAACCACTTCAACACCATTATCTTGATATGCCTTAACCACCGCTTCATATTCTCGCATCATTTTATCGTGGTCTAAAGGCTCTGTGTACTGCTCTGAAATCACATTAATCGGCGCAGCATTGACCAAAAAATCTGGACGGCACATTAACACTTTTCGTAAACGACTAGTTCCATCTACTACTGTCATAAGATTCTTCTCCTATTCATTTTCTCCGGTATTCTTTTGAGCAAGATTACTATAAGTTTTCATCCAATTGTCAAAAGTTCCATCTTTTTTATCTTGTTCAATAAGGTCATCAACATAAGCTTTCAATGATTGATTGCCTTTTGTCAAAGCCATAGCTGTTTCAGTTGTTCCAGGCAATTCAATATCAGCATAGGTTAAGTCACTGTTACTTGCGATGTATTGGTCTGCCACCATATCATCAGCCACAACCGCATCGACCTTTCCTTGTAATAAATTTAGAAAAGCATCTGGCAGACTTGTTAAAGCAACAATCTGTTTTGGCTTGATACTATCTTTAACCACATCCGCTTGCGTTGTTGATTTTTGCACAGCAATTGATGTTGGGGCTAAAGATTTTATCGATGTATACTGACTAGCAAACTCTTTGCGAACAATGACCTTATTGGTTTGTTTAACGTAGTTTTTAGTAAAATCAACTGACTTTTCACGTTCCTTTGTCTTAGTCATCCCTGCAATAGCTATATCAGCATTACCTGATGTGATGGTTCCTAAGATTGAATCAAAGTTCATATTTTTAACAACCAATTTCACCTGCAACTTGTCAGCCAATTGTTTGGCAAAAGCTAAGTCAACCCCAACTGCTTTTTTATGTCCTGAACTCAAGTCGTAAAACTCATACGGTGCATAGCCAATATTTGTCGCCACTACCAACTGACCTGACTCTTGAATCTTACTAATGCCACTCGCTGCCTGAGAAGCTCTGCCATGATTCAAAGCAAATAACCCCATAATAACTGCAATAACAGCTGTCGTCACAGTCAGTTTCCTCCAACTTGATTTAATACTTTGTAAGAACTGTGCAATCTTTTCACCCAAGCTCAAACTTTCTTCTGAACTACGATTCATTTTCTTTTCACAGTGGGCAACAATGCGCGTCGTTGAAAAAGTAAAAACTAAATATACGATACCAACAGCAATGACTGCCTGAAAGGGTTTATAAGAAATCCCTTGAATAGTACTTGCTGTAAACATCAAATCTGCCACCCCAATAACAGACGCTTGCGAACTTGATTTGATATTATTCGCAAACTCATTACCCAAGGTTGGCAAAATATTTTTAAAAGCTTGTGGAATAATCACATAACGATAAGCTTGAAATTTATTAAAACCAATACTTCGCGCTCCTTCAAACTGACCTGAATCAACAGCTTGAATCCCAGAACGATAAATCTCAGCAACAAATACCGACTCACCCACCGTTAAACCTGTTAAAGCAGCAATCAAACGATCTAAATCAACCCCAAATAAAGTCCCTTTAGGAATATTAAGCCCTAGCTCAGGCAAGCCATAAAAGAAGAGTGACAAAATGACTAGCATTGGCAAACCACGAACCACTTCAATATAAAGTTTTGTCAAACCACTAATCAAAAGATTGTCACTCATTCGAGCTGCTGTGACAAGACCACCTAAAATCAAGGCTAGAATCATCGAAACCACTGATAAAAAGACCGTCATCAGGGCACCGTCTAAAATAAATCCACCATAACTTTCCAGAAACCCACCAAACATAAAACACTCCTACACTTAACTTATAACTTACAAAATTTGTTTTAAGAAACTTGCCACACGTTGATTTGGATAAGAACTATTAACTTCCTCAGGTAACATGTCAGCAATCAACTCACCATTTTCAAGAAAAACAATTCGATCTGCCACTTCTTTAGCAAAGCCAATTTCATGCGTCACAATAATCATCGTTGTCCCACTTTTGGCGATAGCCTTCATCACTTGCAAAACTTCACCAACCATTTCTGGGTCAAGCGCTGATGTCGGTTCATCAAATAAAATGATATCCGGCTCCATAGCTAAAGCTCTTGCAATCGCCACACGTTGCTTTTGCCCACCAGATAGATTTTCAGGATAAGCGTCTTTCTTATCAAGCAATCCTACCGCCATTAACAACCTAAAAACGACTTCTTGCATTTCTTCGCTACTTTTCCGATGTAATTTCTCTGGACCAATACTAATATTTTTGGCAATAGTCATATTATTAAAAAGATTGAAATGCTGGAAAACCATATTGACACGTTCACGAAGTAAATTATCATTCATGTTCATGTCGTAAATGTTTTTCCCCATTACAGCAATTTTCCCACCATTAATTTTCTCTAACTTATTAATCGTTCGAATCAAAGTTGATTTCCCACTACCAGATGGGCCAATTAGAACCACAACTTCACCTTTTTTAACGGAAAGATTGATATTTTTCAAAACTTCTTGCTTACCAAAACTCTTTCGAATCCCCTTCATTTCAATCATATACTTTGCCGTTAAATCAAAACTCGCCAACTCCTCTTCCAAAGCAACCATGCTGCAAACCTCTTTCTCAATTGATGTCAACATTTTATAATTTTCAGAATTTTATTTCAATAGTTTATGTGAGGTTTCCTTACATATCGACTAAATTTTATGTGTTTTTGGCTATTTTTTTGAAAAAACGTCCCACTTTAGAAGATTTGAATATAACTTTTGTTTATGTTAAAATCAAAAATATGAAATTTAATTATAAATTATCTATTTTTGACTTAAAATTAATCAAAGATATCTATGAAACGCAAAGTTTTTCTGAAGCTGCTAAGCTGAACAACATCAGCCAGCCAGCCGTTTCTAAGCGTGTAAAAGAAATTAGCAATAATTTATGTGAGGTTTTCTTACGTAAAAATAAAAAAATCTCCCTTACACCAAAAGGAAGAGAGATTTATCAATTTGCCAATCAGACCTTACTGGCTTATAACACTCTTCTTGATAATTTAGAATCAAACTTTGAAGAAACTATTATTCTTGGTTCTGACACTTCCTACCTCAAGACCTATCTTTCTACTATCCAAGATAATCTACCAGAAAATCGCAAACTAAACGTCCAAACTTATAGTAATTCTCATCAGATTTTCCAAGCACTGTTAGATGAGCAGATTGATCTTGGCATCATGTCTGGTAGCTACACTCAAAAAGGTGTCCTTAAAATCCCACTTCGCGCTGATAAACTGATGATAGTCGGGCAAAAAGATTTGATCAAAGCATTTGATAAAGGGGAGAAAACACTCTTTTTACTCTATCACATGACAAGCAGTTACCATAATTTCTTGAAGGAGTTCATCAAGATCAATCAACTGCCTACTCAACACCACATCTCTATTGATAACCTTTCACTTATCGAACACGAGGTACTCAAAGGCACAGGGATTACTATTGTTAGCCAAGACATCGCCGAAAGATTGCTGGACAACGAAACTATCATTTCAAGTTCAAAAAAATTCAAAGATATCTTGGTCAAAACCTATGCTATCGTCAAAATGGATAACAAACACTATCAGGACCTAATTTCAATCATTCAAAAACTAAAAAAATAGCTTTAGCTTAACTTTCCTATTTCACAAGCAAGAGATTTGTCATGGGATATGGTATAATAAAAGAATTGAAAACATGAGATTAGAAAGGAGACGTCGTAAGTTTTCTAGGCATTTTTCTTAGTAACCTTGCGGCAACTTTAATCATGTCATTTGATGGTTTTTTCCTACACCATTTAACAAAAGAATTACAAGATGAGCTCCTCTATGGACGCATTCAAAAAGTGAATCAACCTTTTGAACACGAGCTTGTTTTAACCATTCGTAATAATCGTAAAAACTATAAACTTTTGCTTTCTGCACACCCTGTTTTTGGTCGTCTGCAAATCACTAAAACAGATTTTCAGAATCCCCAAACCCCAAATACATTTACCATGATTATGCGTAAATACCTTCAAGGGGCTGTGATTGAGAGCATCACTCAAATTGAAAATGACCGCATTTTGGAAATTGCTTTTTCAAATAAAAACGAAATTGGGGACAACATTAAGGTAACCTTAGTCGTTGAAATTATGGGTAAACACAGTAATATCATCTTGATTGATAAAGCTGAAAGCAAAATCATTGAATCAATTAAACATATCGGTTTCTCACAAAACAGTTACCGTACTATCTTACCTGGATCAACTTATCTTGCCCCTCCGCAAACTGGTAGTCAAAATCCATTTACAATTTCAGATGAAAAATTATTTGAAATCCTACAAACGGAAGACTTGGCTCCACGTCATCTTCAAAAACTCTTCCAAGGGTTAGGGCGTGATACCGCCGAAAATTTGGCTGCGCAGCTTAGCGATGATAAACTAAAACAATTCCGAGCATTCTTCAATAGACCAGTTCAGCCAAATATGACTGATAAATCATTTGCCGCTGTGCTATTTGATAAAAGCGATAAAGAATTTGATAGTCTTTCTGAACTTTTGGATGTTTTCTACCAAGATAAAGCAGAACGCGATCGTGTCAACCAACAATCAAGTGATTTGATTCACCGTGTCCAAACAGAGTTGGATAAAAACATCAAAAAACTTGGCAAACAAGAAAAAGAATTGGCAGCTACTGAAAACGCTGAAGAATTCCGCCAAAAAGGAGAACTTCTTACAACTTATCTCTCAATGGTGCCAAATAATCAAGACCAAGTAGAACTTGATAACTACTACACAAACGAAAAAATCACTATTGCTCTTGATAAAAGTTTGACCCCTAACCAAAATGCTCAGCGTTATTTCAAAAAATATCAGAAGCTTAAAGAAGCTGTTAAACACTTAGCCGGTCTCATTGAAGAAACCAAACATACTATCGCTTACCTCGAAAGTGTTGAAACAGCTTTAAGCCATGCTTCTATCTCTGACATCGAAGATATTCGAGAAGAATTGGTTGAGACAGGTTTTGTCAAACGTCGCACGCGCGATAAACGTCACAAACGTAAAAAACCAGAACAATACTTAGCTTCTGATGGTAAGACAATCATCATGGTTGGACGAAATAATCTTCAAAACGATGAATTAACTTTCAAAATGGCTAAAAAAGGTGAACTTTGGTTCCACGCCAAAGATATCCCAGGCAGTCACGTTCTTATCAAAGACAACCTCAATCCAAGCGACGAGGTCAAAACAGATGCTGCTGAGTTAGCGGCCTATTATTCAAAAGCTCGTCTATCAAACCTTATCCAAGTTGATATGATAGAAGCTAAAAAACTCAATAAGCCAACAGGTGCAAAACCAGGATTTGTAACCTACACTGGCCAAAAAACACTTCGCGTGACACCAACCGAAGAAAAAATCAATAACATGCGCATTGATAAATAAAAAAGAAAACCCACTTTAAATCTTCCACATGGTTGATTTGAAGTGGGCTTTTCTTTTACTCTTTATACATTGACTTGCTTCTCTATTTTTAGACTGAAGAAAAAGTTTTTTTGATACTTAGCTTAGGTTCATCGCTTTTCAATTTCTAAACTCAGACCTCAAAACATCCGTTGGATGTTTTGACCCGGCGGCAGGCTCAACAGTCCACTAGGCTTGACTTGATTTCTTATTTTTAGCTCATGAAAAAACTGCCCACTGGGCATGACTCGCTTTCTTATTTTCTGGCTCGTGAAAAAACTGCCCACTGGGCAGTTTTTTTAATCTTTGTTTTCTTCTCTTAATTTAGAATGTCTGTAACCATAACCAAAGTAAATGAGACTTCCGAGTACAAATGAAATGATAAAGCCATACCATGTAATTGCTTTACATTGTGTCATCAAAGATAAACAAACCACAATTGACACAATTGGCAAGAATGGAACCCATGGTGTTCGAAACTCTCCTTCTTTTGGCTCACCATAATCTTTACGAAGTTTCAAAATACCAAAAGCAAGCAAAATAAGGTAAGCAAGAGTTACAATATTAACCAATAAAGCTAGGATTTCAAGTTGTAAAAAACCTGACATAAACATTGTTACCAAACCAACAAAAATCGTTGCTTTCTTCGGTACTTTGCTCTTTGGCGTCAATTCTTGAAATTGTTCTGGTAGTAAACCATCGCAACTAATGTTATAAATCACACGTGACAAGGCAAACATCATTGAGATACATACAGTAACCAAGGTCAAAATCACGACAATCGAAACAAAATTACCAACCAATGGGAAACCAATGCTACGTAGTACAAATGGAACCACGTCTGCTGTATTTAATTTTGTATAATGAACTGTTCCTGTTAGCACCAAGGTTACCAAAACATACAATAAAGTTGTCAAACCAATTGAGAAGAAAATACCTTGTGGAATTTTCTTTTCTGGTTCTTTGGTTTCATCAGCAGCCATTGAAATAGACTCAAAACCAAGGAAAGCAAAGAACATCAAAGAGGCACCTGCCATGATACCAACTTTACCACCATAAACTTGACCAAAACCATAAGGTGCAAAATGACTCCAATTATCCGTGTTAATAGCTGTTAAACCAAGGGCAATGAAAATCAATAAAACAGCTAATTTAAAAATAACCAAAACTGAATTAAATCTCAGTACCGTTTGAACTCCCAAAACAACCAAGGCTGTTACACACAGCAACAAGATAACTGGAATAATATCAATATAAGTTCCTTTTTCAGGGTTAAAAGGTCCACTGAGTGCGGTTGGAAGACTGATACCAAAAGTTCTTAAGAAAGCCTTTAGATATTCTCCCCAGCCAGAAGCCGCTGTCGAAATGGCTCCTGCAAACTCGATAATCATAAACCAACCAGCAATCCAAGCTGGGTATTCTCCAAAAACGGTATATAGATAGCGATAAACACCACCTGAGTGCGGCAGTCTTGAAGAAAATTCTGCAAAGAATAAAGCTGACATGGTTACACAGACAGCAGCAACAATAATTGAAATGGTAATCGCAGGACCTGCATATTCAGCTGCTCCTACTCCTGTTATCGTGAAAATCCCAGTCCCAACAATCGAACCTACCCCTAAAAAGATAAGTTCAGCAAGCCCCAAGCGTCTCTGTAAATAGCTTTTCTTTTGCGCCATAGGGGTCTTTCGAAAAATATCCATACATTCTCCTGTTTTTAATTAAAATCGTCATACAATTTTTACAATTCTATCAATTTTTGATACAAGCCTCGTATGCACAACGTCTTTTATTTTAGGATAAATAGCAGTAAAAATCAACTCTCTACACCTATTTTATTGCGTAAAAAAACACATTGCTAAAACAAGAAAACTCGTTTTTAGTAATGTGCTTTTTCATGTACGATAACTAGACGATTTATTCGCTTTTTTTGATGTCTTCTTTCAATTCGTCCATGTTAAATTTTGCAAAAAGGTATTTGCGATCTTGTACTGGGAAACGTTGATCCAATTGATCAACCGGTCCCACTTCAACAACACCTTCTGAAATGACAAAATCCATCACATGACCACCAAATGTTAAATCATCTGAAATAAAGTGTAAATGATAACCTGCAACACTCACACCGTGAAACATCTTAGGTGTCCAGATGCCCACAATTGTACCAGTCACATTTTCACGAGAGTATTCTGGTTGGCGTGTTGCGACTTCTGCAAACTTAGTATTTGGTGCAGATTTTGGAATCATGCGAACATGCATGTTAGAAAAAGTCCCTTTAATTTTAATCGAACGGAACAAGTTAACCCCATCATAATACGATTCGATGCGTTTTTTAAGCTCAGCGTCTGTCATTTCAAAACGTTGTTTGAAAATAACTTCAGCTTGATGAGGAACAACTGCAGCGTAAGGAACTTTGACATCATCAGAAACCTCAACAATTTCAGGTTTTCCGTTTGAGCCAATAGCTTGATAGGCTTTACCGTCTAGAATAATCAACTCTCCATCAATAGAATCGAGTGTCCCGATTCCCAAATCACCATGCTCCAATAGCTCACCAATGGTTAATGTTCCACCATAAAGACCAGCCATTAAGGCGCTTAAGGTATTATATTGAAAAAGTTTAATTGCTTCTGACATATTCTCCTTCACTTTCGTCATTTAAAATTAACTAACATTATTATTTTATTGCCAAATGAGCTAAAATGCAAGCTTAATAAAATTCGTCTGGTAAGATTGTTTCACCAAGTTTGATATTATCTTTATAATCAATTGGAATATCGATAAGCACTGGTCCATTTTCTGCTTCTTGCAAAGCTTTCTGAAGAGTAGTTTCAAATGATTCTTTGCTATCAACACGGTAACCTTTTGCACCAAAGCTTTCAGCATATTTAACAAAATCAACTGGACCAAATTCAACACCAGAAGAACGACCATATTTCATTTCTTCTTGGAATTCAACCATGTTATATTTACCATCATTCCAAATAATGTGAACGATTGGCAAGTTAAGGCGTACAGCAGTTTCCAATTCTTGCGCTGAGAAGAGGAAACCACCGTCACCAGATACAGAGATAACGGTTGTATTTGGACGAACAAGGGCTGCTGAAATTGCCCAAGGAAGTGCTACACCGAGTGTTTGCATACCATTTGAGAAGAGCAGGTGACGTGCTTCGTATGATTTAAAGTAACGTGCCATCCAGATGTAGTGACTACCAACGTCAACAGTTACAGTCATATCATCTGTGATATTTTCTTGCATAACATCAATCACATCAAGTGGGTGAACCACACCAGGATTTGAGTCGCGGTCAAATTTCACATCTTCAACCACATTTTTCTTAAGATTTTGAAGGTAGTCTACTGATGCTTTTGGCAAAGTGTAACCATTAACTGCTGGTAAAAGCAAATCAATCGTATCAGCAATATCACCAATCAATTCACGTTCAGGTTGGAAATAAGTATCAACTTCAGCTTGAGCCACATCAATAACAATGATACGTGCTGAAATTTCAGCATTCCAGTTACGAGCTTCATATTCAATCGGGTCATAACCAATAGCAATAACAAGGTCTGCTTTTTTAAGCAACATATCACCAGGTTGGTTACGGAAAAGTCCAACACGCCCAAAGAAAGTATCCTCTTCAAGTTCACGTGAAACAATACCTGCACCTTGGAAAGTTTCGACTACTGGCAATTTAACAGCTTCAAGCAATTTACGAATTGATTTTGTAACCGCGCGTGTTGAAGCACCATTTCCCAAAAGAAGAACTGGCAATTCAGCATTACGAATAGCTTGTGCAAGGTAATTCACATCATCAACTGATGCTGAACCAAGTTTTGGATCTGTCAATGGTTTGATAGCTTTTACTGATACCAAACTATCAGTCACATCTTGCGGAATTGAAATAAAGCTTGCGCCACGTTTACCTGATTTAGCCACACGATAAGCATTGGCAATAATTTCAGAAAGCGTGTTAGGATCGTGAACCTCAACTGCTGATTTTGTTACAGGTTCCATCATAGCTACATTTTTCATTGATTGATGTGAACGTTTCAACAAATCACAACGTTTTACTTGTCCTGAGATGGCAAGAACCGGATCACCTTCATCAGTGGCTGTTACCAAACCAGTTGCCAAGTTTGATACACCAGGACCACTTGTTGTGATAACAACACCAGGATTACCAGTGATACGTCCGATACCTTGCGCCATAAAAGCTGCATTTTGTTCATGGCGAGCGACAATCAATTGCGGCCCTTTATCTTCAAGTGTGTCAAAAATTCGGTCAATCTTTGCACCTGGAATACCAAAAACATAATCAATATCATGGTTGATAAGGCTATCTACAACAAGATCAGCCCCATATTGCTTTTGTTCAGTCATTTTATCTCCTATATGTCTTTAGATGACTAATTCCAGCACTTATTGCCTATTAAAAACTAATCAAAATAGCAATAAAAAAAGCGATAAAATTGGTCAAATCTAAATCACAAATTTTTATTTTTTCACAAATATGAATCAATTATACCATAGTTTTACGAAAAGTTTGTGAAATTTCGCTTGTGAAATTTTTATTTATCTTTGCTTCAAGAAAATGAAAAATTCTATGAAAATTACAAGAAAAGAACGTGACAAAACTCACGTTCTTTCTCCCTATTTTTTTCGTCTTGTTCTAACAAAATCATAGATGGTCATTATGATAAAACCACCAAATACCACGAGGATATTGCGAATAGGATCACCACTTTGATCAAAGAATGACAACAAAACAAAAATGATAATAACCGTTATAAGGTTACTAGCCAAAAGACTTTTAAAATTCATCTTCATTTAAAAATTCCACCATATTGACATCATCTGGAACCAAGTTCAAGTAACGTTTAGCGACATCTTTAGCACGGTCTGCGTAACCAAACTCACGCAAAATATAAGCATAATCTTGCAAGAATTCTGGATTATCAGCTAAATCTGTTGCCAAATCATCGTAAATCTTGAGCGCTTTTTTATCAGCCTCAAGCGCTTGATAAGCCTTGGCAATGTTCCATTTTGTAAGCACGTTATCAATATTGTCACGATAAAGCGCAACAACATCATCATAGCGTTCTTCTTCTAAGTACAAGTTTGTCAAACGCATCAAAACATCTTCATCATCAACAGCAACTTCTTTTGCTTTTAAAAGATAACTTTCTGCTTGTTTTGAATCATGCAACTCATATGAGAATTGAGAAGCCGCTAACAAGAGATTTGTATCAAATTCATTTTTAGACAAACCTTTTTGAACCAAGCGAAGCGCTTCTTCTGTTTTGTTTTCCTCGTGAAGAGAATGAGCATAAACGTATTCATACCCTTCAAAATCAGGGTTCATTGTTTCCAATTGTTTGAAATAGATATTAGCTTTTTGGTACTCACCTTGATCATACAAAATAGTCGCTAACTCAAAGACAGTGTTATCATCATACTCAATTTCAACTGCTTTTTCAAGAAATTCGATAGCTGCTTCAAATTTTCCAAGGCTGGCATAAGCACGACCAATACGTTGATAAGTTGATACACCTGTTAATTCTAGAATGTCACGATTATCCAATTTTGCATATTCTTTTATGGCTTGGTTATAATTGCCAAGCTCCATTTCAATTTCTGCCAAACCAAAAATCACCAAAGGTTCGTCACTGATTTCATTTGCTTGCAAAAGTTTTTCGCGCGCAACATCAGCCAAACCTTCCATTTCATAAATATCAGCCATAACTAACAAAGCTGATAAATAGCTGTCGCTATCTGGTGAAATGGCGTCAAGGTACATAAAGGCACCCTCAATATCACCATCTTCAGTCGCTATCTGAGCTAGGTTAATATTAACTTCAGGATAATCCTCGCGCTCTTGCAAATAAATCTCTTTTGCTTGTGGTAAAAAACCAATGCTTTCAAGATACTCTGCTAACTCCAAAAGTGTCTCAGCATCATCTTCTTTCAAAGCACGTTTAAAATATTTATTAGCGTGCTCTAAATCCTGGCTTTGGATTGAGGCAACCATTTTTTCACTATTCAACATCTTTTGTATTTCCTTCTCCTTCTTCTATATAATCTTCGGCATATAAACCACTGACAACCTTGTACCAGTCAAAAATTTCTTTAACAATTACCTTAATTGAGGCATAAACTGGTATTCCAAGAAAAACTCCCCAAATACCAAACATTGAACCTGACGTTAGCAAAATAAACATGATAGTAATTGGGTGAATGCTTAGCTTGCTTCCTAGAACCAAAGGTGCTACAAAACGTCCTTCGATTGTTTGTTCGATAACAAAGGTCACTAAGACTTTAATCAGCATAATCGGCCCTTGAACAATCCCCATAATCACAACAGGAACCATTGCTAAAAAGCTGCCTAAATAAGGAATCATATTTAAGAACCCTGCAATAATACCAAAAGTTGCCGCATAACGCAAACCGATGATATTAAAGAAAATCGTAAACATGATACCAACAACAATCGCTACGGTTACTTGACCTTGAACATAGCCAGATAGTTGTTTATTGATATCACCTAAGATACGTGCTGATGGACGACGCATTCTGGTTGGAAGAGCCTTAATCAAACCTTCTTTCATCTTATGACTATCTCTCAAGAAATAGAAAAGAATAAAAGGCGACATGATAATAGCTACCGTCACACGAGCAATCGCACTAGCAAAATTCGATGCCCAATCAATAGCATTTTTTGAAAAACTTTCTGCATAGTCAACTGCCTTATTACTAATATTAGCCAACATATCTTGTAGCTCTGACTGATAATTTGCTAACCAAGGACTCTTTAGTAACTTAGCCCCTTCTACGTTGACACTTTTGACATAAGACGGCAAGTTTTCAACAAATGACATCAATTGCCCTTCAATCATCGGAATAAAACTAGCCAAAGCCCAAATAATCAAAGCAACAATAATGGCATAAACAATAAAAATCGAAGCCGTACGGCTAACACCACGATGCTCAATAAGACCAACTAAAGGCTTGATAAGATAGTAAAGAATTGCCGAAATCACCAAAGGAAGCATAATAATAGCTAAAAATGATAAAACTGGCTTAAATAAGAACGAAATCTTGGTAAACAAATAAAGGGTCAAAAAGACAAGAAAAGTAACCATAACAGTCACAGTAGCTTGACTGTTTAATACCCATTTAAAAAACCAAGAATCGGTAAACTTCTTTTCTTGATGTCGATCCATGAAAACTCCTCTCTATAAGCTATACTATCACACACTACTTATTATCATAAAAAGTGACACTCTTATCTACAAGACGTTGCTTGTCATCATAAGTAAACTTAGCTGAGAAAAAGGGAACATCATCTAAAATCCATTTAAAAATCTCATAGTCACCTTCCCAAGTTGGTTTTGACAAGACTTGATCATAAGGTACCCACTCAAGCGTTCCTTCACGTGATTCTTCATCCGAGATTAATTCTCCCTCAAAATCAGTCACTTTAAAAACATAAGTGTACCAATCGTGTCCAGGCGTAAATTCTGGAAAAGTAATTACACCTTTAAAATCCATTTCTTTAACAGTAAAATGAGTTTCTTCAAAAATTTCACGTTTAGCACACTCATCTGGTGTTTCACCAGCTTCAAGTTTACCCCCAACTGAAATCCATTTACCTTCATGAACATCATTTGGCTTTTTATTGCGATGTAAAAGCAAAAGAGCTTCACCGTTGTCAATATAACAAATTGTAGCTAACTTTGTCATTTTTCTCTTCTTTCTCGTTTTCTTCTATTGTACCAGAAAACCAAACACAATTCTGAATCAAAAGTTAAGTTATATGGTATTTCCTATTTTTTAAGGGATAAAAAGCACATAGAAATACCTAGGTGCTTAAAAATGTAATGGCATCTTGGTATTTTTTCAATCGCTCAATATCTTTTTTAGTAACATGTGATAGCCTTGATAAATCGGAATTATGCTTTAAATCAGCTAATTTAACAATACGCGCCAACTCATTTGTTTTAACAAGCTTAAGATATTGCTTGTATGATTACCCAGCTTTTCTAGTCAATAAATCAACTGCCTTTATGATTTCATGCGAAAAACCTGCTTCTTCTAAATCACTCAGTTGATAAGAAGTGTCTTCTATCACATCATGCAAATAAGCAACGATTTTTTCATTGTCTTTCGTAACAAATGACGCAACTGTCTCAGGGTGTAAAATATAAGGTGCACCAGCCTTATCAACTTGCCCTTTATGCGCCCTTTTAGCAATTTCGTGAGCTAGTTTTACATCATCTTTCATTTCTATCATTCCTTCGTCTTAAAATTAAGTTAATTATACCATTTCCCACTTACCTCGATTTGGAGATAAAAAAAGCCCCGTATCAAGCGATGCGAGGTACGGTAGGCTTTTCTCATTATTTATCAAGAACTTTTTGTGTCTTAGCGTAGTTAGCTTCAACAGCTTCTTTTTCTGCTTTCCACCAATCTTGGTTATCTGTATACCATTTGATTGTAGCTTCAAGTCCTTCTTCAAAGTTAGTGTATTTTGGTTCCCAACCAAGTTCTTCACGAAGTTTAGTTGAGTCGATAGCGTAACGAAGGTCGTGACCTGCACGGTCTGTTACGTGATCGTAGGCATCTTTTGGTTGACCCATTTTTTCAAGGATAAGTTCAAGAACTTCTTTATTGTTCTTTTCACCATCTGCACCGATAAGGTAAGTTTCACCGATACGTCCTTTAGTCAAAATTGCCCAAACACCTGTTGAGTGGTCATTTGTGTGAATCCAGTCACGAACGTTTTTACCATCACCGTAAAGTTTTGGTTTAATACCTGACAAGATGTTTGTGATTTGACGAGGAATGAATTTTTCGATGTGTTGGTATGGTCCGTAGTTGTTAGAGCAGTTAGAGATTGTTGCTTTAACACCAAATGAACGTACCCAAGCTTTAACGATCAAATCTGATGCTGCTTTTGTTGATGAGTATGGTGAACTTGGGTTGTATTTAGTTTCAGCAGTGAATTTTTCACCTGGACCTTCACCATGTCCTGGAAGGTCTTCACGAAGTGGAAGATCTCCATAAACTTCATCAGTTGACACGTGGTGGAAACGGATATCGTATTTGCGAGCTGCTTCTAAAAGTGTGTATGTACCAACAAAGTTTGTTTGGATAAATGGACTTGGATCTTTCAATGAGTTATCGTTGTGACTTTCTGCAGCGTAGTGAACGATAGCATCAGCTTTAGCAGCCAATTTGTCAACCAATTCAGCATCTGCGATATCACCAACAACCAACTCAACGCGGTCACCAAGGATTTCTTCCAAGTTTGCACGGTTACCAGCGTATGTTAATTTATCAAGAACAGTAACGTGTACATCTGGGTGGTTATTGTAAACATAGTGTACGAAGTTTGAACCGATGAAACCTGCACCACCGGTTACAATGATATTTTTGTATTCAGACATAATTTAAAATACAAAGGGACGTTTCGCTAGCGAAAAATCTCACAGAAAAATAGGAAATCTGACGTAGACGACCAGCGTCTAGGAAGACTTATCTTTTTCCAAGAGATTTAGTCCCGTGTTCAGTTTACTAAAACCGAACACTCCTTTCTGATTTATTTTTTAATTTTTATTACAAATCTTCTTTGCTTAATGGTTTAACATCTTTAAGCATTGGGTGATTTTTATCTGCTTCAGAAACTTCTGCTGCTTCCAAGTTTTCCCATTTGATACCAAGAGTTGGATCAGCATAGTTTACAAAAGCGTATTTTGGTTTAAGTTCAAGTGCCCAGTAATCGTTAACCAAGTAGCTGTATGATACTTTATCAGACAATACTTGGAACCCATTAGCGACACCACGTGGGACAAAGATACCTTTTGAAGCATCGATAACAGTTTGGTATACATGACCAAAGCTGTCACCTTCACGTAAGTCAACCCATGAACCTAGGACTTTACCTTCGTCAGCAACTGAGATGTATTTATCCCATGGTTCAGCATGAAGTCCACGCAAAACATTTTTATGTGAAAAGCTGACGTTATTTTGCAATTTACCTTCTGCAAAGAATGATTCCGGGAAACCAAGTGGAAGCATTTTTTCTTTTTGGAAGTTTTCTTTAAACCATCCGCGGTTGTCACCGTGAACAGGAATATCAAATTCAATCATTCCTGGGATAGCTTCGATTTTACGTGCTGCTAATTCTTTACCAAAAAACTGTTCTGTCATTAGTCTTCTCCAATCAAACGGAGCAAGTATTTTCCGTATTCGTTTTTCTTAAGTGGTTGTGCAAGGTTGTAAACATCTTCTTTTGTGATGTAACCCATGCGGTATGCAATTTCTTCCAAGTTTGCTACTTGAAGGTTTTGCATACGTTGTACTGTTTCAATGTATTGAGCTGCTTCAAGAAGGCTTTCGTGTGTTCCTGTATCAAGCCATGCAAATCCACGACCCATAACTTCTACAGAAAGATCGCCACGTTCAAGATAAGCTTTGTTTACATCTGTGATTTCAAGTTCACCACGTGCACTTGGTTTGATGTTTTTAGCAATTTCCACAACATCGTTATCGTAGAAATAAAGACCTGTTACAGCGTAGTGTGATTTTGGATGTTCTGGTTTTTCTTCGATTGAGATGGCGTTGAAATCTTCATCAAACTCAACAACACCAAAACGTTCTGGATCTTTTACTTGATAACCAAAGACAGTAGCACCTTTTTCTTTGCTAGCTGCTTTTTGAAGCATTTTACTTAGACCTGCTCCATGGTAAATGTTATCTCCCAAAACAAGAGCAACATTGTCATCTCCGATAAATTCTTCACCGATGATAAAGGCTTGTGCCAATCCATCTGGACTTGGTTGAACAGCGTAAGAAAGTGAAATACCAAATTCTGAACCGTCTCCAAGTAGTTCTTCAAAACGATGAATATCAGTTGGTGTTGAGATAATCAAGATGTCTCGGATACCAGCCAACATCAATGTTGATAGTGGATAATAAATCATTGGTTTATCATACACTGGCATAAGTTGTTTTGAAGCCGCACGAGTCAAAGGATACAAACGTGTTCCTGATCCTCCTGCAAGAATAATACCTTTCATAGTTAGGTCTCCCTCTTTATTATTAAATATCAATATTAACTATCAGAAACTATTTTATCATTTTTTGCAAATGCTGTCACTAAATTTCCTGATTTTACAAGGTTTTAACAAAATTTACTGACAAATGTCAGCATTTTTTTAGAACATCAAGGAACTTTCTGAATAATAGCCGAATTTATCCTGATTAAGTTTTTTATTCTCAATAACAAAAAAGATTGAAGACTGTTCCAAGCTGAACTTTTTCTTCAATCTAGATAATCTTTTATAAGTGATAAAAAGGATTTGTTTGTGCTTTGCTAGCTACAAACTCAACTGACCATTGATTTTCCCTTTTCCAAGCATTGAATTTTTCAAGCAACTTATCGACCATAAGTACTTCGATATGATGGCCTGGATCGATTGCTAACATACCATTTGTAATCATTTCTTGAGCCGTATGATAGTAAATATCACCTGTGATGTAAACTTGGGCTCCTTTTGCCATTGCATCTCGATAAAAACTTTGACCACTACCGCCGCAAATAGCCACACGATTAATCATTTTATCCTGATTGCCATAAGCAACCAAACGAACACTATCCAATTGGAAACGGTCTTTTACTTTAAGAGCAAATTCTGAGAAAGTTTGTTCCTTGATATTTCCAACACGACCAATTCCATAGCCATCAACTGTTGGACTTAAAATTTCAGTATCTGTAATTTCTAAAAGCTCACAGAACCAATCATTTAAGCCATCAGGGACAATGTCAATATTAGTATGGCTCACATAAACGGCAATATCGTGTTTGACCAAGTCAAGGTAAATCTGATTTTGAGGCGTTGCCACAAGGTCTTTAAGCGGACGAAAAATCGGTGCGTGTTTGACAATAATCAAATCAACTTGCTCCTCAATAGCTTCAGCAACTGTTGTTTCTCGCACATCTAGAGCAATCATCACACGCTTAACTTCCTTATCAAGCGTTCCGATTTGTAAACCTGAAATATCTCCATCCATTGAAAGCTCGCGTGGGCAATAAGCTTCGTAGCGGGCAATAATATCACTTGCCTTCATCGATAGCCTCCTTGATAGCTGTCATTTTTTGTGAAATAGCTGCGCGGTCGTCAACGCGATTTTCTGGAACGTGAGGAAGAGCAATTTCCAATTTTTTCAATTCTCGTTGCCAACGTGCTTTAAAAACATCTGATTTTTCTTTGTTCAAGAAAGGTCCAAAACGCAAGTCAGTCGCAGAGAGCGTCATTTGACCGTGCTCAACAACCATGATTTCATAGAACTTATCATTTTCAGTCATGATTTGTTCAGTAATCAATTTAAAGCCATTGTTCATCAACCAAGCACGAAGCTCATCTTCACGGTTATTGGGTTGCAAAATAAGACGATCAACAGAAGCTAATTTATCAGCGCCAGCAGCTAAAATATCTGCAATTAAGCCTCCACCCATACCACAAATCGTAATAGTTGTCACTTGGTCTGACGCTTCAAATGCTGCCAAACCATCAGCCAAACGGACAGTAATTTTATCGGCTAACCCAGCCCCAGAAACATTATGAAGAGCTGATTCATAAGGCCCTTTGACAACTTCACCAGCAATGGCGAACTCTATTTTTCCATCTTCCATTAAAGCAATCGGCAAGTAAGCATGGTCACTTCCGACATCCAGCAAGCGTGCTCCTTGTGGCACAAATTCAGCCACAGCAGCTAAACGCTGAGATAATACTGTTTGCATAATTCTTCCTTCTAAAATATCATTCAGTTTAATTATATCAAAAACAACTTCTCCTTACAAAACAACAAAAGCAACTCAAACGAGCTGCTTAGTTAATTTTCACATTGTCTTTATAATACTTGCAATAAGTTTGAAGAGGACAAATATCACATTTTGGCTTCTTAGCTAAACAATGATAACGTCCAAAGAAAATCAAGCGATGGTGCGTCAGAATCCAATCTTTCTTAGGAATTTTCTTCATCAAATCCTGCTCAATTTCTTTAACATCGGCATCTGGCGCTGAAATATTGAGACGTTTGGCGATTCGAGACACATGAGTATCAACGGCAATTGAAGGAATACCATAAACTTCTGCCAAGACAACATTAGCCGTTTTACGTCCAACTCCTGGCAAAGTTTCAAGCTCTTTGTGAGTTTTAGGAACTTGACCATCAAAGTCTTGTAAAATGGCTCTTGCTGTCTTGATAATATTTCGAGCTTTGTTTTTATAAAGCCCAATCGTACGAAGACAGTCCTCAACATCAGCTAAATTAGCCTTAGCCAAATCTTCAATTTCAGGATAATGCTTCCAAAGAGTTGGGGTTACCTTATTGACAGCCTTGTCAGTCGTCTGAGCAGACAAAATCACCGCAATAAGCAGCTGAAATGGCGTTTGCCATTCCAACTCACCATGCGCTTCAGGGTACATGTCACCAATAATAGCTAAGATTTTCTTTAAACGATCACGTCCAACTCTCATTAGTCACTCCACAAATCCATCGCTGCCAAAAAGTCATCTGACACCGAAACCTTGCCAGCTTTTGAATTTTCATGTTCTTTGCGACGTTCCTCAACTTGACGCATGGTTGTAATCCCCTCACGACGCCAGTTACGCAAAATCGCATTAATGTAATTCCAATTTGTCTTGCCATTAAAGACTGCCTCACGAAGGGCTGCGCGTACCAAATCTGGATCTGTTTTGTCCTCACGGATTGTTTTTTGCAAATCTTCCAATTCAAACGGACTAAGCATTCGTCCCAATTCACGCTCAAAATCCTCAACCAACTCTTTTACTGGATTTGAAGATTGTTTTTCAGGTGCTTGTTTTGGTTCAGCAAGTAATTTATCCAATAGGGCTAAAACAGGACTGGCATCAAAAATCACCTCAATCTCACTGCCCAGCTCAATGGTTTTCATATCAAGCAAACCTTGAGCGGTCAAGTCAGAAATAGAACGATTCACTTCTGCAACCGTTTTGTCTAAAGCGCTAGCAATTTGACTAGGCGCTAAATCATCCATTTTAGTCGTGTTTTGCAAGTAAATAAACTGCCAAATCAAAAAATCATCAGAACACTTAAAGATGTCTTTGTAATGAAAGAGCAAAGCGCTCGGTAATACAAGATTACCTGATTTGTAATTTTCTAAATAACTCATAATATTATTCCTAAAAGATTATCACATCTATAAAACTATACCTGACAAAGATTAAACGACATCGAATGAATACATCAGTGAATTACAAATAACCGTAAAACCAAGGTTCCTTTTCCAATTCCTCAATCTGATAAGGTGTTTCTTGGTAAACAGCGTAATTAATCCAATTGCTAAAGAAAGTTGTTGCAGCCAAGTTCCATTTCATTGGAACCTCTTGCTCAGGATCATCATTTAGATAATAATGCGCTGGTACATTAGGATTTTTTCCAACTTTAACATCACGTTTATACTCACGATCTAAAGTCTCACGGTCATATTCCAAATGTCCAAAACTGTAGACTTCACGCAAATCTTTACTAGCCACAATGGATAAACCAACTGTCGGTCCTTCAGCAATAACTTCTAACCTATCCACCTTATCAACATCCTCATGCTTAACCTCTGTATAACGAGAATGCGGTGCCATGAAGCAATCATCAAAGCCACGAACAATCGGATTAGAAGGTTGTTTGACAGTTTGAGAAAAGATACCTGACAGTTTTTCTTCTAACAAAACTTTTTTAATCCCATATTTGTAATAAAGACCTGCTTGCGCTCCCCAACATAGATGCAATGTTGAATAAACATGAGATTTAGCCCAATCAAAAATTTGGCACAATTCCTCCCAATAATCTACTTCCTCATAAGCCAAGGTTTCAACAGGTGCTCCAGTAATAATCAGGCCATCATAGTATTTGTGCTTGACATCATCAAATGTTTTATAGAAAGTTTCTAGATGCTCAGCCGTTGTATTCTTCGACTCATGGCTAGTCATATAAAGAAATTCAACATTGATTTGCAAAGGCGTATTAGCTAAAAGACGCAAAAGTTGCGTCTCTGTCACTTCTTTAGTCGGCATTAGATTAACGATGAGAAAGTCCATCGGTCTAATATCCTGATGTTTTGCCCGTTTATTATCCATGATGAAGACATTCTCTTTGCGCAAAATGTCTAAGGCCGGTAATTCTTTATCAAGTTTTATTGGCATGAAAATATCTCCACTCTATAATATTATATTTAAGTAATATTATAAAAGATGGAGATATAGTTTTCAATTATATAATTTCTTTAGGTAGTTATAGTTTTAGACTATAATTATCCAGGGAAATTCATCAAAACTTTCGTATCATAACCTTCAAGGGCTTTACGTCCGTTTAGTCCGTCCAATTCAACAAGGAAAGCACATCCAGCAACGATACCACCAAGGCGTTCTACCATTTCGATAGTAGCTTTCACAGTACCACCTGTTGCCAAAAGGTCATCAACGATAAGGACACGTTGTCCAGGTTTAATAGCATCAGCATGCATACATAGTGTATCAATACCGTACTCTTTTTCGTAATCTGCTGAGATTACTTCACGTGGTAATTTACCAGGTTTACGAACTGGTGCGAAACCAATTCCAAGTTCGAATGCAACTGGGCAACCTACGATAAATCCGCGAGCCTCAGGACCAACAATCATGTCAATCTTTTTGTCAGTAGCATACTGTACAATTTCGCGAACAGCATAGCTATAAGCATTTCCATCTGCCATCAAAGGAGAAATATCACGGAAAGTGACTCCTTCTTTAGGATAGTTTTCAATTGTAGCGATATAATTTTTTAAATCCATTTTCTTCTTTCTATGGGCTTTTTGCCAAAAAATGTTTTACATTTCATTATAGCATATTTTTTAGAAAAAGGAATAGAATTTAGAAGATAATTTTTTTAAACTCAATTTTGATAATTTACTTGCCATTCTTTAACCAATGGATAAGTTACCAACTTGCTGTCATCCAAATTTTCCTTATGCATATCTACAACAGTGATTTGTGAATTATCATAAGTTGTGTAGTAATAAATTCCTTTATCTGTATTGATACATGAACTGTAGATAGTGTATTCGTATTTACCACTTTCATCCACATAACACAATCCTTTTTGTTGTTCAACTGATTTTAAGATATGGAAGAATTGATTGACACTACTTGATTCACTATCTTCTGCTACAGAGTTTAATTTGGTAAATGCTACTTTAACGTAGCGTGACATTGATGACAAGTCACCAGGTAAACCTAAGCCACCCATTCCTCGACTATAGGTATCTAACTCAATTTCTGTTGAGAAAAGATTGTCGGAAACTTTTGGTGATAGGTGACGATAGTTATTCAAATTAAATAATTGTTTATCAAAGGTTGGATTATTAGTCAAAACACCCGTTGGGTTGTCATAAACCTTGAGTCCGCTTGCTACTGATTCCAATACAATAGCTTCATGACGGTCTGCAATCAACCAGTGCAGAGGACTTGGCTGAAAATCCGCACTAAATGCTTCATTAGTGACATTAAGATTTTGACAAAGTTCTTTAACTTGTGCAACAGAATCACACTGAGATAAAAGCCATGGAATCAATTCAAAGGAAGCAACATTGTCTTTACCTTTTGCTACTTCTTTGTAATCAGCATTTTCTGGGAAATTCAACCCTGCCATACCAAGACCTTTTTCATTTACAGCTTCATAAAAAAGTGGATAATCAGCCACTACTGTTGCCATACCAATCATAGCATAGTGAGCATTATTTTCCCCTTGATGTTTGAAGGAAAATGGGTAATTTCTAGGACAAACGGTCACCGTTTCATTGTATGAAAAATCCAAATCCAGATTTCGACCAAAGTAACTATCTTTAGTTGTATAAGTTATCGCTGTACACATAGTAACCTCCTCTTTATAAGAACAAGTTGGGAATTTAAAGTATTTATTTCCCAAGAACAAGGTTTTCACAAGTTCATTATAGTTCCATTTTTCTTAAATATCAAACATTTAGTAAACGCTTACTAAATGTAGTAAAAAAAGCTATGATAAGCTTCAACTTATCATAGCTTTTAAATCATTATTAATAGAAAAATTGTCCTGACATTGAACGTTGCAACCCTGAATAACCGTAGTTGTTTTCTTTATCAGATGAATCCACTAACCATTTTTTATCTTTTAATGAGATAGAGATAGTATTTTCATCTGTTTCAGTCGCTAATTCAGTTGAGCCGAAATGACTTGGTACGCTAGCAAAAACGTATTTTTCAGCATCTTGCATGACCGCATCATCATCTGAGAAATCTTTACCAGTTGCTTGTTCAAGATAACCATCAACCAAATCATCCATATCAATCTTACTAAGGTCAATTGATTTTGATTCAACTTTTACTTTTGCAGACGTTGGATAAAGTTCTTCGATTGAAACACCGACTTGAGCACGTTTACCATTAGCTTCCATATATTGTTTGACGAATGCTTCCATTTCACTGTCACTTGGTGTGAAATAATCAAATTCTGAACCCAATTCATCTTTAAAACGTTTTACAAACAAAGCTTTATCTGCTTCGATGTTGTTTGCAAGTTGGAATTCATCATCTTTTTTCTTATTTGACAATGTTGTCACTTGAACATCATCCGATGCGTTAAATCCTACTGACTCTGAACCACTAATCGATGTTGACTGTGAAGCCAAAAAGACTTTATTAATATAATCAGATGCCAATTTTTCAATTTTATCTCGATTATCTGTAACGGTAACTTTTTCAAGTGATTGTTCTGATTCTTTTCTATCATAACTGTCATCACCTGTTACAGTGCACTCAGCTTCGATAGAATAGTCTTTACTTTTCTTAGGATCAACTTTATAAACAAGGTAACCAGTTCGTTTCTTACCTTTACCTAAACTAGTACCAATCAGATTCATATCTTTAAAATCATCAGTTGATGAATAGATAGATTCATTTGAAATTGTTTCGCCATCTTCATCAACAAGTTGCACGTCTGCTGAATTAAGTTCAATTTTTTGACTGCTCTTATTTTCAAAAGTAATATTATAGGCTACATAAGTACTACCTTTTTCAGCATCCTCTGGCACAATGACATCTGCTGAATTAACTGTGATTTTTAATGGACTACCAGTCACTGCACTAACGACAGATGTTCCTGTTGAAGCTTGAGAAATGCCAAAACCAATACCACCGATGACAACTACGCCAGCTGCGGCTGCAATAATTTTTTTCGTTTTACTCAAACTACTCCATTGTGATTTTACTTTACCAGTAAAGTTTGAAAACTGATTTGTTCCCTTTTCATTTTGATTCGAATTCTTTGAATCCATTACAATCTCCTTTTTCCATTTTGGTTACGCTTACCATTATACCTTAAATAAAGCTTAAAATAAACCCTTGTTTAACATTTTTATTAAATTTTCTTAATTTCTAATTTAGTTTGAATCTAAAAAGTATTTAAAAACTCCTTGGATTTTAATGCTATCCAAAGGAGTTTTTTCTTAATTCTTATCCATCAACCAATCGTAAATTTCTTGTGGAGTGCCTAAAGCCATTAATTCTTGATACTTCACTTCTTTTTTAAGTTGTTGGTAAATTTGACTATCTGAGATGCTGCGTTTTTGAGCATCTTTATTAACGACCATAACACCGTCAGTAATGGTTACAAAATCAAGTTCATCGAAAATTTGAATCATTTTTACCAAAAGAATATCAGGGATATTGAGGTATTGACTTAGCTCTTTTAATTTATATCGTACATCAAACTCTGGAAACTGGTAAATGGTTTTGTATAATTTAGCAAATTGATCACGTGTCCCGTAACCTGTCAAATAATAGGCGCGTTTGATGTGATTTTTAAAGTACACAGCATCAAATTGGCGTCCCACAAAAAGCGATTTGAGTTCATCAGCATTCTCTGGAATATCTAAAACAACGACTTCACTAGCGCTGGTATCTTGACTCAAAACAGGCACACGTTCTGGAAGGCTCGCATTTTTTGAACGAATATCAATTAGTTGAATACCATCTACACGAGCATCTTCTAACATCAACTGGACAGTTGTCTGACCATTCCATTTGTTTATAGATAAGGTTACTGCAAGGCAAAGATTTTGCGCTTGTTGAAATTCCTGTACTAAATGTCCTTGATTGAAAGCAACAAGATCAACATTTGTTGAGCCTTGAGCAATTTTTAGCTTCAAATGAGCCCCGTTTTGTCCCATAGTACGTGCTTGTTTGACTGTAAAATCCTTGATTTCAAAGACTGGTTTTGCATTATCCATACCAAATGGTGCAATTTTCTCAAGACTTTTTACAGTGTCTAAATCAATTTCTGAAAGTTCCAGTACTTCATCAATGACTAAAGTCTTTTTCTGAGACAAATCAATGTCGTTTTCAGCAATATAATCACATAGAACTTGTGACAATTGTTCAAGATTTTCAATTGGCAAGGTCATACCAGCTGCACCAGCATGTCCACCAAAAGCCTCAAACAAATCTCGGTGCTCATCAAGAGCATGGAAAATATTGATAGCTTCAATACTTCTTGCTGAACCCTTTGCCATACCATCTTCAATATTTAGAACAATGACAGGCTGCGCAATATGCTCTAAAATACGTCCAGCAACAATTCCTAGGACGCCTGGGTGCCAACCTTCTTTAGCCAAAACTTGAACTGGTTTGTCTAAATCAACCATGCTCATCGCTTCATCATAAATTTTTTGAACGATTTCTTTACGCTCTTCGTTCTTAGCATTAATCATCTGAGCAATGCTAAGAGCTTCCTCATCATCAAATCCAGTCAATAATTCAACAGCTGGATTAGGATCATCGAGGCGACCTAGCGCATTTAATTGGGGAGCAATTTTGAAACCAACAGTTTCTTCGCTGACATCTGAAATTTCAATATCAGATACCTTCATCAACTCCATTAAACCAATGCGTTCTGTCTGTTTGAGCATTTCAAGACCAACTTTAACCATAATTCGGTTTTCATCCGTTAGACTAACCATATCTGCAATGGTTCCAATTGCTACTAAATCTAACATTTCAGTTGGGATTGACTCAAGCAAGGCGCAAGCCACTTTGAAAGCCACCCCACAGCCAGCTAAGTATTTAAAAGGATAGTTAGCATCTGGATGTTCGGGATGCACAATAGCAAAAGCATCTGGAAGCTCTGCTGGAAGGCCATGGTGATCAGTAACAATAACATCCACTCCTTGGCTTTGTGCATAGCTAATCGCCTCATGCCCAGCGACACCATTGTCCACTGTGATGATTAAAGAAACCTCTTGTTGTTCAATAAAGTATTTATAAACAGATTCATTGGGACCATAACCGTCAACAAAACGATTAGGAAGGTAAACTTGAACTTCTGCTCCCAACATTTCAAGAGCTTCTTTCATAATGCTGGCACTTGTCATGCCATCGGCATCATAGTCACCGTAAACCAAAATCTGTTCATAATTCTCAATTGCTTGACGAATACGAGCAACTGCCTTATCCATATCATGTAAAAGATACGGATCATGCAATCGAGACAAATCATTTGATAAAAATTGTGTTAGTTTTTCTTCATTATCAACGCCTCTGCTATAAAGAATCTTACTAGCTAAGGCAGTGATATTTTCTTTTTTTGTCAGTTCAAAAAAGCCATCATCTGGCTCTTTTTCAATATTTTTCCATTGGTATTTACTTGTTATCATTCACTTCTCACTTCTTACGTAGAATTGAAAGTTGGTTATTTGTAATTAAAAACTTTTCTCGCTAAGAAATCAGCAATTTTCGGGAAAAGTGTGTAGAACTTGTGAGCTGCTGCCATTGACAAGGGCATATTCACTTCTCGCTTATTTTTACCTAAGATAGCAACTGTACGTCTAGCCACTTCTTCAGGTTGTAAAACAAAACGTCCAACACTTTTTAGATAGTCTCCAGACGGGTCTGCTTTATCAAAAAACGTTGTTGCAATAGGCCCTGGATTAATCGTTGTCACGTAGACCTTGCTACCAGCTAATTCCAAACGAAGAGCATTTGAAAAGCCAATAACCGCAAATTTTGTTGCAGAATAAACAGATGATTTGGCTGACGCAATCAAACCAGCGATGCTAGCGATATTGACGATGTGCCCGTGCCCTGCTTCTTTCATCTTGTGCCCAACCAAACGTGAAAATGTCATCGTAGCAAAAGTATTGATATCAAACATGTCACGAATTTGAGCAGTCGTGTAGGCATCAAACTCACTGAAATCACCATAACCAGCATTATTGATAAAAACATCAATATGACCATGTTTTACATAAAGCTTTTCAACCATATCAGCAATCGCTTGATCACTTGTCATATCTAATGTGTCCCAAACAGTATTCGGACGGCTAGCATAACAAGCTTCAAGTTTTTGTTGATTACGCCCTAAAGCAATAACAAAATCTTCAGCTGGTAACTGTTTAACAATTTCCTGAGCAAGTCCACCACTTGCTCCCGTAATAGCAATTATTCTCATAAGCTAATTTCTTCCAAATCTTTAACCAAGTGTGTATTTTCAAAGATTGCTTGTGCATCGTTTTCAATTTGCCTACATTCGCGTCCCAAGAAACGTGCACTAACGTGATTGAGTAAAAGCATTTTAGCTGATGCTTCTTTAGCAATTTGAGCCGCTTGAGTTCCTGTTGAGTGCCCGTGTTTACGAGCGATTTTTTCATCACCCTTACCGTAAGTTGACTCATGAACCAAAATGTCAGCTCCTAAACCAAGACGAACACTAGCATCAGTCTTACGAGTATCGCCTAAAATAGTGATAACTTTTCCTTTTTTAGGTGCTGAAATGTAATCTTTAGCGATGATTTTTGTGCCATCTTCTAAAACAACATCTTGACCGCTCTTGATTTTTCCAAACAATGGACCAAATGGCACACCAGCAGCCTTCAAGGCTTCTGCATCAAGTGTTCCTTCCAAGTCTTTTTGCATCACACGGTAGCCAATACAGAAAATAGTATGGTCAAGTTTTTCAGCATACACCACAAATTTATCAGTTTCCATGATTTTGCCCAGACTGTTTTCGTCAAATTCATGAAAATGAATACGGTATGGCAAACGAGCACCAGACAAGCGCAAACTGCTCAAAACGTATGAACGAATACCAACAGGACCATAAATATCAAGGTCAGTTTGTTCTTCATTTGCTTGGAAAGCACGACTTGCCAAAAAGCCAGGAAGACCAAAAATGTGATCACCGTGCAAGTGCGTGATAAAAATGCGTTTCACTTTACGAGGACGGATAGTTGTTTCTAAAATCTGACGTTGTGTGCCTTCGCCACAGTCAAACATCCACACCTCATTAATCTCGTCAAGTAACTTTAACACTAAGCTTGACACATTACGTGACTTTGAGGGCTGACCCGCTCCTGTTCCCAAAAATTGTAATTCCATATATACCTATAAAAACCGAAGTTTTTACTTATCCTTCCTATTTACGATACTTTTACATAAGCGATAAATTCACGTTGATCAAACGTATAATAAACTTGCCCTTGATAGTGAGCTAGCAAGTCTGACAATTCATCGCGATTAAAACTTTTTAGCTTAACCATATTTCCTTTTAATTTTGAAACATGGCTGAGCAGACTTTTTTCTGGCGTTAAGTCTTCTAATTCTTGATCATCAAAAGTCATTTTTGACATTTTAATATTGCTTTCTTCAACAAAAATCTTATATTGAGGAAAAACCTGTGCCAATTCAAACAAGACATCAGTCGTCAAGGCCTCATTCTTTTCAGAAAAAACGCGAGCGACTTCTTTGTCATTTTCATAGGTAAAACCATATGATTTTCCTGATAAATTCAAGCGAATAAACGGTTTATGTTCATCAAAAGAAGGCTTATCATTTAACAAATGCAATTCTTTTGATAATTCAAAGTAATAATCCGTTGCGGCTTGCGGAGATTGCTTTTGATACATTTCTGCAAAATAAGCATTGATAACACTTGGAGGTGGCGTGATGAAACTTAATTTTTGTTCATTAGTCAAACCTTCTAAAGTATTTTGCAAATACACTTTATCTAGTGATGTAAAACCACCATATTTTAAAGCTAAGCTTATATAATCAGTCATAGAATTCTTCTAGTCTCCATTTATTTTTAGGATTAATGTAGCCTGTAATCGTTTCATACTCTTCTGCAAAATCATAACGGTCAAGAAGAGCCAATTTATTCAAATCGTAAAGCTTGTAGGCTTGATTTTGGTGAACACGAATACTAAAGGGTTCAAAAATCTCACGAATTTCATTGATAATCAAACGACGTAACAGTGAACGAGCCTCTTTATCACGCGCTGAAATACGCACATTTGGGAAAGCTGTCGCTGCAAAATGCTCAGCAACATCCATTTTGTTATAAACAGCTAAACGTGGAATGTCCAACATATCTAACTCTTTTAACAAATTCAAAACCACTTTTTCGTGTTCAGCATGATTTGGATCACTAGCATCAATCACATGTAAAAGTAAATCAACGTGACGACTTTCCTCTAACGTTGATTTAAAGGCAGCGACCAATTCTGTCGGTAAATTTTGAATAAAACCAACAGTATCCGTCAACGTCACCTGAAATTGATTTTGCAGGTAAATTTGCTTGGTTGTGGCATCCAAAGTCGCAAATAACTCATCAGCTTCATACTGCTTATCATTTGTTAACACATTCATAATAGTTGATTTACCAGCGTTGGTGTAACCGATGAGCCCAATTTTAAAGACTTGCGATTCTGTTCTTTTTTCACGTCCAGTCTCACGATTTTTTTCAACCACTTTTAATTGACGTTCAATGTCTGCAATTTGATTGCGAATAGAACGACGATTAAGCTCCAATTGACTTTCACCTGGTCCACGACTACCAATTCCACCTGCTTGTCGGCTAAGCATAACCCCTTGTCCGACAAGGCGAGGTAACATATACTTGAGCTGAGCCAGATGAACTTGCAATTTACCTTCATGACTGCGAGCACGCATGGCAAAAATATCTAAAATTAACTGCATGCGGTCAATCACTTTAACACCAAGTTCTGATTCTAAATTAACATTTTGACGTGGAGTCAAACGGTCATTAACAATGACAGTATCAATCTCATCAGCGTCAACAACCGCCTTGATTTCAGCTAATTTCCCTGAACCAATCAATGATTTACTATCATATTTTTCACGTTTTTGACGATATGAAGAGATTACCTCAGCTCCTGCTGTCTTAGCTAGAGAAGCCAGTTCTTCCATAGACATTTCAAAATTTTCTGTATCCGGTAGCTCAACACCTAGTAAAATCACGCGCTCTTGATGTTCGCTTGTTTCAATCATGTACTCACCCCTTTTCTTAATTAATCCGTAAATCTCATTATATCATATTTTCTTTTCAAAAGTGAAAGGGAGCGTTTTACTCCCTTACATTTTCTTTTCATTTAAAAAACAATCAACATCGGCACTTACTTTTGCTTTAAAATCCGCTTCTGAAACATTATAAAATTGAACTGCCATACGGTTTCTAAACCATGTTAATTGGCGTTTAGCAAAGCGACGTGTGTTTTGTTTCAATTTTTCAACACAAGTTTCAATTGACTCTTCTCCTGCAAAATACGGAAAGAGTTCTTTATAACCAATAGCTCGCGCTGCTTGAACATCACGGTAATTATCATAAAGCCATTTAGCTTCATCCAAAACACCATTTTCAACCATGAGGTCAACACGGTGATTAATACGATCATACAAGACTTGACGGTCATCATTTAAACCAATCAAAAAAGCATTATAATTTGTTTCTTTGTTTTCTAAATCTTTACCAAATTTAGCCAACTCTAAAGCACGAATAGCACGTCGACGATTGATTTCTGGAATTTCCTTACCAAGCTCTGCCACTTTTTCAAAAAGAAGCTCATCAGATAAAAGCTCCAATTCTTTACGATAGGCTAGAACCTGCTCCTGATCAACTTGGCCCCCTAAGTGGTAACCTTCTAAAAGACTTTGAAGATAAAGCCCTGTTCCTCCGACAATAATTGGCAGTTTGCCACGGCTGACAATATCTTGGATAGCTACACTTGCCTCTTGAACAAAATCATAAACAGAATAAGTCTCATCAACTTCGCGTACATCAATCAAATGATGAACAGCAGCTGCCTGTTCTTCAGGCGTTGCCTTTGCCGTTCCAATATCTAAATGACGGTAGACTTGCTGACTATCACCGCTGATAATCTCTCCGTTAAATTGTTTTGCTAACTCAATTCCAAGAGCTGTTTTTCCAACAGCCGTTGGTCCTACCACGGCTAGCAATTTTAGTTTTTTTGACATCTATTTTTTATCCGTCCTAAGCCTGATTTTTTTAGTAAATATAACGTTTTCACTTGAATTTTTAGGCAATTTTCGTTACCATTATTATAACATAAGGTGGTAGGACAAGAAAACAAATCCTACTGCTGTAAAAGAGTATAAAAGTTCTTTATACTCCCTGTTCTTATCAGTGAGGAGGAATTTATTATGGCTAAAAAATTTGCATTTGCTAAAGGTCTTGCTACTGGTGTTGTAGCCACAGCTGCTACTGTTGCTGGTGCTATTTTCGCAGTTAAGAAAAAAATCATTGATCCTGAAGAAGAAAAAGCTGCTTTCATTCAAGAAAATCGTAAAAAAGCAGCTCGCAAACGTATTTCTCACTAATTGTTAAATAAAAAGTCCCTTGAGCTTTATGCTCAGGGGATTTTTTGTTAAAAATTAAACCTAATAGAGATTTTATAAAATCTCCCACTCTTCAATGCCAAATTCATCTAGTAAATCTTGGATTTTATCAAAGGCTAGTCGGAAATGTTCTAACTTGTGACCATCAGAACCAATCGAATACTTATGACAGCCTAAATCTTTAACTAAACCTAGGGCATAACGATAAATAGGTTCTTTTCCATATAAATACATTGATTTACTGTTTAGTTCAAAAGCTAAATCATAATCAATCATCTTTTGGAAAATACGTTTTAATTGTGGCTCGTAAGCTTTTAAGTCATCAACAGTCAAATCAAAAATACGAAAACCATAGTCAAAGTGAGCTAAAACATCAGCCTCCACACGACCAATGGCATATTCTAATTTGTCCAGATACTCTTGAATAATGACATCTTTATCCATATCAGCCACTTCGTCATCAAGATAGTCATTAGTCCCATTATGATGAACAGATAAAAGTTTTAAATCAAACTCCTTATCTGCCAAATAGGCTAAAATGTCAGCTTCACGCGGTTGGTAATATCCAATTTCAATACCTTTTTTAATGCGGTTACCATACTTTTTATTGAGCTCAGCAATTTCTTGTGAATAAGCTTCATAATCTGGAATGTCATCTTGTTTAGTATAAGGATTTGACAAATCATAGTGCTCAGTTGTCACAATATCACCAGTATAATGGTCTAAATAGTCTTCAAACTGTGCATCTGAATCGTAAGAAAAATGTGTATGTAAGTGATTATCTCGCATCCTCAACCTCGCTGTATTTATATTATTAGTCTAAATCATCAATGCCTGCTGCCATACGTTCTTCACCCCACCATAATGGCATAAGTTCCCCCAAAGTGATGGTTTCACGCTTTTCATAGTCCAGCATAAATTCCAAATCTTTGTTTTTAGGCGACAATTGCATCAAAAATTCACGGCAAGCACCACAAGGCATCCCTGAACCTTCACCATAAGGCGGCTTATCCCGAAATGCAATAATACGTTTGATGGTGGTTTGACCTGATTGTTGAAACATATTGAAGGCAGCCGCACGTTCAGCACATAAGTGAAAAACACCTGATGTTGCTTCAAAGCAGTATCCCGTAAAAATCTGACCATCTTCAGCCTCAATTGCTGCGACAACATGATTTGAATAGATAAAAGGTGTCACATAATGAGGATTATAGTCCTTTTTAGCTGCTTCATACAATTTTTCCCAAATATCCATCACAAATCTCCTTTTAAATCGTCTGTATTTTCTTAGTATATCAAATTTTCAGTTAATTAGACAGAAATTTTGAAAAATTTAGTTATAGTTTAAAACTATACATAGTCCTAAAAAAATAACTATTTTTCAAAATGGAAAAGCTCAGCTACAATAGAAATCACAAAAACAAATGAGGTACATAACATGGCTAAATCAAAATTTCAACTAGTTGGGTCTCTTCTACGCCCAGCTGACTTACGTGAATACAAAACAGCCATCGAACATCGTGATGATATCAAATACCCATTCTACGATGCTTTTGATGGCTATAAAGAAACTGAAACAGCTGATATTAAAAAAGTTATCGCTGAAGAAAAAGCAAACGGCATTGATGTCTTAACCGATGGTGAATATTCAAAATCTATGTGGCACCTTGACTTTGTCTGGGGTCTTAAAGGAATTGAACGCTACATTGCTGACCATGGTTACACATTCCAAGACCACGATGGTGGACACTTTGAAACACGTAAAGATATCGGTATCCGTATCACTGAACCACTTTCAGGTAAAAACCACCACTTCCTTGATATCTATAAACTAGTTAAAGAAGAAGCTGGCGATACTGATACTAAACTAACAATTTGGGGACCTGCACACGCCTATACAGAATTCACTGTCTTCAATAAACTTGCTGGTGAAGATCAAGTTTATAAAACAAACGAAGAACTTAAAGCTGGTCTTATCAATGCTTACAAAGAATTCTTGAAAGAATACAAAGAAGTCGGTGGTGAAATTATCCAATTTGACGACTGTCTTTGGGAACTTTTTGATGAATCAAACCCTGCTGGATTCTTCGCTGAAGGAAACAGCGCCCTTGCTGATCTTGCTGATGAATTTATCGCAGTTAATAACGAAGTTGCTGACTACGGACACGAACTTGGTTTAAAAGTTTGGACTCATAACTGCCGCGGTAACTACGAAAGCCGTTCTGCTGCTGGTGGTACTTATGAAGCTATCGCTACAAAATTCTTGAAAGACCAACACTATGACCGTTTCTTCCTTGAATGGGATAGTGAAGTAGCTGGTGATCTTAAAGCTCTTGAAAGCTTGAAAGATAAAGACGCTGAAGTTGTTCTTGGACTCCTTTCAAGTAAAACAACTGACCTTGATGATGAAGAACGCGCTCTTAAAATGCTTGAAGAAGCTAGTCACATCATCCCTAAAGATCGTCTTTTCCTTTCTCATCAATGTGGTTTTGCCTCATGTGATTCAGGAAATGAATTGGCTATCCCACAACAATGGGCTAAAATTAAACAAGGGCAAGAAATTGCTGCTAAATTCTGGAACTAATTCGTCCAACTCATCTTTATTTTTTTCAATATACAATAATACAATATACTATACTAAAAGCGACCGCAGGCACAATGCTTACGGTCACTTTTTTATGTTACAGTTTTACAACTTCTAAACGTTCTCCACCAAGTAAAACAAGGTATTTATCAACTTGTTCAATATGATATGACTTGCTAAGAGCCTCAGCATATAATGCCATTTGCCCTTGATAGCGTTCCTTGATTTCTTGGCTATTTGTGTATTTATCAGTTTTATAATCCAAAAGAATGATACGATCTTCTAGAACTAGATAAGCATCGACAATCCCACGGACAACGAAGCTTTCGCCACTTTCAGGGTCTTCTTTTAGCATGGCAAAAGGTGCTTCACGATAAATCTTGTCAATATTTTTCTGAATCAACTGACCAAGGTCAGAAGTTTCAAAGAAATCTAAAACATTTTCAAGATGAATACGTGACTTCACCTCATCTTCAGCTGAGACTTGTGTCAAAGCCGTCGTAATATCCTCTAAAGTCACTTGAGAAGATAAAGCGATACGCTGCATAAGTTCGTGCATGGCAGAACCAATCGCTGTCGCTTCTACTTTTGTTTTCTTTGAAAAGTCTGGAAGATCAAATGTAAGTTTAGCCTGATAAGATTTTGTCATGACATCAACACCATCTGCATCCATAACTGGCTCGTATAGCTTCTTAACCTGACTTGGTGTTCTCAAACTTGGAAGATTAATCGCCGCTTGATATTTAGTATTTAGCTTTTCAACAGCCTCTAGTCTATCTAAAGCTTCAGCAATATCTTCAGACTGACGATTATCTTTCAAATCATCTGGTGTGATAGCTGACTTGACTTCAATCTGCCCCATCTTTTCCTCGGTAAGATCGTCATCTGTGACGAATTCAACCGTAAATGGTAATTCCTTATAGGCCTCATGAATGGCTAGCATCCAATCTTGGAAAGTCATAAAGGCTTCGCGCTCTGCTACTGGTAAGTGGTTATTTTCGGATTTGCCGCTGTATTTATCAACCAGTTTTTCAGAGCTAGCCTTACCAACCAGATAAAGTTTCTTTTCTGCACGCGTCATGGCAACATAGAAAAGTCGCATTTGTTCAGATAAAGTCGCTAAGCGAAGCTCACGTTTATTGAGCTGATAAGGTAATGTATCCATGCTAACTTTGACAGTTGGAAAAGCATCGGTATCCAACTCTTCTCGCATGTCAGCTAAATATTTGATACCGGCACCATTTTGACGTGACAAAATCAAAGGTGACATCATATCTTGAATGCTGAATTTCTTATCAATATTCAAAATAAAGACATACTTAAACTCAAGACCTTTACTTTTATGGATGGTCATCAAATTAACCGCATGCTTAGGAAGTGCCACTTCAACATCAGCAAGGTCGTTTTCGCTTTCAAGAACCTTATCAATCATGCGAATAAAGCGTGATAGACCTTTAAAGCCTGTCTTTTCAAAATTATTGGCACGAAGTGCTAGAGCATATAAGTTAGCTTGACGCTGTTCAGCGCGTGGTAAATTCCCCACATAATCATAATAAAAACGCTCATTATAAATCTTCCAGATTAAATCATATAGCGAATGCCATTTGGCAAAATCACGCCACTTGCTAAAGCAAGTCATGAAATCTTTTAATTTTTCACGTAAAGCTGGTGTTACCAATTCTGCATGCTGACCTTGATTAGCCAAAGCATGTTCTAGTTTTTGGTACAAATTAACTTTGTGCTCATCTTCTATCGTTTGAAGTGCCAGACGAGCAAGGTCATCTTCGTTGAAAGAAAACATCGGTGAGCGCATAAGAGCTACCAAAGCGTAGTCATTGAGCGGATTATCCAATGCTCTAAGCGTATCAAGCATCACCATTACTTCAACTGATTTGAGGTAATTTTGCTCACCGCCATCAGTTACCAAAGGGATACCATAATGCTCAAAGGTCTGTAAAATGCTATCATTACGTGTGCGTGATGATACTAACAAGGTAATATCTTCAAAGGCAACATCTTCCTCATTATGCAAACGAATGATTTCTTTAGCCACCAATTTCACTTCATTAGGATTGATTTGCTCATCTTCAGCATTTTCTGGTAAATCGCTACTATCATCAGTATCGTAAATCAGAACCTGAGTCTCATTTTCTGGATGAACTTCTTTTTGTGCGGGGCTACCAGCTACCAATTGATGCATGCCATCATACAAAATTTCCCCAACAGCTTCGTCCATTAAATGTGTGAAAACACTATTTGTTGCATCTAAAACCTCTGATTGACTACGGAAATTTTCTTTAAGTAAAATCAGTTGTCCGTGTTCAGGATGTTCTTGGAAATCCTTGAATTTTTGGTTAAAAATTTGCGGATCAGCCTGGCGAAAACGATAAATCGATTGCTTAATATCTCCCACCATGAAACGATTATGACCGTTTGATAATAATTCAAGCATACGTTCTTGCGTGTGGTTATTATCTTGGTACTCATCGACCATGACTTCATGATATTTTTCTTGATACAGTTCTCGAATATCAGGGTTTTCTTCCAAAATTTGAATAGCAAAATGCGCAATGTCTGAAAACTCAAAAGCATTTTCTTGAATTTTAGCTTGCAAATACTGCTCTGAGAAATCTTGCATAAATGCTTGCAAGAGCTCCAACAAGGGAAGACTTTCCGATTGATAGTTGAAAATAGTTTCTAAATGTTTCAATCCATTCAAACGTCCCTGAAGAGTTTTAAAAACGGGGTATTTCACTCCTGCCACAGTCACTGCTGGACCTGACGGAATTAAATCAGCTACGTCAGCAGCCAAACGACCAAGACCATCACGGCCATACAAAGTCTCAAAATGCATAGCCCATTCATGCAAATGCTCTATCATGTTCAAATGCTTTTTATAAGCCGCTGTTGGTGTACCCTTAGCCGTTTTTTGCTTATAATCTTCTAAATCCGTTACGTCTTGCAACTGATTAGCTGTGTCATGTAAGCAAGTTAAAAAATCTGAAACTTCTTGATCAGGAATAGCTGAAAAGTCTGTGTAGGTCTTAGCACCCTTTAAAAAGACTTCTGCTAACCATTTTTTCGGATTGTCAGTTGCTTGACTGAAATCATAAATCTTGTAGACAATTCCTCGAAAAGCTGAACTGTCTTTGCGATTGCCTGAAAAATTACGAACTAATTTACGGAAAACATCCTTATTCTTTCCTGTCATGTAATCAGAGAAAAGATCTGAAAAGACATCATTTTTAACAATATCTTGTTCACTTTTATCCGTCATGATGCGAAAAGTTGGTGAAATTCCTAAAGTGTAACCATACTGGTTGACCAACTTCTGCGTAAAAGCATCCATGGTCCCAATATCAGCTGTTTGCAAGCCTAGCAACTGCTCATTAAGATAGGTTTTTAAATCATTATCCTTTGTTGCTTGTAGCGCTTGGCTAATTTTTTTCTCAAGACGCTCTTTCAATTCTCCTGCAGCCTTAACTGTAAAGGTTGAGATGAACAATTGATCTACAGTAATCCCACGCAAAATTTTATCAATAATGCGTTCGACCATAACAAAGGTTTTCCCTGAACCAGCAGACGCTGATACTAGAATATTATTGCCATAGCTGTAGATGGCTTCAATTTGTTCAGGAGTTCGTTTTTGTGTTTTAGACGACTGAGCCTCTTCTTGTTGTAGAGAAGAAATGTCTTCAGCCGTTAAAAAAGGTTTAAAGGTCATCTTTCTCCTCCTCTTCTTGCATCAAGTTCAAAAAGCCTTGACGTCTGTCTTTTCTTGGTAATTTAAACCACTTGCGAGCATATGGCATATGACGATCAGCTTCAAAACGAGTAATAGCTTTTAATTGATCACCCTTAACCGTCTTACCATCCTCACTGTAAGGATTAATCAAAAAGTGTCCTTGTCTAATCTGCTCAGCTGCTTGAAGGAATAATTTTTGGTTGTAAGCTAGTAAAATATCTAACTCTTCTTGCGTGTAAACAGAATCATTAAGATGATAATTTCCATTTGATAAATAGCCTTTTTCATCTTCTAAGAACAAGCCACGGTAGCGCAACTCTTTAGACAAATTCTCCAAAATCTTATCGGTTGTAGCCACCGATGACAAATCTACCTTAGGTTCTTGCATGTGTAGATACATGGCACCAAAAATCTTATCAGACTCACTTCTCTCCTTCTTATCACGAAGAGCTTGCATGTAAGTCACTAATTGTGGATTAAGGCCATTGTAGAACTTTTGAATATCAAATGTATTATGACTTGACTTGTAATCAACGACACCAAGACTACCATCTGACAAACGGTCAACACGGTCAATAATACCTCGGATACGAATAGCATTTGCAATCATTAATTCAAATGGTTCTTCTTCACTTTCTACCTGAATCTGAGCATCTTGCTGTAAAACTGTTGCAGTACTTCTTGCGATATCTTCCAAGACCGTCAATGAATAACGACTTTCCTCATCTTCTTCGTAGACAAATTTGAAAGCATCTTCTGAATTCGTTGCTTGGATAGCACGATTGAGTTTATGATCAAATGGTTGATTTGAACCATCTTTCATGACCAATTCAAAGACACGGTGAAGATAAGTCCCGTGATTTCTAGCATCCGGATGGATTGTCTCAACTTCCTGTAACCCAAGGACATACTGCAAGAAATACTTGTATTGGTTATTATAAAAAGTTGTCACCGCAGAAGAAGATAAATTAATCGGTTGATCACTTGGAAAACGTGTCTCAATCACTTCGGCAGAAACTGGTTTGGTCTGCATATTATCCTTAATCAGTGGCAATTCAACACCTTCGTTAGCCAGTTTTTTACGAAGATAACGTACAGCTACTGACCAGAAGGTTTGCTCTTCTTTGCTAAGCTCGCGGTCTTCTTCAATAGCCAAGCGATTAACCTCAATCACACGAGATAAGAGCGCTTTGTAATTTCCAATGTCTTCAGCATCTGTCGACAAGCGATTTCGTCCCTTAACCAAAACAGGCACACCAAAGCTAGCTAATTCCGCAAGATAAGAAGATTCCTTGTCTTCAGATTCGTTAACAATTTGAGGTAAACTTAAGACCAATTCTTCGGTTGCTGAATTAAATAGTGACAAAGCAGCAAAATGATTTTTCTTAATGTTCTCGCGACTGATGATATCAAAGCGCTGGTGTTCATTTGTACTTTCATTGACCTTAGCACGTTCTTCATCAGAGATCAAACTACGGTTTTGAGCAATTTTTGGAAAATGAGACTGTGTCATCCCCAAAGCAAAGACAAATTTATTGGTATGCGGTTCTACCAAATCATATGATTTCACCGAAACCACATCAACGCTTGCTGGTACCACACGGTACTGCGCAGCCAACATACCGCTCCTTAGAAGCGATAGAAATTCATCTAAAGATAATTTTTCTTGGCCAAAAATAGTTTGAAACTGCCTTAAAATCCCTGTAAATGTTCGCCACACTTGCTCGTGCTTTTCTTGCTCATTTTCTGAGAAAGTAGCTACCATATTTTCCAAATTATTTGGCAAAGAAATCGTACGCAAGAAAGTCATCAGCTTTTCAAGCAAACTTGAACCAAGCTGTTTTTGCGCCTTAAATAAGGTTAACAAAGGTAACATGATTTGCTCACGCATACCATTAACAAAATCTAAATGCTCCTCACCTTTATAAGCAATGGTAAACTCTTTAGCAAATTTACTTTGCCCCTTGATATCTGCATAAATCAAATACTGCTCAAAAAGATCCAAATCATCTTGCTTGAAGGAACCATAAAGACCAGTTTTCAGGAGGTTGACGACATCTTCAGTACGAAAACGATAACGCTTCACGCGCTCCAAAGAATCAATAAAATGCACCAAAGGATGATCACTCATTGACTCAGCTTTACCAAAATAATAAGGAATATCATATTTATCAAAAATTTTACCAATTTGAAGACGATAGCTATCCACATCTCCCAAAAGAACTAAAATATCCTTATAGCGATACCCTTGATAAAGCTTATGACGGATGGCTTTTGCCACATGTTCAACTTCTTCTTTTTGATTAATCACATCCCAAATCGCATAATGTTTTTTATCATCATCTGTCAATGTGATATCTGATGTTGTGAAGTCATGTTTAGCTTCAAATAATTTTGATAATTTAGCAAAAGCTTCTTGTGATTTTTGCGAACTCTCAACATACTGTGGTTGTGTTTGAAATTTTGCTGCCAAGGAACGCAGAAAATCCAAACTGGCTTGATAGACATTGCCCGTTGAAAAATTAGCCTTATAAGCCTTCTGACTACTGTAAGTTCCGATAATAACTTGAGCACATTTTTCTTCTAAAAGGCTCACTAAATGCTCTTCTTCTGCTGAAAAACGGGTAAAGCCATCAATAACAAGAACCACATTCTCAAGCGCAGCATCTAAATGCCCAGCAGCCACCTGTTTAGCAAAAAAAGCAATCTTACTTTGATTATCGTATTGATTAGCCAGCAAAATATCATTCACAGCCAAAAAGATTTTCACCAAATCTTCCTGTTTCTCAGCTGAATGCAATTCCGTCAAATCAAGCACGGTCATATTGTCCGTTTTTAATTCTTTATACAAATCAACCAATTGCTTGATAAAATTAGTATCCTGCTTCAAACGCCCAAAAACTTTCAAATCCGTATCCGAAAAATGGGACAGTGCACGATAAAAAATCATGGACAAGCCATTGTCATCAATAGACTCCTTCGTCTGTGGTTCATTTAAGACAAAATAGCGCGCCATTTGAGCAAAACGGGTAATCGTAATCGCAAAAGACGCCTGATCAGACAGAAGCTCTAAAACAGCCCTTTCTTTTTCAAAAGACAAAGAGTTGGGAGCAATATAGAAGACACGCTTTCCAGCTTCAGCTTGCTTAGCAGCTTCTCTTGCCAAAATTTCAGTCATATCAAACTGAATATCTGTATATAATAATTTCATAATAATCCTTCGTCAAGTCAATAGATAATCTTATTATACCAAATTCTGGTATAGGTTTGGACTTTTGATAAACACCCAAAAACCACCACTACTTTCGTAGCGGTGGTTTTATTTATATTAACCCAAATAGCCTAATCTTAGATCTACTGATTAACGAACTTCTGCTCCAAGTTGTTCAACAAGGACTTTAGTGATTTTATCCATGTATTTTGTAACTTCTTCATCTGTCAAGTTATCATTTGGATTTTGGAATGTTAAGCTGTATGCCATTGATTTCATTCCTTCAGCAATGTTTGCACCAGCATACACGTCAAAGAGTTTGATGTCTGTTAAACGTTTCACTTTAGCTGATTCGATTGCAGTGACAATATCTTTATGAGTAGTTGCTTTTGGCAATAGCAAAGCAATATCACGAGAAACTGCTGGGAATTTAGTAATTTCTACGAATGCTTTATCAGCTTGAAGAGCAGCTTCGATAACATCCAAGTTCAATTCAGCAACATAAGTTTCTGGAACATTGTAGTTTTTAGCAGTTTGTGGGTGAACTTGACCAACAAAACCAACTAATTGACCGTCCAAGTAAATACTTGCTGTGCGACCTGGGTGCATGCTTTCAAGACCTTTTTCGGCAACATAATCAACTGTCAAATCAAGTTTATTAAAGATTGCTTCAACGATACCTTTAGCATAGAAGAAATCAACTGGAATTGCTTTTGTTTGGAAATCTTTTTCAGCTACCAAACCAGAAATAGCAAAGGCAAATGTGCTAACTTCATTTGGTAGATCTTCTTTTGGATTACCTTTTTGTTCAAAGACTTTACCAATTTCGTAGATTGCCATGTTACTGTTTTTACGAGCAACGTTATAAGCAATCGTATCAAGCATACCAGAAACAACGTTTTGACGAAGAACTGAACGTTCTACTGACATTGGCCACATCAATTCAGTCAAGTTGCTTGGTTGCAATGTGAATTCAGTTGCTTTTTCAGGTGTTGTCAAAGCGTATGATACGATTTCAGTCAATCCAGCACCTTCAGCGATAGAACGCATTTTACGACGTAATTTTTGTGTTGCTGTCAATTCACCTGCAGTACCAGCAGCTTCTGGAAGTGTTGTTGGAAGGTTTTCGTAACCGTAAATACGAGCAATTTCTTCAACCAAGTCAGCTTGGATAGCAATATCCCAACGACGACGTGGTACTGAAACTGTGAATTTATCAGCATTTCCTGACAATCCAAAGCCAAGTTTAGCAAAGACATCTTCAATATCAGCATATGTCAATTCAGTTCCCAAGCGAACGTTAACATAATCAAGGGTTGTTGAAACTTCAACATCATCAGTTGGAACTGAACCAGCTTCAACACGACCTGAAAGAACATCACCTTCAGCTAATTCTGTAAGCATTGCAGCTGCAAAATCAAGAGCTTCATCAACCGTTGCATAGTTAATACCTTTTTCAAAACGAGCTGAGCTTTCTGAACGAAGGTTCAAACGTGCTCCAGTACGACGGATTGAAGTTCCATCAAAGACAGCAGCTTCAAGAACAACATTTTTAGAGTTGTTATCAATTTCAGTGTCTTGTCCACCCATCACACCAGCAAGAGCAACTGGTTTGTCAGCAACTGTGATAACAAGATCTTCTTCTGTTAATTCACGTTCTTCACCGTCAAGTGTAACCAATTTTTCACCAGCACGCGCATTGCGAGCGACGATTTTATTGTCTTCAAATTTATTCAAATCAAAAGCATGCATTGGTTGACCGAAGTACAATAGCACGTAGTTTGTCACGTCGACAACATTGTTGATTGGACGAATACCAGCGTTCATCAAAAGGTTTTGCAACCATTGTGGACTTGGTTTAACAGTCACGTTTTCAACGACACGTGCTTTGTAAGTCAAGACTTTGTCAGACTCGATAGCAACATCGATAACGTCTTTTGCAGCTTTAGAAACTTCTTTAAGTTCTTTTTCTGGGAAGTGAACTTCTTTTCCGTAGATAGCAGCTACTTCATGTGCAACCCCACGCATTGAAAGGGCATCTGCACGGTTTGGTGTGATTGACAACTCAACAATTTCATCATCCAAATCAAGGTATGGGAAAATGCTGTCACCTGGTTTAGCATCTTCTGGCAAGATTTGAATACCGTCTGAAAATTCTTTTGGAATGATTGATTCTGGCAAACCAAGTTCTTGGAGTGAGCAAATCATACCAAGTGATTCCATACCACGGATTTTACCTTTTTTGATTTTGTAGTTATCAGCAATACGTGCACCTGGTACAGCTACGATAACTTTGATACCTGCAGTAACGTTTGGAGCACCACAAACGATTTGGCGCAATTCATCATCACCAGTATCTACTTGGCAAAGGTGCAAATGAGTTTCTGGAACATCTTCACAAGAAACAACGTGACCAACAACCAATTTTGTCAATCCTTCAGATGGTGATGAAACTCCTTCAACCTCAATCCCTGTTGTTGACATTTTTTCAGAAAGCTCATGTGTTGTTACATCAACATCAACAAGCTCTTTTAACCATTTATAACTTACTAACATAATATGTGTTAAAAGCTTTTCGCAGTCAAAATACGTTTGACAGGTAAGCTTCTTTATCCCTTTCTACTCTTATTCTTTTAAGGCTTTTCGCATAAGCCAATCTGTGTCTACTTTATCGCCAACTTTAAATGAGTGCTCTGAAAATTTTTCAAAGCCGTATTTACGGTAGAAACCTTGAGCTTTGACATTGCCTTCCCAGACACCTAACCAAGCCCAATCAAATCCGCCTGCCTTAGCCATATCAAGCGCCAGCTCAAATAATTTCTTGCCTAATCCGAGCCCTTGACACTCGCTAAGAATATAGATGCGTTGAATTTCAAAAGCATTATCAAGTTTGTGTTCTGTCTGTGCAGCGCCCCAATTGACCTTCAAAAAACCAACCTCACGCCCATCAACTAAGACAAATCGAACATCAGATTCTGAATCTGTAACTTCTTTTTCAAGTTGCTCTAAAGTGTAATTGTCATTGAAAAACTGTTGAAGTTCTTCTTCGGTATTATCAAAAGCAAAGGTTTCACGAAAAGTCTGGATACTAAGTTCTCGTAAGATTGCTAATTTATCCAAAGTGACTTTTTCAACTTTTATTTCTGACATATCTTTTCTCCAAGCGTTTTTCATTAATCAGTTATTATTTAAATTGATCTGAGAAACGGACATCGCCTTGATAGAAGCCACGGATATCATTGATACCATAACGAAGCATTGCAATACGTTCTTGACCAAGACCAAAAGCAAAGCCAGAATATTTTTCTGAGTCAACGCCAGACATTTCCAAGACGCGTGGGTGTACCATACCGGCACCAAGGATTTCAATCCAACCAGTTTTCTTACATACGTTACATCCTTTACCACCGCATTTGAAGCATGAAACGTCAACTTCTACTGATGGTTCAGTGAATGGGAAGTATGATGGACGAAGACGGATTTTACGATCTTCACCAAACATTTTCTTGATAATCATTTCAAGCGTTCCTTTTAGGTCACCCATAGAAATGTTTTCACCAACAACAAGACCTTCAATTTGGTGGAATTGGTGGCTGTGAGTAGCATCATCAGTATCACGACGGAAAACACGTCCTGGTGAGATCATTTTCAAAGGACCTTTAGAAAAGTCGTGTTTATCAAGAGTACGTGCTTGTACTGGACTTGTGTGAGTACGAAGCAAGATTTCTTCAGTAATGTAGAAAGTATCTTGCATATCACGTGCTGGGTGATCTTTTGGCAAGTTCATACGTTCAAAGTTGTAATAGTCAGATTCAACTTCATAACCATCAACAACTTGGAATCCCATACCAAGGAAAATATCTTCAATTTCTTCACTTGTTTGTGTCAAAACATGACGGTTACCAAGGTTGACTTGACGTCCTGGAAGAGTGACATCCAAGCTTTCTGATTCCAATTGTGCTTTGATTTTAGCAGCTTCAACAATTTTAGCTTGTTCTTCGAAAGCTTTTGTCAAAACATCACGCACTTCGTTAACTTGTTTTCCGACAACTGGACGCATTTCTTTAGAAAGATCTTTCAAACCTTTCAACAATTCTGTCAATGATCCTTTTTTACCAAGAACTTGCACACGTAATTCTTGAAGTTCTTTTGCATTGTTTCCACGCATTTCAGCTAATTTAGCTTGCGTAGATGATTTCAATTCCTCTAACTGCGCTTGTAAATCCATTAAAATTCCTTCCTTGGGTAAACCCCTAATGTTTTTAAACGAAAAAAGCGTGCCACACTCCCATAGCGGAGCGTTGACACGCGGTACCATCCGTTTTTTATCTGACTAGCAGACCTTAATTCATCGTCTTTAACATGAGTGAATTCGCCAAACTTTCATCTAGGAAGCTTCCAGTCACGACTTCCATTCCCTGTTAAACTGCCATAAGGTTACTAGTCTCATAAGACACTATTCAATTTACAACCCATTCTAGCAAATTTTTTGTCATTTGACAAGGTTGAATATCATTGACTAATTCACACTAATCTGACCTGAATAATAATCAATGGTCAAGCCACTTTGCACATTTGGAATAAAGACATTAAACTCTAAACTGCCATCAGATGATTTAGCTTCCAGATGCGTTCCACTTGAGAGAATATTATCACCATCATAGATTAATGTCACACGGTAGCGAACACGTTTATTCTGATCAAGTGCTCTTCTGACAAGACCTTCATAATAGTTTTGACCTGTTGAATCTTCTGAACTCGCTTCATTTGCCCAAGCTGTTTGTGTGGCTACATTATCAGGGTTACTAGTTGAAGCATCAAAACTTTTTAATCCTCCAACTAGAGCATAGCCAAGCAAATGACCACGATCTACCGCATGACTATATGTCCCTGAAAGATTTTGCACTTGATGCCACCCAGCTGGTGTCCATGAAGTTGAACCATTTCCTGTTTCCTCACGACTTCGATATTGTCGTGTTGACTTGCTTAACAAAGCATTTGCGACGGTCGGAACTGTCTGCCCTTGAACAAGTTTTGTCTTATTATTGGCATAAGGCTTACTTGATACTCTTGCATTCAAAGACGTTTTGTTTCCATTAACTAAATAAGCACCTGCCCCATTCCATTCTAAATTTGAACCAAGCTGAACCTTAACATTATCTGTCAAAACTGTTTCAGCCAATTCTTGACTTGGCGTTGCTTGATTCGAACTAGAATGATTTGATGATACTTTTGTAGCTGATTCGCCTGTAATCATGGAAACCAGCTGATTAACTGGATCACTTGAATCCGATGTTGTCAGCCAACCAGCGCCAATACTAATTAATAAAACGATTAAAGAAATAAATGATTTCGTCTGTTTAGACAGTTTTGATTTCTTAGCCATAAAATCCTTTCACCAAAAAAGTGGAACATCGTACTTTATCAAAATCATAAAGTCGATTATCCCACTTCGATATTCACACACCTTCAAAGGTGCCATAAAGCTGCTCTAAAATACTATATCTTATTGCCCTGTAAACTTACCAATAATGGATTGCCATTTATCAAGCGATAAAATAGAAAGTGGATTTTTACCGTCACCAATGACGCCATATCCTACCATCAACCCAACTGCTAAGAATAAACAAGCCAAAAGAGCAACCACTAGAACTAATCCTAATTGTTTTGCTACGTATTTCCAGCCACTTGTCATTTTTACGCCTCACTTACACGTTTAATATTTGCTCCGAGTTTAGCTAATTTTTCATGGAATTTGTAGTAACCACGATCAAGGTGATTCAAACGACCAACTGTTGTTGTTCCTTTAGCAACCATCCCTGTTAAAATTAAAGCTGCACTAGCGCGAAGGTCTGTAGACATTACAGGCGCACCTTGCAATTCATAACCACCGTGAATCATTGCAGTATCACGCATAATTTCTGATTGCAATCCCATACGACGCATTTCTTCCAAATGTTGGAAACGATTCTCAAAAACAGTTTCAATCATTGTTGACTCACCATTAACAACTGCCATCAAAGCTGTAAATTGAGCTTGCATATCCGTAGGGAAACCTGGATGAGGAAGTGTTTTAACCGTTACTGGTTTTAATTTTGCCGTATCAGCAATTACACGAATTCCTTCAGGTTCATCAATAACCGTAACACCCATTTCAATCAATTTAGAAATCAAAGGACGATTGTGTTCCCAGATTGCATCTCTAACAAGAACATTTCCTGATGTCATCGCTGCTGCTACCATAAATGTCCCAGCTTCGATACGGTCTTGAACAACATCGTGTTCAACACCGTGAAGACTATCAACACCAGTAATTGTTAGGGTTTCAGTACCGGCACCTTTAACAATAGCCCCCATCTTATTAAGCAACATTGCCAAATCAACAATTTCTGGTTCACGTGCAACATTTTCAATAACGGTCACACCATCTGCCAAAGTTGCTGCCATCATCAAGTTTTGTGTCGCACCAACTGATGGGAAATCCATATAAATTGTTGTCCCTTTAAGTTTACCATCAACTGTGGCTGTAATATCACCACCAGCTTGTGTGATTTTTGCCCCCATAGCTTCCAAACCTTTAAGGTGAAGGTCGATTGGACGACTTCCAATAGTGCAACCACCAGGCATTGAAACTTTGGCATGACCTTTACGTGCTAAAATTGGTCCTAAAACAACGATTGAAGCACGCATCTTGCTAACATATTCATATGGGGCAATATCCAAAATATCTCCAGAAGCATCAACTTCAATAGTATTGTTAGCTTCATCAAAATCGACTTGAATATCTAAACCACGGACAACATTATTCATCGTAAAGACATCTGAAAGGATTGGAACATTTGTTAAAACTGTTTTTCCTTCCTTCGGTAAAATTGTCGCTGCAAGAAGAGGAAGAACCGCATTCTTAGCTCCTTCAATGATTACTTCTCCTTCTAGGCGTGTATTACCGCCTTCAATAATAATTTTATCCAAAATGAACTCCATTCTTATATTATAATATCAAAATTATATCATAGTTTATCAATTATTGCTTTTATTGAAAACCAAAGAAAAAACTCTGACTTACAGTAATAATTTCTAAAATAAAATGGCTGACCATGTAACCAATCGCAATACTCAATAAAAGAATAAATACTTTAAGTCGACCAATATTTTCAGGTGTGTTCTTAATAAGTTTTGACCAATCAAATAACTGACGGAGTATTTGATGCGTCATTGCAATAAAAACAAGATGACTAATTAAAGTCACTGAACTATTTAAAATTTCCATAAAACTATTATATCAGATTTCATTTTTGACAACAAAAAAGTTCACAAGTCTAAAACTTCTTCAGCAAACTATCATCAAAAAAACATCAAAATAACTAGTTGCAAAAACAAAAAAGCCTGAGATAAAATCTCAGACTTTTTATGTTTATTTGTTACCAACACTGATACGGTTCAAAGCACGACGAAGTGCAACTTGTGCACGACGTACTTCGTCGATATCGTGAGTACTTTGAGCTTGTTCCAATTTACGTTCTGCACGAAGTTTAGCACGTTCTGCACGGCTAACATCGATATCGCGTTCACGTTCTGCAGAATCTGCAACAATTGTCACAAGATTATCTTTAATCTCAATAATACCACCGTTGATAGCTACCCAGTCCACGTGATTGTCATCATCTGTACGACGAATTTTCATTTCGTGAACTGTTAGCGGAGCAATGAGGTTAATGTGTTCTGGCAAAATCCCCATCTCACCATCCGGTGTTTTTACTGAAATAAAATTAGCATGGTGATCATAGCGAATACCATCTGGTGTTACTACCTGAACAGTCATAAATGTCATGGTATCACCTCATTAGTAATTCATTTTCTTAGCTTTTTCAACTACATCCTCGATTGGACCTACGTTACGGAAAGCATCTTCTGGAAGATCATCATATTTACCTTCCAAGATTTCTTTAAAGCCACGAACAGTTTCAGCAACTGGTACGTATGAACCAGGCATACCTGTAAATTGTTCAGCAACGTTGAAGTTTTGTGACAAGAAGAATTGGATACGACGAGCACGTCCAACCAATGTTTTTTCTTCGTCTGACAATTCATCCATACCAAGGATGGCAATAATATCTTGCAATTCACGGTAACGTTGAAGAACACGTTGAACTTCTGTTGCTACTTCGTAGTGTTCTTGACCAACAATTTCTGGTGCAAGGGCACGTGAACTTGAAGCAAGAGGGTCAACGGCTGGGTAGATACCCATTTGAGTCAACTTACGTTCAAGGTTAGTTGTTGAATCCAAGTGAGCGAATGCTGTTGCTGGCGCTGGGTCAGTATAGTCATCGGCTGGCACATAGATGGCTTGGATTGATGTAACAGAACCTTTTTTAGTTGATGTGATACGTTCTTGCAATTGACCCATTTCAGTTGCCAATGTTGGTTGGTAACCAACGGCTGATGGCATACGACCAAGAAGGGCTGATACTTCAGAACCTGCTTGAGTGAAACGGAAGATGTTATCGATGAAGAGAAGCACGTCTTGTCCTTCAACATCACGGAAGTATTCAGCGATAGTCAAACCAGTAAGGGCAACACGCATACGTGCTCCAGGTGGTTCATTCATTTGACCGAAGACCATGGCTGTTTTTTCGATAACGCCGGATTCTTTCATTTCCCAGTAAAGGTCATTACCTTCACGTGTACGTTCCCCAACACCGGTAAATACTGAGATACCACCGTGTTCTTGGGCAATGTTGTGAATCAATTCTTGGATAAGAACGGTTTTACCAACACCGGCACCACCGAATAGTCCGACTTTACCACCTTTTAGGTAAGGGGCAAGAAGGTCAATAACTTTGATACCTGTTTCAAGGATTTCTGATGATGTTGATAATTCATCAAAAGCTGGTGCTTTTTTGTGAATTGGTTCGCGTGGTGCATCTTCTGCAAATGGTTCGTCAAGGTCAATTGTATCCCCGAGAACGTTAAACACACGACCCAAAGTTTCTTTACCAACTGGTACACTGATTGGACGACCAGTATCAAAAACTTCTAATCCACGTGTAAGCCCATCAGTTGATTCCATAGCGATAGTACGTACAAGACCGTCTCCAAGTTCAAGAGCAACTTCGAGCACGATTTTTTGAGATTTATCGCCATCTTTATAAACAATCAATGCATTATTAATCTCAGGTAGTTTATCACCAGCAGCAAACGCAACGTCGACAACTGGACCTACAACCTGAGCAATTTTGCCTGAGCTCATGTTTTTCTCCTTTTAGATTTTTTAGGGAGTCTCTCCCTTTTTTATGAGGCTAAAAAGCACTCACATTTTATTCTAGTGCGTTAGCACCTGCTACAATTTCTGTGATTTCTTGTGTAATAGCAGCTTGACGTGCACGGTTGTACTGAATAGTCAAATCGTTAATAACGTTTTTGGCATTATCAGTGGCTGTTTGCATAGCTGTCATACCAGCGGCATGTTCAGCAGTTTTAGCATCAACAATGGCACCATAAATAAGGCTTTCAGTATATTGTGGCAAGAGTTGTTCTAAAATCATTTCACGATTTGGTTCCAATTCAAATCCACTTACACCTTCTTCTGCTGCTTCATCAGCATCCAATTCAGCAATTGGAAGCATTTGTTGCACACGAACTTGACTAGTCAAGCTGTTCACGTGGTGATTGTAACATACATATAATTCATCGAACAATTCGTTTTTATACATCTCAACAGATTTTGCGATGATATTTCCAACTTGTTCAAATGATGGCTGATCTTCCAAACCACGCAATTCAAAGACAACGTTCATTCCACGAGCTTTAAAGAAATCAGCACCAATACCACCAATGGCAATGATGGCATAACTATCGTCCTTAGCATGATATTCTTCAATAAGATCCATCATTGCTTTAAGGATTTTTGAGTTATAACCGCCAACAAGTCCTTTATCAGATGTGATTACAATATAACCAGTCTTTTTAACAGGACGAGCGGCTAACATTGGATTTTTAGAACCATTAACAAGTTCTGATTTCAATAAGTCAGTTGTGATTTGACGAATTTTTGAAGCGTAAACTTGGAAATCTTTTGCTGCTTGCTCAGATTTAGTCAATTTTGCAGCTGATACCATTTGCATGGCACCAGTAATATGACTTGTTTTCTGAGTTGAAATAATTTTCCCTTTGATTTCACTAAGAGAGCCTGCCATATGCTACCTCCCTCTTATTTGAATTCTGACTGATCTTTAAAGGCTTGAATAGCTGCATCTAAGACAGATTCTTCTGGTAAATCTTTGGTTGTACGGATAGTTTCAAAGATTGATTCGTAGTGTGCATCAAAGTAATCATACAAAGCTTCTTCGAATGCTAGGATGTCATTTACTGGCACATCATCCAAGAAACCATGAGTAAGTGCGTAAAGAATTACAACTTGTTTTTCAACAGGAAGTGGTTTGTGAACAGGTTGTTTAAGCACTTCAACTGTACGACGTCCACGGTTAAGTTTAGCTTGAGTTGCGGCATCCAAGTCAGAACCAAATTGAGTGAAGGCTTCAAGTTCACGGTAAGAAGCCAAGTCAAGACGAAGTGTACCAGCAACTTTCTTCATTGCTTTGATTTGTGCTGAACCACCAACACGTGATACTGAAGAACCAGCATCGATTGCAGGACGAATACCTGAGTTGAAAAGATTTTCTTGCAAGAAGATTTGTCCGTCAGTGATTGAGATTACGTTAGTTGCGATGTAAGCTGAGATATCACCAGCTTGTGTTTCGATAAACGGAAGGGCTGTAATTGAACCACCACCAAGAGCATCAGAAACTTTCGCAGAACGTTCAAGCAAGCGGCTGTGAAGATAGAAGACATCACCTGGGTAAGCTTCACGTCCTGGTGGACGACGAAGAAGAAGTGACAGTTCACGGTAAGCTACCGCTTGTTTTGATAGATCATCATAAACAATCAAGACATGTTTTCCGTTGTACATGAATTCTTCAGCCATTGCAACACCAGCATATGGAGCGATGTAAAGTAATGGAGAAGGTTGTGAAGCTGAGGCTGTCACAACGATTGTGTAATCAAGGGCACCGTATTTACGAAGTGTTTCAACTTGTGTACGAACAGTTGATTCTTTTTGACCAATCGCAACATAGATACAAATCATATCTTGTCCTTTTTGGTTCAAAATTGCGTCAATCGCAACAGATGTTTTACCTGTTTGACGGTCACCAATGATCAATTCACGTTGACCACGTCCAATTGGAACCAAAGCGTCAATCGCTTTAAGACCTGTTTGGAGTGGTTCAGAAACTGATTTACGTTGCATAACGCCAGGCGCAGGTGTTTCAACTGGACGTGTAGCAGTTGTCTTGATTTCACCAAGACCATCTACTGGTTGACCAAGTGGGTTAACAACACGACCGATAAGAGCTTCACCTACTGGCACTTCCATGATTTTACCAGTACGTTTAACTTCATCACCTTCACGAATTGTAGAGAAGTCTCCAAGAATGATGATACCAACGTCATTTGACTCAAGGTTTTGAGCCATACCGAAAGCACCATTTGAAAATTCAAGAAGTTCTCCACTCATGGCATTATCAAGACCACGAGCACGAGCGATACCATCACCGATATAAGTGACAACACCAGTTTCTGTGACGTCAAAATTTGGCTGGAAGTTTTCAATTTGCTTTTTAATTAAAGCGCTAATTTCTTGTGCATTAATTGCCAAAAGTCACACCACTTTCTATTTCAAATTCATTTTAAATTCTTGCAATTGACGACGAATACTTGTGTCAATTACTTTATTATTAACATTGATGACAAATCCACCAAGGATTGACTCGTCAATGTTTTCAACAAGTTTTCCTGCTTTAACGCCAAATTTATCAGCTACCAAAGCTAGGATACGTTCCTTTTGTTCATCAGTTAAAGCTACCGCAGTTGTTACAACAATATCGTGTTGGTTTGTTGCGATAACAAAATCTTTTTGAACACCTTCTAAGATGGCTTTCAAGAACGCTTCTCGTTCATTCTGTAAAATTACCTCAAGAAAATTGTTCATGTAAACTGAACTAGACTCTTGAAGCAACCTAACAAGTTTTACTTTTTCATCACGTGAAACGACTAAACTTGACAAGAAGTCAGCTAAGTTTGTCTCTTCAAAAACAGACAACAAAGCTTCTGTTTCTGATTGGAGTTCAGCTAAACTGTCTTTTTCAATAGCAATTTCTACGAGACTTTTCGCATATTGCTCAACAAGAGCTTGTGTCTTTTTATCCATTAGGCATCTCCTAGCTTGTCAAGATAGCTATCAATGAGATTGCTTTGAGCTTCTTTATCAAGGTTTGTTGTCATGATTTTTTCTGCCAAAAGAACAGTCAAATCAGCAACATCACTTTTAACACTTGAAAGAGCTTCTGCTTTACTTTGTTCAATATCTTGATTAGCTTTAGCTTTCAAGCGGCCAGCTTCTTCGCGTGCTTCAGCGACGATTTTAGCCTCTTGATTTTTACCAGTTTCTTTGGCATCATCAATAATTTGTGTTGCCTCAGTACGAGCGCCAGCTAACTCTTCTTGGCGTTTAGCAGCAAGAGCTTCTGCTTCTTTACGTGCTGCTTCTGCACCATCAATATCATTAGCAATTTTTTCTTCACGAGCGGTAAAGATCCCTGTCAATTGTTCCCAAGCAAAAAGTTTGATGAGAACCAACAAAAGGATCACTGAACCAGCAGTAATAATAATATTACCAATACTTGTACTATTGATTAGTGTTTCCATTGATTATTCCTTTCTTAAGATTCATCCTCATCTTCTGGGAGTTTTTCTGAGATATATTTAGATGACAAAATAGTGAATACATATGCTTGAATGCATCCGATAAAGGCTGAGAAAGCAACCCAAGCCAAGTTAAGAGCAAATGCAAATGGTGCAAAAACTAAGCTTTTTGTACCAAAGCCTACAATCAAAGCAGTAACGACTTCACCAGCATAAATGTTACCAAACAAACGTAGAGCAAGTGATAATACGTTAGTAAATTGCTCTAAAATGTTCATTGGAAGCATCATTGGGAAAGGACTTAGATAGCCTTTCAAATATGCCTTGACACCTTTTTTTCGAATACCTTCAACATGGACAACAATCGCGACGATTAAAGACAAAGTAAAATCGACCATGAAAGTTGATGTTGGAGATGTCCAAAAGTTATAATCATCAGACTCCAATTTTACTAGCAACCCAAGGTTGTTAGCAATCAGAATGAAAAAGAAGAACGTGAACATCAACAAGCTGTATTTAGGAGTGTAATCTCCAAGATTAGGTTTAATCGTATTTTGTACGAACTCGTAGACATACTCAATGAAATTTTGTTTTCCTTTAGGTTTTAAAGTCATTTTTCGAGTTGCCCAAAAAATGATACCGAAGGAAATAATCACCGTCAAGAGAGACATCGCTAAAATGGTTAAGTCAAACTCAATACCAAAGACATGCGCTGTTGGATTTACAGGTGTTTCCAACTTTATCCCTCCTTCTTTTTAAAAGTTCTTAGTTAGACTTATCCAACGAAGAATGTAGATGCAAGAAGGACGAAGAATGTACCTTCGATGAAGGCTACTCCAAGGAACATAATTGTTTGCAATTTACTGAACATTTCAGGTTGACGTGCTGCAGATTTTGCAATGTTGGCAACGAGGATACCTTCACCAAGACTAACTCCTAGTACGGCAAGACCAAGTGCTAAGATTTTTAAATTCAACATGATATGAATCTCCTTTTAAAATTTTTTACCTCGTTATTTTAGTCCTATTTTGGTGAATTGTCAACGAAATCACCATTTTCGGAAACGTTTTCTCGAACTATACTTAACCTTTGTTTAGTTTTTTTGCGATACAAAAAGAGAAACGGCTAAATCCGCTTCCCTTTAGGCTTTTTAAGCCTTATTTACTAACATTTTATGGTAGATTTTCTATACAAACCATGTTGGAAAATACAAAACTAGACATAATGTCCAAAAACTACTTTTTCACTTCGTTTTCACACCAAACTGAAAGCCTTTTCTACTATTATTATAGAAGAAAATAACTTTATCTAACGTGAATTATTTATCCATTGAATCGTCTAAATCTTCAACTTCATGAGCGAATTTTTGAGCGATCGCTTCTAGTGCCAAATCTTCTTGATCCCAAACCAAGGCATCATCTGAAATTTCATCTGTATTAGCAAAGAAAGTAATGTGATTTTTAAGGTTACGAAGTTTGATTGGAGCATCTCCACCGTATTCACCATCCAGATTAATCATCATCTTCTTATCTGATAATGGTTCAATTTCCAAGGAATCTGTCTTGATATATTCAATACGTTTATCACCAATATGTTTACCACCATCAAGTACCAAACGAATCAAGTGTAAAATCTCAATCAAGTTAGCTGTTTTCACTAAAATCAAAGTGAACTTACCATCATCAAGTTTAGCATCTGGAGCGATTTGTTCAAAGCCACCTACTGAATTAGTGATGGCTGCAAAAATCATTGACACATCACCTTCAAAGACACCTTTTTCATGTTTGATGCGAACTGGAACCGTACGAATTCCTGGTAGAAGCTCAACCCCTTTTGCCAAATAAGCTAGGTAACCAAACATGGTTTTCAACTGACTGGGCACACTGTAAGTCAATTCTGTGAATGAACCTGCAGCAGCGATATTGATAAAATACGTATCCTCACGCGCTTGACCAATATCCATGTGAATCAGTTGGTTTTTACCAATAATTTTTGCAGCTTCAACGGGATTTCCACGAGGAATCTTAAGGGCACGCGCAAAGTCATTTGTCGTACCTGTTGGAATGATTGCCATTTTTGGTCGTTTTTCTAGCGGAGCAATTCCATTAACAACCTCATTAATCGTTCCGTCACCACCTGCAGCGATGACTAAATCAAAACCAGCCTTTGCTGCTCTCTCAGCTTCATTGCGAGCTGAATTTTCTTCAGGTGTTGTTTGAAAGGCAGAAGTTTCATAACCAAAGCCTTCTAAAATATCTAGAACTTCGGCAACATTTTTCTTCATAATTTCCTGGCCAGAGGTCGGATTATAGATTAAACGTGCTCGTTTTTGTTTTTTGACCATATTATATTACCTCAAAAAGATTATAAACTTTCTAACCAAGCTTCATCACGAACGTCAATTCCAAGAGCTTGGGCTTTTGTCAATTTTGATCCTGCATCTGCTCCTGCAACGACAATATCTGTCTTTTTAGAAACACTGCCTGTAACCTTAGCTCCTAAATCCTGCAACTTTTCTTTAGCTTCATTTCGCGTTAAGCGTTGGAGTTTTCCAGTTAGAACCACTGTCAAACCAGCTAATTGAGCATCTTTGGAAACTTTCTTTCCAAGATAAGCAAAATTAACACCAGCATTTTTCAATTCTGCCAAAAGTTCTTCGGCTTCTTTTTTTGCAAAATAGCTGCGCAGTGACTTAGCAATAACTGTTCCAAGACCATCAATATTAGCAATAGCTTCTTCATCTGCTGCCACAAGGTTTTCGATACTTTCAAAAACTTCTAGGAGCTGACGACTTGCTTTAGCACCAACATGACGGATTCCTAAACCAAATAATAATTTTTCTGCTGAATTAGCTTTTGATGCTTGGATAGCATTGTAAAGTTTTTCAGCTGATTTTTCTTTAAAGCCATCAAGCGTCAGCAAATCTTCGACACTTAGTCGATAAATATCTGCAACGTCATGAACCAAATCCGCTGTAAAGAGTTTCTTAACAATTGAAGGTCCAAGACCAGTAATATTCATGGCATCTCGACTGGCAAAATGCGTTAAGCGCTCTTGAATCTGGCTTGGGCAAAGTGGGTTAATACAGCGAAGCGCCACTTCATCCTCATAGTGAATCAGCTCACTGCCACATGACGGACACGTCTCAGGAATTGGCATTGGGACTTGCTTATCACGCTTACTTTCAACCACGTGAAGTACCGCTGGAATAATATCTCCCGCCTTGTAGACAATAACGGTATCTCCGATTCGGATATCTTTTTCAGCAATATAATCCACATTGTGCAAAGTCGCACGACTAACAGTTGTTCCTGCAAGTTGAACAGGCGTCAAATTAGCTGTTGGGGTAACAACACCTGTACGTCCAACCGTCCAATCTACTGACAAAATCTCAGCTTCTTTTTCTTCAGCTGGGAATTTATAAGCAATCGCCCAACGTGGTGCCTTAACTGTAAATCCAAGTTCTTCTTGCATAGCAAGGCTATTAACCTTAATAACGATACCGTCAATATCATACGGAAGGCTATCACGCTCTGCAGCCACTTCTTGAATAAATGCCCAGATATCTTCCATTGAAGATGTTGTAATGCGTTTTGGATTAACTGAAAAACCATAACGAGACAATTCTTCTAAAACGTCATTTTGTGTGGTCATACTTGTTGACGCCACTTCTTGGTACAAGAAAGTTGCCAGATTACGCTTTGCAACAACTGCAGTATTCAACTGACGTAGTGTTCCAGCTGCGGCATTACGAGGATTGGCAAATTCTGACTGACCACTTTCCCGACGTTCTTCGTTAATCTTATCAAAAGATTCTCTCGGCAAATAAGCTTCGCCTCGAACCGTGATTGTCAAAGACTCTTCCAATTTGTGTGGAATGTCTTTGATGCGTTTGACATTTTCAGTGATATTTTCACCGATTGAACCATCACCACGTGTTGCACCAACTTGAAGTACACCGTCTACGTAGACTAATGATACTGAAAGTCCATCAATCTTAAGCTCAGCCATGTAAGATGCATTTGGAAATTCTGCCTTGACGCGACGATCAAAATCATCTAATTCCTCACGTGAAAAAGCATCTTGTAAACTATACAGTGGTGTTTCATGTTGATATTTTTCAAAGCCATCTAAAATAAGACCCCCAACTGCTTGTGTCGGACTATCCGGCAAAATCAAGTCTGGATTAGCCTTTTCAAGCTCTACCAATTCACGATAGAGCTTGTCATACTCACTATCAGAGACCGTTGGTTGGTCTTGTGTATAATACTCTTTTCGATACTGGTTGAGTTCGTCAACCAATTTTTGAATACGTTCTTTCATATATACTATTTTATCACATCTGTAAAAAAATACCTTTTAAAACTTATCTTTTTTTTGAATTATATTTTTTATTATGTATAGAAAAAAACTTCCAAAAATGGAAGCTCATTTTTTCTATTATGCTGTTAAATCAAGGCGTTTTCCTAATTTATCCATGATAAGTGAGCCAATGAGAAGAGAGGCAAGTTCTCCTACTGCTGACGTAAACCATGTCATCAAGAATGGCGCATCAGCAACAACATACAATTCTAAAGCGATTGTAAACATTGAGGCTGCAAATAAGAGTGAAAAATAGAAAAATGCTTTGTTAAACAAACCATTAAACACATATTGATCTTTGTAACGACTAAATAGCATAACCCCTAAAGTCAAAAAGATAAATGTTTGACTACCGCCAACAAGAACATCAATCAAACCAAAACTATAAAGGTTAGCAATCATACAACCAGCTGTCAAACCAATGATATATTTTCGGTTGTAGAATGCTAAAAAGACTAGCATTTCTGACACTCGAAATTGATAAGCACCATAAGAAATAGCATTTAATGGCGGTGTGATTGTTAAAACAATATAAAGAGCTGCGACAAGAGCAACTTGGACAAAATCACGAATCGTGAAATTTTTCATAATTAATCTTCTCCTTTAACGTTAGAAGTACCCTTCTACGTTTATAATATGCTTGGCGAAAGGGAAATAAGCGCCAAGGGTTGTCTAGACAACGCTTAAAAGTATAGCACAAATTCATAAAATTTGATATAGTAGACCTATGAAAAAATTAATCACAAGCGAAGTTTTTAAGTATCTCTTTTTTGGTGTTCTAACAACTCTTGTCTACATGGGAACACGTTTAGTTATCTTTTCACTGACAAGTTCTGCAACTTTCTCAGCTGTTATTGCCAATATTGTTGCCATTTTATTTGCCTTCTTTACTAACGATTATTTTGTTTTTAATCAAGTTCGTAAAGGTTGGTTTGAACGCTTGGTCAAATTCACTCTTGCTCGCCTATCAACACTTGTTCTTGATTTAGCGTTAGCTTACTTCTTGGTAACAAAATTCCCACACATTATCGGACAATTTGTTAATGATAAGCTCTCAATGGTCAATGCTATTGAAACACTTTTTTCACAAGTGTTAATTATTGTTTTAAACTATGTCTTTAGTAAATTACTTGTTTTCAAAGATAAAAAATAACACCTAAAAAGGTGTTATTTTTTTTTGCCTCGTTGTGTTAAGATAGACAGCAAATCACCTCGTCTGCTTTCCATTTTTCCTTGTCTTAATTCTTGATAAGTCGCATTAAAGATAGCTCCTAAAATCAAGATATGAGCAAGAAAGATGAACCACAACATTAAAACAAAAATCACGACTGATCCAAACGTTTTAATATCTACCATTCGTTCAAATGTTCGTAGAATATAACTACTGAACAAATTATTCAAGAACAAGATAACAATTGACGTAAAAATTGTCCCTGGCAAAATATAACGAATACGTTTAATTTTGACATTAGGTAGAATAAAATATAGTAACATTAATCCAATAACAATGGTCAACACAGTTACCGGCTGAGATAAGTTCAAAATGACCGTTGCCACCGTATGGCTCATGTCATAATAAGAACTGATAACTTGCAGTACAGCTTTTGAAAAAGTCGAAAAGATTAAAACGAAAGTCAGCAAGAAAAGAATCAAAAGACTTCCGATAACACCTACTAGTCGACCAATGACAAAATCCCTGTGTTGTGCAACACCATATGCTTTATTGATTGCTTTTTGAAGAGAGGTCAGTGATTTAGACATAGTCCAAAATGCTGTCAAAGTGGCAACTCCCAAAATACTACCAGAAGGTTTTGAAAAAATATCAATGGTAATCGCTGACACTGATGGGTAAAGATTTGTTGGTAGATTTTTTTTCATAAATGCCAACAAAACATCAATATCAATATTCAAATATGGGAAAATATTAGCTGCAATGACAATCAAAGGAAAGGCTGTCAGCAGCAAATAATAAGCAACAGCAATTGCTGATAAATCAATCTCAGCACTGCGATAATGTTTTAGATAAACTTGCAGCGGTTGCCACTCTAATTTAGACCATAAATTGTCTAAGAATTGCTTTCGCTTCATCTTAGTAAGTTCTTTCTTCTCCTTGGCTTGTTAGAATTACAGGACCGTCTTTAGTAATAACAAATTGGTGTTCATATTGACATGAGAGACCACCGTCAAGGGTTTTATGTGCCCAACCAGTTTCCATATCAGTATCGATTTCCCATGTTCCTGTGTTAATCATTGGTTCAACAGTCAACACCATACCTTCACGGAGGCGAAGACCACGGCCAGCTTTACCGTAGTGAGGTACCATTGGTTCTTCGTGCATTGTAGGACCGACACCGTGACCTACCAAATCACGAACAACACCGTATCCGCGGCTTTCAGCATATTCTTGAATAGCAGCACCGATATCACCGATACGATTGCCAACAACAGCCTTTTCAATACCAATATAAAGACATTCTTTGGTAACATCCATCAGATTTTTAACTTCTTCTGAAACTTCACCAACAGCATATGCCCAACATGAGTCAGCCAAACCACCAGAATATGATTGGGTATATTTTTTAACCTGTTCAACATTGTCAAAGTCTAGTTTTGACACGTCAACAACTGACTTATTAAGTGGTTCAGTTAAGACCATATCAACTTTAAGTAAGTCACCTTCTTTTAGAATATAGTGACGTGGGAAAGCGTGAGCTACTTCATCGTTAAGACCACAGCAAGTTGCATATGGGTAATCCATGATTGATCCATCAACACCAATTTGAAGAGGAAGAGCATTCGCTTCTTTACAACGACGACGAACATATTCTTCAACTTCCCACATATCAACTCCGGGTTTAATCACTTCGCGCAAGCCAGTGTGAACAGAGGCAAGAAAATCCCCTGCACGATCCATTGCTTCAATTTCACGCGCTGATTTCAATGTAATCATATAAATATATACTCCTATAATAAACTCTGTAAATAATTCAGTACCCTTAATTATACACCGATAATCACTAAACTGTCAAAAATATCACTGTTTCAATAGCTTAAATCAAGAATCGAAAGCTTTATTAATTGATTTTCGTCGTTACTAAAGCTTTGGCAACAATCTGATCATCTAAAAGAATCTCAAAATCAATCACTGAGCTACGACGTTTTTCAGTAATAATACGTGGTTGAATAATCAAGCGGTCATCAATTTGAACAGCCTGCAAGAAATAAAGCATTAATTGTTCAATAATGATATTCTTTTGATGTTTTTTAGTTAAAACACGAACACTGATTTCCTTAATAAATTCTGTCAGAACACCCTGCGCAAAATTCCCAGCATGATCAATCATAGCTGGCTCAACAATAAACTGGTAAACACCGTCTTCTTGCTTCAAATTAGACAACATCTGGTCACTATATGTATATGAACTAGAATGCTGTAGATTCTGCAAATTCTCAACTGCTTGACGTCTTGTAATGACCCCAAGTAATGTCAGATCTTCTGCAACAACTGGAAGCATATTGAGATCTTCAAAAATCATCTTTTGACTAATATTGGCTAGACTTGCCTGTGGCTTTGCGACAATCAGATTTCGAGACATGATACTTGTGATGTCAACGTTATTTTCCTGATCAACAACATCCAACATACTAACCACACCGATCACCACATTCTTACTATTAACAACTGGAAAACGCACGTTTTTGGTTTGCTTAATCAAAGTATTAAAGTCACGGACGGTATCACCTTCGCGTAAAAAGCCATAGTCTGCTTTAACTTGATAAACTTGTTCAACGGTTGTTAAATCCGTTTTAATACGAAGATTAGATAACGCATGGTTAATCATTGTCGCAACAGTGAAGGTGTCATAGTTAGTTACCATAACAGGTATACCAAGTTCATCAGCCAAACGAATAACAGCTTCTGAAACTGAGAAACCTCCTGTTACCAAAATAGCGTTGTGCTTTTCAAGCGCTAGTAACTGAATGTTTTCTCGGTCTCCAACAATTAATAGGCCACCCTTGACCAAATAACGCAAAATATTTTCTTGCGTCATTGCTCCAATTGAAAACTTGCTAAATTCTCGGCTAAGCCCAGCTTTACCAGCTAAAACTTCTGAGTCACTAATGCGAGCAATTTCTGAATAGGTTAGTCGCTCGATACGAACCGCTGGTTTTTTCTCGATGCGAACCGTACCACTTCGAGGCCTTGTCTCAACAATTCCTCGATTTTCAGCTTCTTTGATAGCGCGGTAGGCTGTCCCATCACTAACATTTAAATGATTCGAGATGCTGCGCACACTCACGCGCTTACCAACAGCTAAATTTTCCAGATAATCTAATATTTTCTGATGTTTACTCATAACGATGGTCACCTTTACTCAATTGATAATCAACATAATCGCGCATTTTTCGACTATAGCGGTCACTTCCCTTAAATTGATGTTTCAAAGTGAAACCTGATTTTTGCGCTACTCGCTGACTCGCTATATTTTCTGCATGAGCAATCACATGCAGCTCCTGCAACCCTAACTCTTGGAAACTCAAAAATGCAAGTGTTTTTAAGCTTTCAGTCATTAACCCATTTCCCCAGAATGCTTGATTCATAAAATAACCAATTTCTGTTTTTAAATGATTAACATCTAATTTTTCAAAACGAATACAGCCAATCATTTTATGAGTTTTTTTATCTTCTATTGCCCAAACCCCAAGAGGTTCTTTCATAAAATAATGAACCATGAGAAAATCACTTTCTTCACGCGTTGCACGACTCGGGAAAATAAAGCGAAGATTATCAGGATTGCTACAAATTTCAAAAAAGTCCTGACTATCCTTATATGTAAAAGGACGAAAATACATGCGTTCTGTTTCAAAAAAAGCATATCGTCCTAAACGCGTCCAAATATCCATGACTTAATTATAACACATGACTTCGAAAATTAGTTTGATATACCTTAGCACCTTTAGAGTAAAAAAAGAAGCCTTTAAGGCCTCTTTTTATTCTTCAATTAATTTAATATCAGCACCAAGAGCTGTTAATTTTTCAATAATATTTGAGTAACCACGTAAAATAAATTCAACGTTGGTAATTTCTGTTTGACCTTCTGCCATCAAACCAGCTGTTACAAGTGCCGCACCAGCACGCAAGTCTGATGCTTTAACAGGTGCACCTGTTAATTTATTAGGGCCTTGATAAGCAATACGTCCGCCAACAATTGAGATATCCGCACCCATTCTTACCAATTCAGCAACGTGATTTGTACGTTTTTCATAGATTGTATCCAAAATCGTACCACGACCTTCAGCCACTAGCAACAACGGCGTAATTGGTTGTTGCAAGTCAGTCGCAAAACCAGGGTATGGTGATGTTTTAACTGACACAGCTTTTAATACTGATTGTTTTTCAACGAAGATAGCGTCCTCTTCAACTGTCATGCGAACACCCATCTCTTCGAGTTTTGCAATATAACTCTCTAAGTGTTCATAAAGAACGTTAGTGATGCGAACCCCTTCACCAATCGCTGCAGCCATAGCAATATAAGTACCAGCTTCAATACGGTCAGGAATAACTTGATGACGCGTTCCATGAAGGCTGTCAACACCTTCAATCGTAATCATATCAGTACCTGCACCTCGGACGTGAGCACCCATATTATTTAACAATGTCGCAACATCAATGATTTCTGGTTCACGAGCTGCATTTTCAATAATTGTACGCCCTTTTGCTTTTGTAGCTGCAAGCATTGTGTTGATCGTTGCACCAACACTAACAGTATCCATATAGATGTGAGCGCCATGAATTGGTTCACCTTCTGTTGCCAAGCGCATTGCTTCGCCTTCATAAGATACTTTAGCTCCCATAGCTTCAAAAGCTTTTAAGTGAAGGTCAATCGGACGAGGTCCAAGGTCACAACCACCCGGAAGACCTACAGTTGCTTCACCAAAACGGCTAAGTAAACTACCATAGAAATAATAAGAAGCACGCAAGCTATTGATTTTACCATATGGCATTGGTTGATTTTTAACACCACGTGGATCGATTTCAAGCGTTTCGCCTTCTCTCTTAATCTTAGCTCCCATCACTTCCATAATCTCAATCAAACTATCAACATCGGAAATGGCAGGAACTCCATCCAAAATAACAATATCATCAGATAGAATAGCTGCAGGAATCAACGCTACTACACTATTCTTAGCACCTGAAATAGCAACCTCTCCCTTTAAAGGTTTGCCACCATTAATAACAATTTTACGCATACATTCAAAACTTTCTGCTAGAATTCAACCTTTTCATTTTATCATAGATTATGCAATTTGACAAACTGATTATGGGGAATATTTTGACACTTTGTTAAGATTTTGTCATATTTTTTCGGATTTGAATATTATAGCTTCAAACTATTACTTTGTTTTTTCAAACTTTATCAGCAAAAGCCTTTTAAAATCAGGAGTTTTAACTTGTTTAATGACTATTTTATGGCAAGTGTAACAGAAATATAGATTTTATTAAAACTATGTGGTTCAAGGTAGAATTTAAGATCAGCCTTCTTTTACAATTGGTATCCATAACGCCATTTCGTAATCATCAGCATGGATATCGCCTTCAGCATAAACTTCAAAATCTGGAGCACCAGAATGACGGTAACCATTCTCAGGAAAGAAAACTTCAAGAACGTACTTCCAAGCTTCATGAATGGAATCGGGAACATTCCCTCTTACTGGCACAACAGCATACTCTGCTTCTTCAACTTCTAAAATGGTCAACCCCAATTTTTGCGCTTGTTTTTTATCCGTAACATCAACTCCAGCCAAATAACTAATTCCTTTACCTGCTGAGAGTTCTGAACAAACTCCAAATAGCTGAGCGTTTCCCAATTTTTTCAAGCAGTCAGAATCATAAGTAGCATACAATTTATCCCAAACCTTCGGACAATCCTCGCTTTCAATTCCCGCTGCCAAGACGCCTGCAACAGCAAAAGCTGCTTTATTTTCGATAGTAATATTCATCTTCTTTCCTCCGCTAATTTTTAGAGATAACTGAACTTTCGGAAACACCTTATAAGGCCTGCCATTTCTAACCTCAGATGGCGTTGCTCCATGAAATTTTTTAAAAGCTGCGCTAAAGCTGTCGGCTGAATCATAACCATATTTCATAGCAATATCAACAACTTTATCAGAACTTACTTTCAAATCCTGCACCGCTTCTGACAATCTACGCTTACGCAAATACTCTGACAAAGTCATCTCTGCTAAAACAGAGAAAAGCCGAGAAAACATAGGATAGGAATAACCTGACAGCTGTTGAATTTTTTTCTTATCAATTTCTGAATCTAAAACACTTTCAAGATAAGTCAAGGTTTGGTTAAATCGATTGATCATGGAAGTCACCTCCTATTTATAGTTTATCAAAATTGAGGAAAACTTACCCTAGATTTTAGAAACAAAAAATCTAAGATAAAAAAATCGCTGTACCAATAGTACAACGATTCAATTTCTATTTTACAGCTTCTTTCAAAGCATCAACTTTATCAAGTTTTTCCCATGGGAGATCAATATCTGTACGTCCCATGTGTCCGTATGCAGCTGTTTGACGATAAATTGGACGTTTCAAATCAAGCATTTGAATGATACCTGCTGGGCGTAGGTCAAAGACTTGACGTACAGCAGCTTCCAATTTACTTTCTGGTACAGTATTTGTACCAAAAGTATCAACACGAACTGATACAGGATGTGCTACACCAATTGCGTAAGCCAATTGAACTTCGGCTTTTGTTGCAAAACCAGCAGCAACAATATTTTTAGCAATGTAGCGTGCAGCGTATGAGGCAGAACGGTCAACTTTTGTCGCATCCTTACCAGAGAAAGCACCACCACCATGGCGAGCATAACCACCATAAGTATCAACGATGATTTTACGTCCTGTTAGACCAGAATCCCCTTGAGGACCACCGATAACAAAACGTCCAGTTGGATTGATAAAGAATTTAGTCTTGTCATCAAGATATTTAGCAGGGATAACTGCTTTGATAACTTTTTCAATCACATCATGGTGAATTTGTTCATTTGTCGCTTCTGGATCATGTTGTGTTGAAATAACAACAGTATCTACACGAGCTGGTTTATCATTTTCATCGTATTCAACAGTTACTTGCGATTTGGCATCTGGACGAAGGTAAGAAATTTCCCCAGATTTACGTAAGTCTGCCAATTTTTTAACCAATTTGTGAGAAAGTGAAATTGGTAATGGCATCAATTCAGGTGTTTCATCAACTGCAAAACCAAACATCAATCCTTGGTCACCTGCACCAATCAAATCAAGCGGATCTTGGTCGGCATTTCCACGAACTTCTAACGCTTCATTAACCCCTTGTGCAATATCAGGTGATTGTTCAACCAATGATGGATGAACTCCAACTGATTCGGCAGCAAAACCGTACTCAGCGTTAGTATAACCGATTTCTGCGATGGTATCACGAACAATGCGGTTAATATCGACATATGCTGTTGTTGAAATTTCACCAAAAACATGAACTGATCCAGTATATACAGCTGTTTCGGCTGCAACGTGCGCATCAGGATCTTGTTCCAACACAGCATCTAAAATAGCATCTGAAATTTGGTCTGCAATCTTATCTGGATGCCCCTCAGAAACTGATTCAGACGTGAAAAGTTTACGTTCTGACATAAAAATGTCCCCCCATATCATTAATTTTTCATTTCAATACCTCTAAGTATTAAAATGTCGGGAATTTTCCCTCTCGAAATCCCTGCATCAAAAGCAGACATTTCTAATGAGTTACAAAGTACCAATCTAAATCATCTAAAAAGAGATGGCGCGGTTAATAGCGTGTTAGTCAAGGCAGCGAAATCGCAGATAATACTGAAGTATATCAAGATGAGCTAACGAAGAATAACACACTATTAAACCGCTAGATTGTCTTATCGGGACTCATTGACTAGAATAGTGTATCACATTTTACCTAAATTGCCTATAGAAAAATTCTTACCATTTCGTAACAATTTCTAGTTTTATTAAGAATATTTAGAAAAAATATATTATACTATGAGTATGAAAACCTACGAAAAAATCTATTACTACTTGCAAGACCAAAGTGATTATACTAGTGGAGAGGCTTTGGCAAATGAATTTGAACTGTCCCGCACCGCTATTTGGAAAGCTATCAAAGCTTTAGAAGAAAAAGGCATCCAAATTGATTCAATCAAAAAACGTGGCTACAAAATCATCTCAGGCGATTTACTTCTTCCAGAAGTTATTTCTAAAGATCTTAAAATTGCTGTCACCCTTAATGAAAAAAGCGAATCAACTCAATTAGATGCTAAAAATAACATGGATATAGATAAACAAACGCATCTCTACTTAGCTCCTAGCCAAGAACAAGCTAAGGGACGCTTTGGCAGACAATTTTTTGCTTCAAAACAAGGTGGCATTTACATGTCACTTCACCTTAAACCAAATGTTCCCTTTGAAGACGTCAAACCATATACTCTCATGGTTGCTTCAAGTATCGTAAAAGCCATTTCTCGACTAACAGGCATCGAAACAGAAATCAAGTGGGTTAACGATATCTACTACAATGGTAAAAAAATCGCTGGCATTTTAACTGAGGCCATTTCATCCGTTGAAACAGGATTGATTACTGATGTTATTATCGGAGTTGGTATTAATTTCCACATCACAGACTTTCCAGATAACATTTCTGAAAAAGCCGGCTCACTTTTTTCTACTCAACCAAGTATTACACGAAACCAACTCATTACCGAAATCTGGAATCTCTTCTTTACCATTCCAGAAAAGGATTTAATCAAAGTCTATAAAGAAAAATCACTTGTTCTCAACAAACAAGTGACCTTTATGGAAAATGATTGTCTATATACAGGCCTTGCCCAAGATATTACTAATCAAGGGCACCTGATTGTTAAACTTGACGATGGTCAAGAGAAATTACTCCGCAGTGGTGAAATCAGTCTTTCTTCTTGGTAGTTGATGTCAGGGTCTGCAACAGTTTATCAACTGTGTAAGCACGCTGAATATCACGAAGCAACAATAGCCCCCAAAAGAAAGCAAAGAAATAGTCACCATCAAATAAACATTCATTAAAAAAGTAAGTTTCAAAAGCACACATTAGTGCCATTAATATAAAACGTCTCTTAGTCATACGTTTATTATAGCATAGATACTTGCTTTTATCAGTTATTATCATGTTTTCGATAGTAAAAGAATCCGAGTTATGACTCGGATTCTTTTTAATCTTCTACTTTATTAATTTTATCTGCTAGAAAGTCAAACCCTTCAGGAATAAAGGAATCATCTTTAACTTCTTCTTGAACGGGTGCTTGTTTTTGTTTTTTCAAATTTTGAGCAAATTCTGTTCGGATACTGTTAAAGTCTTTTCGCGGGACAGCCAAAATATTTGGTGAAAAGCCAGCAGCTTTACTCATGATGTTTCCAAACATATCATTGAGGTCCGTTCGCTTCATGGCTTGCTCAGCATTAAAAGCTGCATCAAAGGCCAAAATAGCATTTTCACTATTAGCAAGAACAGGTTCTGAACCAAGCAAAAGAGCACGATCTTGAGCAGAAATACTGTCTAAGATTTCATTCCAAGCTCCTTTAAGAGCTTCAAGATACTCTCTTGATTTCTGACTATCTACAATTGTCTCTTCCATAATCGTCAAAATCTTAACACGATCAACCTTGTATTGATAACTTGCCTTAGATTTTTTACGATTTGGCGTTTTTTGTGAAATGGCAGAGCTATCTAGTTTAGCTAGTTCATCTTTCAAGTCCTTGATTTCTGACTGTAGTCTTGCAAGTTCATCTGATAAACCTTCTGGTACTTGGGCTAGAGCTGCTTGCTTACCTGATTCTGATAATTGAATGGTTAACATTTCAGCATAAATTTTAGGCTGAACACCATTTTTAATTTCAGGTAAGGCTTTAGTCACAAGGTCAATCATAGCAAAAATGCGTTCTTGTTGAAGGCCAGCTAGATTTTCTTGGAAGGTTTGACTAGTGTGAGTATTTTCACCACCACTTTGAACAACCAATAAATCACGAAGATAATTCAATAAATCCGTTGCGAAACGACTCATACTCTTACCGCTATCGAAAATCGTCTCAAGATTTGCCAACGCTTGACTTGTTTGATTTGCTAAAACATTTGCCACAAAATCATCTAAAGCCGTCATTGAAATGCTGCCAGTGATTTCTTCTGCAATAGCTAATGATACGTGATTATCAGCTGTCAAGCTCAATGCTTGATCAAGAATAGAAAGTGCATCACGCATTCCACCTTCTGCACAGCGTGCAATCAAGGTCAAGGCGTCTTCTTCATAAGAAATACCTTCTTTGTCTAAAATGCTAGCCAAATGATCACGGATAGCTGCTAATTTAATAGCTTTAAACTCAAAACGTTGAACACGTGACAAAATCGTCGCTGGAATTTTGTGTAGTTCTGTCGTCGCTAAAATAAAGACAACATTTTCAGTTGGCTCTTCCAAAGTTTTCAAAAGTGCATTAAAAGCTCCAGTTGATAACATATGCACTTCATCAATGATGTAAACTTTATAGGTAGCACGACTTGGGGCATAGGTTGATTTATCACGAATTTCACGAATTTCATCAACCCCATTATTAGAAGCCGCATCAATTTCAATGACATCTTCAAGACTACCATTAGTAATATCGCGACAAATATCACATTGATTACAAGGTTCACCATTAACTTGGTGAGGACAGTTCATAGCCTTAGCAAAAATTTTAGCGGCACTGGTTTTACCAGTTCCTCGTGGACCTGAAAACAAGTAAGCATGGCTAATCTTTCCAGATGCCACTGCTTGTTTTAAAGTCGTTGAAATAACCGTTTGTCCAACCATTTCGTCAAAGGTTTGACTACGGTATTTTCGATAGAGGGCTTGATACATTATTATTCAACTCCAAACATATCTAAATTCCAATATGATTTTTCAACAAGAATCGCTGCTAATTTTTCAAGGTATTCTTGGTCAATAGCATCGTAATCATCCGTCAAACGTGAGTCCAAGTCTAAAACACCAACTAATTTACCATCTTTGACCATAGGAACAACGATTTCACTCATGGCAGCTGAATCACAAGCGATATAATTAGCGTGTTTTGTGACATCTGCGACAATCATTGTTTCACGATTAGCAGCCGATTCTCCACAAACACCTTTACCAAGCTTAATGTGCACACAAGATACACCACCTTGGAATGGCCCTAAAAGCAACTCTTCACCATTATAAAGGTAAAATCCTGTAAAAACAGAATTTGGCAAAGTCATTTTTAAAAGCGCACTGGCATTTGAAAGGTTTGACAACAAGTTCTTCTCGTTAGCAAATAAAGCATTTGCTTGCGCTAACATGATTTCATAATTCTCAATTTTCTTAGTATTTTCCATAAGGTTAATTATAGCAAAAAAACGCCACTTCGTCATACTTTGAAAAATGATATTTGAGTAAAAAAGAGCTGAGACAATGGCATCTCAACTCAATTTATATTAAAATGACTGCTTCGTTTGTTTACCTACTGATTTTTAACTTATTGCCAGTAACTTGGTCGATTGTTTTCGTAGGCTGAAATTAAATCTTCGTATTGAAGGGTAATTCCAATATCATCAAGGCCAAGAACCAATTTACGCTTCCACTCACCATCAATGTCAAACGGAAATTCTCCAGCTGATGATTTAATGACTTGATTTGGCAAATCAATAGTAATTTCTTCTCCTGCTGGTAGAGCTGCTAATTTCTGACGAACTTCCAAAGGTTGAACAATTGGAAGCATTCCATTTTTCAATTCGTTATTATAATGAATATCTGAAAATGAACCAGCAATGACACATCGGAAACCATAATCTTCCAAAGCCCAAGCCGCATGCTCACGTGATGACCCTGATCCAAAGTTATCTCCAGAAATCAAGATAGTTGCATCACGATATTCAGGTTGGTTAAAGATAAAATCAGGATTTTCATCATAATTATCATTAAGATAACGCCACTCAAACAAGAGATTCTTACCAAAACCTTTTTTATCAACTGCTTTTAAGAATTGCTTAGGAATGAGTTGGTCAGTATCAATATTATCATTCATCAAAGGGACAGATTTCCCTGTGTAAACAGTAAATTTTTCCATTATCTCTCTCCTTTACTGAACTTCTGATAGTTGACGAACATCAACGAACTTACCTGCAATAGCTGCCGCTGCTGCCATAGCTGGGCTACAAAGGTGAGTTCTTGCTCCGAAACCTTGACGTCCTTCAAAGTTACGGTTACTTGTTGAGGCACAATGAACCCCCTCTGGCACGTGGTCTGGATTCATTCCAAGACACATTGAGCATCCTGGTTCACGCCATTCAAAACCAGCATCCATAAAAATTTTATCAAGGCCAAGACGCTCTGCCTCTTTCTTAACTGGACGAGATCCTGGAACAACAATAGCTGTTAGTTTTGGCGAAATGTGTTTGCCTTCAACAATCTTAGCTGCCAATTGAAGATCTGAAAGGCGAGCATTAGTACAAGATCCAATGAAAACATAGCCAAGATCAATATCTTCAGCTTTATCACCAGGTTTGATATCCATATAATGATAGGCACGTTCATCATTCATATCTTTAATTTCTGGGAATGGTTTACCAAATTCAACACCCATTTCTGGGTTTGTTCCCCAAGTCACCATCGGTGCCAATTCAGAAACATCAATGGTAATAACCTTGTCATATTCAGCATCTGGATCAGAAACCAATGTTTTCCAATCTTCTACGGCCTGCTCAAATTTTTCACCTTTTGGTGCTGCTTCGCGACCTTTAACATAATCAAAAGTTTTTTGGTCTGGATTCATCAAGCCCATTTTTGCACCAAATTCAATAGACATATTAGCAATAGTCATGCGTTCATCCATTGAAAGAGCATCAATGGCTTCACCACAATACTCAACCGCATAACCAACACCAGCATCAACGCCATATTGAGCAATCAGAGCAAGGATAAAGTCTTTTGAGTACACACCTTTTTGTGGTTTTCCGACAAATTCAACCTTCATTTTTTTCGGTTTTACTTGCCAGATACATTGTGTAGCAAACACATGTTCAACTTCTGATGTTCCGATACCAAAAGCAATTGCTCCAAAAGCACCATGAGTTGCTGTATGGCTGTCCCCGCAGACAATAAATTTACCAGGTTGACTGCGTCCTGTTTCTGGACCTACCATGTGCACAATTCCTTGACGTTCTGTACCATGTGTTGCCGCATCAATGCCAAATTCTTCAACATTTCGGGCAAGAGTGTCAATTTGATTTTTTGAAATCAAATCACGAATATTGAAAATATCAACCGTTGGAACATTATGGTCAGTTGTTCCAAATGTTAACTCTGGACGACGCACTTTACGACCAGCATCTCTAAGACCTTGAAAAGCCTGCGGACTTGTTACTTCATGAATATAATGCTGATCCACATACATAAGCTGAGGTTCACCTTCTTCACCTGTAATCACGTGACGTTCCCAAAGCTTATCAAAAATCGATTTTCCGCTCATATTTTCCTCCACTGTCTTCTTATTTATTCCTTAACCATCAATGCCACATGACTAAAAGCCAATAAACAAAAGCAATGTCAATAATAATCCCTAAATACCAACATACTTTAAAATACCATTTTAAGGTTTTATGGTGAAAAAACTTACCGCCAAGTAAAGCTCCCACTCCACCAAGTAAAATACTTTCCCACAATAATGTCTTTTCTGGAATTCGCCAATGGCCAGACTTAGCCTTTTGTTTATCAACACCATAAGTGATAAAGACAAAGACATTCCATAGAATAAAAACAAGGACTGTATAATCTTTTAAACTCATAGATTTGCAATAATTGCTGCTGTCATTTCTGTTGTTGAAGCTTGACCACCTAAATCACGCGTCAAAATACCTTGATTAAAGGTTTTATCAACAGCTTCTTCAATCATTTCTGCTCCAGCAAGCTCTCCAAAACTTTCGCGAAGCATCATAGCTACTGACAAAATCATACTAACCGGATTGGCAATCCCTTTTCCAGCAATATCAGGTGCTGAACCATGGATTGGTTCATAAAGACTTGGTCCGTTTTCTGAATGACTAGCTGAAGGCATAACCCCAAGAGTACCAGGAAGAACACTTGACTCATCAGAGAGAATATCACCAAATAGATTTTCAGTCACCACAACATCAAAACGTGATGGATTTGTAATCATAATCATAGCTGCACTATCCACTAATTGATGTTCCAATGTCACATCTGGAAATTCTAGAGCAACTTCTTCAGCCACTTTTCGCCATAATTTTGAAGTTGCTAGAACATTTTGTTTATCAATGCTAGTTACTTTTTTGCCACGAACTTGAGCCAATTCAAAGGCTTTGCGAATGATTCGACGAATTTCTTGAGCAGAATAATCATTAATATCACGTGCCGCTTCATCTTCCAACTTATGTTCACCAAAGTAGATACCACCAGTCAATTCACGAACCACCACAAAATCAACCCCTTCAATGCGTTCAGGTTTCAATGGTGACAAGTGTTTAAGGGCATCAAAGATACGAACTGGACGAATATTAGCAAACAAGTTCAATTCTTTACGAATAGCAAGCAAACCTTGCTCAGGACGAACTGTTGCATTATCGTATTTTGGTCCACCAATAGCTGCTAGCAAAATAGCATCCGCTGCTTTAGCGGCATCTAAGGTATCTTTTGGTAGGGGATGACCACAAGCGTCAATCCCTGCACCACCAAAAGGTTTAGCATTAATATCGTAATCAAATCCAATTTTATCAGCAACAGCTTCAAGAACTTCTAAACCAGCTGCCATAATTTCTGGGCCAATACCATCACCAGCCAAAGTCACAATCTTTTTAGTCATAATCATCACTTGCGAGAAAACAAACTGTTCTTCACGCTCTATCCTTTCTTAATCATTTGTAGGCACATCACGGAATGAAACAGCTTTTCCAATTTCTCCCGCATTTTCTTTTTGAACCAAAGCATTAGCATTAACATAAGCAATGGCACCTGCTTTTAAAACATCAAAATCAATACCTGATGCATTGAAAATAGTACCCGTATCGATGTTTTCAATAGAAACAGACACACGAGCTTGTGAATCAATACCATCTGTTACAGCATCCATAGTATAGCTAAGAAGACGAACTTTTTGATTAAAGAATTTATCGACGGCATTATAAATAGCTTCTACAGAACCTTTACCATCAGCTGCTACATCAACTTCTTCATCCTCAGCATTAATCATCACCACTTCAGCAGTCACTGTTTCATCTGGATTAGAAGTTAATTTCAAATCACCAAAGTGGAAACCTTCAGGATTTTCAATTTCTGTACCCGCAACCAAGGCACGAATATCAGCATCTGTAATTTCTGTTTTCTTATCAGCCAATTTTTTGAATTTGCTAAAGAGCGGTTTGATTTCATTTTCTTCAAAAGCAATTTCCAACTCTTTTAGTTTTTCAACAAAGGCATGACGACCTGAAAGTTTACCAAGTGGAAGTGAGTTATGCTTAACACCAACTAGTTCTGGAGTAATAATTTCGTAAGTAAGTGGATTTTTAAGCACACCATCTTGGTGAATACCTGATTCGTGCGAGAAGGCATTACCGCCGACCACAGCTTTATTTTTAGGAATTGGAATACCTGAGAAACGAGAAATCAATTCTGACGTATTAACTGTTTCGTTAAGAATAATATCTGATGTTGCTTGGTAGTAATCTTCACGAATGTTAAGAGCCACTGCGATTTCTTCAAGAGCAACGTTACCAGCACGTTCACCAATGCCATTAACAGTACCTTCTACACGGCCTGCACCATTTTTAATAGCTGCAAGGGTATTAGCAGTAGCCATACCAAGGTCATCATGGCAGTGTGGACTGAAAATAATATCACGGTCAGATTTTACATTTTCAATGAGGTATTTAAAAATATTACCGAATTCTTCAGGTGTTGTAAATCCTACAGTATCTGGAATATTAATATAGGTAGCACCTGCGTCTACTGCCGTCTGAACTACTTCAAGCAAGTAATCAAGTTCTGTACGAGTGGCATCTTCAGGAGAAAACTCTACTACATCAAATTTACTACGCGCATAAGTAACATGTTCCTTGATAATATCAAGAATTTCTTCTTTTGATTTTTTCAGTTTGTATTCACGGTGAATAGGGCTTGTAGCAATGAAAACGTGACATTGTGGGTATTTAGCATCCTTCAAAGCTTCATAACAAGCATCAATATCAGATTTCACAGAACGTGCCAAACCTGATACCGCTGTTGTTGTCATAGCTTCTGAAATTTGACGAACAGCTTCAAAAGAATCGGGACTTGCTGCTGGGAATCCCGCTTCAATAGAAGCAATGCCCCATTTTTCAAGTTGCTTAGCAATCGCAACTTTTTCTTTAACTGAAAAATTCACCCCTGGCGTTTGTTCGCCATCACGAAGAGTGGTATCAAGAAATTCAACTTTACGCATAGTAACCTCTTTCTAATTCTAGCAAAAACATTAAAATAAAAATAAAAACATCTCACGGCCAAGCGAGATGTTTTTATCCCGCTTGGTAAGCCAAACAGGACTAATGCTCTTTCTGCACTAGCCCTCATTACGCAATAGCAAGACTGTCATTGTTGCGAATGTCATTGACTTATTTTCCCTTCGATGTTTTTCGTTTTTTAACATAATACCCCTTTCTAAGGTAAAAGTCAACAGAATAATCTAAATAAAACAAATTTTCTGAAAATAATTTCAAAAAAGTAAAAGAGCTGGTTTTCCAGCCCTTCACTTATTCTTCGTTATCTTTCAAAATTGCAGCAATTTTAGTATTGATAAGGTCGATTGCGACAACATTTGAAGCACCTTCTGGGATGATGATGTCTGCATAACGTTTTGTTGGTTCGATGAATTGATGGAACATTGGTTTAACCACTGAAGTGTATTGTTCAATAACACTATCAAGGCTACGTCCGCGTTCTTCCATATCACGTTTGATACGGCGGATAATACGGATATCATCATCAGTATCAACAAAAAGTTTGATATCCATCAAATCACGAAGACGTTTGTCTTCAAGAACCAAGATACCTTCAACGATGATAACATCTTGAGGTTCTTGGCGATATGTTTTTTCACTACGTGTGTGTAGTGTGTAATCGTAAATTGGAATATCTACTGGGCGACCTGCAATCAATTCATTGATGTGTTCAATCATCAAATCAGTATCAAAAGCAAGTGGGTGGTCATAGTTAGTTGATACACGTTCTTCAAAAGTCAAGTGGCTTTGATCTTTATAGTAAGAATCGTGTTGAATCATAGCAATTTTTTGATCTTGGAAATTTGCCAAAATTGCTTTAGAAACGCTGGTTTTTCCGCCTCCAGAACCACCAGTCACACCAATAATAATAGGTTTTTTACGCATTTATTACTCCAAATAAAAAATATTTCCTATCTATTCTACTACTTTTTCCAAATTTTTCAAACATTGAAATCCCTTACTTGCCTTTTAAATAAAAAAACTTAGCTTTTTCTATGTTATAATGAAATAAAGATTTAAAACATAGAAAAGGAAACTTATGATTTCACAATTTCCATCTGTCTGGCAAGACCAACTAAAAAATGCTGGTTTTACAGAATTAACAGACATTCAAAAACAAGTTTTTGAACCTATTTCACAAGGAGACAATTTACTTGGTATCAGTCCAACAGGGACTGGTAAAACCTTGGCTTATCTATTTCCAGCATTATTAAAACTAAAACCTAAAAAATCTCAACAATTATTGATTTTAGCACCAAATACAGAATTAGCTGGGCAAATTTTTGAGGTTACAAAAACATGGGCTGAACTTCTCAATCTGTCAACTCAACTCTTCATCTCTGGTTCTAGTCAAAAACGTCAAATCGAACGTTTGAAAAAAGGTCCTGAAATTCTTATCGGAACACCAGGGCGTGTCTTTGAATTAGTTAAACTCAAAAAAATTAAGATGATGAATGTTGATACCATCATCTTGGATGAATTTGACGAATTGCTTAGTGATTCACAGTACCACTTTGTTGAAAACATCATTCACCGTGTTCCACGTGACCACCAAATGATTTACATGAGTGCAACAGATAAAGTTGATCCTGAGGTTCTTGCTGAAAATACTTTAACCATTGACCTTTCTGATCAGACTTTAGATCAAATTGCTCACTACTACATCTCTGTTGATAAGCGTGATCGTCTAGAATTACTTCGTAAATTCTCAAATATTCCAGAATTTCGTGGCTTAGTCTTCTTCAACAGTTTGTCTGATTTAGGAGCCACTGAGGAACGTCTTCAATTTAACAATGTCCAAGCTGTTTCACTAGCTTCTGATATTAACGTGAAGTTCCGTAAAGTTATTCTTGAAAAATTCAAAAACCACGAACTCTCATTACTTCTTGCTACTGATCTTGTCGCACGCGGTATTGACATCGATAATCTTGAATATGTTATCAACTTCGACCTTGCTCGTGACAAAGAAACTTACACACACCGTGCTGGACGAACAGGACGTATGGGGAAAGCTGGTGTCGTGATTACCTTTATCACACACAAAGAAGAATTGAAAAAACTGAAAAAATACGCTCCTGTCTCAGAAGTTTACCTCAAGAAACAAGAAATTCATTTAAAAAAATAAAATAGTAAGCTAAAGAAGCTGAGACAAAAGTCCTCAGCTTCTTTATTTATATAGTTGTTGTTTACAAGACGCAGTAGTTGAGTGGGTTCTAATACGCTGATAAATCAGATTTTACAATCCTTTTGACATCAAGCTACGCTTGACTTCATTTCCAACCTCAAAAGGTTCCCCAAACCTTTTGAGCCTTGCGGGGGTGAGTTAAAAAGGTTCGGTGAACCTTTTTAATCGGGAAATAAAACTTACGGAGTAAGTGTCAAAAACGGTCTGGGAATAGACCGTTTTAGGTCAGCAACAAGAAATTAAGACTTGCTGAGAAATCGAATTTCTACGAAATTACTAATTCGCTTTTTAATTTTTAGGCTCATGAATAAAATCTCCACTGGAGACTTTATTTGTCTCACTCCCTTTTCTTATTTCAAATTATTAATAACTCTTTCCAAACGTGAGATAGCTTCAACTGGCAAAGCAAGTTTTGGATTATTTTGGTTGAATGATAACAAATAATTCAAGCGGAACTGCATACGAGAGCGGATGAGTTGTTTGTACTTATTATCAAAATTGTGAACAGGGTATTCCGGTAAAGCTAAGTATTCAAAGCCTTCGATTGGACCAAAATCTTTAAATTCTGTATCGCCATCGACAATTTTTTCAATTATGCCAAGAGAAACTTCTTTTGGAATACTTTGTCCCATATAAGTTCCGGTATTAATGATATAACAATCAACATCTCCTTCAAATAATGAACGGAATTTTTGATAATCCTCAACCAAAGGATAAACTCTAAATGGATTAGCAAACGGCTCAATAACAAGCGTTTGTCTATTACCTTCAATATTTTCAGCACTTGAGCGTTTGGTCATCAAAGTACAACCCATTGTAGCTGCCATCAGAGGATCATTAACCTTAATCAATGGAGGTAGTGAATCGTCTTTCATAATCCAGAAGATAGCATTAATTGGCTCTTCAATATGGTCAACACGATTTGGTGTTGCGAAACGAGACTTAACCGTTCGACCATTACCATTTCGAATATCTTCTGTCATCAATTTCTTACGACCATTTTCATCCAAAGTCACCCCACAATTTTGTACTGTTACAAAGAAATCTTGTTCTGGGTGTCCTGTTGGGTAATCATTGGTTTTATCAAAATAGGATGGTTCTAGTGCAATAGATGAACCATCTTTCTCTGAAATGACAAAAGCATCATCATGCAAAACTTTGATATCATATTTACCATTGTGCTTAGCATGAGTTAGAGTAGATTTTCCTGAACCAGATAAACCAAAGAATGATGCCACATAGTCATTTCCATCTTCCTTACCTTGGAAAATCTTCAAACCACCATGGCAAGAAACGTAGCCATTACGGGCCGCTGTCCCCCAAGCAAGTGTCAAGGTAGCTTTTTTCAACTCACCAAAGTAATTAAGTCCCAAAATAGCAACACAGTTATGGTTAGTATCAAAATAAACTAGACCATCTGGATAAGCTGGATGAGACCATTTAGGATCAAAGAAAACAAAAATGTCATCTTCATCGTAAGATTTAGAGACTTTCAAGCGATTCTTAAACTCTTCATCCAAAATTTGGAAATTCAATAACCATGAATAAAGATTGTTAATTTCTTCTTCAGGTACCATCAAATGTGCACGTACCATGAATTTTTCATCTAACCCTACAATAGCATCAGCTTTGTAAAATTGACGACGATGCGCTTGATAAACTGCACTTCTAACAATGGATAGCAAACGTTCATCTTCATCTTCGTCTTGACCAAAAATTCGACGTGCTTTAGCTGTTCGTCCAACGACTGCACCAGAATTTGTTAACAACACACGAGCATAGGAAGGCAGTCCCAATTCCTTAGTATGAATGACAGGCATGTCTAAAATCACTGTACCTGCAGCATTTGAAGCCAGTTGATATGCCTCTTCTAAGGTTTTAATTGGGTGAACCTGGTTTTCATAAAATGCTGTTTCGACAATAGTTTTTAATGCAGAAAAATACGGACTTGATTTGCGCATTTCTAAAGTTGAAAATTGATTACGTGTTACCATTTTCTACCTCCTATTGTATGGTTAATTTCATTCTACCAAAAAAGTATGCGTTTTCATAATTAAAAGTGTAAAAATATTAGAAAAAAGAAATAATTTCTAAAAATTTTCAAAAAAAGAACAACTTTCATTACTTCTATTTCTGAAAAATAAAAAAGGCTAGAACAAAGTTCTAACCTTTTATCTATTATTTGGCAATATCAAATACAGTAGATTTGACAGTTGTCATAGCTTCAATTGAATATTTCACACCTTGTGTTCCAGCACCAGATTTTTTAGCACCAAGGAATGGGAAGTTATCTGTACCACGTTGTGTTTTGTTGTTAATGTGAACAGTACCCACTTCAAGTTGTTCAGCAATCTTGAATGCTAATGGGAAGTTGTTTGTAAATACAGAAGCTTGAAGACCGTATTCAGATTTGTTTGAAATTTCGATAGCTTCTTCAACTGAGTTTACACGGATAAATGGAAGGACTGGACCAAATGGTTCTTCCCAAGCTAAACGCATGTCAGTTGTAACGTTATCAAACAATACTGGGCTGATGAGGTTACCTTCACGTTTGAATGAAATAACTTCTTTAGCACCTTTTTCTTGAGCATCTTTGATAAGACCTTCAACGTAATCAGCAGCTTTTGTATCAATAAGTGGAGTGATATCAGCGTTATCTTCTGGCATACCAACAGTCAAGTTGTTAACAAGTGCAGATACTTTTTCAACCAATTTGTCAGCAATGCTATCCATAACAAGAACACGTTTTACAGCTGTACAACGTTGTCCTGAGTATCCATAAGCACCAGCAACGATGTTTTTAGCAGCCAAGTCAAGATCAGCATCTTCAAGGATGATAGCTGAGTCTTTACCACCAAGTTCAAGCATGATTGGACGCATACCAGCCAAGTGACCAATGTGTTCACCAACTGGTGTAGATCCTGTAAAGTTGATGTAGTTAACAGCTTCGTGTTCTACAATGTAATCACCGATAACTGAACCACGTCCTGTGATTGTATTGAAGACACCTGCAGGAAGTCCAGCTTCAGCAAATGCTTCAGCCAAAAGAAGACCTGAGATAGAACCTTGCGTAGGTGGTTTAAGGGCAACAACGTTCCCTGAAATAAGGGCAGGAGCAATCTTAGAACCTGCAAGGTTGATTGGATAGTTAAATGGTGAAATAGCAAGTACCAATCCTACTGGTTCGCGACGAACAATAGCGATTTTTTTCTTGCTTGCTGGATCAAAGCTTCCACCTTCAAGAACTTCACCTTCAAGACGTACACCTTCTTCAGCGGCATAGTTAATGATTTCAGCAGTACGGATAACTTCACCAACGGCTGATTTGTAACCTTTAGCAATTTCTTTTGAAAGAACTGCACCGATTTTTTCAGCATCACGCATCAAAATATCTGCTGCTTTGTGAAGGTATTCAGCACGCTCTACGTATGAAAGTGCACGCCATGCTTTTTGAGCTGCTTTAGCAGATGCATAAACATAGTCTACTTCTTCTTGGCTCATTGCTGGAACAGAACCAAGTTCTTCACCAGTTGCGGGAGCGTAAATTTTGATTTCTTCTTTAGAAAGTTTCCACTCACCGTTGACGTAATTTTTATATTGTTTAGTCAAGTGATATCTCCTTTTAAATGTGATAACTCCATTTTATCACTTTTTTAACTTTTTTCAATATTTAAACACGAAAAAAGTCTGAAAATTTAGACAAAAACTTTGTATCGTCAAATAGTTATAATTATAAAATATCTAACAAAATGAGAAAACTTCTCTCATTACCGCTTATGTTTTGGTATAATCAGAATTTAGAGAATTTTTCAATTAATCAATTATTTGTATTTTATAACTTTCTTGAATATTTTTCCATTATAAAAAATACTAGACACTTAAATCAAATCCGATAAAAGTTTTAAAATTTTAACATTAAAAAAAGCTTTTAACAAAAACGTTAAAAGCTTCCTCATGTTAATTAGTCAACATTAACATATTCTTTGCTAAGCTCAAGAACTTCTTCCATTGTTGAGCATTCTGTAAGAGCACGGTTAGCGTATTCTTGCATTTTAGCAGTATCAAGTTTCTTCATCAAGCTACGTGTACGAAGAACTGATGTAGCTGACATAGAGAACTCATCAAGTCCCATTCCGACAAGAAGTGGAACAGCTTTTTGGTCGCCGGCCATTTCACCACACATACCAGCCCATTTACCTTCAGCGTGAGCTGCTTTGATAACGTTGTTAATCAAACGAAGGATTGATGGGTTGTATGGTTGGTAAAGGTATGAAACTTGTTCGTTCATACGGTCAGCAGCCATTGTGTATTGGATAAGGTCGTTTGTTCCGATTGAGAAGAAGTCAACTTCTTTCGCAAATTGGTCTGCAAGCATTGCTGCAGCTGGAATTTCGATCATGATACCAACTTGGATGTTGTCTGAAACAGCAACACCTTCAGCTTTAAGGTTAGCTTTTTCTTCATCAAAGATTGCTTTAGCAGCACGGAATTCTTTAAGAAGGGCAACCATTGGGAACATGATACGAAGTTGTCCGTGTACAGATGCACGAAGAAGTGCACGGATTTGTGTACGGAACATTGCATTTCCTGTTTCTGAGATAGAAATACGAAGTGCACGGAATCCAAGGAATGGGTTCATTTCTTTTGGAAGGTCGAAGTAAGGAAGTTCTTTATCTCCACCGATATCCATAGTACGAACCACAACTGGTTTACCATTCATGCCTTCAAGAACAGCCTTGTATGCTTCATATTGTTCGTCTTCAGTTGGGAAATCTTGTGAATCCATGTACAAGAATTCTGTACGGTAAAGACCAACTGCTTCAGCACCATTAGCGTTAACACCTTCAACGTCTTTAGGTGTACCAATGTTAGCTGCCAATTCAAAGTGTTTACCATCAGCTGTTACTGTTTCAGCATCTTTAAGAAGAGCCCATTCAGCTTTTTGTTTAGCATATGCTTCACCAGCAGCTTTAAATTCAGCAATTTCTTCATCTGTTGGATTGATGATAACATCACCAGTGATACCATTTACAGCTACGATATCGCCATCTTTAACGCGACTAGTGATATCGTTTGTCCCAAGAACAGCGGCAATTTCAAGAGTACGAGCCATGATAGCTGAGTGACTTGTACGTCCACCAATGTTAGTAACAAAGGCTTTAACGAATTTTTTGTTCAATTGGGCTGTATCAGAAGGTGTCAAATCGTGTGCGATAACGATTGATTCTTCATCAATTGCGGCAGGGTTAGGAAGTTTAGCACCAAGAAGGTGAGCCAATACACGTTTAGCAACGTCGCGGATATCTGCGGCACGTTCTTGCATGTATGGGTTATCTTCCATTCCTTCAAAGATAGTGATGAACATGTCAGTCACTTCTTTAAGTCCTGCTTCTGCGTTAGTTTGTTTTGCACGAATAGTTTCTTTAATTTGGCTGATCATTTCTGGGTCAGCAAGAACCATTAAATGTGCGTCAAATACGGCAGCTGCTTCTTCACCAAGTGTTTCTACTGCTTTTTCACGTATAATAGAAAGCTCGTCTTGTGATGCTTTCAATGCGGCATCTAGGCGAGCTTCCTCTGCACTTGTATCTTCAACTGTAACAGTTTCAAATGACAAATCAGGTTGAACAAGTAGATACGCTTTAGCAACAGCAACACCATCAGATGCGGCAATTCCTTTAAGCATTTCTGTCATTTTCTTAAGCCAATCCTTCTTTTGTCATTGTTTCTTCGATTGCTGCAAGTGCGTCATCAGCGTCAGCACCTTCAGCAGAGATAGTTACGTCAGCACCTTGACCAACACCAAGACTCATAACACCCATGATTGATTTAAGGTTTACTGCTTTACCTTTGTAGTCAAGAGTGATGTCTGAAGCAAATTTGCTAGCTGTTTGAACAAGCAAAGTAGCTGGACGTGCGTGAATACCTGTTTCTGCAACAATGTGAAAATCTTTTGAAGCCATATTATGGTTCTCCTTTTATTTGTGTTTTTTCGGATTACCTTATGATAACCCTTACAAGCTATGATTATAGCATAAACCCTTTTTTATTTCAATAGTTAGGTAACTTGTATGCGCCTTCTTTTTTGAAAAATTAAGGAAAATCGACATTTTTTAGCTGTAAAATTACCTGTTTTTTTCAAAAATAAATAGAAACAAGTTGAACTCGCTTCCATTTATTGATTAATCTTTTTTCTCAACCTTTTTTCTTTTCAAAGCCGCTGTTTGTTTTCGAAGCTCATTAAAGAATGGTGCCGTAGTCAAACTGAAGTTTTTATAGTTTCGAAGCATACGACGTTGGTTAAAACGAAATGGCTGTACTCCTTTTGCTTTTAATGTATCGTTAATATGAAGTCGCAGATTATCCAAACGCTTACTGAAGACTTCGGCTTGTTTTGACAAGTCTCCCACTTCATTTTTAACCGTTTCTCGTAATTTTTCTTGCTCTGCACGAACATATTTTTCAAAAGCTTGCGCTGCTTGTTGGAATTTCACCGTATCAAGGACTGTCCAAATCAAATCAGCTGTCATAAGACAAACAATCCCTAATGCTATCCATTGATTCAAATGATTTATCAAACGCATCACACCAGGCTGAATAAATTTAACAAGAATAACAATGCTAAATCCCCAAAAAAGAGAGATTCTTGGGGCAATCCAACCTTTAATATTTCCAACTTCATTGGTGTAATCCCAAAGTTTCATGTGGAAAAAGGTCTCCAGCAACCAAGCTGCAATAAATTCAAATATCGTTGCCACAAGCATACCACTAACAAAGAGACCTAAAAGATTATGCTGAAAGGGCTGTGTTGCTAACAAAACAGTTGTCACCGCAAAGCCATAAACTGGGCAATACGGTCCGACCAAAAAGCCACGATAAGCAAACTTTTTATCTTTTATAGAACAATAGATGGTCTCCCAAAGCCAACCAATGAATGAATAGATAAAAAATAGAAAAACGACATCCGTCACAGAATAGCCCATAAAACTCCAACCTCTAAAATTTAAACTATTCTCATTATAGCAAAAAACCTAGAACAAGACTTGTCCTAGGTTATGTTTTACATATTTTCAATAAGTTTTGCAGCAAATTCACTTGTTGAGCAAGCTTTTCCGCCTTGTGCTAAATCTGCTGTGAATTGACCTTTTGCAAATGTTTTTTCAATTGCTTGAGAAATCAAGCTAGCAACTTCAGTCCATCCAATGTAATCAAACAACATGCATCCAGATAAAAGAACTGAACAAGGATTAGCGATATCTTTACCAGCAATATCTGGTGCTGTTCCGTGAGTTGCTTCGAAGATAGCGTGGCCAGTCACATAGTTGATATTAGCACCTGGTGAAATGCCGATACCACCAACTTGAGCAGCAAGAGCATCACTTGCATAGTCACCATTAAGGTTTGTCAAAGCCACAACATCAAATCTTTCAGGATTAAGCAAAATTTGTTGCAAGAAGTTATCGGCAATAATGTCATTCATAACCAATTTTCCACTTGCCAATTCATCTGCGTATTCGCGTTCTGCTAATTCATAACCCCATTTTCGGAAGCCACCTTCAGTGAATTTTTGGATGTTTCCTTTGTGAACGATTGTGACATTTGTTAATTGATTAGCAAGAGCATATTCAATAGCAGAGCGAATCAAACGTTCACTGCCTTCTTTTGAAATTGGTTTAATACCAATGCTACTTGTTTCAGGAAAACGAATCTTGCTGACAGACATGTCATTTTGCAAGAATTCGATGACTTTTTTCACTTCAGGAGTGCCAGCTTCCCATTCAATACCAGCATAAATATCTTCGGTATTTTCACGGAAAATAGTAATACTTGTTTTTTCTGGTTCTTTAAGTGGACTTTCAATTCCTTTAAAATAACGAACTGGACGAACACAAGCATACAAATCCAATTCTTGGCGAAGCGTTACATTTAGTGAACGGATTCCGCCACCAACTGGTGTTTCTAGAGGGCCTTTGATAGCAATCAAATCTTCTTTAATCGTATCAAGCGTTTCTTCTGGTAACCATTTGCCAGTTGCTTCATGCGCTTTTTTACCAGCTAAAAGTTCATGCCACTCAACTTTCTTTTGACCTTGATAAGCTTTTTCAACAGCAGCATCAAAGACAGCACGCGCATTTTTCCAAATGTCACGTCCAACACCATCCCCTTCAATAAAAGGGATAATTGGATGATTAGAAACGACCAATTGGCCATTTTCTAAAGTGATTTTATCAGCCATAATTTTCCTTTTTTCCTTTCGTAATCTTTCTTAACGATCTTCAAGTGGAACATATTTCAAACCAAGTTCACCTTTATAACGAGAACGTGGACGAATCAATTTATTATGTTTTTGTTGTTCTTGAATATGAGCAATCCAACCAGCAACACGACTCATGGCAAAAATCAACGTAAAGATTGAACTATCAATACCAAGCACGTGATAAACTGTTGCTGAATAGAAATCGACGTTTGGAATCAAACCTTTAGTATGTTTCATGTAATCTTCAATTTCACGAGACAAATTAAACCAAACTTCATTTTCTGTTCCTTCTGTCAAAGCTTGAGCCATTTCACGAAGGTATTTTTCACGTGGGTCTTGTGTTTTATAAACACGGTGACCAAATCCCATGATTTTTTCTTGTGAATCAAGTTTTTCTTTTAGATAAGCTTTAGTATCACCCATTTCACGGATTTCAGTTAGCATGTCAAAGACACGTTCATTAGCACCACCGTGAAGAGGGCCTTTAAGAGTACCAATCGCTGTCGTTACACAAGAATAAATATCAGCCAATGTTGACGCACAAACACGTGCGGCAAATGTTGAGGCATTTAATTCATGGTCAGCATGTAGAACCAAAGCTCGATTTAAAGCTTTAACTTGCAATTCTGTTGGTTCTTCACCATTTAGCATATAAAGGAAATTAGCCGCAAAGCACAAATCCTTACGTGGTGCTACAGGTGTTTTTCCTTCACGCAAACGAGCAAAAGTTGCAATGATGGTTGGCATTTTTGCCATCAATTGAATAGATTGTTCGTAAGTTGCTTCTTCTGAGTTATCTTCCGCATTAACATTGTAAACTCCGAGTAGGCTAACTGTTGAACGAAGAACACTCATTGGATGTAAATGATTACGTGATTGAATCATAATACATTGCACAACAGCGTCACTGATAGCGTAATTATCACGAAGTAATTTTACAAAATCATCAAGTTGTGTTTTATTTGGCAAATGAAGGTTCCAAAGAAGGTAAATCACTTCTTCGAAACTTGCGTCATTGTCCATCAATTCTGAAATATTATAACCTGCGTAAGATAGATTATCATTAATAATCGAGCTAATACGGGTATTACAGGCGATTAAGTCTTTTAATCCACTTGATCCTGTCATATATTAAGCACCCCCTAATTTCTTTCTAACAACCATTGGTAGAATTCCGCCGTTTTTGTAGTAACGGATGTCAGCATCCGCATCAAAACGTACCATGGCTTTAAAGTGTTTTTCACCTGAGTCATCACGTGCAATCACATCAATAATATCGTGAATACCAGGATTTTCTGAAAGGTTAATATCGTATGTTTCGTAACCTGTTAATCCAAGGCTTTCTGCTGTTTCACCTTCTAAGAATTGCAATGGCAACACACCCATCATAACAAGGTTTGAGCGGTGAATACGTTCAAAACTTTCAGCAAGAACAGCCTTAACACCGAGAAGATTTGAACCTTTAGCAGCCCAGTCACGACTTGATCCCATACCGTAATCTTTACCAGCAATAACTAAAGTATCAACATTATCTTCTTTATAATGCATTGCTGCGTCATAAATTGGCATCAATTCACCGTTATATTTTGTATAACCACCAATTTTACCATCGGCTAATTGGTTTTGAATACGGATATTGGCAAATGTTCCGCGCATCATGACTTCGTGATTACCACGACGGCTACCGTATGAGTTGAAATCTAGGTAATCTACACCGTGTTCAGTCAAGTATTTAGCGGCAGGGCTATTTTTAGCGATGTTACCAGCTGGTGAAATATGGTCAGTTGTAACACTATCACCAAATTTAGCCAATGGTTTAAGGTTTTTAAGTGGTTTGATAGCCAAATCATCACCCAAGTGATCAAAGTATGGTGGATTTTGGATGTATGTTGACGCTTCATTCCAATGGTAAATTTTACTTTCTTCTGTTGGAATTTGGTTCCATTTTTCACTATCTGTAAAGACATGTTCATACTCATGTTCGAACAATTCGCGTGTGACAAATTTGTCAACATATTTTGCCACTTCATCATTTGTTGGCATAATGTCTTTAAGATAAACTGGCTCGTTATTTTGATCAAAACCAAGTGGTTCAGTTGTCAAATCAATGTTAGTATTTCCAGCAAGTGCATAGGCCACAACAAGCGGTGGGCTAGCAAGGAAATTAGCTTTGACAAGTGGATTAACACGTCCTTCAAAGTTACGGTTACCTGATAAAACTGCTGACGCTAACAAATCAGTATCTGTAATTGCCTCAGCTACTTCTGGACGAAGGCTACCTGAGTTACCGATACATGTTGTACAACCGTAACCAACAATGTTAAAGCCAAGTGTATCTAGATAAGTTTGCAAACCAGAGTTGCGAAGATAACCTGTCACCACTTTTGAACCTGGGGCAAGTGATGTTTTAACTGTTGGAGCTACGCGTAGACCACGTTCAACAGCATTTTTGGCAAGAAGTCCAGCTGACATCAACACGTAAGGATTTGAGGTATTCGTACATGACGTGATAGCTGCAATTGCCACATGTCCAGTCTTAATCTCAACATCTTGATCTTCAAAATGAACAGTTGCTGTTTTATTAATTTCATCAGCTGTAAGACCAAATCCTTGAACACCTGCTTCACGTACCAAGCTTTCTTGGAAAGTTTGTTTAGCTTGTGTCAAATCAATCAAATCTTGTGGACGTTTTGGTCCAGAGATACTTGGTGAAATAGTAGACAAATCAATTTCAACGACTTTAGTGTATTCAGCTTGATGTTCTGGATCGTAGAAAAGATTGTTACGTTTAGCATATTCTTTTGTCAATTCGATGTGAGTTTCATCACGGTTTGTCAAACGCATGTAGTTAAGTGTTTCATCATCGATTGGGAAATAACCACATGTAGCACCGTATTCAGGTGCCATATTAGCAATTGTCGCACGTTCTGCAAGACTAAGATTTGACAAACCATCACCGAAGTACTCAACGAATTTACCAACGACTTTTTCTTGACGAAGGACTTGTGTTACTTTAAGTGCCAAATCAGTCGCAGTAGCAATTTTTGGTAATTTACCAGTCAAACGCACACCGATGACTTCTGGAATCGGGAAGAATGACGCTTCACCAAGCATTGCTGCTTCGGCTTCGATACCTCCGACACCCCAACCAAGTACACCAATACCATTAATCATTGTTGTGTGGCTATCAGTACCAAACATTGAATCAGGGTAAAGCATGCCATCTTTTTCAATGACAACATCACTTAAATATTCAATGTTAACTTGGTGGATAATTCCTGTTGCTGGTGGAACAGCACGGTAGTTATCAAATGATTTCTCAGCCCATTTCAAAAATTCATAACGTTCATTGTTACGTTTAAATTCCATGTTGATGTTATCTTCTAAAGCTGTGTCACAGCCAAAGAAGTCGACTTGAACACTGTGGTCAATAACCAAATCAACTGGGATTTCAGGGTTAATAAGTTCTGCATCACCACCGTTTGAAACAATGGCATCGCGCATTGAGGCAAGGTCAACCACAACTGGTACACCAGTGAAGTCTTGTAGGATAACACGACTTGGTTTGAATGGCACTTCGCCTTGAATGTTTTTAGGATTGTAAGTTGCTAAATTTTTAATGTGACTTTTTGTAACATCTACTCCATCATACTTTCTGAGTAAACTTTCAAGTAATATACGAATAGTGTAAGGGATTCTTTTGATATTTCCTCCATAATGAGAAACGGCTTCTTCAAGATTTAGGTAAGAATAGTCATTCTCTTTGAAAGAAAATTTAGATAAGAACTCTGTCATGTACGGACCCCCGATTTTAATTATAGTGTTTTAATTATACAAAATTCAGAAAATTTTGTCAACATTAATTCACAAGAGCGTGTCAGCTTTTCTGACACCACTTGTTACCTTATTTGTTGAATCTGCAAAAGTCTTGATATTACTATATTTTGTACCGTTTGCAGAATGTAGATACTACATATAGTGTTTTTGTAAGCCTTTTTGTTTGCTTTTTAGTCAAATTTTGGCTATTCTAATTAAACATTGAATTAAAAAAAGATAACGATTTATGGAGGAAAGCCTAATGGCTAATAAAATTACACTATTTTCAAAAAATAATTGCATGCAATGTAAAATGACTAAAAAACTTTTGGAAAAAGAAGGGGCTGATTTCCAAGAAATTAATATCGACGAACGCCCAGATATGATTGATTACGTTAAAAGTCTTGGCTTCACTGCTGCTCCAGTTATCAAAGCCGGTGATATCGTATTCTCAGGCTTTCAACCAAGTAAGTTAAAAGAAATTGTTTAATTACATTACTTCCATCTTTAATTAGAAAGGAATTACCTGGCCCGATTAATGGGCTTGGTGCCATATTTTATGAGTCTTAAAAATCTCGGCGATGTATCCTACTTTCGCCTTAATAATGAAATTAACCGTCCAGTCAATGGACAAATCCCCTTAAATAAGGATAAAGAAGCTATGAAAGCTTTCTTTTCTGAAAATGTCATTCCAAATACAATGACTTTTAAAAATATTTCAGAAAAAATCAGCTACTTAATCACAAATGACTACATTGAAGCTGAATTCATCGCTAAATATTCGCTAGAGTTTATCGAGACACTGGCAAAAGATTTACAAGCTCACAACTTCCGCTTCAAATCATTCATGGCAGCCTACAAGTTTTACCAGCAATATGCTTTAAAAACAAATGACGGCAACCAATACCTTGAAAATATCGAAGACCGTGTCCTTTTTAATGCTCTCTATTTTGCTGACGGTAATGAGGAGTTGGCGCGTGATTTAGCCACTGAAATGATTAACCAACGTTACCAACCAGCTACGCCTTCTTTTTTGAATGCTGGTCGTAGTCGACGTGGAGAATTTGTATCGTGTTTTTTAATTTCAGTTACTGATGACATGAATGCTATCGGACGTTCTATCAACTCAGCTTTGCAATTGTCACGTATCGGAGGCGGTGTTGGTATTAGCCTTTCAAATCTACGTGAGGCTGGTGCTCCTATCAAAGGTTACGAAGGCGCAGCATCTGGTGTGGTGCCAGTCATGAAGCTCTTTGAAGATAGCTTTTCGTATTCTAACCAACTGGGGCAGCGCCAAGGTGCTGGTGCGGTTTACCTGGATGTTTTCCACCCAGATATCATGGCTTTCTTATCTACTAAAAAAGAAAACGCTGATGAAAAAGTGCGTGTCAAAACACTGTCACTTGGAATCACTGTGCCAGATAAATTCTACGAACTAGCACGTAAAAATGAAGACATGTACCTCTTCAGTCCATATAGTGTTGAGCGTGAGTACGGTGTTCCTTACAGCTATGTAGACATCACAGCAGAATACGACAAAATGGTTGCTAATCCTAACATTGTTAAAACTAAGATTAAAGCGCGTGATTTGGAAACGGAAATTTCAAAACTCCAACAAGAATCTGGTTATCCTTATGTAATTAACATTGACACAGCTAACCATACTAATCCAATCGATGGTAAAATCATCATGTCAAACCTATGTTCTGAAGTTCTTCAGGTTCAAAAACCAAGCATTATCAATGATGCCCAAGAATTTGTCAAAATGGGAACAGATATTTCATGTAATTTAGGATCAACTAACGTGGTTAATATGATGACTTCTCCAGATTTTGGTCGCTCTATTAAAGCTATGACACGCGCTCTAACTTTTGTTTCAGATACGTCATCAATTGAAGCTGTGCCAACAATCAAGCATGGTAATGAACAAGCTCATACTTTTGGGCTTGGTGCCATGGGACTTCACACCTACCTAGCTCAAAACCATATTCACTATGGAAGTCCGGAATCTATTGAATTTACAAACATCTATTTCATGTTGCTCAATTACTGGACATTAGTCGAATCTAATCAGATTGCCCGCGAACGCAAGCAGACATTTGTAGGATTTGAAAAGTCAAAATACGAGGACGGAAGTTACTTTGATAAATACATCACAGGTGAATTTGTACCAAAATCTGATCGCGTGAAAGAACTTTTTGCAGATCATTTTATCCCTAGTGGTAAAGATTGGGCTGAGCTTCGTGATGCTATCATAGCAGACGGGCTCTATCACCAAAATCGCTTAGCTGTTGCCCCAAATGGTTCTATTTCTTACATCAACGATGTCTCTGCTTCACTTCATCCAATTACACAACGTATTGAAGAACGTCAAGAAAAGAAAATTGGTAAGATATATTACCCTGCTGCTGGTTTGTCGACAGATACAATTCCTTACTACACGTCTGCTTATGATATGGATATGCGAAAAGTGATTGATGTTTATGCTGCAGCTACTGAACACGTCGATCAAGGATTATCACTCACCTTGTTCTTGCGCAGCGATATTCCAGAAGGACTCTATGAATGGAAAACACAAAGTAAACAAACCACTCGTGACCTGTCTATCTTGCGTCATTACGCTTTTAATAAAGGCCTTAAATCTATTTATTACATCCGTACCTTCACTGATGACGGTGAAGAAGTCGGTTCAAACCAATGTGAAAGCTGTGTGATTTAACTGAACACTTGTTATTGGTCCTAAAGGACCTAATAACAAGACGGCAACCGCTATGGCGGATTCCCTAGTTCACTTACTAACTTCATCAAATGACTAGTATCGAGTCATTTGGTTTTGTGTGATAACTGCTATGTGACGACTTGAACCGGTACAACTTAAAGAACTTCAATTGAAGCGCCAGTCTTCTGGCTGGCTTTCTTATAACTACTCTTAGGAGAAATCAGAAACATGACTACATATTATAAAGCCATTAATTGGAATGAGATTGAAGATGTCATTGATAAATCAACTTGGGAAAAATTAACAGAACAATTCTGGCTAGATACACGTATTCCTCTCTCAAATGATTTAGATGACTGGCGTAAACTCTCAGACCAAGAAAAAGATTTGGTTGGTAAGGTATTTGGTGGCTTAACTCTTCTTGATACCATGCAATCAGAATCTGGTGTTGAAGCTATTCGTGCAGATGTCAGAACACCTCATGAAGAAGCTGTTCTCAACAATATTCAATTCATGGAGTCAGTCCATGCCAAATCTTACTCTTCTATTTTTTCAACCCTAAATACAAAATCAGAGATTGAAGCCATTTTTGAATGGACAAATAACAACGAATATTTGCAGAAAAAAGCTAAAATCATTAATGATATTTATGAAAATGGTACTGCTCTGCAAAAAAAAGTTGCTTCAACTTTCCTTGAAACCTTCCTCTTCTATTCTGGATTTTTCACCCCTCTTTATTATCTTGGTAACAATAAATTGGCAAATGTCGCTGAAATTATCAAATTAATTATCCGTGATGAATCTGTTCATGGCACTTACATTGGCTATAAATTCCAGCTTGGTTTCAATGAATTATCCGAAGAAGAACAAGACGAATTACGTGATTGGATGTATGATTTGCTTTACCAACTCTATGAAAATGAAGAAAATTATACTAAAACACTTTATGACCAAGTTGGCTGGACTGAGGAAGTTCTGACTTTCTTACGCTATAACGCCAACAAAGCTCTCATGAACTTAGGGCAAGACCCGCTTTTCCCTGATACTGCAAATGATGTCAACCCAATCGTCATGAATGGTATTTCAACAGGAACTTCAAACCACGACTTCTTTAGTCAGGTCGGAAACGGATACCTTCTTGGTTCTGTTGAAGCTATGCAAGATGATGATTACAATTATGGCCTTGATTAGAATTTTCAAAAAATATTTTCGAACTGTCTTGACAAGAAAGTTTCTTTCATGCTAGACTATAAACAAATTGAATTCACAAAGGAGTGCCATCGGCTGAGATCGCATTTGCGAAATCCTGATAACCTGATCTCGTTAGGACGAGCGTAGGGATTGTGATATGACTTTTTTAAACGTGATTAAAATAGCATTGAACATATTATCAGAAAAGCTCCTTTGTGTTAGAAGGAGCTTTTTTATGTCGTCGAAGAATTCTCAATTGTCTGCTTTAATTGAGACTGCACTTGTTGCTGCTTTTGCCATGGCCTTATCTTATATTCCAGATTTTGCTAGCTGGTTCACCCCTTCATTTGGTACTGTCCCTGTCGTTCTCTTTGCTCTAAGACGTGGTCCAAAATATGGAACTTTGGCTGGTTTGATTTGGGGATTACTTCATTTCATTTTAGGAAAAGTTTGGTACTTGGCTTTATCACAAGTTATTATTGAATACATCATTGCCTTTATCTCAATGGGCTTAGCTGGATTTTTATCTGCGCCATTTCAAAATGCTCTTTCTAAAGACAATAAAGGACGTGCTTTGATTTACTCTACTATCGGTGCCACACTTGCTGTTTTTGTCCGCTACTTCTGGCACTATGTCGCTGGCTTTATCTTCTGGGGAAGCTACGCACCAAAAGGCATGTCACCTTACCTTTATTCTCTCAGTGTTAATGGCACAGCTGGACTGTTAACTCTAGTCTTCGTCATTTTAGCGCTAGCTATCATCATACCAACACAAGGAAAAATGTTTTTAGTAAAAAAATGATCCTTTAAACCTCTAAGCTTAACACCATAAAAGCTAAGACAAATCGTCTTAGCTTTTTTTCTATTACATTTGTTTTGCCAAATTAATCATTTCAAGCACACCTTGTGCGCATTCGCTACCTTTATTTCCAGCTTTTGAACCTGAGCGTTCGATAGCTTGTTCGATATCTTCTGTCGTAATCACGCCAAACATGACTGGAATATCACTCGTAAGATTGATTTGACCAACACCTTTTGCCACTTCATTACAAACAAGGTCATAATGACTAGTTGACCCACGGATAACACTTCCGAGTGTGATAACTCCATCGTATTTGCTAGTCGCAACAATTTTTTTGGTCATGAATGGAATCTCAAAAGCACCTGGAACCCAATAAACATCAATATCTTCTTCAGCCACTTCGTTGCGAATCAAACCATCCATGGCACCTCCCAATAATTTTGAGGTGATAAATTCATTAAAACGTGCAACTACGATAGCAATCTTTAAGTCTTTTCCGATAAATTTTCCTTCAAATGTTGTCATGATTTTTCTCCTTATACGATATGTAGTAAATGATGAAATTTTTCTTGTTTGGTTTGCAAATAAGCACGATTTTCTTGATGAGCCGGCATCTGCAAAGGCAAGCGTTCAACAATCTCAACGCCAGATTTTTCAAGTTGCTCTAACTTGTCAGGATTGTTAGTCAATAACTTGATTTGTTTAATGTTCAAAAATGATAGAATATCTGCCGCAATTTGATAATCTCGCTCATCTGGTGCAAAACCAAGTTCAAGGTTGGCATCATAGGTATCCATACCTTCTTCTTGCAACTGGTAAGCCTTAAGTTTGTTTTTAAGTCCAATGCCACGTCCCTCTTGTCGAAGGTATAGAATAGCTCCGCGACCTACTTTATCAATTTGGTTCATCGCCGCATGTAGTTGCTCGCCACAATCACAACGTAAAGAACCAAAAATATCTCCTGTCAAACATTCGGAATGCAGACGAACTAAAAGCGGTTCATCACTTGTTAAATCACCCTTTGACAGCAAAACATGCTCACGGTGTTCTTCATCTTCAAACAAACGTAACTCAAAATCACCGTAAGCCGATGGTAACTTTACCTTTGGGCTATCTTGAAAACTCACATAACGTGTAATATCGCCCACTTCAATCATGGTCAAATCCCACTTCTCAGCATAAGCATGCAAATCAGCCTTGCGGGCCATAGTGCCATCTTCTTTTAGAATTTCACAAATATATGCAGCTTCTGTGCTACCAGCCAAACGCGCCAAATCAAGACTAGCTTCGGTGTGCCCTCGACGTTGCAAAACACCGCCACTTCGTCCCACTAAAGGAAACATGTGACCAGGTCGATGAAAATCGCTAGCTTTGCTGCTTTGTGAGGCCAAAGCTTGAATCGTTTTAGCACGATCAAATGCTGAAATACCCGTTGATGTCTCCTTGTGGTCGACACTAATAGTGAAGGCTGTACCATGCGCGTCAGTATTGTCTTCTGACATTGGAGAAAGTTCCAAACGCTCAGCAATGCTTTTTGACACTGGTGCGCAAATCAAGCCACGCGCGTGCGCTGTCATAAAATTCACATTTTCTGGAGTTACCAATTCTGCTAAACCGACCAAGTCTCCTTCTGCTTCGCGGTCATCATCATCAACCACTACAATTAATTTACCTGCTTTTAAATCAGCAAGTGCTTTTTCAACATCCTTAAACATTTATTCTCCTTTCATCCTTGCTACTTGTGCCTGCATGTATTTTGCTAAAATATCAGTCTCAATATTGACCTTGTCGCCTTTTTTAAGTTGAGCCAGATTCGTTGCTTTAGCTGTGTGTGGAATTAAAGACACGCTAAATTGTCCTGACTTGACAGATACCACCGTCAAACTAACACCATTAACTGCGATTGACCCCTGCCCCACGATTTGACCTTCCAGTTCTTTTGGAAAAGCAAAGCTAAGTACGATAGCATTTTCATCACTTTGTTTTTGAACAAGTGTCGCAAGGTTATCAACGTGCCCTGTCACAAGATGACCTTCAAAACGAGCATTAGCAGACATTGCCAGCTCTAAATTGACCAAATCCCCAATACGACAAGTTGAAAAAATCGTTCTTCTAAAGGTTTCTGGCATAATATCCACCGTAAACAGATCACCTGCTTTTGCAACGCAAGTTAGACAGACACCATTGATTGCCATACTATCACCGATTTTATAATTTGCTAGCAATTTTCGAGATGCTTTACAAGTTAATTTAATATTATGCTGGTGTTTAACCATTCGACTAATGCGCCCTTGTTCTTGAATTAATCCTGTAAACATTCTGACCTCCTTTTAGCTGACAAACGGACATTATTGCCAATTGTTTGAACAGAAAAATCTTGTAGTTCAAGCACTTCTTCTACCAAACGAAAACTTGACATCGCTGCTTTGCCATTACCACCAATAAGTTTAGGGGTTACATACGATATGATTTCATCCCAAAGTCCACTATCTAAGAAAGCATCATGAACACCTGCTCCGCCCTCAACATAAACAGACTGAATTTTTTCATCATAAAGCGCCTGTAAGATATTCGCAATCGAAAATTTCGGCAAATCAATCACCTTAACATGACTAGGCAAATCCGAAACCTTGCGCCTACTAAAAATGAGTACCGGAGCCGCACCATTGGTAAAAATCTGTAGGTCTTGTTTTTCAAAAATGCGTCCTGCTTCGTCCAAAACAACGCGAACCGGCGAATACAAACTTGTCCCAGCTCCCAATAGTCTTGGATTATCAATCAAAACGGTATCTGCCCCGACCAAAATAGCCTGATAATCATCGCGCTCATCATGAACAAAACGGCTAGTCTCATCATCAGTCAAAGCTGTTCTGCTACCTAACATTGCGATTTTCCCATCTAAACTCACCGCTTGCTTCAAAACCACATAAGGACGCTGATGTTCGTAATAAAAATTATAATGCGGATTAAGTGCTCGTGCCTCTTTTTCCAAAATACCAGTAATAACCTCAATCCCTTGTTCTCTTAAAAAGGCCACCCCCTTTCCAGCAACCAAAGGATTGGGATCAAGTTGTCCAACCACGACCTTTTTGATGCCAGAATCCAGGATTGCCTGTGTACAAGGCGGTTGTTTTCCTCGATGATGACAAGGTTCTAACGTTACATAAAGTGTTGAATTGAGCAGTTCTTCAGGGGCTTCACAATGTAAAATTGCATTTTTCTCAGCATGTTCATGACCATACTGCAAATGCGCTCCACGAGCAATCACACGATTATCTTTAACGATGACCGCACCAACCAAAGGATTGGTATAGGTCTGCCTAAAGCCATTTCTAGCTTCTGCAATTGCTTGTGCCATATAAGCTTCGTGCATATAAGCCTCCTTTCCAACAAAAAATCCCAAGAAAAACAAGCTTAGCTACCTAGCTAAAACTCTTTTCCCCGGGATTAGTCATTCCTGTGCCAGTATTAAACGGCACCAAAACTATTAACTGCAATCAAAAACCTCGTAGCAATACACTACGAGGCAATTAAAGACAACTAAAAAAGTATTCCAAAAAGTAAGAGACTCACTCTTTGATACTCTATCAACTTCTTCTCTCATCCAGACTATACTGTCGGTTCTGGAATCTCACCAGATCAGCTTGCGCTCACGGACTTAGCTCTCTCATCTGCATGTCAGACCAAACAAAGTTGATTGATGATTTGCTTTTAGTTTAGGCGACTCCTCGCAGACATAACTGGTGTTAAGCAAAAGGCGTCAACAATGAATAAAAGCAAATAGCAATCAACGAGACAACATTACCGTCGGTCGGGAATCACACCCTGCCCCGAAGAAAACTATTCAATTCTTTCTTAGATTAGCACGAATTGAAAGAGCTGTCAATAATAATTTTTGTTATTTTCTGAAATATTTATTAACGAACCGAATGTTAGCAAGGTTGATATAGATATGAAGTGCCACTACGACTATAATTCCTGACACAACATTCAATGATGTGAAGAAAGCTAACAAATACAAAATAACGTAAATAGCTGGAATGATGCGATAATTGAGATTGAAAACAATCAAGAAAGATTGTTCATAATTAGCTTGCAACTCACCTTCATCGTAAGAATATAAAAATTCTTTTACTTCAGCAATGGTTGGGAATGTCGAAATCTTATAGCGACGAATTTTTTGATTCAGTTTAAAAATAATAATTTGGAGAACTACCATCAAAATAAATAAGGCAATATCAACAATTTGAATTTTCCAAAACATATGCCCTTCACTTACAATAGCATCGTGAAATTTAAGCAAACATCCAAGCAATAGAAAAAGAACCAAAGCAGAAGAAATATTATAAAAAATATTCGCAAATTCTAAATTCTTAAACGTTTTACGATAAGTATCATAACTTACCTCTTCATCAAGATTATCATCCAACTGTTCATTGCGATTATAATAATGATTTGCTTGGTATATAAACCACAAGTTAAGCAGAACAGAAATTATTGCAAGTCCACGAACTAAAAAGACTAGACTATCAAAATTAAATTTTAAAATCTTGCCATCAAATCCTAAACCTAAGACACCAGTAATTCCTCCCACAAGAGTACTAATGGCGACAAGGCCTAGATAAAATAAAATACGTTGTTTAGTTGTTAATTGTTTTGTTTTATTCATCATTCTTCTCCCTCTTCATCAAGACTAAAAACATTTTCGACAGATTCATTGAATATGTGTGCAATACGTAGTGCAATAACCACTGATGGAGTGTATTCGTTACGCTCCAGAAGACTAATGGTCTGTCTAGAAACCTTAGCCATTTTGGCTAGCTGTGTCTGATTTAGGCCATCGCGCGCACGCAATTCTTTAAGACGATTTTTTAAAACCAAATTTTCCTCCATTCTAGTAATTGATAAAAGATGTTTCTTTTTCAAAAAACGTCTTCTTAATAATTCATTTCTCCTAGGATTGGGAGTTTCTGATGTAAGATAAGCACCAAAGATAGCAAGAAAAATAAAAATCCAATCATCTTTAGAAGACATCTAATCCCCTCCCTTCGATGAATTGATTATAGCACTAACTCTTAAAAATGACAAGGATATTTGTCAAAAATACAAAGATAATTGTCAAAAAGAACATGATTTTTGTCAAAAAAAGACCCGGTTAATAAAACCGAGCCTTATTTCCTACAAACTTTCAATCATTTCTACCAGTTTTTTAGCATGTGCTTGAGATTTTGCAATCATTTCTTGGGTTTTGTCAGCGTCCTCACGCAGTGAATAAGACACACCATGTGTGACAACATGACCAACAAAGTTAAGCTGTGTCAATTTAGCTGTCAAACGAATTGGTACTAAAAGATCTTCAATCGTTGTACCAGATTCAGCACTATATGCTGCTTCTCCTGCACCAGTCGTCAAAGATGCAATCAAGTATTTATCTTTCAAGGCATTGCCATTTGACCCGTGAGAAAAACCATGCACAAAAACTTTTTCAATCCATTTATTCATCAAAGATGGGGTCATGTACCAATAAAGCGGGTATTGGAAAACAATGACATCCGCCCAACGAAGCTTATCTTGCTCAGCAGCCACATCAATCTGATAATCAGGATACAAATTGCTCAAAATATCCAATTCAACTTCTGGGTAGAGCTTTTTAATTTCTTTTAAAATGGTTTTATTTGCCAAAGAATCATTTTTCAAATCAGGGTGTCCTGAAACAACAAGAACTTTTTTAGCCATTTTTTCACCTCTTCTATTATTAGAAAATTCTATACAATTGCACACAATTTGTCAACCTAAAAAAGCTGAGAACTTGGTCTCAGCCTCAAACAATTTTATGCAAAAACATCTGCCAAAATGGCTACACCTTGGTCGATTTCTTCTTTTGTCAAAGTCAATGGAGGCAAAAGACGGATAACATTAGTACCAGCTGTTAAAACAACTAATCCTTTGTCACGCGCTTTTTCAACCAAGTCCGCTAGGTTTTCACCGGTTTCAATCCCAATCATGTAGCCAAGACCGCGAACGTCAGTCACTTTAGGATTGTCAGCCAAGACTTTTTTCAATTCCGTTTGCAAATAATTACCATTTTCAAGTGCTTGTGGTAAGAAACCGTCAGCCAGCATAATATCCAGTACGCTTGAGGCTGCTGACATGACTAATTTATTACCACCGAAAGTTGAACCGTGACTACCATATGAAAAGGCTGAACCAAGTTTTTCTTTGGCAATCATGGCACCAACGGGAACACCATTTCCAAGACCTTTAGCCAAGGTGAAAATATCTGGTTCAATACCATAATGCTCAAATGAGAAGAGCTTACCAGTACGTCCCATACCAGTTTGCACTTCATCAACAATCAGTAAAATTCCTGTTTCTTGACAGAATTGACTCAAAGCTGTCACAAAGGCTTTGTCAGCTGGACGAACACCTGATTCTCCTTGAACTAATTCTAACATGACAGCTGCCGTATCTTCCGTTACCAAAGCTTTAACGCTGTCCAAATCATTGTAAGTAGCGTAGCTGAAATGTGGCACACCATCACCAAAACCAGTCTTGATTTTATCTTGACCAGTCGCTGACATGGAACCAAAGGTACGACCGTGGAAAGAATTGACAAAGGTAATAATTTCTTGCTTACCAGTGGACTTACGAGCGATTTTAATGGCTGCTTCATTTGCTTCTGCACCGCTATTGGCAAAGAAAGCCAGGTAGTCTTTGTCACCGATTAATTTGCCAGCCACCTCTTCTTGTAAAGAATTAAGGTACAAGTTAGGTGTATGCCAAATTTCTTCAGATTGTTTTTGCAAAGCTGCCTTAACTTGTGGGTGAAAACCTAGATTTGTGACACCAATTCCAGTGGAGAAATCTAGATATTTTTTCCCATCTTGGTCAAAAAGATAATTTCCCTCAGCTTTGACAAATTCAATTGCTGCACGTTTATAATTTTGAAATAGTTTCGTCATTTCTTTCTCCCATTTACATTAAGTTTTAGCTGATGATTGAAGTTCCTGTTACAAGATTGTCGCCAATCAATACTTCACCAACACCTGCTAAAACGGTATTGACAGCTGATTCAATTTTTGGAATCATGCCACCAGTGATAATGCCTTGATCGATCTTTTCTTGAAATTCTTTCGAAGTCAGGCTATCAAGCACTTCACCATTTTCCAAAACACCTTTCACATCTGTCATCAAAACCAATTTTTCAGCATTCAAGGCAATCGCAACCGCTGTTGCTAAATAATCAGCGTTGATGTTGAGCATATCGCCTTCTTTTGAATAACCAATTGAAGCAAGTACTGGCAACATTTGATTATCAAGCATTTGCTCCAAAATCGGTGTCTGAATATGTGAGACATCACCAACGTAACCATAAGTTTCCTTATCAAGAAAATCAGCTGTCACCACTCTTTTGATATTTGATAGCAACTGAATACTATCAATAGATGATTGGTTTAATTTTTTAGTCAAATTTTCACCAACCATGTGAAGAAGAGCATAGCTGACCAACTTCATATCAGATTGACTGGTTACACGAAGACCATTGATTTTTTTAACTGGTACTTGGTTATCTTCCATTAATCTATTAATAGCATAGCCGCCACCATGCACAATGACCAAATTTTTATGGGCATCTTTCCATTTTTTGACTTGTGCTAAAAAGTCTTGCGACAAGTTTTGGCTAGCAACGCCACCAATTTTAATCACAATTGTATCTTTCATAGTCTTATCCCTTTATGTACGATAGAGGGCATTGATTTTCACGTAATCGTATGACAAATCACAACCCCAAGCTTTTCCTTGTGCTTCACCCGCATGCAAATCAACAGTGATAGTAATCTCATCTTCGTGCATGACATCTTGCATCTCTTCTGCTTCAAATTCAACGGGACTTGATTTTAGCATGACTGGAACATCGCCTAGATAAATGTCAATGTTATCTACGGGTACATCAACACCCGCATAACCGACAGCCGCTAAAATACGTCCCCAGTTAGGATCTTCACCAAAAATCGCTGTCTTAACAAGACTTGAACCCACAACACTTTTAGCCATCATACGGGCATCAAGGGCATTTGGAGCATTTTTGACTTTTACTTCAATGAGTTTGCTTGCCCCTTCACCATCTTTAGCAATCATTTTAGCCAATTCTTGCATGACATAATTAAGCATGGCTGAGAATTTATCAAATTCAGGTGTATTTGGCAAAATTTCTTCGTTCAAAGTACAACCATTTGACATGACAAGAACCATATCATTTGTTGATGTATCTCCATCAACTGTAATTTGGTTGAAGGTTGTTTCAACATTTTGACTAAGGGCTAGTTGTAAAGTTTCACTTGAAATATTAGCATCACAAGTGATGAAAGCTAGCATGGTTGCCATGTTAGGATGAATCATTCCTGAACCTTTTGCCACACCTGCCATGGTTACTTCATCACGTCCAAAGCTTTCTGTGACCGCAACAGTTTTAACCATGGTATCTGTTGTTAGGATAGCTTTTGAAAAATCATCTGAATTTCCATTAACAACAAGTTTTGAAAGACCAGTTTTAAGTGTATCCATTGGTAACAAATCACCAATAACACCAGTAGATGCCACACCGACCAAATCAGGTTCAACACCAAGCTTTTCAGCTGTCCATTTTTGCATAGTGTAAGCATCTTCCATCCCTTGGACACCAGTACAAGAATTAGCAACACCTGAGTTAACAACGATAGCTTTCATTTTCTTAGCTTTTTTAACAGACTGGCGTGTCACAATCAATGGCGCTGCGATAACTTTATTAGTAGTATAAACACCCGCTACACTTGCTGGAACTTCTGAAACAATCCAACCAAAATCCAATTTTCTTTTCTTAAACCCAGCATGTAATCCATCTGCTGAAAATCCAAGCGGGCTTGCAACATTACCTTCAATAACTTTCATTTTCTATACCTGAAACACTTAAAGCAAACTCATTCTTTCAAAAATACTTTAAGCGTCCTTCCCTTTCTATAAATAATTCGGTGAAATCAATAAACCTTCTGTTTCATCCCAGCCATTCATGAGGTTAAGATTTTGTACAGCTTGACCAGCAGCACCTTTAATCAAATTATCAATAACAGATACTACTGTCAGTACATTAGTCACTTCATTGTAAAGAAAACCAATGTCTGTAAAGTTTGAGCCAATCACATTGTGCAATTCTGGTAAATCATCTTGCACACGAACAAAAGGCGTATCTTTGTAAGAATCTTCATAGATAGCAAAAAGATTTGCATTTGTTAGTGGCTTTTTCAACTTAACATAAACCGTTGACATGATACCGCGATTAACTGGCAAAAGTGATGTTGAAAATTGAATGTGATTAACCTTGTCATCGAACAACTTCAACTCTTGCACAATTTCTGGAATGTGCTGGTGACGGTTTAATTTGTATGTCACATAGTTATCATGAACATTAACAAAGTGACTTGATTCAGAAAGAGCTTTACCAGCACCTGTCAAACCACTTTTAGCATCAACGATGATTGAATCTTCTTCAACCACACCCGCTTTTAGCAAAGGAATCAAAGCTAATTCTGTTGCTGTCGCGTAACACCCTGGGTTTGAAATAAATTTCTTATCCTTAACATCTGTGAATTCAGCTAAAGAATATGTAAATTTATTCAGAGCCTCATCACTTGCTGGTGTTTTTTTATACCATTTTTCATAAAGGTAAGCTGGCAAGCGATGGTCTCCCGATAAATCAATGACTGGAAAATCAGCCTCAACAAATGGCTGCGCTAATTTACTAGCCACACCACTTGGAGTGGCAAAGAAGACTAAATCTGATTTTGCCATGATTTTTTGAGCATCAAATTCTTCGATGACCAAGTCACATACACCAACTAAGTAAGGGTATAACTCTGACAATCGTCGACCGATTTCCTTAGTTGCATGAATCGAAGCAATCGTAATTTTTTTATGATTATTCAATAATTTAACTAATTCTAGACCACTGTATCCAGTGATACCAACAATCGACACTCTCATAATATACACTCCTTGAATAAATATGTATACAATTTTATAGTATATTTATTCATAAGTCAAGTGTTTTTTGCATAAAATATTAAAAAAGCACGAATTTTCATTCATGCTTTCACTATTTTTCAAATTTATGGATATTAATCAATTTTTCTATTTTTCTGGTAAGCAAAATAAAGAGCAATCGAAGTTAAAACAATCCAACCAAATAATACGAAAATAGTTTTATCTGTTAATTGGTAATCTGATAATTCTTTAAAATATTTGGCATTTGCTCCGATAAAAGAATATTCCATGACTGTCCTAACAGACTTAGCAAATTCAGAAAATATTGGCAAAAAACTTGCAATAAGCACTAGAGTGAGACTACAAACAGTTGTTTGGGTTTGATTCTTAGCCAAAAAAGCAATTAAAAGATTTAATAAAATAAAGACAAGGCTTGTTAGACTAACAACAACTAAATAGCTCCACCATTCCATGTCTTTAATCTGCATCAAAATTGGAATTAAAATACTTGCAAGCAAAGAAAAAATAATTGGGAAAATAATAACTGTCGTGATATATTCTCCTTGTTTAACACCCGATAAAATCAAACTTTTTAAATTTTTCTTTTCTTTCTCTTCTGAAATCATGGTAGAGACAAAAGAACCCGCTGTAAAACTATAAACCATATTAAGTCCCATTCCAACAAGGAATTTGTTGATATCAGAATCAAAAAAAGCGCCAAATAACCACATATAAAAAACTGGAGATATGATTGAAATAAGAAAAAGCTTGTTACTCCATATGAACTGCCAGCGTAACCAAAGTAAACTCATAAATCTATTATTCCCCATGCCATTTTTCTCCTGTCAATTTAATAAAAATAGTTTCCAAATCAGGCTCTGCTGTATGCATACTGACCACATTTGAATTAAGATAGCCAGCTACCTCGTCTCTTGGAACAACTTTCTCTTCACCATTTTTGTAAAGAAGGTGAACATTATCATCAACACGATATTTTGAGATAATCTCTTCAGGGCTACCATATTCCAAAATCTTGCCTTTATTCAATAAAGAAATCTTATCACATAATTTTGTGGCTTCTTGCATGTTATGAGTTGTCAAGAAAATCGAAATACCTTTAGCCTTTAGTTCCAACAATAACTGATGTACTTTTTGAGATAAAGTTGGATCCATACCAGATGTTGGCTCATCTAAAAAAACTATCTCAGGTTCATGTAAAATCGCACGGATAAGCAAAAGACGCTGACGCATACCTGTTGAGATTTTTTTAGCCTTTTTATTGCGGTCTTCATATAAATCAAGACGTTTCAATAAGTCATCAACTTTAACCATTGGAACACCATGGAAACGAGCGAAAAATTCTAAATTTTTATAAACAGTCATATTTTCATAAAAGCCCACCGTATCACTCATGATTCCCATTTTCAAATAATCATCAGGCGTGATTTCCTCAGGCTTTTTACCAAGTATCTCAACGATACCACTATCTTCTTTTAATTGATTCGTTAAAATATTAATCGTCGTTGTTTTACCAGCACCCGAGGGACCGAGAAATCCAAAAATCTCCCCCTCTGCCACACTAAATGACACATCATCCAATGCTACAGTATCCTTAAACTTTTTTGATAAGTTTTGAACAGTAATCCTAGCCATAACGTTCTCCCAATCTTGTTAAATATTATTTCCATTCTAGCACAAAACCTCAAGCCCAAACGTTCATGTCATAAACAGTCGTTTTTCCGTCGTAAACTGCAAAAAAATTGACTGGCTAATAAAACTAGTCAATTTTTCTATTTTTCTTATAAGCAAAATAAAGGGCAATTGAAGTCAATAAAATCCATATCAATAAAGCAATAAAGGTTTTATCAAATAATTGGTAATTAGGCAACTCCCTTAAATACCTATCATTTGCCCCGATAAATGATAAATCAACTACTTTATCCATTCCTTTTATTTCTATAGCAAAAATTGGCATAAAAGTTGCTAACAAAAATAAACCAAGACTCAATACCATTGTTTGACTCTGACTCTTCGATAATAGTGCAATTAATAAATTAAGTAAAATAAAAACTATAATTGTCAATCCGGTTATCGTAATAAATATTACCCAATTAATACTTTTAACGTGAAATAGTATTGGTATAAAAATACCAGAAAACATGGAAAATAGTATTGGAAAAAAAATAACTGATAATATATATTCCCACTGTTTCACACCTGACAAAATCAAAGTCTTTAAATTTTTCTTTTCTTTTTCTTCTGAAATCATAGTAGCAACAAAAGAACCAGCTGTAATACTATATATCATGTTGAGTCCCATACCAATGAAACCCACATTATCTGTAAAACTAAGTAAATTCGCAAATAAAGCCATATCAAAGACTGGAGATAAAACAACAAATAAAAATAGTTTGTTGCTCAACATGAACTGCCAACGTAACCAAAGCAAGCTTCTGAATCTACTTTTCATATAAAGCTCTCCTTTTCGACTTCATAGTTAACGCTTTCATTATATCACAATTATCTTTTAGTAGATCTTTTCAGATTAATCTTCCCTAATATTTGCCAAATAATCCCAATTTACCGATACGTTCGACAGCTTCAATGAGACGTTCTGGTTCGACCAATAAACCGATTCTGACATAACCGTCTCCTGCTTCACCAAAACCTTTTCCTGGTGCGACCGCTACATGAGCTTCATTTAACAGTAAATCTGCGAAACTTTCACTATCATAACCTTTTGGCACAGGCATCCAAGCATAAAATGATCCTTTTGAGTCAAAGGCACGCCATCCAATTCTCTCTGCTGCCTGAACAAAAGCATGACGACGTTCATCATATTTGTGATTTAACTCAGCGATGGCTGACTTCGCTTTTTTATCTAGTAAGGCTACAGCGCCAGCGTCTTGGATTGCCGGAAAAATACTAACAAAGAGGTGATCTTGTAGGAGATTAAGAGCTTCAATCATCTCAGCATTTCCTGCAGCAAATGCCAAACGCCAACCTGCCATGTTAAAAGTTTTCGAAAATGTGTAAAGTTCAATACCAACTTCTTTTGCTCCAGGTGTTGATAAAAAGCTTGGATTTTGGTAACCGTCTGCTCCCAAAGCCCCGTATGCAAAGTCACTAACAACACCGACCTTGTATTTTTTCGCCCAAGCAACCAATTCCTCATAGAATTCTGCTGTCGCCACAGCTCCCGTTGGGTTATTAGGGTAATTAACATAGATAAATTTAGCACGTTTTGCCACTTCTTTTGGAATAGCTGACAAGTCTGGCAAGAAGTTATTTTCAGCTTTCAAAGGGAAGGTTTCATATTCGATTTTCCCTAATGCAACACTAGAAAGATAGTCTGGATAACCTGGGTCTGGCAACAATAGCAAGTCTCCTGGATTCATCATTGCTAAAGGAAACTCAACCAAACCAATCTTTGCACCACCAAGAACACAAATTTCCTTTTCACTGTCAAGACTTACCTGATAATTTTCCTTGTAGAATTGACTAGCCGCTTCTTTAAAATTTGCATTCCCACGAAATTGCGAATATTTATGAGAAGCTGGATTTTTAGCCGCTTCAATCAAAGCCTCCACAATGTAATCGTAAGTTGGCTGATCTGGATTTCCTTGTCCAAGATTGATAACGTCATAACCTTCAGCCACCTTAGCATTGACTTTTGCGACAAGACTAGCAAAAAACTGTTCTGGTAATTCTTGTAAAATATTTGATTGTGAAAACACCCTAATGCCCCCTTTTAATGATACAAATCTGGTTTGCGGTCTTCAAAAACTGGAATGTGACCTCGAATTTTTTCAACCTCTGTTAAATCAAGGTCAGCCGTAAAAATACCTTCTTGATTGTCTGGCGCCTGCAAAATCACCTTCCCTAAAGGATCAATCACCAAAGAATGCCCTGAAAAATGATCAGCAAGACCATCACCCACACGATTGACCGCAACAACAAAAGCTTGATTTTCAACCGCACGCGCACGCAGTAAAATTTCCCATTGTTCTACACGCGCTTCTGGCCATTCAGCAACGACAAATAAAAGCTTAGCTCCACTTGCCATCAAGGTTCTCACCCATTCTGGAAAACGAATATCATAACAAATGACACTAGCAGCTTTGACACCATCTAAGTCAAAAGCACTCTCTTTACTGCCTGATTGTAAATACTCATCTTCTGACATTAAGCCAAACAAATGTACCTTATCGTATTCAGTCAGTATCTTTCCATCCCGATTAAAAACATAGGTCGTATTAAAAAAGCCTGTTTCTTTCTTTGTTGCAACAGACCCTGCTACCAGATTTACACGATGCTGTTTAGCAAAGGCAGCTAATACAGCTTTTGTTTCTTGTCCATCCTCATCAGCTACACTTAACAATTGGTCCAATGCGTAGCCTGTATTCCACATTTCCGGCAAAACAATCACATCTGGCTCATCAAGCAGAGCTTTTTCCAATAATGCCAAGACATTTTGGATATTCTGCTTTGGCTTGGCCTCCTGAATAGACATCTGAATTAGTGAAACTTTCATGATTTCCTCGATTCTATCTGCTATGAAAATTTTCTGAAATCTTAGTGACTATTATAACAGTCTGCTAAGCCCTCGTAAAATAGTTATTTTAAATGGACTTGATAGTTAAAAACTATAACCAAAAAAGCCCACCTCCAGGTGAGCTTTCGGGATATTTTATGCTAAAAAACATTGTTCTGCTTGAACTAAAATTGAATTTGGTTTATTATACAATGCCAAAACTTCTTGAAATACTAACTTACTTTCACTTATACCTTGTCCTCTTTCCAGATAAAGACATGATAAATAACGCAGACGCTTTTGGCTAATCTTATCCAATTTATCCAGATTAACTTTAGCAAATAAATCTCTGGACATCCTTTTGTACATTAAGGATTCTAAAGTTACTAGTAAGCAATAGTAATAATTTCGGTTAAACTGATTACTTGGCTCCATCTCAGTCAATCTTTGGTAAAGATTTCTAACCTGCGCTACTTCTCCTTGTAATAACCACGCATAAATCAGATACAATAAAAATGTATTGATCATATAATCAGGAACGTTTTGACTCTCTAGAATGCTACAAACTTTTGAAACTTCATCAAAAGTCTCATCACTATATTCTTGCAATAATTGGTTAGAGACGTTTTGATATAAAAGAAATAAATTATCTCTCACTAACAACTTATAACTTTTAAAACCATCATTACACAGACCAAAAAAATTCAGAGGAAGTGCAGTTATTAAAAAGAGTAAAAAACTACAATAGCCAAAGACTGTTAGTATATCTAGTTTCAAAAATAAAACCAAAGAACCAATCAAACTAAATAATGGACCACCAACTAATAATTTTAGAATGGCTCTTTCTGGATAATTTGTAACCTTGTAGCGATAAATACCACCATAATACATCCAGTTATCATTAAATCTCACACGAAATCCATTTTCAAAATCAAATTTGATAAAGCCAACTATCAAATAAGAAGGTTTAATTCCATTTAAGTAGCCAACTATCAGATGCCCTAATTCATGAAAAACATTCGCAACCATGATACTAAAGTAGCTAACCATCACATCTTTTCGTGCAGTTGGAAATAGTAATAATAAAAAAGATAACCCTAAAATCGTTAGAAAAAATGGCGAATATAGTTTTCTCATATCGTAAATCTCCAGCTCCCAAATTTCTAAAAATATACCAATATTTTACCATATCATCATTAACCAAAAAAGCCCACCTCCAGGTGAGCTTTCTTTTGTTTATTTTCTTTCTCGCAATGCTTTAATCAAACTATTTAGTAGGCTACATTCTGCAAAGAGAATAACCAAAAGTGGCCAATTCACTTGCTTTTGTAAACTATCAGAAATAAGAACACAGATAAGAATTGCTATAGTCATACTGATTAAAGCAATAGCGAGTTTTAGAAAGATATTTTTTGATGTCATCTTAAAGATTTTCTGCTACTGCTGCAAGAAGGTCAGCGATTTTAGCAGCATCTGAACCACCGGCCATAGCCATGTCTGGTTTACCACCACCACGACCTGATACGATTGGTGCCAAAGCTTTAATCAAGTTACCAGCATGGACATCTTTTGATTTGCTTGCTACAAGAACATTGACTTTTTCACCAATAGCTGCTGCCAATACAAGAACGTCAGAATAATCTTTTTGTTTCCAGTTGTCAGCAAATGTACGAAGGGCACCTGCATCAGAAACAGTTACTTGGCTAGCGATAAAGCGAAGACCGTTTGCTTCTTTAACATCTTTGAAGACGTCACCAGCTTGTGCTGCTGCTGCTTTTTCTTTCAATTCAGCATTTTCTTTTTGCAATTTGTGCAATTGTTCTTGCAGGCTTACTACTTTCTTAGTAACTTCTTTCAATTGAGGCACTTTAAGAGTTTCAGCAATTGCTTTAAGGTCTTCTTCTTCTTGACGGTATGCTTCAAAGGCTTCTTTACCAGTTACAGCAAGGATACGACGAGTTCCTGAACCGATACCTTCTTCTTTGACAATCTTGAAGATTCCAATTTCTGCTGTATTTGAAACGTGTGTACCACCACAAAGTTCGATTGAGTAGTCACCGATTGTTACGACACGTACGTTTTTACCGTATTTTTCACCGAACAAGGCCATAGCACCCATTGATTTAGCTGTATCAATATCAGTTTCGACAGTAACAACAGGGATAGCGTTCCAGATTTGTTGGTTAACTTCTTCTTCGATTTGACGCAATTCATCAGCAGTTACTGCTTCAAAGTGAGTGAAGTCAAAGCGCAAAAATCCTTCTTCGTTAAGAGAACCAGCTTGAGTAGCGTGGTCACCGATAACGTGATGAAGAGCTGCGTGAAGCAAGTGAGTTGCAGTGTGGTTTTTAATAACACTGTGACGACGTTTAGCGTCAATTTCAAGTGTGTATGTTGTACCAACTGACAAGCTTGCAAGTACTTCAACTGTGTGAAGAGCTTGACCATTTGGTGCTTTTTGAACATCAATCACACGAGCAACGATGTCGCCTTTATCGTTTTTGATAACACCGTGGTCAGCTACTTGACCACCCATTTCAGCATAAAATGGTGTTTTAGCGAAGACAAGCAAAGCTTGACCTTCTGAAACAGCTTCAGTACGTTCGTTATCAGCGATAATAACTGACAATGTAGATTCAAGAACTTCTTCTTCATAGCTAAAGACTGATTCTTCAGTGATGCTTGACAATGTTTCGTTTTGCATACCCATTGAACCACCTTTAACAACACTTGCACGAGCACGTTCTTGTTGTTCTTTCATAGCAGCTTCAAAGCCAGCGTGGTCAATCTTGAATCCTTTGTCTTCAGCCAATTCTTCAGTCAATTCAACTGGGAATCCATATGTATCGTACAATTTGAAGATATCTTTACCTTCAACAGTATCTTTACCAGCTGCTTTCAAATCAGCCAACAATTGATCAAGCATGTTTGAACCAGCATCGATTGTACGGGCAAATGTTTCTTCTTCGCGGCGTACGATTTTTTCGATAAATTCACGTTTTTCAAGTACTTCTGGGTAGTATGATTCCATGATTTTACCAACAGTTGGAACCAATTTATACAAGAATGTTTCGTTGATGCCAAGGCGACGACCGTGCATAACTGCGCGACGAAGCAAACGACGAAGCACGTATCCACGACCTTCATTACCTGGAAGAGCACCATCACCGATAGCAAATGAAAGTGAGCGAATGTGGTCAGCAATAACTTTAAAGCTCATGTTGTCGCCATCTGGATCATAAGTTTTACCAGATAATTTTTCGATTTCACGAATGATTGGCATGAAGAGGTCAGTTTCAAAGTTTGTTTTAGCCCCTTGCATAACGGCAACCAAACGTTCCAAACCAGCACCCGTATCAATGTTTTTGTGTGGTAATTCTTTATATTCTGAACGTGGAACAGCTGGATCAGCGTTGAATTGTGACAACACGATGTTCCAAATTTCAATATAACGGTCGTTTTCAATGTCTTCAGCAAGAAGTTTGATACCTACGTGATCTGGGTCAAAGTCTTCTCCACGGTCAAAGAAGATTTCAGTATCTGGTCCTGAAGGTCCAGCACCGATTTCCCAGAAGTTGTCTTCGATTGGAATCAAGTGGCTTGGTTCAACACCAAGTGAAATCCAACGGTTGTAAGTATCTTTATCATCTGGGTAATAAGTCATGTAAAGTTTATCTTTAGGGAAGTCAAACCATTCTGGGCTTGTCAACAATTCGAATCCCCAAGTAATAGCTTCATCACGGAAGTAATCACCAACAGAGAAGTTACCCAACATTTCAAACATTGTGTGGTGACGAGCTGTTTTACCAACGTTTTCAATATCGTTTGTACGGATAGCTTTTTGAGCATTTGTGATACGTGGATTTTCTGGAATTACTGATCCGTCAAAATATTTTTTAAGTGTGGCAACACCTGAGTTAATCCACAACAAAGTTGGGTCATTTACAGGGACCAAGTTTGCAGAAGGTTCAACAGAGTGACCTTTTGATTTCCAGAAGTCTAACCACATTTGGCGCACTTGCGCACTAGTCAATTGTTTCATTACATCTTTCCTTTTCTTCTTACTAAGCGATTTTAACGCTTGCCATAGATTGACATCATCTTCTTTAATGCTACTTAAACAAGGGCAAAAAAACGACAAGTCCATCTTACAGAGGGTGACATTCGCCACGGTACCACCTCTTTTCAATGAACTTGTCATTCTTCATTTATTGTTAAATTGTTTTTCTGACATTCTTTGTTAGTGACCTTGTCACCAAAATTCAAAAACTAGAAATCATGAGTAGCACATTTTTAACTTCATCCATGGCTCGCAGCAACCGCCACTTTTCTGAATCTGAATTTTTAAAAACGATTCTCAATCCTTTTAATTGTACTGTATTTTAAGCGACTGGTCAAGTAACTTATTCAGCTGAATCTGTAGAACTTGATTCTTCTATTGAAGATGCTTCTGTTGAGCTTGATGAACTTGCTGCAGAAGAACTTGATGAAGCTTTTGAAGATGATGATGAGCTTGTAGCATATTGTGAAAGGATGCTTGCAAAGCTACGATCTTTAATTTTCACATTAGCTTTATCAAGGGCTTTACCGATAACTTGGTTTTGGAAGTTTGTGTCATTTTGGTATTTAGCCATAATGATTTTCTTCAAACGTTTTTTATAAGTTTTCCAGTCAGCATTTTTTTCTGTTTTCTTAGTTGTTTTAACGATGTAGTAAGTGTATGAATATGTAGATGAGTTCATCACTTTGATTACATCTGATACTGACCCTTCATCTTGTTTGAAGGCTGCATTCATAACATCTGTTGGAAGTTTTGTATCTGCAGAATCAAATGTGTATTCAGTTTTCTTAGCTGTTGTGTTATCTTTAGCAATTTTATCGAAATCAGCACCTTCTGCTGTCGCTTGATCATGAACTGAGTTAGCTTTGTCTTCATCAGTCAATGCAATAACTGTAGCTGTTGTATCAGGATTGTAATCTTTGTAAGCTTCTTTGTAGTTTTTAGTTGTCAATTTATCTTTGGCAGCTTCTTTAACAGCATATTCTACAAGCATTGATGTACGGATTTGTTGTTTGTAAGTGTCAGTTGTCAAACCAGCTGCTTGAAGAGCACTTGAGAATGATGAACCATATGATGAAGCTGTTGTGTTATAAGCTTTTGTAACGTCTTTATCAGAAACTTTATCACCATATTGGTCTTCAAAGACACGTGACAAAATCAAATTCAACATTGTTTGTTGAGATGATGATGTACTTTTAGCTGCGCTGTAGAAATCAGAAACTGTAATTGTGTTACCTTTCATAGTAACAAGAGCTTTAGTTTCAGAGTTGCTGTTTGTCGCAAGGTAAGTAACGCCTGCACCAATAAGTGCTGATGCTACGGCAATAGAAACGCCTTTAAAGGCCTTGCTTTGGATCATTTTTGTAAATCCAGATTTTTCTTTTTTTGCCATTGATATTAAACTCCTTAATTTGTCTTTAACTCCATTAGTATACCATATTAACTTAAATGTTGCTTAATTTTAAAGTGTGACATCCTCAGCATTTTTGCGAATCATTAGCAATCCGTCACTAAGTGGTAAAAGACTTGCCGTTAAGTTTGGATTGTCAAGAGTTGAGTCAAAAAGTCGTTGAAGTCCACGATAAATGGTACGTTGTCCACGACGTACTTCCTCAATTGGTTTGACAATATCGCCACCTTGGAAAACATCATCAAAGATAACAACACCACCAACTTTTAAGTGTTTTAACACTTCTGGTAAAAAGACAATATATTTTGATTTTGCTGAATCCATGAAAACAAAGTCATACTCTCCCTCAAGGGTTGATAGGGTATCAACTGCATCTCCTTCAACCAAAGTGATTTGCTTACGTGTATCGTACTTGGCAAAGTTTTCCTTAGCAAAAGCAATCATTTCTGGATTACGGTCCAGAGTTGTGATTTTAGCTTCCGGTGCATTTTCTGCCATCAAAAGAGCTGAAAAGCCGATTGCAGTTCCAATTTCCAAGATATTCTTAGGCTGCAAAGTTTGCAATAAGAAACGGAAATAAGCTACCACTTCGTGTTGAATAATTGGAATATTTTCTTGGTGTGCAAAAGCTTCCAATTCAGCTAAAAAGCCTTCATTTTGCTTTTGACGTGTTCGCATATAACGCACGACTCCCTCTTTAACAACGGGACGTCGCATATTGTGATTTGCTGTTTTTGAATATGATTTAACCATAACTCTTATTATATAGCAAAATAAAGCCGATGTGAATAGGCAGCATTTTATTTTACCCTTTAAAAAGGGTGATAATATCTGACAAATCAGCAATATTTTGATTCATTTTTGATGATGGTTGTCCAAGATTAATGGACTTAATACCAGCATTCTCAGCCGCTTCAACATCAATTCGACGGTCACCAACATAAAAAGTGTCTGCTTTGTCTAAGGCGTATTTTTTAATAAGATAATTAATAGCCTCTGGTTCTGGTTTACGAGCAAAACCGTTTGCTGAAGTCACTACTTCTGTGAAATACTGACGCACCCCAAGTCTTTCTAAAACATCATTGGCTGTAATTCCTTTATGCGTATAGACAAAATGAGTCATGCCCATTTGTTTTGTCTGTTTAAGCACCTCTGCCAAATGTGGCATTGGTTTTATCATGTGGTCACGCGCTTCCTGCTCTTTTTTAAAAAAGGCTGATAACTCCGCAAAATCTAATTCTTGCTCTTTCGCCACTTGAAAAAGCAAAGCTTTTACGGATTCTTTAATGATAAAATCCATGACCCATTCTTCATCAAAAACCAAATCATAATGCGCATAAGTGACTTTCAAAGCCTCTCCAATCGCTTCATATGAATCCACTAAAGTTCCGTCAAAATCCCAAATCAAAGTTGTCACTTCTATCTCCTCATTTCAATATTAATCTGAATTCTCCAAGTCCAAGGTAATCCAATAACGCGCTAGACGATACCCATCTTCTAGGTCAATAATATTTTCCAAAATACCGCCAGCTTTTTCAATGGTTCTACGACTGGCAATATTGTCCTCACGCGCTGTGATAAGTACAGGATTGATGCCACGTCTGTCATATTGCTCAAGAGCAAAGCTGAGAAGCCTGGTCATGATACCTTGTCGTCTAAATTCTGGTAAGGTTTGATAGCCGATATGTCCACCAATCGTCGCAAGATTACCCTTTTCCAGCTGCCATCGACAAGATATACGCGCAGCAATTTTTCCATTCACAAAGGCATAATAGGTAGTCATCGTTGAATAATCAGGATTAGTAGCTTGTGTTTCTTGCGCTCTGCTATTTTCCACAAAGGTTTTAAAATCACCAATCTCACGTGTCGTGATAAAGGGGTTATCGTCATTTTCTAAAGCTGTTTGATAAGCTCGGTAAGCCGCTTCATCATTAACATCTAGATTCCTAATTTCCATACTAGCACCTCCAAATTTTTTTCCATTATAACATAAAAAACGAGGCTGGAATATCCAACCTCATAAAGCATTTTAAAGGTGTGCTCCTTTTTCGACCAAAGCTTCCAATTCATTTAAACGTTCTTCAAAAATTTTGAAGGCTGCATCCAAATAATCACTACTTGTCATATCCACACCTGCTTTTGCAATGACGTTTAGTGGATAGTCAGAATTTCCTGCTTTAAGATAATCAAGATAACGATCAATATCAGCTTGAGTGCCATGAACCACTTTATCAGCTAAATAGCTTGCTGCTGCAAAGCCTGTAGCGTACTGGTAAACATAGTAATTATAGTAGAAATGCGGGATACGTGCCCACTCATATTGGATTTCTGGGTTATCTTCTTTGCTAAGCCCGTAATATTTCTCATTCAACTCTGCGTAAAGATTATTAAGATATTCGCTAGTCAAGACGTCACCATTTTGGTCTGCTTTATGGATAATATCTTCGAATTCAGCAAACTGCGCTTGACGGAAAATAGTCCCTTTGAAACCATCTAAGTAATGATTCAAAATTGCAAAACGAGCCTTGTCATCATTTACTTCTTTCAACAATGTTTCTGTCAAAATATTTTCATTAGTTGTTGAAGCAATTTCAGCTAAGAAAATACTGTAATCACCATACACATATGGCTGGTTTTCACGTGTAAATGTCGAATGAAGGCTGTGACCTGTTTCATGTACCAAAGTAAACAGGTTATCAAGTGTATCTTGCCAGTTCAATAACATAAAGGCGTTAGTATCATAAGCTCCACCTGAATAAGCTCCAGAGCGTTTTCCTTTATTGACATGAACGTCAATCCAACGTTCTGTAAAAGCACGGTGAACACGATCAGAATAATCTTTACCAAAAACAGCCAATACTTCTTCTGCTTTTTTCAATGCTTCTTCATAAGTGAAACTCATATCCATTTCAGATAACGGAGTGTGAATATCATACATTTTCAAATCATCTAATTTAAGGATTTTCTTACGAAGTTCAACATAACGATGAAGCAATGGTAAATGCGCATTTACGCGGTCAATCAAAGTATCATAAACTGATTCAGGGATGAAATTAGCTGAAAGAGCCGCTTCGCGAGCTGATTTGAAATGATGGACACGCGCATCATAATTGTGAACTTTAACATTTGTTTGCAAAGTTTTAGCGTAAGTGTGTTGGAATTGTTCATAAGTCGCATACATTGCCTCGTAAGCAGCTTTTCGAACATCACGATTTTTTGATTCCAAAAGACTGATGAAATTACCATGCGTTAACTGAACTTCATTACCTTCATCATCTAAAACGACTGGAAAAACAATGTCCGCGTTATCTAAAATCTCAAAGGTTTCACCAGCAGCACCAAAGATTTCGTGTGCACCAGCTAAGAGCTCTTCTTCTTTTTGAGACAAGACATGCGCTTGACGTTTAAAAAGTTGTTCAAAGAAATGCGCATAAGCTGACAAAGCAGGGGTCTCAGATACAAAAGTAGCAAAATCTTCAGATGATAATTGCATTAATTCTGGTTCGTAAAATGCGAATACCTCACTATATTTAGCATAAAGGGCTGTCGCTTTTGCTTGATATTCTTGGTATTTTGCTACAGTGGTATCTTGGTCGTTTTTCATCGACGCATAAACATAAACTTTTTCCAAACGACGTGACAAAGCAAGATAATCTTCCGTAATTGCTAGCAATTCTTGACTTGATTGTGTCAAGTGACCTTTGTATTTTTTAGCGTCTTCTAAAGCACTATCAAGCTCTGCTAATTCTGCTTCCCAATCCTCATCTGTCGCAAAGACTGTGCTCAAATCCCATTTGTATTTTTCATCAATATGACTACGATTATCTGACATTATGTTCTCCTTTTCTTGATATTATTAACCATTCTACCATAATAAGCTGGTGGGTAAAGTTTTTGAACACCTTTTTCACTTTGATTTTGATAATAACACCTGAAGGTCTCATAAAAGTCTGATAAATCTTGTAAAATTTGACAAAAACCAGCCTTAGTTTCTGGGGGCCTAACTTGCGGAAAAAAAGCTGACAAAGGCAGTGTGAGAAGATTTTTCCCTTGCAAATAAGCCTCTTCCTGCCTTTTCAACCAAGAAGCATTTCTAGCTAGCAATTGCCTCTGAATATAGCATAATAAAGCTTGATCTTGTTTGACTTCATACATTGAAAGCTTCTGCTTTTGATAAGGCAAGCGAAGAAATGCCATGACATTACCCGAAAAAGGACAAGTCTTTGTCAGGTAATGAAGATTTCCACGCCTATCCTCATAAATCAAATAACGTAATCTAATAAGACCTTGCTTAACATCAAGCTCCCACAAGTGAAATCCCATATTTTGTGAAAAATACAAAAAATGTCGATGCAATGGCGTCAAGCGCCTTCCAAGCCACAGCTTTTCTCCCAAAAGCCATAAAACCTTAAAACCTGCCTGATGATAGGCTGCTGTCCTTTGCTTAAGACGTTTTTCTGACAAACGTGAACACTGCACTTCCAAAACCAAATTGTCATTTACTAAAAGATCAGCCACCTGATGCAAATCTGGTAAAACAGCTTCAACAGTTACTTTCTCAGTCTGCGAAAGAGACTGGTAGAGCGCCGCCTTTAACCCAAGATGTTCGTCACTTTCATTTTCACTATAAAAATCACAATTCTCCAAAGACACATGAGCAAAATGTGGACGCATAATACTGCCATTTTTTAAGCGCACTGGCATATGGCAAGCTGGGCAAGTAAAAGCCTGCTTTTTAGGAATACCATCTAAGAGTGAAATCAAGCGTCCATTTTCATCAAGAGCTGATAGCATAGTAAACCTCCTTACCTTTTTATTCGAAAAAAATCCTGAAAAATCATTGGCATTAATCCAAATAATCTTTCAAGATTTCTTTTTCTTCACTTGTTAATTCACGATAGTGGCCAACTGGCAAATCTCCCAAATGAAACTGTCCAAAACTCAATCGTTTCAAGTAAGTAACCTTAACCCCGTAAGCTAAAAACATTTTCTTAACCTGATGAAATTTTCCTTCTGAGATACTAATATTAGCAGAGCTTTTTTCAAGACTTGTCTCAATTATCTCTAGCCTTGCTGGTTTACAAACTGTCCCATCATCAAAAGTCACCCCGTTTTCAAAAAATGCTGGCGCATCTTCAGCTAACAATCCATTAACTTCCACATAATAAGTTTTTGTGACATGATACTTTGGATGCAACATGCGAAAGCCTAGGGGACCATTATTAGTAATCAATAAAAATCCCTCAGTATCACGGTCTAAACGCCCAACAGGGTAGAGCTTAGGAACTCGGTCAGCCTCATCAATCAAATCAATGACCGTCTGATGTTCCTTATCAGAAACCGCAGAAACCACACCAGCTGGTTTATTAAGAATAAAATATTTTTCAGTCGACTGCTCTACTCGTTTACCTGATACCGTTATTTCCTGCAAACTTGGCTCAACATTAAGGTTATCAGCCTCAGCTAAGCGACCATCAACATAAACCTGACGACTTCTGATTAATTTTTTAACTTGATTACGTGAACCGAAACCAGCTTGACCTAATAATTTATCTAAACGCATGCTCCTATTTTACCATGTTCTGAAGCATTTTTTTAGTCTAATTCGCTCGCTGCTGCTTCATCCACAATAACCACAAGATTTGAGTGTTGTTGAAGAACACTTGCTGGCAAATCTTCACTAACCGGTCCATTAATCATTTGGTTAATAGCATAAGCTTTGTCCTTACCATAAGCCATTAAAACAACCATTTTAGATTGCATAATAGATTTAATTCCCATTGAGATAGCTTGTTTTGGAACATCATCCATGCTATCAAAGAAACGGCTATTAGCCTCAATCGTATCTTCAGCCAAATCGACGATATGAGTCGTCATATCAAATGGTGTGCCAGGTTCATTGAAACCAATATGACCATTTCGACCAATCCCCAAAATTTGAAAATCAATTGGGTGCTCAGCTATCACTTGATTATAACGGCGAGCTTCTGCTTGCAAGTCAGTTGCTAAACCATTTGGTAAAAAACTTTTTTTGAAAGGTTTATATTGGAAAAGATTTTCCTTCATAAAATGATGATAACTTTGTGCGTTATCTGCTGCTAAGCCGACATATTCATCAAGATTAATGCTTGTCATTTCTGAAAAATCAAGGTCACTATTTGCCAATTCTTTATAAAAACTAAGAGGTGTGCTGCCTGTTGCAAGCCCTAAAGTTTTAGCACCATTTTCCAAAGCTCCTTTTAACAAAGCAAATGCCACTTTTCCACCTTCAATTTGATCATTAACACTAATCACTTTCATAACAACTTCCTCATTCTTACTTTTGTTTTTTTTGGTATATACCATTTATCTAAAATTATTATATGGTATATACCAATCCGTGTCAAGGAAAATGTTTTGAGAAATAAAAAAAGAGTTTGAAACTTAAATTCCAAACCCTTTTTACAGTTAAAAATCCATAAAGTAGCCTAATTGCTCAGCTTTATAAATAGCTTCTTGCTTATTGTTCACTGACAATTTCTCATAGATATGACTCAAATGGTTAAATACTGTTCTACGACTTATGTAAAGCTTCTCCTCAATTTCTTTTATAGTATGTCCTTTTCGACTTAAATCTAAAATGACAACCTCTTGCTTGGTTAATTCTTCTAGATACTCTTTACATTGGTAAGACTCAAAATATTTCCTTCCAGAATAAATTATTTTCAAAACCCTCAAAAGTTTATCTGGCTCAATATTTTTGTCAATAAATCCATAGGCACCAATTTTTTTAGCTCGTTCCTCATAAACTGATTTTACATAACCTGTTAACATAGCAATCTTCATTTCAGGATTTTTCTGAATTAATTTTTCAGCTAAATCCAAGCCATTTTCCTTAGAAATATTTGTTAAATTAATATCAAGTAAAACAATATCATAATAGGCTGAATTAATGTCAAGATTATCAAAATTTATCGTTAAAGTATCCAAAACATCAATTTCATCAAATTGTTCACACATCAATTGAATACTCTTTGCAAAAAGCTTATGATCATCAATCAATAAAATTTTCATAACATAATTTCCAATCTACTGGTAATAAAATTTTTACTACAAAGATGTTGTCACTAATCCGAACACTAATATTTCCTCCAAAAGCTGACAAGGTTTCTTCAATTGATTTAAACCCTCGTCCAAAAGTTATTGATTCTCTATGACATAAACATTCATTCCATTGCTTAATTACTATCGTATCTGATTGAATATCTAAAGATAAATCAATACTGTCATTTGTTGCATATTTAATTGCGTTATTAGTCAATTCTTTTAAAAATCGATATACCATAACATCATATGGAGGAAGCAAATACAAGTCATCAGAGCAATTAAAAATGATTTGTCTACTGCTCTTACGTTTTTGCACTAACTCAGCTAAAAGCATCTGATAATTATCCTTTAAATTTTTCTCTGGCAATAATATAGGATGATAGGAATCAATTTCATTTCGAATACTAACAACTAAATCATTTAATTCCTCAACAACATATTGACTAGCAAGCTTTTGATTTTCCAAGGCTAGTAAATTTTTAACGGCTATAATATTTTGCAAAATATCATCATGAAGGTAATTCGAAAAATCCTGTCGAACACTTTCTTCTGTTTTCATAAAACGTGACAAACGCTGTCCATCGATTAGCATTACCCGCTCATTCATTTTAGATATATAATAAATCGACCATGATAGCACCATCAAAATGAATAATACATTGATACTTGTAACAACAAAAAATAAGAGAAAATCTGTGATAAAAAAGCGAATAACTATTATCCATACAATTATAAAAAATATCAGTGATACTTCAACTCTTGGTCGATAGTCACCCCAGCATCGCTTTATTTCCAAGCGAAGTTTATCATGAATCGTTCTAAAATAATAAATTACTCCCAATATAGAAGGAAATAAATACCAACCTAAATTAGTATAAATTGGACTAACACCATGTACATCTCCGTAAAACTCAGTACTTAATATGAACAGTAGAAGAATTGCAAAATAGAGGCATGATTTTTTTACTGGACTAATAACCTGCTTAAAATGTGAATGATAAACTACCAATAATAACAATGGGTAGAAATGTAATAAAACAAATATAAAGAAATATAACAAATTAAACAGAGAGGGATTAATAAAATAACATAATATAGTTACTAAAATACTACTAATAAGTACTGTATCAAATTTTCTTTTAAAATCTTTTTGATTATATAGTATCAAGTTAATAATTTCTACAGTATATCCATACATCAGCAACGGCTGAAAAAGAATTCCTACTATATTGAAAACATCATGATTTGATATTGTAAAATAGTATTGCCATATAGTCAAAGAAATAATAAAAATAATCTTTTTAAAAATACTATCTTTATCTTGACGTAAAACTGAAGCTAACCATACAAAAATACCATCAAGTAAAATCGTAATAATAGCAAATTTTTCAGAAAAGATTAATCCATCAATTTTTTCGTCATAAAACAACAATAACAAAGTGATTAATTGTTGAAAAAGTACAACAAAGACCCCTAAGTATTTTTTACTCCCATTTTTAATCAGTTGTTCCATATCTCATTCCCACTAAAATATAATTTTCTTCATTGTATCATATTTTAAACTCTAACTATAGAACGTGCTGAACGATTTGTCAAAAAGAAAACAATGAAATAAAGTAATAAAAATACTAATAAACAAGTCCCTATTGAAGCAAAAATAATTTGATTTGCTACTAGACTGTCTGTAAATAAATATTTGTAAAAAATAAGTAATAGTCCTCCGTTAAGAATACCTACTAAAACAGGCACAACAAACAATACTCCAATTTCACATTTAAGAATTTTATCAATCATCTGTCCATTATATCCTAATTTACTTAGATAAGAATATTCATCTTTATTTTCCATAATCTCAACCAAACTTGTAAAGTACAAAATACTTCCTGTACAAATAACAAACAGTATTGATAAAAATGAAATAAAGATATAAGTTGAAATATTTCCCGTTTTAACTAGATATTCACGCTCATAGCTACTCTTAACATCATCTAGATTCTTAAATTTTTCATAAAAAGTTTTACTATGACGAATATCATTCCCATTAAAAGTTCTAATTATCATTTCCTTACTTGGATAACTTTCTCTCAAATTATCATAAAATTTATCACTCACAACCAGAGTAGTCACACTAGTTGCAAAACTAAAAATATTATCAGTTGTTACTTTTTTTACAGTTACTTCACTACCATTTTCAAATTTAAATGTTTTTCCTAAACTTTTTTTAGTAGGATAATAGTTAATTAACAGAGGAGCTGATGTATCAGCCAATACTTTTTTTCCTTGAACTTTAGCAAGATGCTCATAATCACTATATTTTACCAAGTCAAAATATGGTATTGTTTGTCCACTATCTGTAATAGTTATTTCAGGATTGCTATTAAGTCTTAAAAGGTGAATATCTAATTGACTTACTTGATACTTACTAAGAATTTTATCAATGTTAACCGATTCATTTTCATCCTGTAAATTATATTCAATAACTGATGGGTTTAAACGGCTAATACCATTCACACTATAAGTAATAAGCATTACCATCATACCACTAATAACAATCGTCAATGTTAAAAGCCCACTTAAAATGATTAATAATTTACTTTTTGTTGCAATTCTAAAACTAAGTTTAGGATATACAACATTAGCTACCGGTTGATAGAGTTTTTTTCGATTTTTCTTTAAAAGGGATAGTATAAAAACTAGACCATAACGAATTGTAAAAATACTTCCTAGTGAAATAAGAATAATCACTAAAAATGAAATTGGCATAATCCCTATTTTCAACCAGATACGCTGTGTCACACTAAACATGCTTGTTAAACACAAACAATATGCAGCTCCTAAAGCCATAATTGCTAAAATTGAACGAATCCTTTTCACCTTAATTTGTTTTTCAGCTTTTTTAGAATAATTAACAAACTCAATCAAAGATTGACCTTTGATAATACTAATGTTAATCAAAAAATTAATAACAAAAATGATTAATACAATTCCAAAAGATTTTACAATCATCTCTGATGATATAAACCACTGATTTGATATTTCAATTCCTAAAACATTAATAATAAGAGATACTACCACTGAGTACAAAGTCGGCCCAACAATAAGACTAATAAGATAACTCACCGATAAAATAACAAGATTCTCCATAGTTAGTAGGGTAACTAACTTTTGTTTAGAAAATCCTAAAATAGCCATAGCTCCTAATTCATGACTTCTTCTTTTGATGAAAAAATTATTGAAATACATCAAAAAAATAGTTAAAAAAACAATCAAAAAAACAAGCGAAATATTCGCTATCGCTGAAGCCTGCCCGCTCTCTGCTATTTTTGCCAGAGTCATCTTATCAGAAGTAAACGTTAAAAATGCTGTAAATACACTTAAAAGTCCAATGGTAGCTAAAAAATAGACTCGATAAAGTGAAAAATTTTTTATAATATTTGCTTTTGTTATTGTCCAAATCATATTATTCACCTACTTTTGATAATGCTTGGCTAATTTCATCATGATATGAAGAACCACATTCTGATTTTATGATTTCTTTATCAAATTGACCATCTTTTAAAACAACCACTCGGTTAGCATAAGAAGCTGATAAAACATCATGAGTAACCATTAAGATAGTGACATTAAATACTCGATTAATTTTACTCAATAACTTCATTGTATCTTCTGATGATTTTAAATCTAATGCTCCTGTCGGCTCATCAGCAAAGACGATATCCGGATTTTTTATAACTGCTCTAATAATACTTGCTCTCTGTTTCTGTCCCCCTGACAATTGATATGGATATTTTTCTAACTGGTCATATAAGTTTAACTCCATTGCATAGTCATCAATTCTACTGTCTATTTTTGCCCTATCAACATTTTGAAGAGATAAAGCAACTGCGATATTTTCTCTAATAGTTAAACTATCTAATAACATGTAATCTTGAAAAACAAACCCAACATTATTTTTTCTAAATTCAGTTGCCTCATTATCATTAAGGTGACTAATATTTTTACCACCACAAAAAATATCACCACTATCAATACTATCAATAGTTGAAGCAGCATTTAAAAATGTTGTTTTACCGCTTCCACTTCTCCCCATAATGGCTACAAAATCACCTTTTTCAACTGCTAAATTAATATGATCTAACGCATAGCGAGATTGACCAGTATATTTTTTACAAACATTTTTTAGTTCTAATTGTACCATGTTTATTCACTCCTTTTTTGGTATTTATTCATGTATGAATCGTACATTTGTCTATATGACATATTTTTGTTGTACAAATTATTATGATTTCCACAATCAACAATTTTTCCTGAATCCATCATATACACAATTATGGCACACAAAAAATTATCGATACCACTCTTTTGCTTTGGATAGGAAATATATTTCTTATATGCTTCTTCTTTATCAGAAAAATTCTTAGAAAAATAGTTTATGTCCAAAACAAGTGACTTGAGTGATAAATAAATAATAGTTTCAAATAGTTGATTCTTCAAGCCATCAACAAAAACATATTCCAAGTCAGTATTTTTCAGACTTTTAATCAAGTCACTCTCTAATATATTGTATTTCAATATTGAATTATAATACTCATAAAATGGATGAGATTCATACTCTTTTTAGTTTACATTATCTAAATTACTTTTTAATGAGTAAATAGTGCAACATTAAAAAAATCCACCCATCTGAGATGAGTGGAAGCTCCTTATCTAGTTCCAGCTAACTGCCCTAAAAAGTCACCAACATAATAAGCAAATAAAGCAGCGATTAAACCAATCAATAAGGTTCTAAAAATTTCTTTGAATTTGCTTTTCTTTGTTATCAAAGCTTTGACAAATCCAAGTAAGGTTAGCGCTAGCGATACTAAAATACAAGCCATCATAAAAGTATGGACTTTGAAAATGCTAAAAACATTAATCAAAAGATATGACAAAAGAGGAATCAAGCCAAAAAATATGAATGAAAGGAAAGTTGCCCCAGCATTCTTAACTGCCTTACCTTTTACAACTGATTCTTCTGTCGTTGAACTTAGATAATCTCCAACTGCCATTGAAAAACCATCAGCTAAAAGATTTGAAAAGCCAAGAATTACAATCGGTGTGACTCCTAAATTACCACCGACCGCTCCAGCAACGACCGCAAATGTTGTAACAATACCATCCATACCGCCATAGACGATTGATTTCGCGTAATCTCCAATTTTTTCTTTCATCTTTTTTCATCACTTTCCATTAATTTTTAAGCGTTTTCTTTGTTGTTCTCATTATACCACCTCTTTAGAATTGTTACAATTAAAACTCGACCAGATGACGGAAAATGCTTATCGTGTTATAATGATTAGTTGAGAATAAAATATTAAGGAAACATGTTAGATTATGCATACCGACGATTTTGATTTTAATTTACCAGAGGAGTTAATTGCCCAAACACCTCTTGAAAAACGAGATAGTTCTAAACTTTTAGTCATTGACCACAAAACACACGAGATGGTTGATGCACACTTCGACCACATTCTTGATGAGCTAAATCCTGGTGACGCTCTTGTCATGAACAACACACGCGTTCTTCCAGCTCGTCTTTACGGTGAAAAACCTGATACACACGGTCACGTTGAATTGCTTCTCTTGAAAAATACTGAAGGCGACCAATGGGAAGTTTTGGCAAAACCAGCTAAACGCTTGCGCGTGGGAGCAAAAGTATCATTTGGTGATGGTCGTTTGACTGCCACAGTTGTAGAAGAATTGGATCACGGTGGTCGTATCGTTGAATTCGACTACGATGGTATCTTCCTTGAAGTTTTGGAAAGCCTTGGTGAAATGCCATTGCCACCATACATTCACGAAAAATTGGATGACCCAGACCGTTATCAAACAGTCTATGCCAAAGAAAATGGTTCTGCTGCCGCTCCAACTGCTGGACTGCACTTCACCAAAGAATTGCTTGAAAAAATTGAAGCAAAAGGCGTAAAACTTGTCTACGTGACACTTCACGTTGGACTTGGAACATTCCGTCCAGTTTCTGTTGATAATGTTGAAGAACACGAAATGCACTCTGAATTCTACCGCTTGTCTGAAGAAGCTGCCCAAACCCTTCGCAACGTAAAAGCTGCTGGTGGACGTGTTGTTGCGGTTGGAACAACTTCAATTCGTACCCTTGAAACCATCGGTTCAAAATTCAACGGCGAAATCAAAGCTGACAGCGGTTGGACAAACATCTTCATCAAACCAGGTTATGAATTTAAAGTGGTTGATGCCTTTTCAACAAACTTCCACTTACCAAAATCAACACTTGTGATGTTGGTTTCAGCTTTTGCCGGACGTGAATTCGTCCTAGAAGCTTACCAACACGCCATCGATGAGCGCTACCGCTTCTTTAGCTTTGGCGATGCTATGTTTGTAAAATAATAAACACACAAAAAGAACTTCGAAAAAAATCGAAGTTCTTTTTTCATTATTAGTCAGCCATGTTTGTGTAAACATCTTGAACATCATCGTCATCTTCGAGTTTATCGACCAATGTTTCCAAAATGTCTGCTTGTTCTTGATCAAGGCTAACATAGTTTTGTGGAATCATGCTAAGTTGAGCTTGCGCGAATTCAAGATTTTGTGCTTGCAAAGCTTCTTTAACGGCTGGAAATTCTTTTGGTTCAGTGAAGATTTCAAAAGCGTCATCTGATGTTTTCAAATCTTCTGCCCCAGCATCCAAAATCAACTCAAGCATGCTATCTTCATCCAAGTCTAGATTTTCACGGTCAATGACAATGTAACCTTTACGGTCAAACATGTAAGCAACTGAACCAGTTGAGCCCATGTTACCGCCATTACGTGTGAAAATAGTGTGCATGTTCGCATCTGTACGTTTTTTGTTGTCAGTTAAGGTGTGAACGAGGATAGCTACCCCACCAGGTCCATAACCTTCATAAGTGATTTCGTCGTAATTTGTTGTATCGCCAACATCTGTTGCTTTCTTAATCGCACGATTGATGTTATCTTTTGGCATATTAGCCGCACGCGCTTTATCCAAAACCATACGAAGGCTGGCGTTCATTGATGGATCGCCACCACCAGCTTTAGCAGCTACAAAAATTTCACGTGACAATTTATTGAAAATCGCACCACGTTTAGCATCTGCTTCACCTTTTTTGTTTTTAATTTTGCTCCATTTATTATGTCCTGACATGCAAAATTCCTCCCTATTCCTTGCTATTATATCATATTTAGACGTAAAAAGAGGATAGACAAATGCCTATCCTCTAGATTAGAGAGTACTATGTTTAATTTTTAGTCAGCAATTGCTGCTTGGTACAATTCAGCAACTTTTGCCCAATTGATAATATCAAAGAAAGCTTTGATATAGTCTGGTCGGACATTACGGTATTTGAGATAGTAGGCATGTTCCCAGACATCAAGAGCAAGAATTGGTTTTTTACCTTCTGAAATTGGATTGTCTTGGTTAGCTGTTGAGGTTACTTCGAGCTTGCCATCTTTGTTAACGACAAGCCATGCCCAACCTGAACCGAAACGTGTTGTTGCAGCTTTTGTAAAGACAGCTTTAAACTCATCAAATGAACCAAAAGCTTCTTCAATCGCATCCAAAACATCTGCTGTCGGCTCTTGTTTTTCAGGAGATAGGAATTCCCAGAAAAGTGAGTGGTTAAGAGCACCACCACCATTGTTAATCACCGCTTGACGAATATCTGCTGGAATCTTGTCAAGATCTGCCAAGATAACTTCCAAATCATCTCCAAGTTCAGGGTGTTTTTCAAGAGCCGCATTGGCGTTTGCTACATAAGTGGCATGATGTTTATCATGGTGCAATGTCATTGTTTCTGCATCGATGTATGGTTCAAGCGCATCGTATGCGTATGGTAATTCGGGTAAAATAATAGCCATGCTAGTTACCTTCTTTCTTTTCGTTATTTCTTATCATCATTTTATAAGAATCAAGTCTAACTAGCAAATTATTTGACCGCTTTTTTAAGTATGCTTAATGATGCTCATGAGCAATTTTTAAAATAGCCACATCAAAGAGGTAATCTTTGTCATATGTTCCTGTCTTAATGGCATAATCTGTCTCAATCAAAATAGCAATAGCTTTTTTCAAGAAAGTCATTGACAGTGTGCGTGAATCACGCACAGCAAATTTAACTTGATAAGGATTGACACGGCGTCCCAGATAATCAGACAAGGTTGCTACCATCTGCTGCTCTGTCTTTCCTTGACTGGCTAAGATGCTGACTTGCAAAAACATACGAAATTGCCCTAGCATAATAGCAATCAACTTGATTTCGTCTTCACCTTGTAAGCGCAAATCGCGAATCAGCTCACGCGCCTCGTCGATTTTGCCATTCAAGACAAACTGCGTCAAATCAAAAATATTATCCTGAAGTGTTTTCGGAATGGCTTGATTAATATCTTCTGAAGTAATATGACCATCTTTTTTATAAGATTTCAAAAAGGCAATATTTTTCAAAATTTCGCTGAAATCATAATTGGATTTCAAAAGTAAAGCCTCAAAAACACCTGAATCAAAGGTCAGATTTTCTTTGTGAGCCAATTTTTGAAAATACGTTTTTAGCTCTGCTTCTTTTAATTCACTCGCTTCAAAAATCTGTGCATCACGTTTAAGAATTTTCACCAAGCGACGTTTGCCGTCTAATTTCCCTGGTGCAAAAATAATCAAGCGCGTCGTGTCCAAAGGATTTTCCAAATATGCCTCAAAACGCTTGAGTTCCTTATCATACAAATAAGACTTCTTAGCCGTCGTGATATCAAGTAGATTATCAAAAATAACCACTTTTTGATCTGCAAAAAACGGTAAGCTTTCAAGATCCATCTCAGCATCTTGGTAATCAACCTCAGCCATATCAAAATAAGAATAAGTCAAATCATCCTTATCATATCCCACGCGCTCCATCATACGCTCTTTTAGCTGAGAAAATTGTCCCAAATCTTCGCCTGTCACTACCGTAATCAAACTAAGATTTTCTTTTTGTAATTTATCAATTTCTTCGATTGCAATCATAAAGATATTATAACAAAAAACCATGAGAAAAACTCATGGTTCATGCGAAAGTTAACGATGGAATTTTTTATAAGCAAACTGCCTTAATGTTTCATCAAAAAGACAAATTCTACTTCTATCGCTATCCAATCCCTGCTTTTTCAAGCTATCTTGAATAATCTTACCGTAGTTCTTGCTAATGCGACAATGTTCAGGTAAAGCCATTAATTCCTTTAAAGCTATAAGTTTCTCCTCACTAAAAGCTTCTAGCTCAATAAAAGCCCCAACATGACAAGGAAAAAGATCAAAACAAACAGCCGTATTTTCTTTTTTGTACTCATGACGTTTCTTCTGAGAAAACATGCGACAACGTGTGAACCCCAAATCGTACAATTGATTTATCAGATAAATACAATTTTCAGACACATCTTTTCCTTCTAGAATAATCCGAGGAAGCACTACATCCAATTCCTTTTGTAATAAACATTGAATATCAGAAAAAGCAAGATTGTCATTGGAATTACTAGAATACTCCAATTCTACATACTCTTGGTAATGATTATTCTGACGTTTGAGTTTAATGGTCAATAAGTATCTCCCAACACTTATTATGCGATAGCGAATGACTATTCCTTTAGATTTGCTTTCAAAATTAGGTAAATCAACCGTAATATCTGTTTCAAGACATTCACCCACAGAGACAAAGCCTGCCTTTCTCACTTTCTCTTCGTAAATACTCAAAGCTTCTTCAGATAGCTGATATTTCAATTCTAATTCATTTTTAGCGTTACTCAAACTCTTCACCTTCAGCTATATAGTCCTTTTTCAACACTTTTTTCGATTAATTCCTTTGCTAATTGCCACAAAATTTCTGAATCTTCTTTAATGAAAGCTTTCTTAGTCAAGACTCTCTCAGCCGTTAATTTATCGGGATTATAACCTTCTTCCGAAACAACCAAATGATTAATCAGCGATACCAAAGCATCAATAATTCTAGCATATCTTGCTTCTGGACTATTTCCTTTTTCAAATTCAAACCACAATTCTGTAAATTTCTCGCCTTGAATGATTGGTAAGATTGCTAAACTTTTCTGTAACGATAAGTATTCCTTATCATGTGAGACGGCTTTGCCTGTGGTGTCATACACCCAAGTATCACCTGCGTAAATTTCTCCCAAATCATGGAGTAAAAGCATTAAAGTCACTTTTCCTATGTCCAATTTTTCAGGAAAATAATCTTGAAAAAGGTTTGCTACTAATGCAACCTGCCAAGAATGTTCCGCACTATTTTCAAATCGCCCATCCAATGTCCTATTAAAACGTGTCACAGTTTTTAACTTCTCGATTTCTTTAACAAAATCAACTTTGCTCTCTATTGCTTCCATTCTCGCCCTCCTTTTTATAACATAGTATATACTTATGCTAATCTAATTGCAAAGCAAAACAGCCGTCAATCGACTACTGTTTTTATTTTGCTTTTGACTTAAGTTCACCTCACTGTTTCGATTTTCCAGTGGTTTAATCCTCTAAAGCGGATAGCACCTTGTTCATCAGTACGGTAAATAGTCATGTTTTGTGCTTGAAAGCGTTCAAGCGTTTCTTGATGAGGATGCTTGTAGCGGTTATTTTGTCCTGCGGAGATTACTCCTATTTGCGGGGAAATATGAGCTAGAAATTCTGGGCTCGATGACCCTTTTGAGCCGTGATGTCCTGCTTTTAAAACATCAACTGGCAGATTGGGATAAGTTGCTATCATCTGTTGCTCGCCCTCTTCTTCCAAGTCTCCTGTAAACAAAAAATTCTTGCCCAGAAGATTGCCATAAAGCACCACCGAATCATTATTTCCACCGTCACCAACAGCATTTGGATAGAGCACCTGCAAGTGACTTCCCATAATTGGCAAGTTATCTCCTGCAGAAACTGCGCGAACTGGCGTCTTCATTTGTCGAAATTTAACCACAAAATCTGGCTTTGTGAGACTTCCTGGACTCACCAGGACTTGACCAATTTTCAGCTCTTTTGCGACTTCAAGCATATCACCCATATGGTCGGTATCCGTGTGCGTCAAAACCAACTGGTCAATTTTACCAATTCCTCGACTTTTCAGATAAGGAATCAGTGTCCGCTCAGCATTGCTATCAGCTAAGCGCTTTTGCCACGATTTTTTCTCACTAAAACTCACTTTTCCGCCCACATCAATTAACAGCGTATGCCCTTTAACATCACGCACAAAAATACTATCTCCTTGCCCAATGTCAACCACCGTCACTTCGTTTTCCAGCGGATGCTTGATTTGGAAAAATAGCAAAGCCATTATGCTAAAAAGGAAAATGGCTACTTTTTTGTGTCGATAACAGTCATAGAGAAGTCCTATTATTAAAAGTAATAGCAATAAAATTCCTAGACTTGGTCTGCCAAAAACAAGTGGTGTGCCAATCAGCGACTTGCTAAATTTGATGATAGTTTCTAGAAAAACAAAAAATGGATTTAACGCGGTAATTTTAACCAGAGGTGATAAAAGAAAAACAAAGGTCAAAACAGGTAAGATAAGCGTATCAAAAGCCAGTGAAAAAATAGCTGTTAAAAGCAGCGACAAGGGTTGAAATACTGAGAAGAAATATAGCAAAACCGGTAAACTTCCCAGCGAAATCGCCAAACATTCTGTAAGGATTTTTCGATAATGACTAAACCCATCAAAATCAATAAAACTCAGGATAAAAGCGTAGGTAAAAGAAAGAATTCCTCCTGTTGTCAGCAGGAAATTTGGCATCAAAATAAAAAGGGTCATTAAAGTAAAGGCAAGATTATCTAATTTTTTTATGCCAAGATTTGCAAAAGCAGACTGAATAAGGCTCCGAACAACTGAAACCGAAAAGCCTGTCAAGCCAGCATATACAAGTGAAAACGGGATTTGCAGTATATCCACATAATCTCGCCGTAACCCAAGACGTAAAAAAATAAACCGAAAAAGTCCCACAAAAAAGCCCACCTGCATACCAGACAGAGCAAAAAGATGAATAATCCCTAAACTAGTGTAAACATCACTCATCTCATCAAAAGACTTATCCAAATATCCAAACAAAAGGCCAGTCATGTAATGTTGCATGGGAGCAGGAAAATTCCTTTGAATACTGACAATCGCCTGTCTTCTAAGTTCATGTAGTCGTTCAAAAAAACTTAAAGAGCTCTGCTGTCTCATTTCAGTAATCGAAGAAAGATTAGCAATCCGATAAATGCCTTCATGTTTAAGGTAAGTGCGGCAATCAAAACCACCAAAATTCCGCTGTGGCGTTGCCTCTTCTAAATCCACCTGCCCTGATAAAAGCACTGTTTGATTAAGATTTTTAAAAAATTTCTGCTCTTTTTCTGACTTCAAGGTATAAAAAACTTGGTAAGTATGCCCAGCTTCCTTACCTCGAAAGGATAATAAATCACCATTAACCGAAATCGTATCAGGAATCATCTGGATTTTTGTTAAATGAGCTGGCGCCGCTTGATAAGCCTGTTCTGTCTGATTAGCCTTAGTCAGGAAAAATATCGCAAAAAAAGCCAAGCACAGTGAAACCTGACACCAAGCCTTCCAACCATACTGTTGCCATAAAAACAGCAAGGCTAACAGGAGTAAAATCAGACATAACACCACTTTTTCAAAACAAAAATAATAAAGTAAAGTGAGCAAAAAAGCCAATTGAATTGGCTTAATAGGAAAATACTTAGTCAACAGTCACCTCAGATTTTAATTTTTCTAAAGTCTTCTCACCAATGCCAGAAACATTTTTCAAATCATCAACGGATGAGAAACCACCATTAGCATCACGATAATCAATGATATCTTGCGCACGTTTAGCCCCAATGCCAGAAATAGTTTGGAGTTCTTCTGTAGTTGCGGTGTTAAGATTGATTTGCGCTGAGCTGTCACCTTGTACCCCGCTAGCTGTCGTTGGTTTAGCTTGAGAAGGTGTGCTTGCTGGTGTGACTTCTTCACCAATTTTTGCCACATAGACAACCGCTTCGTCAGCTAATTTTTCAGCTAAATTGACTGACTTCTTATCAGCATCATCTGTAAATCCGCCAGCTTTTTTGACCAAATCCGTGACACGGCTGCCATTTGACAATTCATAAACACCTTCATTTTTAACGGCACCCTTGATATCAACAAAAATTTTGCCAGAATCATCTTGAGAACGTGATGTCATAGTCTTTGTCTTTGATGGTTCAAGACTTGAACTTGCTGGGATACTACTAGAAAGCGCAGGTAAATCACTTTGTAGCTGCGCTTGTGGTCTAGTCATACTAGACCAAGCAAAGAATGCCACAAGCATAACAAGCACCGTTCCTAAAACCGCCGCTACCGTCTTATGTTCCAAAAGTCTTTCTTTCATCTCTTCAATCATCCTATTACCTCACCTTTTAAGCATTAGAAAAAGGCTCCTCGGAGCCCTTACTTAATTATTCGAAAAAAACTCGGAAAATCCGAGCTTTTTCTTATTTATTTCATTTTACGGTGTTTATCAGGATCCCAGACAAAGCTTGCAATGTAACTAAAGAGTAATGTCAAAAGAACAACGACAATAGCTACCAAACCAAGCGGAACACGATAAATGTATGTCAATGGATTTGGTTTTTTATTGATGTGGTAAGTTGCATTTTCAGCATCCAAACGGTCAAATTCAGTTTGAATACGGTTTGCCACTTCTTCGATACCTTCATCGTTCATGCGTTTGATGTCAGAAATATCAATTGGGTTACCAAAATTCATGTCAACACGTTCACCAGTCAAAAGACCTTTTAGTTGCATTGGTCCTGCGTAAACAACTGGCATGATTTTAACTTTTGCCATTTTAGCGATGACAGCAACCCCACCTTTAACATCTGTTGAATGACGACTTCCACTTGGAAACATGACAAGTGAACGATTGCTTTTTTTCAACATGTTAATTGGGTATTTGATGGCTTTTTGACCAGGATTTTCACGGTCAATTGGAAAGGCGCCACACATGCGAATCCACCAACCAAATATACGATTTGTGAACAATTCCTTTTTAGCCATGAAAATGAATTGTTTTGGACGAGCAGCGAAAGCCATATAAACAGGGTCCCACCATGTACGGTGCGGTGCAACCAAAATATAGTTTTCATCTTTGCTCAAAATTTTGTCTTCATTGTGATAATGGGCATTACCATTGATAATCCAAAGAAGGAAAACCACTAGCCCGCGTAAATAAGTATAAAACACAGATTTACTCCTTTTTTTCTCATTACCTTACATTGTACCATGCTTAAGCGGTTTTAGAAAGTAAAAATTAACGACCTCGCTAGTGAGAATAGGCAAAATCTGCTATAATAAATGTCATGACTAAATCAATTTTAAAAGAAGGTGAGCGTATTGATCAGCTCTTTTCGACAGATGTAAAAATTATTCAAAATAGAGAGGTTTTCAGCTATTCTATCGACAGTGTCCTCTTGTCACGTTTCCCAAAAATTCCATCACGTGGCTTGATTGTTGACCTCTGTTCTGGAAATGGTGCCGTTGGACTTTTTGCCAGCACCCGCACTAAAGCGCCAATCATCGAAGTTGAAATTCAGGAGCGCTTAGCTGACATGGCAGAGCGTTCAATCCACTTGAACCACTTAGAAGACCAAGTTCAAATGATTAATGATGATTTGAAAAATCTTCTAACTCACGTACCGCGAACTGGCGTTGACTTAATTCTGTGCAATCCACCATATTTCAAGGTGTCAGAGACTTCTAAGAAAAATGTATCTGAACACTATCTTCTAGCTAGACACGAAATCACAACAAACCTTGAAGAAATTTGTGACATTGCAAGACACGCTCTAAAATCAAATGGAAGACTTGCTATGGTGCACAGGCCAGATCGCTTTCTAGACATCATCGATACCATGAGACAGTACAATCTGGCACCAAAACGCATCCAATTCGTTTACCCAAAAATGGGAAAAGATGCTAATATGCTTTTGATTGAAGCTATCAAAGATGGTTCAACCGATGGTCTAAAAATCCTTCCACCACTTTTTGTTCACAAAGAAAATGGCGAGTATACCGACGATATTTTTGAAATCTATTATGGAAAAAACGGAAAGAAAGACTAAAAAAGCTTTTATGTACGTGGTAGAGTGTGCAGACGGTACGCTCTACACTGGCTACACTACAGATGTAGAACGCCGCATCAAAACGCATAATGCAGGTAAAGGCGCTAAATACACAAAAAGCCGCTTACCTGTCAAACTCATTTACCAAGAAAGTTTTGATAGCAAAGAAGCCGCCATGTCCGCAGAAAGCTATTTTAAACAAAAAACACGACAACAAAAACTCGATTATATTAACGAACACAAAGCTTAACCAAAAACGCACCCTGCTCAAGCAGAGTGCGTTTTACTATTATCTTTCCCCTTTGTTACGGATAACAAATCCATTTTTCTTCTCACTAGATGTACGATGAGGACGTTTGTTATCTTTATTTTGGAAATCGCGTTTGTTTTTAGATGATGTGCGTTTGAAATCGCGGAATCCATTATCACGGTCATCACGTTTGCGATCACGACCGCCACGACGGTTATCACGTCCGCGTCCATTGCCACGTCCACCTTTACGGTTATTGAATCCACCACCTGATGGTTTGAATGGTAATGGTTTTTCACGCGCAATTTCAACTTTTGGAAGAGTTTCAGGATCTTTAACTGTCAAGCTCAAGATGTATAAAGCCAACTCTTCTGGTGTGAATTCTGCAGCCAATTTAACCGCATCCCCTTTGAATTTATCAAAGTTATTACGGATAGTTTCATCCGCAAAATCACGTTCAATTTTCTTAAGGGCAACTTTTTTCTTCGCTTTAAAAGCTTCATCAGCTGTAGCTGGTTTCATACCTTTCATGCGTTTTTTAGTCAATTTTTCAATGATTGACAAGTAACCCATTTCATTTGGAGCAACAAAAGTAATCGATTGACCGTGTTTACCTGCACGTCCAGTACGTCCAATACGGTGTACGTAGCTTTCTGGATCTTGTGGGATATCATAGTTATAAACGTGTGTAACCCCTGAAATATCAAGACCACGCGCTGCAACGTCAGTCGCAACCAAAATATCGATATTATCATTTTTGAAATCGCGTAGGACACGAAGACGTTTACCTTGATCAAGGTCACCGTGAATACCTTCTGCACGATAACCACGCAATTTCAAACCACGTGTCAATTCATCTACACGACGTTTTGTACGTCCAAAGACAATTGACAATTCAGGTTGATCAACGTCCATAAGACGTGTCATTGTATCAAATTTATCTTGTTCTTTAACACGAATATAGTATTGATCGACAAGATCAGTAGTCAATTCTTTAGCAGCTACTTTTACGTGTTCAGGATTTTGCATAAATTTAACACCAATACGTTTGATAGCTTCAGGCATAGTAGCTGAGAAAAGAAGCGTTTGGCGTGTTTCTGGCACACGGCTGATAATAGCTTCGATATCTTCTAAGAATCCCATGTTAAGCATTTCATCTGCTTCATCAAGAATCAATGTTTCAACGTGTTCAAGTTTTAAAGCTTTACGTTTAATCAAATCAAGCAAACGACCTGGTGTCCCAACAACAATATGAGCACCTGAACGAAGAGCTTTGATTTGTTTTTCAATGCTTGAACCGCCGTAAACTGAACGGACTTTAACACCTTTTTCACGACCAAAACGGAACAATTCTTCTTGACCTTGAACTGCTAATTCACGTGTTGGAGCGATAACCAAGGCTTGAACAAGATTACGACTTGTATCAATTTTATCCAAAGTTGGTAAACCAAAGGCAGCTGTTTTCCCTGTACCAGTTTGCGCTTGTCCGATAACATCCTTACCTTCCAATGCCAAAGGAATTGTTAATTCTTGGATTGGAGATGGCTCAACAAAGCCTGCTTTTTCAACAGCAGCAAGGATTGCTTCCGATAAGTTAAGTTCTGTAAATTTCAAATTTTTCTCTTTTCTAAAAGGCAGTGCGAAGCTGCCTTATTAAACTTTAGTTTCGTTGTTTAACAACTTAACTAGTGTAACACATTCTAAGTCAAAAAGATAGGAAACAGTTTCATTTATTATCATTAACACGTTTTCATAGTGTCAATTATTTGAATATTCTTTAAAAAAGCTATTTGACTTTTTTTAAAGGATTTTTAAGTTTTCTTTAAGGTATCATGGCTATAATAAAAAACATCCTAAAACTTTTCTTTTTCATAATCTCAAAAGAACAGCTCTGATTCGTCAGAGCTGTTCTTTTACACCCGTAACAAATAAAAGGTCTGAGCAATGCTCAGACCTTTTATAATTACATTTTTTCTTCCAAATCAACATCTGGGTATTTGTCTGCAAACCAACGAAGCGCAAAATCGTTTTCGAAAAGGAAAACAGGTTGATCAAAGCGGTCTTTAGCCAAAATATTTCGACTTGAAGACATGCGTTCATCAAGGTCTTCTGGTTTAATCCAACGAACAGTCTTTTTACCCATTGGTGTCATGATAACTTCAGCGTTGTATTCATTTTCCATACGGTGTTTGAAAACTTCAAACTGCAATTGACCAACCGCACCAAGCATGTATTCACCTGTTTGGTAGTTTTTGTACAATTGGATAGCTCCTTCTTGCACCAATTGTTCAATCCCTTTATGGAATGATTTTTGTTTCATAACGTTTTTAGCGGCAACTTTCATGAACAATTCTGGAGTGAAGGTTGGCAGTGGTTCGAATTCAAATTTATTTTTACCAACTGTCAACGTATCCCCAACTTGGTATGTACCTGTATCGTAAACCCCGATAATATCACCAGCAACGGCATTTTCAACATTTTCACGTGATTCAGCCATAAATTGAGTCACGTTTGATAATTTCACTGATTTTTTCGTACGAGCAAGATTCACGCTCATACCACGTTCAAACTCACCTGAGACGATACGCACAAAGGCAATACGGTCACGGTGACGAGGGTCCATGTTAGCTTGGATTTTGAAAACAAATCCTGAGAAATCTTTATCGTAAGGATCGATTTCATTACCTTCAGTTGTTTTGTGACCATGAGGTTCTGGTGCAAATTGCAAGAATGTATCAAGGAAAGTTTGCACACCAAAGTTTGTAAGGGCAGAACCGAAGAAAACTGGTGTTAAATCACCTGATAAGATAGCTTCTTCTGAGAATTCATTTCCTGCTTCTTCTAGCAACTCAACATCTTCCAAGACTTGTTGGTAGAATGGGTTGTTAGCAAATAATTTGTCACCATCTTCAAGCGCTGCAAAACGTTCATCACCTTTGTAAAGTTCCAAACGTTTGTTGTACAAATCATAAAGCCCTTCAAATGATTTCCCCATACCAATTGGCCAGTTCATTGGGTAACTTGCAATACCAAGCACTTCTTCCAATTCTTCCAAAAGATCAAGCGGTTCACGACCATCACGGTCCAATTTATTGATGAAAGTGAAGACAGGAATATTACGGTGTTTTACAACTTCAAAGAGTTTTTTCGTTTGTGCTTCGATACCTTTGGCTGAATCGACAACCATGACTGCAGCGTCAACGGCCATAAGGGTACGATAAGTATCTTCAGAGAAGTCTTCGTGCCCCGGTGTATCAAGGATATTAACACGTTTACCAGCGTAATCAAATTGCATCACTGATGAAGTTACTGAGATACCACGTTGTTTTTCGATATCCATCCAGTCAGATTTAGCAAAGTTACCTGTTTTTTTACCTTTTACAGTACCTGCTTCACGGATTTCTCCACCAAAATAAAGTAATTGCTCTGTAATTGTCGTTTTACCAGCATCCGGGTGACTGATGATGGCAAATGTACGACGTTTTTTAATGTCATCTTGAATTGTCATTTTATTTCCTTATTAATCTTAATTATCTCTTTAAAAACGTATCACTCATTAACGATTATAGTGGCTACATTGGTCCACTCCTTTTTCACTGCAATACAAAAATAGAGCCATGGACTCCCATAACTCTATTATTATAACGAAAATTAAACGCTATTTCAATATTTCTCCTCTAGCTTATCACCAGAAACCGCAAAATAATTCAGCAATAAGATAGTGCAGATTTCAATACTTGCTCCATAATGTTCCATAGTACCAATAAAGAATGTCAACAAGAAAAGCAAGGTATGGAAAAGCGTGAACTTTTTACCTTTTAATTGAACCAATAAAAAGATTGGGTACATACAGAAAAGAATAATCCCCTGACGCAAAAGCGAATCAACGTAGAAGCTATCATCGTACATCATACTTCCATTGATTTCTGTAAAAATTGGAATGTTTCTTGGCAGCCAGTTCAAGCCAAATTGTTCAAGATAAGCATGACCAATACTAGTACGTCCAGTAAATAAATGATCTAATGTTACAAAGACAGGATTATCTGGAGTATAATATCTCGGCAAAGCAAGCCCAAGTCCAAACATTCCGATTACAATTGGCATGATAAGATATCCAGAAACTTTAATCCTTGATAGGATTGGTTTTAAGAAATAACATAAAATAATTGCAAGTGCAATCAAAACTGATGTTTTTGAATCAGTAACAGCAAAAACCAACAAGGAAGTTAACAGCATAATTAACCCATTGATTAAACTAGAAGGTTTCTTAATTAATGAAAAATCATATAGTAAGGCAATCAAATACATTCCAAGTGAATTTGGGTGCATAAATCCATATGAGTGTCGAATCAAATCCTTGTTTGGGCGATACATTGTCATATCAGAAATAATATGGCTATTATAAGCAAACAGTACTAAGATTGCTACAAGTATCTTAAAATAAAATAGTGCTGCCACTAAATTGTCATCTTCCCTATCAACACTAACCGATAACAAAAAGAAGACAATCATACTTAAATCATCTATTGAGGTATCCAGATAGCCTATTGTCGGTAAAAGTAGCATAAAAGCCAGCGCAAAAATTCCAGCTAAAATTTTAGCAATTGAAAAACCTGTTCGACGAAAGTTCCATAAATAAATAGCAAATCCACCAATAATTGACAGGCTAGACATAAACAGGAAGACCTGTTGTGGAAATGGGTAACGTTTTAAAAACCACGCTAAAAATAAAATACAACATTCAAGGAAATACAACGCTCGGTAGATAACAACCGAGTCTTTATTTCCCTCCTTAACACTTTTCTCTACCATCTCCACCTCACTAGTTTTCCAATGCTTCTACAACTTTAGCGAGATGCATTGAATTACTTCCCTTCAGTAAGATTTGGTCAGCTGGTTGTAAAACAGTTTGAACTGTTTTTAGCATGTCATCAAATTGATCTTCATCTGCAGTTTTCTTAAAGTAATAAACCTTACCGAGTGGGAACATTTGACTAGCAAGTTGTGCTAATTCTGCAATGTCTTCTCCATAGAAAATAAGAGTGTCCAATGTTTCAGGTGACAAGCTCATAATCATACGTTTGTGAAGTTCAACAGACTGTTCACCTAATTCTTTCATATCCGCAAGCACAGCGATTTTCTTACCACCTTCATTGGCAGGAATTTTAGAGAATGTTTCTAAAATCAAACGCATAGCTGTTGGATTGGCATTGTATACATCTGACAAGATATCAGCACCATTAGCAGCTTTTTTCCATTCTGTTCGGTTACGTGTTAGTTCAATGTTTTCTAGAGCTTCAACGATATCATCATCAGAAATCGCCAATAATTTACCGACGTAAGCTGCTACCATAGCATTCGTAGCATTGTATTTTCCTGGTACAGGAAGGGTAATTGGACGATTAATAACATTTGTCGTAAACGTTAAAGAGTTTTTGCTTTCTTGTAAATCCTGGACAGAGATTTCTGCACCATCACCAAAACGAATAACCATTTGGCTTTCTGGCAAATATGGATCAACAATTGGATCAGCCGGTGCAATCAAAATACCATCTGAATCCATTCCATCGACAATTTGAAGTTTTCCTTTTGCGATTTTTTCACGGCTTCCGAAGAATTCTAAATGAGCTTCACCAATCAAAGTCACAACACCAATATGTGGCTTAGCAAGTTCTGATAAGAGATGAATGTCTCCCATATGATCTTGTCCCATCTCAAGAACAATCTTTTCAGTGTCATCTGGCATATGAAGTGCTGTATAAGGCAAACCAATTTCATTATTATAGTTACCTTGAGTTTTATATGTCTTGTATTCTGTTGATAAAACAGCAGCAATCATATCTTTCGTTGTTGTCTTACCATTTGAACCAGTGACTGCGATGACATCAACGCGTTGTTTTTCTAAATAATAGCTTGCAAGAGCTTGAAAAGCTTCCAAGCAATCATCGACTAAAATATAGGGATGGCCTTCTACTTCTCGTTCTGAAAAAGTTGCAACTGCACCATTTTCAAAAGCTGTTTCAATAAAATCATGCCCATCACGCGCACCTTTTAAAGGCAAAAACAAATCGCCTTTTTCAATCTTACGACTGTCAAATTCAATTTGTCTCAGAGGAACGTCATCAAAATCCGAAATAGTGTTCTTTGCGCCAACCACCTTGGCGACTTCGTGTAAGTTAAGTTTCATTTTTTATTATCTCCATTATAAAAAGAGCCTTTTGGCTCTTCCTATTATATCACAAAATAAAGTGCTCTCAAGCATTTTCCTTACGGACCTTAGAATGATTCTTCCACCATGAAGACAAAATTGATCCAGAGATATTATGCCAAATTGAAAAAATTGTTGAAGGAATAGCTGCTTGTGGAACAAAATACTTCATTGCTAAAGTTGCCCCTAAGCTTGAATCCTGCATTCCTACCTCAAATGTAATAGCTTTTTGTTGAGGTTCTTTCAAATGAAGAAGTTTTGAAAAGACAAAACCAAGCCCATAACCACAAAGATTGTGTAACATAACAACAGGAATAACTAAAGCTGTTGCTGTTGTAAAAATATTAGCATGATTTGCTGAGACAACCGCACCAATAATCAAAAGAATCGCTAGCTGTGAGATTAAAGGCATCAGCTGAATAATGGCATTGATTTTTTTACCTAAAAGTGTATGAACCAACACCCCTAAAATAATTGGCACAACAACAATTCTTAAAGTTGAAAGAAAAAGACTAGCTGCTGGTACGGCAATAAATTGCCCTGCTAAAATTGATAACAATAACGGAAGCATAATTGGCGCTAAAAGCGTTGAAAGGATTTCAATAGAAACATCCAAAGCAACATCTCCTCCAGCCAAAAAAGCCATCACACTAGAAGACGTTCCACTTGGACAAGATCCAACTAAAATGACCCCAGCTGCTGTTGCTCCTGTTAAATGAAAAATATGACATAAAAGCCAAGCTAAACTTGGCATAATAATATAATGTGCCACTGTACCTAGAATGACAGGAATTGGACGTTTAGAAATACGGATAAAATCTTCAGTCTGAAGTGTCAGCCCCATCCCAAAAAGAATAATTCCCAACAAATACGATGTATTAGGGATAACCCAGGTACTAGTCTGAGGTAAGAGATAATTAAAGAAAGCCCAAATAATAACAACCAAGGTAAACCATTTACTAAGTTGTTTTGAAAAATCAGTTAGTTTTTCCATCATTTTCTCCTTAACTAAAAAGCTTTTTATCAGCAAAGCCTTTGATTTTTACAGCTTCATTATACGACTAATTTCAGAATTTTCAATCTTTTTACGTAATCATTTTCGTTTATTTTCCAAATCATATTCAAAAGAATCTTTTTTGTGATACAATAAACCTGTAAGGAGATAAAACCTTACACAGAGTAGATGATTCGCGTTAAGTGTGTGTGAATGGGATGTCGTCACACAACGAAGCAATTTGCGCGGTGAATCGTTGCATCCGCTGTTATTTTTTAACAGCTCCAGTTTTATGTTTTAAAAAGGAGCAAACATGAAAAACATTTTTCAAACACCCAAACTCACCCCTAAGCGCTTAGTTAGTCTTGCTATGTTAATTGCGCTTGCTTTCATTGTCGGGAAATTCTCAATTCCCATCATTCCACAACAATTAGTGGTTAGTTTAACCTTTGTTGTCAATACCATTATCGGAATGATTGCTGGTCCGATTTGGGGAGCTATCAGTCTTGCTATTCTTGATGTTGTCGATAACCTATCAAGCGGTGCTGGTAACTTTATCATTTGGTGGACTATCATGGAAGCTGTTCAGGGCTTTTTCTATGGCCTTTTCTTCTACGGAAAAGAAATCAGCTGGTCAAGTAAACACGATTGGCTTCACGTCACATTTGCCACACTCGTAACTATGCTGATTGGAACCTTTATCTTCACACCACTACTTGTTCAAATATACTTTGGTGTGCCATTCTGGGCACAGTATCTTGCAGGACGTTGGCTCAAAATTTTTGAAATTCCACTACGTATTATCATTACTATGCTTGTCGTACCAAAACTACAGAAAATTCCAGAATTGCGCAAGCTTGAAAATCTATAAACAAAAAATCTCAGAGAGTTATCCCATCTCTGAGGTTATTTTTGTACAGTAAAAAAGCACCTAACGGTGCTTCTTTTTTAGATCAAGTGGCTTTCGCGTTTTTCAAACATTTCTTTAGCCAACTCAACCAATTTTTCAATCAAATCTGAGTAAGCAAGTCCCATGTTTTCCCAAAGAAGTGGATACATTGACCATTGTGTGAAACCAGGCATTGTATTCAATTCGTTAAGGTAAACATTACCTTCTTCAGTCAAGAAGAAATCGCAGCGTGACAATCCGCATCCGCCGATAGCACGGAAAGCTGTTGTTGCATAACCACGCATTTCTTCCATAATATCGCTATCGATATGTGCTGGAATATCCATAGTAATTTTATTATCGATGTATTTAGCATCGTAATCGTAGAAAGCAACGTCTTTAACAACTTCACCAGGCAATGTTGTTTTCACGTCAGCATTTCCTAAAATACCAACTTCGATTTCACGCGCATTGACACCAGTTTCGATAAGAATACGGCTATCATATTTAAGAGCAAAGTCAATAGCTGAGCGAAGTGCTGCTTCATCTTCAGCTTTTGAGATACCTACTGAAGAACCCATGTTAGCTGGTTTAACAAAGACAGGGTATGTCAATTTGTCATTTACTTCTGCTACGGCTGCATCAAAATCAGAACCTTCAACATAAGTCACGTAAGGAACAAGTGGAACTCCTGCAGATTCAAGGACATGTTTTGTTGAAATTTTGTCCATTGCAACACTTGATGACAAAATGTTAGTTCCAACATAAGGCATTTTAAGAACTTCAAGGAAACCTTGGACAGAACCGTCTTCACCCATTGGTCCGTGAAGAACTGGGAATACTACTGCGCCAGGTTCATAAATATCACTTGGTTTAATTTTTTGACTTTCAACAACTGTGTCGTTAGTCATCAATTTTTCATCATCAGCAGGTTTGCTAAAGAATTCTTGTGTTTTAATAAAATCACCAGATTTTGTGATGAAGTAAGTTTTCACAAAGAATTTATCATAATTAATCGCACGCATGACGCTTTCAGCTGATAAAACAGATACTTCACGTTCCGCAGAACGTCCACCATAAAGTAAAACAAGCGTTTCTTTTGCCATAAACTTTAATTACCTGAACAGAAAAAAGGTACCAAGTTTTAATATACTTAATAACATTTTTCATCGAACCAAGAAGCCTCACAAAATAAGCCAAATCTCAGTTCAAGTTCAATTCCTTTTCTATTACAATTTCCTAATTATCATACCACAAAAGAAGCCGCCTTTCAAACAAGATTGGGGATTAGATGGAAGAAAAGATGACAAAGGATGAGGGGGTGCAAATAAGATACTTTTACAAATAATTCTTAAAAAAATCTATTGTTGCTTTCCAAGAAATAACAGAATCTGATAACAAATTCTCTTTTAAAATATTAGTGTATCGCTGATTAGGTTGATAAGCAATTGTTAGCATATGACCTCCATTGTTCAATAAAATAGACTTTACCAATCCATTTTTTCTCTTCTGCAACTGCTTCTCTAATAGTTTTATTGAAAACTCTGTATTCCAAATTTCATCAGATTTCTCACCTATCATTAATACATTAGCTCCTATCTCTTTCGCCTTAATCAAGCTACTGAGTTCATAATCGCTAAACTTTTGTCCTAAAAATTTTTCTTTAAAAAATTCTCTGATACTAAATTTTGTATAAGGTAGTTCTTTATTCTGATATGTCCAAGAAGAGTGTTTAGAATTTATCCTGCCTTTTAAACCTTCTAATATAGCACAAGAGGGGGAATTGACAACAAGGCACCTAAATTGTGAAAAAAGACTTGCTGCAACCAAAGATAACTCCGCACCTTTAGAACGACCATATAAACCAATTCTATTTTCATCTACAATGTCTAAATTGACTAAATAATCTAAATTTTCCTTTACAATTTCCAAAGGTATTCGATCCAAATACCTGCTTATTCCCCTAAGACCAAAATAAGCAACCGCTAAAGTTACAAAACCTCTACTTGCCAACAACTGAGCTATATTTTGTGCTTTTTCTATTCGACCATCACTACCACTAAATACAATGATTGCTGGTAAATTTTGAGCATTGCTAGGATAAAATAATCTTGCTTGATATTTTGAAGAAATAATCGTTTCATGCGAAATCTCTGGTAACTGATAATAGCGTTTGAAGATTTTTTCAGCTATTTTTTTACTTTTAGAAAAAATTTCAATTTTTACATAAAAACTGTCATAAACAGGAATATCCCTAACGTCTTCCAACAAATGATTTTTCTTTGATTTTAAAGGTCTACAAGAAAAAAATAATCCCATATCAATTTTACCTATATAATCTCCTTCTAGAGATATACAATTATTAACAGAAACTACCCCATTATCGTCAGCTTGATATTTTGCCCAAGCATACCAAGGTGTTTCAGAACCTATTCTCATCGGCGCATTAATATTATAATAATCCAGTAAGGTCATATGAACATCAATAATCTGATTTGGTTTTAATTGATTAATCATAATATCGAATTTATCATCAGCTAATAGACTTTCACTCTTCAAATTTATTTTGATCGTTTTCTTCACTAACTTCCTCATCTCCCTTCCAGTAATCATGATTATTTGTACTTTCCCATACATTTTCAATAGTTTTCATCAATTCTAAAACCTCATTTAAAAATTCTGCTGAATAGGAGGCTAAAATACTATAAATTTCTTTTTCTAAGTAGCTTTGTTGCAAATCATGTTGTTGGACGACGTCACACCCAGTATTCGTTAAATATAGTGAATGAGTATTGGAAGTTTTATTTTTCGTTTCTCTCATTAAAAAACCTTTTTCACTTAGTTTATTAACCATCTGAGTAACTGCACTTCTAGAAATTTTCTTTTTTCTAGCTATTTCGGATAGATATTTTGGCTTTTCTTTAGCAATAAATACCAAAAAATGAACCTCAGTTATAGATAGTTCTGGATACTTTTCCATTTTGTGCTGTCTTTTTTCTAAACGGTTATAACTTTTAATAAAAGCAGACAGATGTTTATTAATATTTTCCAAAATTTTCCTCATCTCTTTTGTTAAGTAACTTAACAAAAGTTTACTATGTTTTAAAAAAATATACAAGCAAAAAAGCAGCATTTCGCTGCTTTTCTCGTATCCTACAATTCTGTTCGGTTTTCGATAGCACGAAGTAGGGTAACTTCGTCGGCATATTCGATATCTGAGCCAACAGCCAGTCCACGTGCTAAACGTGTTACCTTGATTCCTGCTGGTTTTAGGACGCGTGAAATGTACATTGAAGTCGCTTCACCATCTGCGGTGGCGTTGGTTGCAATAATAACCTCACTAACCTCACTATCCATCAAACGTGTAATCAATGATTTCAAATTAATATCATCTGGTCCAACACCATTCATTGGTGAAATCAAACCATGTAAAACATGATACAAACCATGATACTCTTGAATTTTTTCCATGGCTGAAACATCTTTGGAATCTTCGACAACCAAAATAACAGAACGGTCACGAGTTTCATCAGTACAGATGCTACATGGATCTTCATCCGTTAAATTCCCACAAACAGAACAATAAGTTAATTCACGTTTAGCAGCTAATAAATTCTTGGCAAATTCATTTACCTCTTCGTCTGACATTCCAATAGTATAGAAAGCTAAACGAGTAGCTGTTTTAATCCCAATTCCTGGTAATTTTGTAAAACTATCAATTAACTTTGCAATTGGTGTTGGGTAGAGCATAGTCTCTCCTTTCCTCTAATAAAGTCACGAGCCGACTTTTTGCCGACTCGAACTCTCTTAATTATTATTAGCGTAAGTTGACATATACAAGTTAATAATGTCACGCGCAATTAATTGGTTAGGGTGATTATCATCACTTGTTAAGTGCGGAATAATAACCGCAACCGCAATTTTAGAATCATCATTTTTTGAGTAGTCATAAGCAAGAACACTCAAATTGACAGTTGTCACAGCATTGCCATTGTCATCAAGGGCATATGTTTCGGCAGTCCCTGTCTTACCGGCAATCGTAACATTTCCTCTCATATGAGTACCAGTTGCATAACCACTTGTACTATTAACTACTTGGTAGAAACCTTGTTGAAGCAGAGCCATATCGCTACTTGAAATGTTCACCTTGTTCAAAACATTTGTCTCAATTGTCTTAGATAAAGTTCCAATTCCTGTAGTGCCATCATTATCGTAAATACTATCAACAATATGTGGTGCTACACGGCTACCACCATTTGCCACAGTAGCTGCGTATTGAGCCAGTTGCATTGGTGTATAGGAATCGTACTGACCAAATGCTTCTGTCAAGACATTACCTGGACTGTAATCATCTGAAAGGTAGCCAGTAGTTATTTCTGGAAGATCAATACCAGTACTTGTCCCCATACCATATTCAGCATAAGTCGCACGAAGTTCTTCCATAGCTTCTTTTGTACCAGTTGTTGCAAGTGCCATACCTGAATAGTACTCTTGCCCCATCATTTTAAGAGCTACTTGAACCATGTAAGTATTTGAAGAGTACTCAAGTGCTTGTACTGCTGTGATATTTGTCGCACCACTGCCTGTGAACCATGATTTAATAGCTGGAGAACCCGCAAGATTAATTGATTGGTCAGCAATCACTTGGTTCCCAGAGATAGCGTTATTTTCCCATCCAGAACTAATGGTTGCCGCTTTGACAACAGACCCTGGAACAAAGTTATCATTAATCGTACCAAGAGCATCAAGCGTCGTTGTTGAAGAACCAGTATCATGTGACAAACCAGCCATTGCTAAAATCGCTCCTGTTTGAGGGTTCAAAGCAACGGCATAGGCACCTTCTGAATAAGTTGCAAAACCAGCAGCAAGCTCAGCATTGTAATACTGATTCAAGATGTTTTCTACACCAGATTGGAAATCTGAATTAACGGTCAACTTCAAGTTCTTACCAGCTTTTCCTTCGCTAGTAATGTTATCAGAAACGACGTTACCATTTTTATCCGTCGTAATTTCACGAACAGTATGTGTACCTTGTAAATCATCTTCGTAGGCTTTTTCAAGATAAGATGTTCCGACTCGGTCATTCATTGAATAACCTTTAGCAAGATACTCTTCTGCTTCTTCAGCTGGTAAACCAGATTGTTTTGATGATACCGTACCGATAAGGGTTGAAAGTGAGCCAGTTGATGTTTGGCGATCCCAGTCAGTAGCAATAGAAATTCCTGATAATTTTGAACGATTTGCAGTGATGTATGCAATTTGTTCATCTGTTAAATCACCAGTTGTTAAATTAACCGTACTGAAAGTTGAGGCAGCATTCATTTGACTGAAGATATAAACCAACTTCAACTCATCTTCAGAATAATTAATCTCATCATCAGTTACAGCTTTAACGGCATTGGCATAAACTTTAGATTCTGTTAAGTTATTACCATAACTATCATATTTTTGATTATCTGGAAGACTCTTAACGACTTTAGCATAAGTGTCTGAGTCAGCCAAATAATAATCTTTTTTCTGACGTGTTGTCACGTTAGTTTCTGTGAAATCAACTAACGTTGATAAGGTTTTTGCCAAGTTTTTCATATCCTCAGCAGTGATTGTATTACTACGTGTAAAGGCAACAACCTGCTTAACATTATTCGAAACTAATAAGTTACCTGCAGCATCAAAAATTTGCCCACGGGGACTTGATGACGTCACTTTATAGGTTGTTGACGAATTTAACTTATCATCATAGAAGGATTTATTTAAAATTTGCATCTGCGCTAATCTTAAAATAATCACTGAAAATAAGACAACGATAACCGCAAAAATCAAGTAAATACGTTTTGTGATACTGGTTGTTTTTTTGGCAATTTTAATCTTGCTCAATCTCTTCTTAACTGACATTCTTTCCTCACAATTAAAAGCTTCGTTTTATATTTTATCACAATTTACTTAAAAGAGAGTGTCACAAAATGTAAAAGTTTCACTTTTTTACATATCCTTTTTTCAAGAAAATCAACAAATAAAATTGAGACATTTTAAGCAAGAAAAAAGGAGGAAATTTATTCCCCCACCATATTATTTTGCGTCAACTGAAAAATCAACGCCAACTTTATCACGCAAGAATTTCCAAAGAAAATAAGCGATGTAAAAATCAATACATCCATGAACAAGAGAGCCTAAACCAATCAAGCCCACCAAAGACCAAATATAAGCAGCTCCTGTATGAGCTCCTGCTGTCAAGGCAAGAACGACGATAAACTCTGCCAAACCATGCAAGATATTTAAGAAAAGCGCTAATCCAAATGTCAAAGCTGGTTTTTCAAGTAAAGCTGGACGTTTTTTAATCATCACAGCACCAACAATCGCAAAAAGTAAATGCGATACCGCGCGCAACACAATAACAATTGGAAAACCTGCTAATAAGAAACCTAAGCTTGTTCCCAAAGCAACTAAAACAGCCACTTGTGGCGAGATGAACATAGCCATAAAGACTGGTACGTGACTAGCCAATGTAAATGAAGCTGGCCCGATAACAACCTTAACTGGCATAACCATAGGAATTAAAATTCCAAAAGCAACTAAAATAGCTGTAAAAGCAAGAGACTTAGTTTGATGACGTCTCATATGACAACTCCTTTTATATATGATAATACCTGAATGATCCCCAATTATCACTCAGGCATGACGATAGCTTTTAATCAATTAACTACCAGGTAATACACACGTTTTTTTGAAAATAGTTAACTGACCTTGCTTATTATAAATAAAAAAAGAACAGGTGTCAAGACACCTGTAACTGCTTTAGTTTGATTTCAAAAGCAAACCTTTATCAGATAAAATAGACTTAATTTCTTCAAATTCATCTTTTGAATGACATGATAAAGTGTGAGTATGAATACCATCGGTTAAAGATGAGAGAAGTGTTGCATTTGAATGCTCTACCTTATCTACAAAATTATCAATATCTTCTTTACTTTTGATATTAAGCGGCGCTGTTAACATCCCGTAGACTGGGTGTTCAACTTCCACATCAACCATAATACCACCTTTAGAAACAACACAATCCAATTCCTCTTTCGTTCTATCTGGACCATGCTGACAAGCAATTTTTCCAATAAATTGATGTGAATAAAGTGCTTGTGACAAGACATAACCTTTTGGCGTAGAAATCACATCATGATTAGCCGCTCTCAAAAGAGCCACATCACCGACAATAATTTGACGACTCACACCAAGTTGGCTTGCTAAAGTACTAGCTGAAATGGGAACTTGTGTCTGACTCAAAATATCAATAATTTTTTGACGACGCTCTGCTGCTTTCATAAAAGCCCCCTTTACAAAATATATTACTTACTACTAATCATACCATAAAAACTATGAAATATAGAAGACTTATCTCTTGAAATTCCTAATCACTCTATCTCGTAACAAAAAGGGTAACAAATTCAAAAAAAGCACCCTAGGAGTTAGCCTAGAATGCTTTTATATCAAGGGTTTTAAACCTTATAATCTCTTATCAGATTATTTACCCAAGAAGTATTCGTCAGTAACGTTCAATTTTTCGTCAAATTCGAATACAAGTGGTGGGAAGTTAGGGATTTCAACATCCATAATTTCGTCATCTGACAATTGTTTGATGTGTTTTACAAGAGCGCGGATTGAGTTACCGTGTGCACCTACAAAGACGTTTTTACCATCTTTAAGAGCTGGAGCGATTTTATCTTCCCAGAATGGAAGTGCGCGTTCCAAAGTAACTTTCAAGTTTTCTGCATCTGGAACAACTTTGTCATCAAGGTTAGCGTAACGACGGTCAGTGTGTGCTGAGTATTGATCGTCTTTAGCCATAGCTGGTGGCAATACATCGTATGAACGACGCCAGATGTGAACTTGTTCGTCACCCCATTTTTCAGCAGCTTCAGCTTTGTTTTGACCAGTCAAACCACCATAGTGACGTTCGTTCAAGCGCCATGATTTTTCAACTGGAACCCAAAGTTGGTCAGAAGCTTCAAGAGCAAGGTTAGTTGTTTTGATAGCACGTTTAAGAACTGATGTGAAAGCAAGGTCAAATTCGATTCCTGCTTCTTTGATCAATTTACCAGCTTCGATAGCTTGTTTAGTACCTTCTTCTGTAAGGTCAACGTCAGCCCAACCAGTGAAAAGGTTAGCTTTGTTCCATTCAGATTGCCCGTGACGTGCAAACACTAATTTTACCATTAGATAAAGTCTCCTTTTAAGTAATACAAGGGCTATTAACACACAGCGAAAAATAGATAGTAATCTTACTAGTTGACAAGCAACCAGAGAAGTTAGACTATTTTTGGCTCAGCATTTTAGCCAACTTAATTTATTACGACCAGATAAAGTCGCTTACCCTTACTATTCTACCCAAAAAGCTCTAAAAAAGCTAGTATAATTGCTAATTTTCTGTAAAAGAGTCTGACATCCTTGAACAGTCACTAACAGAACTTTGAAAAGCAATAAAAAATGGCATGGCAACCATTTGAAACTCAAAATCGTGCCATACCACCCCACTCTCTAAAAGAAAATGGTAGCTTTCTATATGATTAAGGCTATTATAGTTCAAAAAAATTTCTATGTCAATTTCATTGTTCGCATAGCATTTAGTGTTGCAAGAACTGTTACACCAACATCAGCAAAGATGGCAAGCCACATATTAGCTAAACCTAGACTGGCCAAAATCAAGACTAAAACTTTAATGCCGATTGAAAATACAATATTTTCTCTTGCAATAGTAATTGTCTTACGGGCGATTTTTATTGCTTGAGCAATTTTTGATAATCGATCGTTCATGACAACCACATCTGCTGCTTCAATCGCAACGTCACTTCCAAGACCACCCATGGCAATACCAACATCAGCTCGAGCTAAAACCGGTGCATCGTTAATTCCATCTCCGACGAATCCAACTGTTGATCTAGGATTCTTTTGTGCTAGGTAGTTTCCTAACTCTGTAACTTTATCTCCTGGAAGAAGCTCTGCTTTATAATCTGCCATTGCTAGCTCATCAGCAATTTTTTGAGCCACTTCGTGACGGTCACCTGTTAGCATAACTAGTTGTTTAACACCAGCTTTTCGAAGCTCTTGCAAAGCTTGCTTAGTATCAGATTTGATGCAATCTGAAATCACAATATGTCCGGCATAATTTCCATCAATAGCTACATGAACAATAGTTCCAACTTTATGACATGGTTTCCAATCAGCTCCCAAAATTTCCATAAATTTAGTATTACCGACAGCAACATCATGTTCATTAATTTTAGCGCTGATGCCATAACCAGATTTTTCAGTTACATCAGTGATTGAACAATCATCAGCTTCTTTTTCGTAAGCTTCACGAAGCGATTGAGCGATTGGGTGACTTGAAAAACGTTCCACATGACTCGCCAAATGCAACAGCTGTTCTTCTTTGACGTCAGTAGAGTGAAGAGCAGTAACTTCAAAAACACCTTCTGTCAAAGTTCCTGTTTTATCAAAAAGCAATGTTTCTAGAGATGCCAAACTTTCAAGATAATTTGATCCCTTAATCAAAACACCCGCTTTTGAACTTGCTCCTAAACCTCCAAAGAAGCTAAGCGGAATCGAAATGACCAATGCACAAGGACAAGAAATGACAAGGAAAGTAAGCGCACGACTCAGCCATTCTGGGAAATTAGCAAGAAAATCTCCTGATACCAGCGGTGGTAAAAAGGCTAAAATCAAAGCTGCAATTACTACTGTTGGTGTGTAGACTTCTGCAAATTTTGTCATGAAACGTTCGCTCTTGGATTTGTTTGCCGTTGAATTTTCCAGTAAATCCAAAATTTTACTTAAGGTTGAATTTTCAACAGAATGCAGAACCTTAACACGAATCACCCCTGTCATGTTAATCATCCCTGACAGAACCTGATCTCCAACCTGAACACTTTGTGGCAGACTTTCACCTGTCAAAGCTGCTGTATCCACTGAAGATTCACCAGAAATCAAGATTCCATCAATAGCAACCTTCTCACCAGGTTTAATGGTAATCACTTGCCCTTCTTTCAAGTCTTTAGGATCAACATCAACTGTCTGAGATCCGTCTTCTAAATGAACAAGATCTGGTCGCAAATCTAGCAATTCTGAAATGGATTTTTCACTATTACCTTCTGCAATGTGTTCAAAAAATTCACCTACTTGATAGAAAATCATCACAAACACAGCCTCGGCAAACTCAGCTTTACCAGTCATAAAACTAAGGGCAAATGCCCCAAGTGTCGCTAATGACATCAGAAAATGTTCGCTAAAGACTTTTCCCTGACTTATTTTTAGCAGGGCTTTTTTCAAAACATCATAACCCGCCATTAAAAATGGAATGGCATATAACAAAGCTTGAGCTGGCAAGCCAATATGATTTAGCTTAACCACAGCAAAAACAATAATAAACGTCAGCGTTGCTAACAAAATTCTAAAAAGCTTCTTTTTATGTTTACCTGACACGTTTAATCCTCCTGATAATGTTCTACAACAGACTCTAAAACTTGGCTAATATGCTTATCAGCAAGAGCGTAGATCTGATTCTTCCCTTCACGTCGAACAGAAACAATCTTTAAATTTTTTAACATCGTTAATTGATGCGAAATTGCTGACGGTGTCATTTCTAAAATCATCGCCAATTCACTAGACTTCATTTCTCCCTTGCTCAAACAGCAAATGATTTGCAAACGTGTTGTGTTTCCAAGAGCTTTAAAAAAGCTGGTAACATCATCTAGCAAATCTCCTTTTAGCAATTTTTGTGATTCATTAGTCTCAATCATCTTAAATCTCTCCAATATTTTTTATAAAACATTTGAACAATTACTCAAATGTTCTACTGTAATCACTATATCACTTTCACGTATACATTTCAAGAATTAGCTAATACATTCGTTTTTTAGGTCATTTTTTCATATTTTACTGTCAAAATATGGAAAAATATTCAAAAAAAGCATAGAAATAGCACTAAAAACTTTCTGTTTATCTCACTAAATAAAAAAACGTTCGGAAAATACTTGATTTCACCTTAGCATAATAGTAAAATGTAACTAGCAATATCAGAAAATTCATTATTGCGTGATAATAGATTTTGGAGGACTTTATGGTTTCAACTGCAACTAGAATTGGAACTTTTGATTTTGACAACTGTTTAATGAATGCCGCTGGTGTTTACTGCATGACACGAGAAGAATTAGCCGAAATTGAGGCTTCTGCTGCAGGCTCTTTCGTTACAAAAACTGGAACACTAGCTGCACGTCCAGGTAACCCTGAACCACGCTATGCTGATACAGCGCTTGGGTCAATTAACTCTATGGGACTCCCAAACAATGGCTTCCAATATTATCTTGACTACGTTACAGAACTCCAAAATACACCAAATAGCAAAAATCACTTTTTGTCACTTGTAGGCATGTCTGAGGAAGAAACACACACTATTTTAAAAGCCGTTCAAGATTCTGATTATCAAGGACTTGTTGAACTAAACCTTTCTTGCCCAAATGTCCCAGGTAAACCACAAATTGCCTATGATTTTGAAACAACTGAAAGAATTTTAAAAGATATCTTTACTTACTTTACAAAACCTCTCGGAGTTAAATTACCTCCATACTTTGATATCGCACATTTTGATCGTGCATCAGCTATCTTCAATCAATTTCCACTCACTTTCGTCAACTGTATTAACTCAGTTGGAAATGGTTTGGTGGTCGATGATGAAACGGTTGTGATTAAGCCTAAAAACGGTTTTGGCGGTATCGGTGGGGATTATGTCAAACCAACTGCTCTTGCTAACGTTCACGCTTTTTACAAACGTCTCAATCCTTCTATCCAAATCATCGGAACAGGTGGTGTCAAAACTGGTCGTGACGCCTTTGAACACGTTCTATGTGGAGCAAGTATGGTTCAACTAGGCACAATTCTTCACCAAGAAGGTCCTGCTGCTTTTGCTCGTATTACTGATGAACTAAAAGCCATCATGGAAGAAAAAGGCTATGAAAAACTTGAAGACTTCCGTGGCAAATTAAAATACATTGACTAAAACTCAAAAACGTTTGAGGTTTTTCTCAAACGTTTTTTGACTGACTATCTCCCTCTCACTTTAACAAACAAAAAGAGCGAGGACACTGTCCTCACCCTTTTTAGGATTGCCACCTCCTATAGTTGACATAGAAATTCTTCGTTGATAAAAGAAGAACTCCAAATTTATTAATTGTTACGCATTAAATTCAAAATTGGTTTTTTGATAAGAAGTAATAAAATACCAATACCAAAACATACAAGACCTAAGATACCAAAGAAGGCTACTTCTGTTTCTTTAGTAAAGTAAGGTGTAATCAAAGCATTCACCGCTTGTGAAGTTGAGTCTGCCAAGAACCACAATGCAACCATTTGAGATTGGAAAGCAAGTGGTGCAAGTCTTGTTGAAACTGATAGTCCAACTGGAGAAATCAACAATTCACCTGCCATTTGTACGGCAAACATAATAACTAACCACATGAAGCTTACTCGACCATTTGTTCCATATAGAATACCAGGCAATGCCATGATAAAGTAAGATACACCAGTTAGCAGTAAGCCTAAACCAAATTTTGTAACCGCAGATGGTTGACGTTCTCCCATTTTGTTCCAAATCCAAACAAAAAGAGGTGTCAATACAACGATAAATAATGGATTAAGCAATTGATACCAAGAAGGATCAATGTAGAATTGAATACCAAAGATACTTGGATGCAAGTTTGAACGAGTTTCACCCCAAACCGCAATAACCGTTGAACTTTGTTCTTCTACTAACCAGAAAACGATAGAAGACAAGAACAATGGAAGGTATGCCAACAATTGTTTACGTTCTGTGCTTGATACTTTTTTCGAAGCAAACATCAATACAAAGTAAATAAATGGGATAACAATACCCGCTGTTGAAAGAATATTGATGAAGTTATTAACGAAATTTGCTGGATTTGCACGATAAAGTAGTACTCCAGCAACAAGACAGATTACCAAGACAATACTTAATTTTACAATCAAGCTTCGTTTTTCATCTTTTGACAATGGGTTTGAAGGTTTCATTCCAATTTCTGGGAATTGCTTCATTCGTCCAAACCAATAAACGAACAGAGCAAATACCATACCAATAGCGGCAAGAGAGAAACCTAGGTGATAGTTAATACTTTGTCCAACTGTTCCTACTACGATAGGAGCAAGCAATGAACCGATATTAATACCAATAACGAAAATATTAAATCCAGTATCACGACGTGGGTCATCTGGTTCATACAAATGACCGACCATATTAGAGATATTTGGTTTTAACAACCCTGTCCCCAAAATAATGAAGAAGAGTGAAATAAACAGAGATGTTAAACCAAAAGGAATTGCTAAAACAATGTGCCCAAGGGTAATAAGGATACCACCCACAAGAATCGTTTGTGAAGCACCTAAAACACGGTCCGCAAACCATCCTCCAATAATACCTGAAAGGTATACCAGAGCACCATAGATACTAACAATAGCCATCGCTTGAGGTTTAGGAAGTCCTAACCCTGCATTAGATGAAGTAACAGATGCGTACAAGTAGTAAATTAAAATAGCACGCATACCATAGTACGAGAATCGTTCCCAAAGTTCTGTTTGGAATAAAGTAAACAAAGCTTTAGGCTGTCCAAAAAATGTTTGTTCTTTATTTTTTTCCATACCATCCATTATATAGACTTTTTTCAATTTGGGCAATAGATTTTTTATTTAAAAAATTAAGTCAATTCACAAAAGTCTAGCTATTCTGGGAGATTAAGCGCTTTTTTAAAAATGTTAAAAAATATCAAAAAATACAAAATATCTGACATTATTGACTCTAATATCGTTATTTTTTACTTCAATCAACTATCCATTATAAAAAAAGCAGTCAATAAACTTGAACCGTTTTCTTATTTCTAAACTCATGAAAAAAACGTCCACTGGACACTAACTCGCTCTCTTGTTTCTTGGCTCATGAAAAAAACGTCCACTGGACGTTTTTTTTCATCACCAATTATCCCAAAAGTCACTGTCATCTTCATCAGGATTTGTTTTGTCGTCTTCTGCTTCATCCTCTTGCTTCAGAATTTCTCCGTTTTCATCTACCTTGGGCTTCATAGCAAGTCCTACCATGATTAGCATAGCAGCTTTAAAGAGTGAAAAAGCGCCTAAGAAAATAACAACTAGCAAAAGTGATTTATCCATGATTATAACTCTTTCCTTGTATTCTTATCACCATTAAAATCACTAATGATTTCACGATGTTTCTATGCTTGATTATACCATAAAAGACCTGAATCACACTTACCACGAGTGTAAAACTTACCTAAGTAGAATACTCTTTCTTGTCCCAAAACTTAAAAAAGAGCAAAAAAAAAGAACCTCGTCAGGCTCAACAAATGTTGATATGACAAGGTTCTTTTCTATTTAATTATTTTACAGCGTCTTTAAGTGCTTTACCAGCTTTGAATGCAGGTACTTTTGAAGCTGCAATTTCAATTTCTTCACCAGTTTGTGGGTTACGACCTTTACGAGCTGCGCGTTCGCGAACTTCAAAGTTACCAAAACCGATTAATTGAACTTTTTCGCCTTCAGAAAGGAAGCTTTCGATTGCTGAGAATACTGCATCTACAGCTGCTGCTGAATCTTTTTTAGTAAGCTCAGTTGCTTCTGCAACTTTAGCGATTAAATCTTGTTTGTTAGCCATTTAACAAATCCTCCAATTAATTTCTAAGCGTTAACACTTTAACAAAGTCTATGATACCCAAAAATAGGCTTAAGGTCAAGTATTAAACGTTTAATTAGCTGTTTTTCTTGTAAATATCAAAGTTAAATTGATCTCCAACTAAATCAATTGTTGTCGCTTTCAAAAAGATACCAGCATCATTTTTTATGTTCTGGATATTGATGTTAATGACAGATTCTTTTGGCAAAATTTCAACAAAATCCGGAAGGTCGACACTTGATTTTAAGTATTTTAAAACTTCTGATTCTGGCAATGTAAGTGTTCCAACTGAAAATGATGTAATTTTTAACTGAATTGCTCCAGATTCCAGACGACTAGGTTGGAAATAAATGTAGAGTGGCACTTCATAGCCTAAAAATGTATAAGTTCCTTCAAACATAATCGCTGATGAGGTTGCGTAAACATTATAAGATGAATTTTTCGTTTGATATTCTTTCAAATAAGCTGCAATGGTATCATTCAGTTCTTCACGTGTTGTTGAAATAGTTCCCACTTTAACACTTTTTACTTTTTTAGTGCTAACACTTTGTGCTGCTGGTTCTCTAACTTGAATCAAGCGGCTAGCAATCACTCCCACAAAAGCAATATTAATCGCTAAAATGAGAAGGCAAGCCCACTTCCACCAATTAGTCTTTGTTCCATTCTTTTTTAGTTTCATTGATTTTCTCCATTGTTACATCTGACATAATTTGATAGCCAATATTATTTGGGTGGAAATGATCTCCACTGAATAAAGCATCATTGATAACCGTTGTTTGGTCACCAGATGTCGACACAATTCCTTCTTGACCATCAATTCCTTTATAAAGTTGATCATTGATTGGAACGAAGTAAACATTATCATATTCTTCTGTTACAGTCTCAGTAGCATCATTCCAATTGTTGATAATATCTTGCATTTCCGTCATGTCAGGGAAATTCAAGTAAAAAGGATTATAAATTCCTAAAATATAGATTGGCAAGTCTTCATTTTCCGCGCGAGCAAGCTCGATGATTTGGCGTAAACGATCTTGATATGATTTTGCTGGCTTCTTAAAAGTTGAAACGGATAATTCAGTCAAATGTTTACGAATCACCGCCATAACATCATTACCACCAACAGTCAAGGTCATCATATCCGCTTTTTCTAGGGATTTTTGGATTTCCTGCTTGTCTTTCATTCGCGTCAAAATCTGTTGACTGGTGTTTCCAGAAACCCCATAATTGTTATATGAAACTTGATAGTTATAAGTTTCTGTTAAACTTTGGGATAAAATTGGAACAAATCCACCTTGATTAGTAGTATCCCCGACTCCTTCTGTCAAAGAGTCCCCAATAGCCACATAACGAAATTGTTTGGCTTCTTGAGCCAAGAAATCTTTTTTCGTCAACTCCGAATCTGACTTTGGAATTAAAACATTAAAAATGACAATAAACAGAAGAAGGCTTGCCAAAAAGAAAGCAAACCCAGTTAAAAAATTCTTTTTTTTATTCATAGCGTACCATAACCGCAAAAGCGTCTTCTCCAGTGTGCGTTTGAATGATTGAACCAGTTTCTAAAACAGCAATTGGTGCACCCAAAACTTGCAATTTTTCTTTGAAACCATTAGCCATATCTGCTGTTCCGCAGTATGAAATACCGATTTCAGCTACCTTTTTACCAGTGCTAGAAGCATGCTCAATAAAGCTATCTAGCCATTTGTTAAATGTTTTAACACCACGGCCTTTGATAACTGTGTTTAATTCGCAATCAACCATTTCCATAACAACTCGAATGTTAAGAAGTGAACTAAGAAGACCTGTTACACGTCCAATACGTCCACCTTTTACCAAATTTTCAAGCGTTGACACACCAATAAAAAGTTCTGATTTTTGACGAACTTCTTCAACTTTAGCAATAACTTCTTCTAAGCTACCACCTTCTTGGGCTAATTTGGCAGCTTGAACAACTTGGAATTTTTGACATTGGTCAGTAAATGTTGAATCAATAACAGTGACATCTGCTCCAGCTAGATTAGCCCCTTGACGAGCTGCTTCAACTGTACCTGAAAGAGTATGCGTAATGTGAATAGAAACGATGTGTTCAGCACCATTCTTCATCAAATTTTCATAAACTTCTGCAAAGACACCAACTGGCGGTTGACTTGTTTTAGGCAATTCCTTGCTATTGCGCATCATATTAAGGAATTTACCTTCTTCTTTCATGTCATTATCTGAATAGACAACACCGTCAATCATAACTGACAATGGCACAACTGTAATATCATATTTTTCAACTAATTCTGGTTCAATCGTTAAAGATGAATCTGTAACAATTTTAATTTTACTCATTTTTTATCCTATATACTTTCAAAATTTTATATCAAAATTTATCCTAACAACCATTATACCAAATTTTTAACAGTTGGGGGATATTTTATAAAATGGCTATCTTATCGACAAAAAAAGAAACCTTGAGGCTTCTTTTTTATTTCTTCAATAGCTCACGCGCTTGTTCGCGGGCCATTTCAGTAATATCACTACCAGCAAGCATTTTAGCAATTTCTTCCACACGTTCTTCTTCAGTCAATAAACGTACTGTTGAAACGGTCGTATTTTCATCACTACGTTTTTCGATAAAGAATTGATAATCAGCAATAGCAATCACCTGTGGTAAGTGTGAAATCGCCAAAACTTGACCATGACTACCGATTTTATAGATTTTCTGAGCAATAGCTTGCGCTACACGTCCAGATACTCCAGTATCAACCTCATCAAAGACAATACTTGTCTTATCTTCCTTACGTGAAAAGGCTGATTTAATCGCCAGCATCAAACGAGAAATTTCACCACCAGAAGCCACTTTAACCAAAGGTTTGAAACCTTCACCTGGATTGGTTGAAATGTAAAATTCAACAGCTTCATTACCATCACGATTAAACTTACCTTTAGTAAATTGAACTTGAAAATCAGCTTTTTCCATGTACAAATCCGCTAATTCTTGTTTAATTTCGGCTTCCAAATTTTTCGCAAGTTCATGACGTTCCTTGCTTAGATTTTCAGCAGCAACAATCAATTCTTTTTCCAGACGTTTGAGCTCTTTTTCCATAGCATCAGATGACTCATCGTTACCAGTCAAAAGATTATATTCTTTGGTGATATTTTCGTAATAATCTAAAACATCATCAACACTGCCACCATATTTACGAGTAATACTGTAAATCACTTCTAGGCGTGCTTCAATCTGTTGCAAACTTCCAGCATCAAAATCAAGGTCATCAATGACATCACCAAGATGTTTTGTAACTTCTTCTAGAATGTAATAGGCTTCAGAAACGTTAGCAGACATCTCTTTAAAATCGGCATCATATTCTTCCAAAGTCATCAAATCGTTCATGGCTGAGCGAATGTTTGATAAACTTGAAAACTCTTCATCATCAAGCATGACATAAGCATTTGTTAAAGTATCTGCGATATGCTTGTGGTTAAGCAATTTATCACGTTTTTGATTTAAGGCTTGATCTTCACCTGATTTTAGGGCAGCCGCTTCAATTTCTGCAATTTGAAATTCCAGCATTTCAATACGCGCTTTGTGCTCTTGTTCATTTTTTTGTTTTGTTAAAACACGTTTACGTAAGCTACGGTAACTTTCAAAAAGTTCTTGATAATGCTTTTTAACCGCAGCAAAATGACCGTCTCCAAACTCATCAAGCATGCGAATATGCATATTGGGCTTCATTAGTTCCTCTTGGTCATGTTGGCCATGGATATCAACCAAATATTGCCCGACAGCTCGAAGAGTTGTCAAATTAACCATCTGACCATTAATGCGACCAATCGAACGCCCATTTTGCAAAATTTCACGGCGAATAATAAGTTCTTCTGTCACCTCAATGCCGTTTTCTTCCAAAATTTGCGTTAATGCAGGATTTTCACCAACCGAAAAAAGACCTTCAATTTCAGCTTTATTAGCCCCGTGTCGAATGACATCAAGACTCGCACGTGCCCCAAGCATGAGGTTCATGGCATCAATAATAATAGACTTCCCTGCACCAGTTTCACCTGTCAAAACTGTCATGCCATTTTCAAAAGTTAAGGAAATCTCCTCAATAATGGCAAAATTTTTAATGGAAATTTCTAAAAGCATAGAACGACCTTTCTTATTTGTGGTCTGTCATCCATTTACGAACTTCTTGGCGAATGGCTGCAGCACCCTCAGCTGTTTTTGTAACCACTAACAAACTATCATCATCAGCAATCACACTAAAAAGACTATCCTTGAAGTCTTCCAACAAGAAACGTTTAATCAAACGGCTATTTCCTGGAATAACATCAAGGTTAATCATATTTTCAAGACCTGCTGTTTCCTCTGAAACGGCAAGAACAGTGCTTTTAATTGGGACAGATACTTGCCCAACTTTTTTTGTTTTATCTTTTGAGAGGCCATAAATATAAGGACCATCAACCGATGGTACTTTGATGATACCAATTTCATTCATATCACGTGAAATGGTAGCTTGAGTCAAAGTCAACCCTTCAGCTTCAAGTAATTTTAGTAAATCATGCTGTGTTTCAACAGCATTTTCAGCAACAATCTTTTTAATTAATTCTAAACGTTCACTCTTTTTCATCTTTAAATTCCTTATGCGCTTTTTCTACAATTTCTGGAATCACAGTTGCTACCAAATTTTGAGCGTCAGCAGATTTTTCTAGATGAGCTAAAAATTCGATATTTCCGTGGCCACCTTGGATAGGTGAAAAATCAAGCCCCTTAACTGTAAATCCGTAATCGACAGCAAAACTTGTCACTGTTTCCAAAACTTTTTGGTGAACAGCTTTGTCACGAATAATACCATTTTTACCAATTTGATCACGCCCAGCTTCAAATTGTGGTTTGATAAGGGCCACGACCTGGCCTTTGTCAGCCAAAATATTGTGAAGTGCTGGCAAAATCAAATTTAATGAAATAAAGCTAACATCGATACTAGCAAAAGTTGGTTGACCTTCTGTAAAATCAGCCAATTCAGCATAGCGGAAATTGTATTGTTCCATACTACGAACGCGTTCATCTTGACGAAGTTTCCATACCAATTGGTTAGTACCAACATCAACCGCATAAACTAATTTCGCACCATTTTGCAACATCACATCGGTAAAACCACCTGTTGAAGCTCCGATATCAATTGTTGTTTGGTCGTCAACAGAAATACCAAAAACTTGCAAAGCTTTCTCTAATTTCAGCCCACCTCGGCTAACATATTTGAGCTTTTCGCCTTTTAATTTCAATTCTGTTGCATCATCAATTTTTTCACCTGGTTTATCATAACGTTCGCCGTTAATAACATTAACAACCAAACCAGCCATTACTCCACGTTTTGCCTGTTCACGTGTTTCGAAAAGCCCTTGTTTATAGGCTAGTACATCAACTCTTTCCTTAGGCATTTAGTTGTAACCTTTCTATCATTTCTGTGATTTTTTCTGCATGTAATCCATGAGTTTTTGAGAGGTTTTTGAAAATCGCTAGCGCTTGATCAAGGGATTGTTCCAAAATATCATAAGATTTTTCCAAACCAAGCAAACTTGGGTAAGTAGCCTTATCAGCTAGCAAATCTTTCTTTGGGGTTTTTCCAATTTCTTCAAAGCTTGCTGTCACATCTAAAATATCATCACGAACTTGGAAAGCTAGCCCAATCAAGCTACCAGCTTCACGTAAATCAGCAAGTTCTTTAGCTGCAAGACCAGCAACAATTCCAGCTGCCACAACAGGGAAAGTCAACAATTTTCCTGTTTTATTAGCATGAATCAATTGTAATTCTGAAAGGCTAAGCTTACGCTCTTCACCTTTCATATCAAGCATTTGACCACCAACCATGCCATAAGTACCTGAAGCATGCGACAATTCTGCAATCAATCGAACTTTAACATCAGCTGGTAGCGCAGCATTTGCCACCAAATCAAATGGGTCTAAAAAGAGACTATCTCCTGCTAAAATCGCTGTCGCTTCATCAAATTTTTTGTGATTTGTTAAACGTCCACGACGATAATCATCATCATCCATAGCTGGTAAGTCATCATGAATCAAACTACCTGTGTGAATCATTTCAAGAGCAGCGGCCACATCATAATGAGCATCTGTCAACGACACCCCAAATCCTTCTAGTAATTCTAGAAAAATCAATGGACGGATACGTTTTCCACCAGCATCAACAGAATATAAAATTGATTCAATCAAATCTGGCGAAACCAGCTCTTTTTGTTCATAATAACGGTGAATGGCTTGACTAATTTTACTTATTTTATCCATTAGGCATCCATTTCTGTTTCTGTCCCATCAGCTTGCATCACTTTAACAAGTGTTTTTTCAGCCGAATCTAGTGTTTTTTGCAATTCTTTTGAGAGAAGCATTCCTTTTTGGAATTCTGCAATAGCATCTTCCAAAGCAACGTCACCATTTTCAAGTTTTGTCACAATCGCTTCTAAATCTTGTAAATTTTCTTCAAATGTTTTTTTACTTGGCATCTTTTACCTCCACTTCAAGTCGACCGTCTTTTAATTGAACGCTCAATTGGTCGCCTTGCTTAACGTCCCTTACGCTTGAAATTACTTTTCCATCTTTTTGCACCATAGCATAACCTCTAGCGATAATTCGGCTAGTATCCAAAGATAACAGAGCATCCTGCGCCTTTTCAAACCGAGCTAATTTGCTATCATATTGGCTAGTCATATTTGATAACAAGAGACGTTTTAAGCTCTGCAATTTATCCCGATAATGTTTAATCTGACTGTCAAAATCCATAGCAATCAAACGCTGATGCAACAACTCTTGACGCTGTTTAACCTGATTAAATTGATTTTGCATGGTATTTGTCAAAGACATGGTCAAACGATCTAACTTTTGAACATAACCGTCATACAAGCGTTCAGGTTGTCTAAAAATGACCGAATTAGCTAATTTATCAAGTCGTTCTTGATTTTGTTTGATGCGACGAAGACTAGCTTGATACATACGATTATCGCGTTCAGTAATCCACGAAATAATATCAGCTTTAGTCACCGGAGTAGCAAGCTCAGCTGCTGCTGTTGGTGTTGCTGCCCTACGGTCAGCCACGTAATCTGCCAAAGTCGTATCCGTCTCATGACCAACACTAGAAATAACTGGCAAGCGAGATTCAAAAATCGCTTGTACAACAATTTCTTCGTTAAAAGCCCATAAGTCTTCGATAGAACCACCACCACGACCAATAATCAAAAGGTCCAAGTCATCACGGTCATTTGCCTTTGCAATATTAGCAGCAACTTCTTGGCTAGCCCCTTCACCTTGAACTTTGGTTGGAAAAAGAAGAATTTCAACTCCTGGAAAACGACGAGATACCGTTGTAATAATATCTCGAATAACCGCTCCACTCGGACTAGTTACCACACCGATCTTTTTGACAAATTGAGGCAAGGGTTGCTTATGACGATCATCAAAATAACCCGCTTCTGCCAATTTCTTCTTCAATTGTTCAAATTGAATGGCTAAAGCACCAATACCGTCTGGCTCTGCTTTTTCAATAATAATAGAATATGATCCACTTGGCTCATAAAGTTGGACACGTCCCACAACATTGATTTTCATACCTTCTTCAAGCTCAAAACCAAGTTTTTTAAAAGTCCCTGCCCACATAGTCGCCTGAATAACCGCATTTTCATCTTTCAATGAAAAATATTGGTGTGTCGGACGACGTCGGAAATTGGAAACCTGCCCTGTCAAATAAACGCGTTCCAAATAAGGATCACGATCAAACTTTAATTTAAGGTATTTTGTCAAAGTCGAAACACTTAAATAATCTGACATAACAGGCTCCTTTCCTTATTTTTTCTGGCTTTATACAATTTTTGCATATCACTATTATTATATCAAATATCTTAAAAAAAAACTGTCCAGTGGACAGTTTTTTCATGAGCCTAAAAATCAGAAAGCGAGTCATGTCCAGTGGACAGTTTTTTCACGAGCCTAAAAATTAAAAAGCGAGTTATGTCTAATAGACATTTTTTCATTTTGATTAGTGGATACTAACAATGGTACCTTCGGGCATCTTCTCAAAAAGCCACTTGGCATCTTCTTTTGATAGTCTGACATTACCATCTGAACAAGCTGTTCCAAGACTTTTAGCTTCTCCTTTCAAAACCTTGCCTTTCCAATCTGTTGGAACACTTTGAAACTGATAAGCTCCATGATCCTTAAACGATACCCAGTAACATCGTCCACGATTTAAGCTGTCATCATAAGTAAATTCCTCACGTTCAGCTTCGATAGCAAATTTTCCAGTTGGTGTTGGCGTCTCTTTAGCACCTGTAGATACCTTAGTTTTAAAAATGACTTTATTACCAGAATAAACAATCATTTTTTGTTGTGATATAGAGACCAAAATACTCAACTGGTCGTATTTTGACAAATCTGGATAAACCTTATCAACCTTAGGTTTCTTAATAGCTTTCCCCAAAGTACTCTCATCAATTCTCACCTCAGCTGATTGATGAGTCACTAACAGTTGTCGACAAAGACCATAAGCAACCACTAAATTAGCAAGAGTCAAAAGTAAAACCAAAACTCTTTTTGACAACTTCTTTCGCATTTTCCCTTTTCCCTAACATTTACTCCACCACATTTTACATTTTGGTGGAAGTAACCTCTCCTTTTAATCAATTAAAACATAACGTCTTGCGCCACTATAACTAACATAGGAAATCCATTGATGACCATCAGCGTATAGAGCCTTATCATAATGAACTTGATAACCAGCATCCAATTTAAATTCAGTCGGTGCTGACACACGCGGTTGACTCTTAACTTCTTTTGAACTAGTTAAGACATAAGTACCACTTTGTGGCATAGCTGGCGTTTGAGGTGTTTGAAGAGTTGCCTTTGTTCCTCCTACACCTTTTAAAGAACCATCAGCCTGTTCATAGTAGAGGTGAATATTATATTCACCATAATTATTTTTATGGTCGCTGACATTAACCCTTGTTTTATAACTACCATCAGCTTGTTTTGCTGCTGTATACCAAATAATGTCATCTTGACCACCCTGCGTTGACCAAACAGGTACTTTAACAGATTCCAGCTGACCTGGATTTGACACATTAGTTACCAAAACATCAAATCCTGCAGCAGATTGATTCACAATTTGTAAATCACCTGATAAAGTTCCTTCGGGAACAGTCGTTTTTGTTCCCAAAACTGCTTGTAAATGACCATCTGATTCTACATAATAGAGATGAATGTTGTAATCTCCGCGTTCATAATTGTGATCTGACAATTTCACATTGACTTTATAAGTACCGTCGTTTTGTTTGATGCCATCATACCAGATGATATCATCTTGATCATTTTTGACAGTCCAGATCGGTACTTTGACTGCTGAGACACCCTTGGCATCTGAAATATTCGAAATAATCACATCAAAATCACCTGTTGAGTAATTTTTCACTGCAACATCACCTGTTGGTTTTTGATTTTTCAAAGTTGCAATTGGAATATAACGACGCACGCCACCATAACTAACATAGGAAATCCATTGGTGATTATCAGCCTCTAAAACTTGATCATACAAATCTAACTTAGAACCTTTTTCAAACGTAAACTCAGTTGGCGCTGACATTTTTGGTTCATTTTTAACTTCTACTCTTTCTTGAAAAATATAGGAACCTTGGGAAGGTATGTTTTGTACACCAGTTGTTTTTTCTGGTACCGTCACCTGTTTTCCTTCTACACCTTGCATATGCCCATCAGTTTCTTGATAATACAAATGAACAATATAAGTTCCTGTTTCACCTTTATGATCACTTGTATTAACGAAAACTTTGTAATCACCATTGCTCTGACGAATTGCATCATACCAGATGATATCATCCTGGTCGTTTTTCTCAGTCCAGATTGGAACTTTGACTGCTGCAATGCCTTTAGAATCAGAAACATTTGTCACAAGGACTTCAAATCCTTGGCTTGTCACATTTTGAAAATTAATTGAACCAGATAATTTTTGAACAACTTCTGGCGTTAATTTAGCAATAGCCGCATAACGACGTTGACCTGAATAAGAATTGTAAGAAATCCATTGATAACCATCTTGTGTTAAAACTTGGTCATAAAAGACACGATCACCAGCATTAGCATAAAAAGCAACTGGCGCAGAAGCTTTGGCTTCGTTTTTAACCTCTGTCTTTTGCGTATAAGTATAGTAACCTTGACTTGGTAAATTCTTTTGAGTTTTAACTGTTACTTTTGATTCTTTAACAAATGATTTTTGATTTTCCTGAGTTTCTTTTGCTAAAGCAGTCGCATCAATCGTAACAGTTTCCGTCGGTTCTGTTGACTCTGGAGTAGCCTCATTTGTAGCAGCGCTTTCCTCATTTTGTTTTTCTTCGGAAGCTTTCTGATCAGTCACTTGTTCATCATTAGCTGCTACTTGATTTTGAGTATCACCTAAACTGCTCTCTTTAGTATCATTTTCCTGACTTAGCTTTGAAGTATCTTCTCCTATTTTTTCTTCTTGGCTATCACTTGTCACAACTTGATGTTCATCGGATGCATTATCTGAATTTGCCACCTGTACCTGTGAAATAGCGTCCGCTTGTACAGAATCATCAGCAGCTACGCCTTGTCCTCCCATAAACAAAACACTGGCAATCAAAACAGATGCCACACCGACACTGTATTTACGAATTGAAAAACGTTGCTTCGTTTGATTAAATAAACCTTTTTTCATAATATCTTTCCCCTTTGATTTAAAAATATTTCCCAAAAACTTGCTTATAACCGATAATTGTTACAAATAAATTACATCAATATTTCTAAAGGAAACTTTTGATTCACTTTTGAAAGCCACCAGTTTTTAGCGTTTTATCAATCATTTCGTAACTATTATCATCCTAGAATCGGCCAATTCTGCTCATATTATAGAGTAGTTTTTTACATAAGTCAACGTAAAACTGTAATATTTGTAATATTTTTGAAATATTTTATTTTTTAGACTTTCACATACAAAAAACGCATTGCTTTTAAACAATGCGTTTTAACAATTATTCTGATAATTGTTTCATGACTTTTGGTAATTCTGCGCTAATGGTTGTTGGCAAAACAACATAAGCCTCGTGGCTAAGTTTATCTGCAATCGCTGAGTGCAAATAAGTAGCAACTGCTACCGTATCAAAAAGATTTTCCTTGAACTGAGCTACAAAACCGGCAATCATACCACAAAGCGTATCTCCCATACCACCTGTCGCTTGGTAAGGGCCACCAACTGTAAGCTCCGCCAATGCTTGACCTTGAAAAATTTTCGTGTGATGACTTTTAGCAACCAAGATTGTTTCTTCTGGAAATGCCTCAAGAACTTTGCGAGTATTACCTACCGTTTGTTCTGAAATAACTAGGCCCGATAATCTCTCCCATTCTTTCTGGTGTGGTGTTAGAACTAAGTGCTTAGTATTAAACGAAACAGGCATCATCTTAGCAAGCAAATTTAAAGCAGAGCCGTCAATAATCAAAATCTGATGTTCTGAGATTGTCTCAAGTACCTTCTCAAACACTCTGCTAGCTTTGCTATTTTCGCTTAAACCAGGACCAACCAAAACCACATCTGCTTTAGTTAGATTTTCCTCAAAAAGCTCTTTATCTTCACAATCAAAAGCCATAGTCTCTGGAAGATGAGCATGCAAAGCTGTGATATTATCACGCTCTGTAGCTACTGTGACAAGACCAGCTCCACTCTTGACACAGGCTAAAGCTGACATAATAATGGCGCCACCATAAGGGTAAAAGCCACCAATCAAAAGCACGCGTCCATAGGTTCCCTTATGGGAATTTGCTTGACGTTTGGTAACAACCTGACGTGCTAACTGCTCATCAATAATCATGCTTTCACACTTCTAAGAGCTGATTGATAAGTTTGCTCCATAAGCATTGTAATTGTCATTGGCCCAACACCTCCAGGAACCGGAGTAATAAGACTAGCTAGTGGTTCTACTTCATCAAACTTAACATCACCAATTAGCTTGCCATTTTCATCGCGGTTCATGCCGACATCGATAACAACAGCACCTTCTTTGACAAATTCCTTAGTCACAAAATGTCCTTGTCCAATAGCCACAATCAAAACATCCGCTTGTTTTGTTACACGCGCTAAATCACGTGTTCGTGAGTGTGCCAAAGTCACTGTTGCATTTTTATCAAGCAAAAGCTGAGCCATTGGTTTTCCAACGATATTTGAGCGACCAATAATAACCGCAGTCTTACCTTCCAAATCAACATCGTAAGCACGCAACAGCTCCATAATACCAGCTGGCGTACATGGCACCATCTCAGGACGACCATTCCAAAGGTGACCCGTATTGATTGGGTGGAAACCATCCACATCTTTTTTAGGATCGATTGCCAAAATCACACGTTTATCATTGATATGAGCAGGAAGTGGCAGTTGCACCAAAATACCATGGAAACGATCGTCATTGTTGTACTGTTCAATAACTTGAATCAATTCTTCTTCACTTGTTGATTCAGATAAACGAACCGTTTCACTCAAAAATCCTGCTTTCTTAGCTGAACGTTCTTTATTTCTTACATAAACCTGACTAGCTGGATCATCACCAACCAAGATAACCACCAAACCAGGCACAATACCAGCTTCAGCTTTTAGTTTTTCAACCTTCTCAACTAATTCATTTTGCATTTTTACAGCCAAAGCTTTTCCATCTATAAGTGTTGCCATGAGATTCTCCTGAAAGTATATTTCTTTTATTATACCAGAAAACGAATTCATAATAAAATATTTTTTGAAAAATTATCAGAATATTCTATAAAAATACACATTAGACTTCAGATCGATCCAAAAATAACCAAAAAATACCTGCTCATTGAGCAAGTATTTTAAGTATTTTATTTTGCACTTTTATGTTGGCTATCTTTTACAGGACAAGAACAATTGCAATCACCACAAGAGCCTTTTCCCTTGATGAAACTACGTAAGCCCATAAAGACAGCAAATGCAATTAATAATGCAATAATAATAGTCGCCATAAAATTTATTCCCCAACTTTTTCTAGATTATCTAGTGTAATCACTTCTTCTTCAACTTGTGCTGGTTTTCTAACGATAAAGTAAACAATGGCAATCACTAAAGCTACTGCTACAACAGTCCAGAAATTAATTCCCTTGCCATAGAAAACAACATTTCCAAGTTGATAAATAATCAAACTAACAACATAAGCAAGACCTGTTTGGAAACCGATAGCACCAAGTGTCCATTTAGCAGTTCCCATTTCACGTTTGATCGCTCCCATCGCAGCAAAACATGGTGCACATAGAAGGTTGAAAAGCAAGAATGAGAAACCAGCAAGTGGTGTATAATCCAATTGCAAAGCATGGTATAAACCATGAGTTGTACTATCGTTATATAAAATACCAAATGTACCAACAACAGCTTCTTTAGCTGCAAGACCAGTCGCTGCAGCAACTGTTGCTTTCCAGTTACCAAAACCAAGTGGTTCAAAGAGCCAAGAAATCAATTTACCAAGTGAAGCCAAAATAGAGTGATCTGTATCAACTGCTTGGAATGTGAAATTATATGTTGACATGAACCAAATAATAACAGTCAAACTAAAGATAACTGTACCTGCACGTTTAACAAAGCTTAAAGCTTTACCAAAGGCATAACGAAGAACACTTACGATTTTTGGCATGTGATAAGCTGGTAATTCCATGATAAATGGACTAACATAGCTACCAAGTAATTTCGTTTTCTTAAGTGCAATACCTGAAAGAATAATTGTAATAACACCAATAAAGTAAGTAGATGGTGCAACGATTGGATTATTTGGGAAGAAAGCACCAGCAATTAAAGCAATAATCGCTAATTTGGCAGAACATGGCATGAAGGTTGCTGTCATGATAGTGATGCGACGATCACGTTCATTTTCAATGGTACGACTTGCCATAACTGCAGGTACACCACAACCTGTAGCAATTAACATTGGAATAAATGATTTCCCTGACAAACCAAAACGTCTAAAGACACGGTCCATAACAAAAGCAATACGACTCATGTATCCAATATCTTCCAAAATTCCTAGACAGATAAAGAGAACAAAGATCTGCGGCAAGAAACCAAGAACTGTTCCGACACCAGCTACAATACCATCGATAATGAGCGATTCAAGCCAGCCTGAAACATGAAGAGCATCAAGACCTGATTGAACCCAGTCAGGAACTAATTCACCAAAGAGGACATCATTAACCCAGTCAGTCCCCATTGTACCAACCGTTTGAATTGAAAGATAGTAAACCAAGAACATTACCGCAGCAAAAATTGGTAACGCCAAGATACGGTTTGTAACGATTCGGTCAATTTTATCAGAAACCGTCATCTTGAAATTGCTATCTTGATTTTGAGCCATTTTAGCAACACGTTCGATAAATTCGTAACGTTCATTAATAACGATTGATTCAGAATCCTCTGTAAAGAGTTCTTCAGTAATCTTAATTATCTGATTAATTTCACCTTTTTGGAAATCAGACAAGTTAAGTTCTTCCTGAACCAAATTATCACGTTCAAAAAGTTTAATGGCATAAAAACGTGCTGAGCGTTCTGGAACGACATCTCCAAGAATATCAATAATTTGTTTGATAGCAGCTTCAAACTGATCGCTGTACGTTGGGTATTGAATAAGATCAGTACTAGCTTTTGTCGTGTTTGCAGCTTTTTTGATGGCTTTATCAACACCAGTATTTTTAATCGCACTTGTTGAAATTACTGGCACTCCCAATTGGTAAGACAATTTATCAATATTAATTGTTTTACCTTGAGCTTTAAGCGCATCACTCATATTAAGAGCAACAGTCACTGGGATACCTGTTTCAATCAATTGAGTAGTCAAGTAAAGATTACGTTCCAAGTTTGTTGCATCAACAACATTGAGGATACTATCAGCATCATTACTCAATAAATAATCACGCGCAACTTTTTCTTCAGGCGTGTAGGGTGACATTGAATAAATCCCTGGTAAATCTTGAACTTTCCAGTCAGCATGTTTTTTGACTGTTCCGCTTTTACGTTCAACCGTAACACCAGGCCAGTTACCAACACGTTGACTTGTTCCTGTCAATAAGTTAAAAAGACTTGTTTTACCACTATTCGGATTCCCGATTAAGGCTATCTCTGTCATTTTTCCTCCTCACTATCTACTTTAACGACACTAATCATTTGCGCTTCAGTCTTACGAAGTGTCAATTCGTAACCGCGTAAGCTAATTTCAATTGGATCTCCTAAAGGAGCAACTTTACGTAAGTAAACCTTTGTATGACGAGTCAAGCCCATGTCCATAAGACGACGTTTAGCTTCGTTCATTGCATAAATACCGTCAACGTAAGCATACTCACCAACTTTTAGTTCTGAAAGAGGAAGAGATAAAAGAGCACCTTCTTCTTCTGTGACGTCAATTTGACTTAAAATCGATTGATCAAAAGCCAAACGGCTTGATTTAAGCATAACAATCGCACTAGTTGGCGTTTTAGAAATCACTTTAAGTGAGGCACCAACTTTTAGCCCCAAATCTGACAAGTGCCTAACACTCTCATCAGGTAAATCAATACTGACAATAGTATAAGGAATACCAACTTTAGCATTCTGCAAAATCAAATTTCTTGACCTCCCCAATTTTTTTTGATAAAATATTTGACCTTCCGTCCGATTCATTATATCATAAACATGAAGAAAAAAAACCATAAAAATTAATTTTTTTCTTTATTTATTCACTAATTAGAATGATTCTAAACAAACAGTAATTTTTTTAGAATCGTTATAATATAGACGTTTTCACAACACTTTCAGCTACTTACATACTCTTAGAAATAACTAAATTATAATAATTAAGTGTACTTAATGTATAAAATACACTAACAATTCATTCATTTTACACTCATTTTTAAGGGCCTTTAATTTATATTTTTTATAAGCAAAAAACCTCAGCCGAGTTTAAAAACTCAGTTGAGGTTTTTTTACTATAAAACTTTACTTAAGAAATCTTTTGTACGTGCTTCTTTTGTATGTTCAAAAACATCTTCTGGTGAACCTTGCTCAACAATCACACCGCCATCCATAAAGATGACACGATCAGCAACTTCACGCGCAAATCCCATTTCATGAGTTACAATTGCCATTGTCATACCAGATTTTGCTAAATCTTGCATAACACCAAGAACTTCACCAACCATTTCTGGGTCAAGAGCAGATGTCGGTTCATCAAAAAGCAGAACATCTGGATCCATTGCAAGACCGCGTGCAATAGCAATACGCTGTTGTTGACCACCTGAAAGACTTGTCGGATAAGCATCTGCCTTATCACGAAGACCAACTTTATCAAGTAAATCATAAGCTTTAGCTTCTGCTTCAGCCTTAGATACTCCTTTTGTCTTAATTGGTGACAAAGTAATATTTTCAAGGACTGTCATATTTGGGAAAAGGTTAAATTGTTGGAAAACCATTCCCATTTTTTCACGCATTTTGAAAATATCATTTTTCTTATCTGTAATATCGACACCTTCAAAGGTAATTACACCTTTCGTTGGTGTTTCAAGTAAATTCATTGTACGGAGGAAAGTTGATTTTCCTGACCCAGAAGGGCCAATGATAACAACAACTTCTCCAGCTTTAATATCAAGATCAATTCCTTTTAATACTTCATTTTTACCGAAATATTTATGAAGTCCTTTAATTGAAATAAGTGTTTCTGACATTAGTTGCTACCCCCGTTTCCCATACGTTTTTCAAGTCGTTTTACCAAAAATGACATTACTGTTGTTACCATGAGGTAATAGAAAGCAGCAAACAACAATGGTGTGATTGGTAGGTAAGTAGCTGTTACGACTGACTGCGCACCGTTCCACAATTCCATAACACCGATTGTTTGAAGAAGTGAACTATCTTTTATAATTGTGATAAATTCATTACCAAGAGCAGGTAAGATGTTTTTAAGAGCTTGTGGTAAGATAACATAGCGCATAGCATTCACAGGACGAATTCCTAGTGAATAAGCCGCTTCAAGTTGACCTTTTGGCACAGCTTCGATACCTGCACGAACAATTTCAGAAATGTATGCTCCACTGTTTAGTGAAATAATAATGATACCTGGAAGCAAACGTGAGAAATCAAGATCTAGAACACCAAAGCCAACAATCGGTGCATTGCTAAAATGCATCCAAGCAAAGGCAATCATGATTTGAACGACCATCGGAGTCCCACGAAAGACCCAAACATAAAAACTTGCAATCCAATTTAAAATTTTAATATTTGTACGTTTAACTAAAGCAACCAAGATACCAATGATTGTCCCAAAAAAGACAACACAAGCTGAAATCATGATGGTTACAAGGACACCGTAGTTAAAATAAGCCCAATACTTTGGTAAAAATGAAAAATCCATTTGTGTCTCCTATAAGCAATAATCAATTAATTATAACATATGTTGAATAAAAATACCAACCATTCAAGAAGCTGTAAACTAGCGTAAAAGATTGATATAACAACATCTATGACACTTCGCTTAAAAGCAAATAAAAATAAAAAGCCTAGGAATACCTAGACTCTTATCAATTCAAAATAGCAATATAAGAAAGCACAGAAACCACACTTCAAATACTGTGTCTGAATTTTTCTTTATCTTAGTAAAGAAGGTCGTAAATTTCCATTGCGATCAAATCAATGCTGTCAAATGAGTAAGACTCACGTGCTTCAACATCACGCAAAGTGAAAACTGGACCATTTTCAGGGTCATTGCTGAAAGACACTTCTGCCACAACGACACCATCACGTTCAAAATTACGTTTAAGATTGCTACCATCAGTCGTCATTAATTCAAGACGGTTGATAATTCTCACCAAATGTGATTCCATGACTATTCTCCTCTTCGTTTATTGTCTTTACTATTTTAACATAATTTCTACTAAACAAACAACAATGGAGTGCATTTTCTCACATTTATAACAATTTCTCGTCAAAAAAGAACGCCTTTAAATCTCATTAAGAGAATTATACATGATAGCCTTGATAGAATGCATACGGTTTTCTGCTTCTTGGAAGATAACTGAGCTGTATTTTTGGAAGACCTCATCAGTAATTTCAAGTTCAGCTAAACCATATTTCTCATAAATTTCTTGACCAATTTCAGTATTCAAATCATGGAAAGCTGGTAGGCAATGCATGACAATGACATCGGGATTTCCTGTTTTTTCAACCAAATCAGCATTAATTTGGTAAGGTAGCAAAAGATCAATACGTTCTTTAAAATCAACTTTTTCGCCCATTGACACCCAAACATCTGTATACAACATATCAACACCTTTAACAGCATCAAGATCATCCGTAATGGTCAACTCAGCTCCATTATTGTGTTGTTGGGCAATTTCAATGATTTCTTTTTCAGGTTGCAAACTGTTTGGAGCAATAATTTTAACATTAACACCAAGAATAGCTGACGTCACTAGCAAAGAGTTGGCCATGTTGTTACGTCCATCACCGACATAAGCAATAGTAAGGCCTTCAAGTTTTCCAAAGACTTCTTTTAATGTCATAAAGTCAGCAATCATTTGAGTTGGATGCCAAGTATCAGTCAAGCCATTCCAGACAGGCACACCAGAGAATTCTGCCAAAGCTTCCACATCCTCTTGTTTGAAACCACGGTATTCAATACCATCAAACATTGAGCCTAGAACTTTTGCTGTATCAATAACTGATTCTTTTTTGCCAAGTTGAATTTCACTGCTACCAAGATAAGTCACATTCATTCCCAAATCTTGTCCAGCAACTGTAAAAGCAGAACGTGTTCTCGTACTTGTCTTTTCAAAAATAAGGGCGATATTGAGACCTTCTAAATATTTATGAGTTATTTTTTTCTTTTTTAAATCTTTAAATTTCAATCCTAAATCAATTAGATTAACAAGCTCTTCCTTAGTAAAATCAATCTCTTTCAAAAACGAATTATTAAAAACCATACGCTAATCCATCCTTTTCTTCTTGAATAATATACCTAATTCTAGCATAATTATACACTTTGTCAAGCTTATTTTGAATAAAAATAAATTTTATTTCTTATTGTGTCATTTATAATTGACATATCACATATATTTTACTATACTAGCTATTAAAAAATGAATAGGATGGAAAAATGAATCGAGTTAAAGAATTTCGAACAAACTTAGGTCTTTCTCAGCTTGCCCTTGCTAAACAAATTGGAATCGCAAGACAAACCGTGAATTTGATTGAAAATAATAAGTATAATCCTTCACTTGAACTTTGCATCAAACTTGCTGAAGCATTGGGAACTGATCTAAATTCGCTTTTTTGGGAAACTCGCCATCTTTAAACATCAAATGGGAATTAGGAGATTTATTAATGAAAAAAAGTAAAGGTCCATTATGGCCACGAATCATTAAGCGTTTCTACGGTATTAACGGAGAATTGGACGAATACCGTGAACAAGAGGTTAACCGAATTGGAAATAAACTATTTATTTCTTTACTTCTCTTTGAATTTTTGGCAACGTTCTTAGCAATCTTATTCAGCGATAAAGGAACCGTACCTCTTCTGATTTACCTCTACTGCAACGCTTTTGTCATTATTTTTGTCATGCCAATGGTTATGATGACAACGCTGACCAATAGAGACTTACAGGGACCTCTTGAAGTCCCTAGAGATAAGCTTGAGAAAGAGCGTCAAAAAGCTAAGAAAAAAGGATGGCTTAATGGAGTAATTTTTGCTATTTTTATGCTTGTTTTTAACATGTTTAGTAAATGGCAAGAAGGTGAAAATCCTCTTGAAATCTTGTTCAATCCTCTCTTCTTAAGTATCTTCATTTTTTCTGGTTTTATCTTTGGAGCTATTATAGGGTCTATGGCTGCTAGTCAAATTGACCCTGAAAAGGATTAGCACTCATTTAATATGAGTGCTAATTTTTTAATGCTTTTTACTTGATTTCCTAATAGCTAGTGCTATAATGGAAGTATGAAATCTGACTATCTTTGACCTTTAGTCTTTTAGTCAGACATTACGAAAGGAGGGTATTTTATATGCTCTGTCAAAATTGTCATTTAAATGAATCTACCATTCACCTGTATACAAATGTCAATGGGCAGCAAAGACAAATTGATTTGTGCCAAAACTGCTATCAAATCATGAAAACTGACCCAAATAATGCAATCTTAGGAGGATTAGGAGGTAATCCTCAATCTTCTTCTAACCAAACCAACCAATCAACGAATCCTTTTGATGATTTCTTTAACAATCTCAGCGGCTTCCCAGCATTTGGTAGCCAAGGATTTCAAAATACTCCTCCAACACAAGCTGGTGGAGGAAATGGAAATAATGGACGAGGAGGAAATGGAAACAATAATTTCCGTCCTAATGGTCCAGCTCAACAACAAGAACCTAAAGGTTTACTAGAAGAATTTGGAATCAACGTCACTGATATTGCCCGTCGTGGTGATATTGACCCTGTCATCGGACGCGACTCTGAGATTGTACGTGTTATCGAAATTCTTAACCGTCGTACAAAAAATAATCCTGTTCTTATTGGTGAACCTGGTGTTGGTAAAACAGCCGTTGTTGAAGGTTTAGCCCAAAAAATCGTTGACGGAAATGTTCCGCAAAAACTGCAAAATAAACAAGTTATTCGTCTTGACGTTGTCAGCCTTGTTCAAGGCACTGGTATTCGCGGACAATTCGAAGAACGCATGCAAAAACTCATGGAAGAAATCCGTGAACGTAAAGATGTTATCCTCTTCATCGATGAAATCCATGAAATCGTTGGTGCTGGTAACGCCGGAGATGGCAACATGGATGCCGGTAACATTTTGAAACCAGCTCTTGCTCGTGGAGAACTTCAATTAGTCGGTGCTACTACTCTTAATGAATACCGTATCATCGAAAAAGATGCTGCACTTGAACGTCGTATGCAACCCGTTAAAGTTGACGAACCAAGCGTAGAAGAAACAATCACTATTCTTCGTGGTATTCAAAAGAAATATGAAGATTACCACCATGTCAAATACAGCGACGATGCTATCGAAGCTGCAGCTAATCTGTCAAATCGCTACATTCAAGACCGCTTCCTTCCAGATAAAGCCATTGACTTGCTAGATGAAGCAGGTTCTAAAATGAACTTAACATTGAACTTTGTTGATCCAAAAGAAATTGACAAACGTTTAGTTCAAGCTGAAAATCTAAAAACTCAAGCCACTCGTGAAGAAGATTACGAACGCGCAGCTTATTTCCGTGATCAAATCGCTAAATACAAGGAAATGCAAAAACAAACCATCAACGAAGATGACATTCCAGTGATTACTGAAAAAACCATAGAAGCTATCGTTGAAGAAAAAACAAATATCCCAGTTGGTGATTTGAAAGAAAAAGAACAATCACAATTAATTCACCTTGCTGATGACTTGAAAGAACACGTTATTGGTCAAGATGAAGCTGTCGATAAGATTGCTAAAGCTATCCGTCGTAACCGTGTTGGTCTTGGTACACCAAACCGTCCAATTGGTTCTTTCCTATTTGTCGGTCCTACTGGTGTCGGTAAAACAGAATTGTCTAAACAACTTGCTATTGAACTTTTCGGCTCAGCAGATAGCATGATTCGCTTTGACATGTCTGAATACATGGAAAAACATGCCGTTGCTAAACTTGTCGGAGCCCCTCCAGGATATGTTGGTTACGAAGAAGCTGGTCAATTGACTGAAAAAGTTCGCCGTAATCCATACTCACTAATCCTTCTTGATGAAGTTGAAAAAGCACACCCAGATGTTATGCACATGTTCTTACAAGTTCTTGATGATGGGCGTTTAACCGACGGTCAAGGACGTACCGTAAGCTTTAAAGATACTATTATCATCATGACATCTAATGCTGGTACTGGTAAAACAGAAGCTTCAGTTGGTTTTGGTGCTGCACGCGAAGGACGTACTAATTCTGTCCTTGGACAACTTGGTGACTTCTTCAGTCCTGAATTCATGAACCGTTTTGATGGTATTATTGAATTCAAAGCATTGAGTAAAGACAACCTTCTTCATATCGTTAACCTCATGCTTGACGATGTCAATAATCGTTTAGCAACTAACGACATTCATCTTGAAGTAACAGATAAAGTTAAAGAAAAACTTGTCGATCTCGGTTACGATCCTAAAATGGGAGCTCGTCCATTGCGTCGTACCATCCAAGATCATATCGAAGATGCTATCACAGACTTCTATCTTGAACACCCAACTGAAAAAGACTTGAAGGCTGTAATGACAAGTAACGGTAAGATTGTCATCAAATCAGCTAAAAAAGTTGAAAAAGAAGAAGCTGTCTCAGCGGAATAATAATCATTAAGCCTAGAAGCCATATCCTTCTAGGCTTTTTAAGTCATCCAATCATCAAAATCAAAATATTCCGACAATTTTCTAGCAAAAGACCAATTTTTTTAGTATAATAACAGCAATAGCCACTCTTACGAATCTATTTTTAGAGATTAAAATAGTTATCTCCATTCTATCTAACACGTATTTACAGGAGAATATTATGTCAAATCCAACTTTTGGTGAAAAACTTGATAACGTTGACTACAAAGCACGCTACGGAGTGTATGCCATCATTCCAAATGCAACTAAAGACCAAATCATTTTAGTTCAAGCCCCTAACGGCTCTTGGTTCCTACCAGGTGGAGAAATCGAGGCAGGTGAGGATCATTTTTCAGCTTTAAAACGAGAATTAATTGAAGAACTAGGCTTCTCTGCTGAACTAGGTTATTATTACGGACAAGCTGATGAGTACTTCTACTCACGCCACCGTGATACTTATTTTTATAATCCAGCTTACATTTATGAAGTAACTCATTTTGAAAAACTTGGTGACCCACTTGAAGATTTTAACAATTTAGCATGGTTTTCAATCGATGATGCTATTGTAAAATTAAAACGAGGCAGCCATAAATGGGGCGTTGATGCTTGGAAAAAAAATCATCATTAAAATTTCATATTCTAAGTTTTTCACCTAAAATAGTGTTATAATAATGGTAGAAAGTTCATAGGAGGAAATTTATGAGGTTAATCAACACAACAAGTAGTCATTCCGAGCTAGTCCGTAACCAGCTTCGTAACACGGACGCTAAACTCGTTGAGACCTACTCTGCAGGAAATACCGATGTTGTTTTCACACAAGCACCAAGTCACTACGAGCTGTTGATTTCAAACAAGTATCGTGCTATTAAAGACAGTGAAATTGAAGTCATTCGAGAATTTTTCCTCAAACGCAAAATTGACAAGTCAACCGTTCAATTAGATCAATTAAAAACACTACATACTGCTAATCTAATTGAAATTTCCTTCCCAACAGCTCTTTAATCAGGTTTTCGTAACCTGATTTTTTATTTTCTTTACATACAAAAAACGAACTCAATATGAGTTCGTTTTTTATCATGCAAATTATGATATTATTTTGCTTTAACTTCAAAACCTTCTGCAACTGCTTCTGGGAAGTTTGCTTCAACGATTTCAGCACAGTGATCACAAATTGTAACACCGTATGAACGTTCTTTAGCTGTTGGATCAACACGACGGCAACGATCACAAACTTGTCCTTCAGCATGCGCTACTGTAAAGGCTACACCATCAAAGGCAACTGCATCAGCTGGTGCTGCTTCATCAGTAATAGTTAATTGTGATACAATCAACAATTGAGCAATATCGCTGTCAAGCGCTGTTAGAAGAGTTTTCACTTCTTCACCTGCGTAAATTGTCAAGTGAGCTTCCAATGATTTACCGATAACTTTAGCATTACGAGCTTCTTCCAATGCTTTTTGAGCTTGGTTACGAAGTGTCATGAAGGCATCCCATTCTTCAAGAATATTGTCTTGACCTTCAAAGACTTCAGCATCTGGTAATTCAGACAATTGAACAAATTCTTCTGGTTCAAATTCAAGGTATGACCAGATTTCTTCAGCTGTGTGTGGAAGAATTGGAGTCAACAATTTAGTGATTTTAACCAAGATATCGTAGAAGACTGTTTGCATTTGACGGCGAGCAATATTGTCTGCTGCTTCGATGTAGACAACATCTTTGGCAAAATCAAGATAGAAGGCTGACAAATCAACTGTGATGAAGTTAACAACTGCTTTGTAGATAGCCATGAAATCATAGTCTTCATAAGCTTTACGAATTGTTGCTACCAATTGGTTGAATTTAACAGTCATGTATTTATCAACTGAACGCAAATCTTCATAAGCAACAGCATCTTTATTTGGATTGAAATCAGTTGTGTTAGCAATCAAGAAACGAAGTGTGTTACGGATTTTACGGTAAGTTTCTGAAACTTGACCAAGAATTTCCATAGAAACACGAACGTCAGCGTCAGTATCCACTGAAGCTACCCACAAACGAAGGATTTCAGCACCGTATTGTTTAGCAACGTCGTTTGGTGAAATGATGTTACCTTTTGATTTAGACATTTTTTCACCTTTACCATCAAGAACGAATCCTTGAGAAAGCACTGCTTTGTAAGGAGCATGTCCGTTAACGGCAACTGAGGTGATTAATGATGAGTTGAACCAACCACGGTATTGGTCAGAACCTTCAAGGTAAAGATCAGCTGGGTATTCCAAACCTTCACGAGCATTCATAACGCCATTCCATGAAGAACCTGAATCGAACCATACGTCCATGATATCAGTTTCTTTAGTGAATTCACCGTTTGGTGAACCTGGGTGAGTAAATCCTTCTGGAAGAAGGTCTTTAGCATCGCGTTCCCACCACACGATTGAACCAAATTCTTCGAACAAATCAGCAACGTGATCAGTAACTTCTTTAGTCATGATAGCAGTACCATCTTCAGCATAGAAAATTGGAAGTGGCACACCCCATGCACGTTGACGTGAGATAACCCAGTCACCACGGTCACGAATCATGTTGTAAAGACGAGTGCGACCCCATTCTGGATAGAATGTTGTGCGGTCAATTTCATCAAGAATATCTTGACGGAATTTAGAAACTGATGCAAACCATTGTGGTACTGCACGCCAGATGATTGGTTTCTTAGTACGCCAGTCAAATGGGTATGAGTGAGTGATTACTTCGCTAGCAAGCAAAAGATCACCAAGTTTTTCTTTAACAGTTGGAACAACTTTATCATAGAATTGACCTTGGAATTCAGGGCCAGCATTTTCCATCATGATACCGCGTTCGTCAACAGTAACGGCAACTTCAAGATTGTATTTAATACCAACGTTGTAGTCATCTTCACCAAAACCAGGGGCAGTGTGGACAACACCAGTACCTGAATCAAGTGTAACGTGATCACCCAAGATAACAAGTTCATCTACTTCTGTATCCCATGGGTGTTCTGTAACGATGTATTCAAGTTCAGTACCTTTGTGTTTGGCTACTACTTCAAATGATTCCCAACCGAATTTTTCAGCAAGGCTATCAAGAAGTGCTTCAGCAACCACAAATTTACGATCATCGTTAGCAGGTTTAACAACAACATAATCCATATCAGGACCAACAGTCAAACCACGTGAAGCTGTTACTGTAAATGGAGTTGTTGTCCAAACAACGATGTATGTATCAGTATCAAGTACACCTTTACCATCTTTAACTTTGTTAGCATAGTAAAGTGATGTTGAATCAATATCGTGATATTCAATTTCTGCTTCGGCAAGGGCAGATTCAGATGACCATGACCAGTAGACAGGTTTTGCACCACGGTAGATGTATCCTTTATCAGCCATTGCACCAAATACACGAATTTGTGCCGCTTCATATGCAGGGATAAGTGTTACATATGGATTTTCCCAATCCGCAGATACACCAAGACGTTTGAAATCTTCACGTTGTTTATCTACTTGACTAAGAGCGTATTCACGACACATTTCAAGGTATTCAGTCAAAGGAATTTCTTTACGTTTTACACCTTTTTTAGCCAATACTTGTTCAATTGGAAGTCCATGTGTATCCCAACCAGGAACATAAGGAGCACGGAAACCAGACATTGATTTTGAACGCACAATAATGTCTTTAGAAATTTTGTTCATGGCGTGACCAACGTGGATATTACCATTGGCATATGGAGGTCCATCGTGGAGATTGAATGAAGGTTTGCCTTCGTTTAATTGTTGACGTTTAGCATAGATGTCTGCTTCTTCCCATTCTTTTTGCCATTTAGGCTCTTTGTTTGGGAGTCCAGCACGCATTGGAAAAGCAGTTTTTCCAAGATTAAGCGTTTCTTTTAATTTCATGACTACTCCTTATAGTAAATAATATTCAACTGCCTATGACTAATCATCATGGACAGAAAAATGACAAATTTCAAGCGGTAAAACAAAACGAGCTTTCGCCTCAGTAAGGACGAAAGCTCGTGGTACCACCTTAGTTTAGAAATTTAGCTACACTAAATAATAGGGTAGAAATCTAAATTTCCCTCTGTAACCCGTAAGGTGAGTTTATCCCTTTTATCCTACTTTGTTCAGATAAAATTTTAGAAAAGGATAACTGATATCCCAGTGATTGCCGGCCTCGCACCATCGCCCGCTCGCTGTAAATATAGCATATCAATCGCGTTTTTCTTATTCTTCAATATTTAGTTTAAATGTTTGTGTTTCATTAAGATTGATGTCATCAGCATCATCAATAACAGGAAGTTTTTGAGTTTCTTCAAGGTGTTTGTTTCCTGCTTCAACACGACGTTGCAATTCTTCCATTTCTTCTGGAGTGAATTGACGTGTAGCATCCATTGACATTTCGTCATCAGTTTCAGGCATTTCTTCTTCCAAAACTTTTTCAACGACTTCACGGAAAGCTGCATCAGAATTTTGAAGGTAAACAGCAGTTGGTTGCAACAATTCTGTCCATTCTGGTGAATTTGTCAAACCAAGTTGGCCTTCGATAGCAGCAACCAAACGTTGATGGAAGACACGTGTTTGACGTTTCAAATCTTCAGTTTCAACAGCAACACGTTTTGCTTCATCTGTAGCATCACGCAAAATTTGATTTGCTTTAGATTTAGCTTCATCAATAAGATGTTGCGCATCGTAGTTTGCTTTGCTAACAAGGTTAGCAGCTTCATCATTAGCTGAAGTTTTAACTTTTTCAGCAGTTTCTTGAGCAAGGATAACAGATTGACTCAATGATTCTTTCATTTCATCGAAGTAAGCAAGCTTATCTTCCAAATCTTTGATTCTGTTTTCTTGTTCATGGTTACGACGAACCAAGTCTTCGTAGTCATCTACAACGATATCAAGAAATTCATTAACTTCTTCTTCGTCATATCCACGAAATTTTAATTTAAATGTTTTATCTTTAATATCAAGTGCTGTAAGTGCCATTGATTTCTCCTTATTTGTGTATCATCTTATCTACGGTCAATTTATATTTTCCATTCTTGGTAAGCCCATTCTCACTTAGAATTGAAAAACGACCAAATCCTCTAACACTAATCAAATCTCCAATTTGAAGCATTTCTGAAGGTCTATCAAGTGTTTGATAATTAAGTTTTACCTTCTCAGCGTTAATAAGCTGAATCGCTTGACTTCGCGAAAGCTTCAAAACTGTTGCTAGAACTTTATCCAAACGCATACTTGAAACCATAATATCTAGTTGATGTGATTCTTTTTCACCAGCAATCAAATTATCAAGTGAAATTTCTTTTAAACTTACACTTGCCTTTGCGATTTTAGTCACATTAGCTCTAAAATAATCAACCATATTTTTAGTAACTAAGAGCTGTGCATAGCCTGGTTCAACTAAAATATCTCCAATAATCGTTCGCTTAACTCCAAGCTTATTAAGTAAAGTTCCCATTATTTGAACATGAGTCAATTGATTAAATTTTGAATTGTAATTCACTTCTAGCAGTGCTAATTCAAAATCTTCCAAATTCAACTCATAGTATTCAGGGGCAACTAGTATACGTGCGTACTCTGCAGGATAATAATCACTGGACACAAAGTATCGCAAACCTCGATTTCCAAAAACACTTTTAGCAATGTCAACTTGTCGAGGATTTAGAAAATCTGTTAATGAATAAGCGTATGTCTCTTCTACCCTCTGAGCGATATCGTCCATTTTTTCAATGAATTCATACTCGTCTGGTCGAAAATGTTGATAAATTCCTTTTTTCATCGAATTAATAACATGATAAGAAAGCGACTCAATAGATTTAAGGCTATAACCACGGCCCAAATCGTAAAGTCCAATCCCATAAATTGAAGATTTAAACGTTGGAAAGGTTTAATGACTGGCTCAACGACTTGAACCAGCAAACGACCTAAACCCGTGTTGTACGCGCCTGGAAACCATGATAGGAGCGCATACGCAATTAGCAGATAAGAGTAAAATTGAATGGTTTTTAATAGTACAATTAATACAAAAATCATATATTAGCGTCTCTTCATGTCAAAGTCGAATCCGACATCTTGTCCCCCATTTGGGATTGGAAGTTCTTCGAGATTAACGATGACATTTGATGGTGTCAACAAATACATTGAACTACCAACTTTTTGAAGACTTCCATAAAGAACTTTACTTGCACCATCAATAAAATCAAGACAACGACGTGCTTGTGCATCAAGCATATATTGGAAATCAATCAAAACACATTCGTTAACAATCAACAAATCAACAATTTCTTGAGCATCCTCATATTTGCGTGGATATTTCAAAGCAATAGTTGTTGTTGTTTGATTGTTACGAACTTGCAATTGTTCTTCACGACGTTGATTCAATGAGTGAACGTGCGGATTCTCATCAACTGCACGTCTTTGTTGAGGCTGCACACGTTGGCGAACTGCTCCACCAGCTTGAACTTGCTGAGCACGTGCAGATGCATACGGCTGCTCTGCTCGTCTAGGTGCTTGCTGTGGCTTTGCCTCAACTTGCTGTTGAATACGAGGCTGTTGAACCTCTTCTTCAACAGTTTCTTCAACATCACTTACCTCATCAGTATCGAAATAAGAGATTAGTTTGTCAAATTTATCTTTAAAAGCCATGTTTTTCTCCCGTTATTTAAAGAATGATGAACCAATTCTGACAAAAGTTGCCCCATTGCGAATAGCAATTGGGAAATCACCACTCATCCCCATACTTAATTCTGTAAAAGGCATATGAGGTAATTGTCGTGCATGCAATTCTTGTCTAAGCTGATCGGCTTTTCCAAAAATGTCATCAATTTCACCTTCAGAGGCATTCTTAGGCGCCATCGTCATCAATCCTACAATTTCCACTTTATCAAAGTCAGAGATTTCAGCTAAAGCTTCATCAATTTCTGAAACTTTAAAGCCATGTTTGCTCTCTTCTTCGGAAATATTAATCTGTAGGAAGCATTTAATGGGATGCTCTGCTCTTTTCTGGATTTCAGCAGCTAATTTAACAGAATCTAAAGCGTGAAAGTAATCAACATAATTAATTACATTTTTTACTTTACGACGCTGAAGTGTACCAATCAGGTGCCATGTTAAATTTCTATCTTTTAACGCTTCATACTTATCCAGAAACATATCGACCCTATTTTCACCAATATGTTCAATACCTGTGTCAATAAGACGAGCAGCAACACCACTATCAACATACTTCGTCACAGCAATAATTTTGACACTTTCTTGTGAACGATTGGCTGCTTTTGTTGCTTGCGCAACCTGTTCAAAAACAAGGTCTTTATTTTTTTGAAAATCGGTCATTAACGATTTTTAAAGAATGGTGGTGTTTCAAGTTCATCGTCAGCATCTTCGTTTGCTGTAAATGTTGACATAGTTAATTTACTATCTAACTCACCTTCAGTTGGACGTGCAATGTTATCGCGACGAAGATCCCAATTTCCAAATGAATTATCTTTTTGTTGTGATTGGTTAGCTGTTGGTTGTTGCGGAGCTGGCATTGTATGATTTTCGCTCATATCATAGTCAAAGTTTGAACGACGTTCAAATGTAGTTTGACTTGGTTGTTGAGCACGTTCTGAAGCATATTGTGCACCAGCTGCTTGTTGGGCATTGTTTTTAGCAAATGAACGAGTTGGTTGTGTACGGAAACCAGCTGCTTGTTCAGCACGATCTTGATGAACACCTGTAGCAACTACAGTAACACGGATTTCATCTTTCATTGTGTCATCAATTGATGTACCAAGCCAAATGTTAACGCCTTTACCAGCTGCTTGGCTGATGATTTCAGAAGCTTCTTCTGCTTCAGTAAGAGTCATATCAAGACCACCAGTTACGTTAACGATAACATCTTCAGCACCATCGATTGTTGTTTCAAGAAGTGGAGAGAAGATTGCTTTACGAGCAGCTTCAGTAATACGTTCTTCACCAGAACCAATACCGATACCCATAAGAGCGTTACCTTTGTTAGCCATAACTGTTTTAACATCGGCAAAGTCAAGGTTGATAAGACCTGGATTTGTAATCAAGTCAGTGATACCTTGAACACCTTGGCGAAGAACGTTATCTGCTTCGCTAAGAGCTTCAAGAAGTGGAGTTTTCTTATCAACGATTTCAAGAAGGTTGTTATTTGAGATGATAAGCAAAGTATCAACTTGTTCACGAAGTTCTTGAATACCTTCTGCTGCAAAGTTTCCACGTTTGTTACCTTCAAAACCGAATGGACGTGTTACAACTGCAACTGTAAGAGCTCCAAGGCTTTTTGCGATACGTGCGATAACTGGTGCAGCACCTGTACCAGATCCACCACCCATACCTGCAGTGATGAAGACCATATCAGCTCCTGTAAGAGCTTCAGTCAATACTTCTTCGCTTTCTTCAGCAGCTTTACGACCAACCTCAGGTTGTCCTCCAGCACCGAGTCCACGAGTCAATTTAGGGCCTAACTGAATAACAGTTTCAGCTTTTGAAGAGCTCAATGCTTGGATATCAGTGTTTGCTGCGATAAACTCAACACCAGCAACACCTTCATCAATCATACGGTTGATGGCGTTACCTCCGCCACCACCGACACCAATAACTTTAATAACTGCACCTTGTACTGATGCTGTGTCAAATGAAAATGCCATTTTTATTCCTCACTTATTGTTTAGTCAAACATACTTCCGAAAATACCACGGACACGTTCACTGAATTTTGATTTTGGTTCTTCGTGTCTTTGTACAGGTTGAACCGGAGCAGGTTGTGGTACCATGTTTTCGTTAACAGATACAGCTGGTTCATTGTTATACATTACTCGTGGTTGTACTTGTGGTTGTGGTTCGAAATCAACTGGTTTGCGACGAAGTAATTCTTCACCAGAAACCGCGCGTTGAGCAATAACATCAACTTCGCTCATTGTACCAACGTATTCAACTAAGCTAATAACGTTAGCAAACATTGGGTTACGGATACCAACTTGATTTGGAACATGTAGTTTGACAGTTGTTCCAAAGATTTCTTGAGCAACTTCAACCACACCTGGCATGATTGCTCCACCACCAACAAGGATAATTCCTCCAGGTAGATCAAGTAGACGTCCACGTTCCAAATCTTGTTTAACACGATCTAGAATGTGACGAACACGTGCAGAAATGATTTCTGACAAGTAGCGCTCACTAACTGAAATAGGTGACTCGCTACCAACAACATCAACTTGAACTGTTTCTGAAAGGCTTGCTTCTTCTAAGTTTGCTTGACCAAAGTTAAATTTAAGGGCTTCAGCAATTTCCATAGAAGTTTTCAAGACTTTTGAAATGTCTTTAGTGACATATTCGCCACCTTCTGGGTAGATGTTTGTATATTGTAATTCTTGTGCTCGCATAGAAGCAACGGTTGTTTGACCGCCACCCATATCAATCACAGTAGCACCAAATTCACGTTCACCTTCGTTAAGTACTGATTTTGCCAAAGCAAGTGGTGAAATAATAACATTTTCAACACTGATTCCAGCACGTTCTACCGTTTTACGAAGGTTATGAAGAATTGTTGTTGGTCCAGTATAAATCAAGCCACGCATTTCCAAACGAATCCCCATCATACCGCGTGGATCACGAATGCCTTGGAAACCATCAACAATGAATTCTTCTGGAATCAAAGAGATTACTTCTCGTTCCGGAGTAATGCTCTTTGTTAATGCTGATTTAACGACGCTATCAACATCTTCATCTTTAATTTCTTTTGATTCACTAGGAACCGGAATCATACCTTGAGTCGGTTCAATTTGAAGCAAGTTTGCAGGAAGACCAACATTAATCTTATCAATTGTCATTCCAGCTTTCTCTTCTGCTTGTTCAACCGCTGTTTTGATTGCTTCTGCAGCTGCTTCAATATCTATAATAATACCGTCTTTTACTCCCGTACTGGGAACGTTACTCACACCAATCACGTTCATTTCGCCAGAAACAAATTCTGCTACTAGAACTTTAATCGAGCTTGTTCCTATATCCAATCCTGTAAAAAAGCCATTTCTAGCCATTCACTCGACCTCACTATCTTTCCAATCATTTACTATTCTAAAATCTGCATAAAATCAGAATTATTCAGAAAATATTATATCATAAAAAAACGTAAAATGTTATCATTTTACGTTTTTTGTTATATAAACTTAATTTTATTGTTGAGCTGCTTGTTCAGCTGCTTGATTGTTATCTGCCTGCTCTTCGTTACTTGCTTCAGAGGATTGATTTTCACCGCTTTCAGCCTCGGTTGACTCAGTTGCTGTCACATCCTCAGTTGATTCCGTTTGAGAGGCTTGTTCTTCATCAGTTTTAGCATCCGATTCTGATTTATTTTCATTTTTAGCTTTTTCTTTGTCTGCTGCAACAGATGCTTCAATAGACTCAGAAGTTGCATAAATTCCGACTTCCATATCGACGATACTATTTTCAGGTAAACTATCCTTAATTTTTAAATAATAAGGCAATTTTTTAGTCAGTTCAGACAGAGGAACACGAATGACATTTCCGTCATGCATCTCCAATTTCAGCAAGTCTGATGTTGTCGCAGAATCAGCTGAACTAACAATTTGAATTTGATTAACCAAATCTTTGTCCAACTTTGAAAAAGCTTTGACTAGTTTTTGAATATCTTTTTCTGATGATAGATTAATCGTTAGGAAACTATCTGGTAATTCAGAAGCCCCTACAAGACCGATTCGTGTCCCATTTTCAAGGATTGGTTGGTAACCATCGTCGGTCTGAGCATAGGCAATAATATTATACTCTTTGACATCTATGTTTAGCTTATTTGGAAAACGATAAGCAAAACTAGCACTTTTCACCATTTTATTTTTAGTGATAATATTCTTTTCATAAGCCGAATGGTGGAAAATCAATGAGAAGAGGTAATTAGATGGTTTGATTCCTGAGTCTTTAATGACTTCTTCTTGACTGATAGTAGACGCCCCTGTAACAGTAATGATTTTCTTTTTACTAAACGGCGTTACCAAAAAAATTGATACCAACAAAAGCACGGCTGAAGTGATGATAACTGGTAGCGCATGATGAATCGCTTTTTGAAGAGGTGTTTTCTCTTTTTTGGCTTCCAGTTTTTGTAATTTTTTAGCCTCTTTGGCTTTTCTAGCTTCTTCTTTTTTAGCTTCTTTAGCCTTTTTCTTTTCTTCTGCAGTCAAAGCTTTTTCTTCGACTTTTTCAGCTTTGGTATCAGTATCTATTGCTTTCGGCTTGCGCTCTAAGCGTAATTTTTCTTGGCGTTTTTTCTTTTCCGCTTTTTCAGCTTCTTTTTTCTTTAGAAACTCAATATTACGTTTTTGCCATTCCGTCAAAGCTGATTTTTTTTCTGATTTAGCTTTTTGACTTTTTTTAGGCTCTTTCTTTTTTGTCATTTAAATTCCTTTTTGCAGTCTTAGAAATATCTTGCTTAAGCAGATCATAAAACTCTTCTTGTGACTTGATTTCAGTGGAATTTTTCATTTGTGTGTGATAGCTATTTTCTTGTTCAAAAAGTTGTGTTAACTCTTCTTCTAAGTTTGAAAATGTTAGCTTGTCTTCAGAAAGTTGGCGAGCATAGCCTTTTTTCTCAAAATAAGCAGCATTTTCCAGTTGGTCTCCTCGACTAGCTTCTTTTCCAAGAGGCACAATCAAGTGTAATTTATTCATGGCAACCAACTCAAAAATAGTATTTGAACCACCGCGTGTCACAACAGCATCTGCCATGTCCATCAAAGGCTGATAAAGGTCTGTGACATAATCAACTCGATAGAGATTTTGACTCAATCCGTTTAAACTTTTATCTCCTGAAATATTGATAACATTGTAGTGTTCAACCAATTCAGGGGTATTTGTAATAAAGTCATTAAAAACACGTGCCCCCGCAGAACCACCGATGAAAAGAAGTGTTTTCAAGTCAGGGTTAAAGTGTTTTTTAATATCTTCAATTTTGCTTTCATCATAAGCAACTTTACTACCAACTTTTGTAATCGCACCAACATGTTTTGCTTTCACCAAGCCTTCAGCTTGTTCAAATGTTGTGTACATTGTAGTCGCAAATTTATAAGCGATTTTATTAGCAAGTCCCATTGATAAGTCAGATTCATGAACAAAAACAGGAACACCTAGTGTTTTTGCCGCAATAACTGGTGGGACTGATACAAAGCCACCTTTTGAGAAAAGGGCTTGTGGACGAATTTTAGCAATAATAGCAATTGATTGAAGAATACCAAATGAAACTTTAAACACATCAAGCATATTTTGCCATGAGAAATAACGTCTTAGTTTTCCTGTTGCAATAGAATGGAAAGTGACATCTAAACCTGATTTCTCAATTTGTTCATGCTCGATTCCGTGTTTATCACCGATATAGTGAACTTCCCAACCATCTTTGATGAATTTCGGGATAAGAATCAAATTCAAAGTAACATGACCTACGGTACCACCACCGGTAAAGACAATTTTCTTAGCCATGCTTATTCTCCTTTAATGGCTTCAAAAGTTGCGATGAATTCATCACCACGAACTTCAAAGCTCTTGTACATATCCCAACTTGCATTAGCTGGACTTAGAAGAACGACATCACCAGCTTCAGCTTTACCATAAGCAATACGAGCTGCATCAGCAACATCTTTAGCATCGACATAAGGAACATTAGCTTTATCTGCCGCACGTTTCACGCGTGGTGCTGATTCACCAAGAATAACCATTAATTTAACACCAGTAATATCTGGAACAAGTTCATCAAATTCATTTCCGCGATCAAGACCACCAGCAATCAAAATTACTTTTGAATTATCAAAACCAGAAAGAGCTTTTTGAGTAGCTAGAATGTTAGTTGATTTAGAATCGTTGTAGAACTTAATACCATTAACTTCACCAAGTGCTTGAAGTCGGTGCTTAACACCTCCAAAGTGAGCTAATGTTTCTTTAATAGCATCATTTGCAATTCCTGATAATTTAGCTACTGCGATTGTTGCTAAAGCATTTTCAACATTGTGGCTACCAGGAACACCGATTTCTGAGGCTTTCATAATGGCTTCGCCTTTAAAGTACAAAGTATCGCCATCAAGGTATGCACCATCAACTTTTTCAGTTGTAGAAAATGGTACAACTTGCGCTGCTGTTTTTTGAGCCAATTCTTTTGCCAAATCTTGGTTAAAATTAAGCACTACAAAATCATCAGCAGTCATATTCTTTTGAATATTCCATTTTGCTGCAACGTAGTCTTCAAAAGTACCGTGATAATCAATATGAGTTGGCATAAGGTTCGTGATAACAGCGATATGTGGGTGGAAAGTATCAGTTCCCATTAATTGGAAAGAAGACAATTCCATAACCAAAGTATCTTTATCTGTCGCTGTTTGAGCCACTTCAGAAGCAGGAAAACCAATATTTCCAGAAAGAAGACCTGATTTACCGCCATTATTAAGTGTTTCAGCAATCATTGTTGTTGTCGTTGTTTTACCATTTGAACCTGTAATCCCAATAATTGGAGCATCAGAAATCATATAAGCTAATTCAACTTCTGTGTTGACCGGAATATTTTTTTCAATCGCACGAGCTACCATCGGATTGTCGTAACGAATACCTGGGTTTTTAACCATTAATTCGAAATTTTCATCCAAAAGTTCCAATGGGTGGCTACCGCAAATAACTTTAATTCCTTCTTCAAGAAGTGATTGTGCAGCTGGATTTTCATCAAATGGTTTACCGTCATTAACGGTAACAATGGCACCCAATTTTTCAAGGAGTCGCGCTGCAGCTTCTCCAGATTTTGCTAAACCAAGAACTAAGACTTTTTTATTTTCAAATGTTTCAATTTTTTTCATAATATATCCATTCTAACATTGCAAATATAATATTATTCTACCTTTATTTAAGGTGTTTTTCAATCATTCTACGGCATTTAAGACAATCTTAGTGTCGCAATGTCTGATAGAGTGTTTATGACAAAAAAAGCTGAGTAAATACTCAGCCTCTTTCGCTATATTGCTTCTTTTCATTTTTCTTAACAGGTAAGCGATAGACGTCCCTTAATGCGAAAAATCCCAAGGCAACCATAGCAAGTGCAAGAAAAATTTCTGGTGGTGATTGCATGATTCTAACAAAGCTCATTACCGCTAATACAAGTAGCATAGCTACTAAGCCAACCAAGCCAATCATTCCAAGGGTATTACGAATTGTTTTAGGAGCCATGAAAATATAATATGAAATAATTAAGATTGCAATAATTAAATAAAACATTTCATGATTCCTTCCTACAATTCAAATTTATGTGTATTGTTTTCCGAGTTTATTTTAAGTTTGGAACTAAAATAGTCTAGCAGACTATTTTACTCTTCAGCTGATTTTTTCTTTTTAGCTGCTTTAGCGCGCAAGTTTTTATCAAGAATTTGTTTACGCAAGCGGATTGATTCTGGTGTAACTTCCATGTATTCATCATCATTCAAGAATTCAAGTGATTCTTCAAGAGTCAAGATACGTGGAGTTTTGATAACAGCAGTTTGGTCTTTCGTAGCTGAACGAACGTTTGTCATTTGTTTAGCTTTAGTGATATTAACTGTCAAATCGTTTTCACGTGAGTTTTCACCGATAATCATACCTTCGTATACTTCAGTACCTGGGTTAACGAAGATTGTACCACGTTCTTCAACAGACATGATTGAGTATGTTGTTGCTTTACCTGTATCGATAGATACAAGAGCACCACGACGACGTCCACCGATTTCAGCATTGATTACTGGCATGTATTGATCGAATGTGTGGTTCATGATACCGTAACCGTGAGTCATTGAAAGGAACTCAGTTGGGTAACCGATAAGTCCACGAGCTGGTGCCAAGAAGACAAGACGTGTTTGACCATTACCAGTCGATTGCATATCAAGCATTTCACCTTTACGTTCTGACAATGATTGGATAACAGCACCTTGATATTCTTCTGGTGTATCGATTTGAACACGTTCGAATGGTTCGCATTTCACGCCATCGATTTCTTTAACGATAACTTCTGGACGTGATACTTGAAGTTCATATCCTTCACGACGCATTGTTTCGATAAGGATTGACAAGTGCAATTCACCACGACCTGAAACAGTCCATTTATCAGGTGAATCAGTTGCTTCAACACGAAGTGATACGTCAGTTTGCAATTCAGCAAGCAAACGTTCTTCAACTTTACGAGATGTAACGTATTTACCTTCACGACCAGCAAATGGTGAGTTATTTGCCAAGAATGTCATTTGAAGAGTTGGTTCATCAATGTGAAGGATTGGAAGTGGTTCAACACAATCAGTCGGAGTGATTGTTTCACCAACGAAGATATCTTCCATACCTGAGATAGCAATCAAATCACCAGCTTTAGCTTCTTGGATTTCACGACGTTCAAGTCCGAAGAAACCAAACAATTTAGTAACACGGAAGTTTTTAGTTGAGCCATCAAGTTTAGAAAGTGTAACTTGGTCACCAACTTTAACAGTACCGCGGAAGATACGTCCGATACCGATACGTCCAACGAAGTCGTTATAGTCAAGAAGTGACACTTGGAATTGAAGTGGTTCTTCTGAGTTATCAACTGGAGCTGGAATATGGTCAATGATTATATCAAAGACTGGAGCCATTGTGTGTTCTTGATCAGCTGGATCATCAGAAAGTGATGAAGTACCGTTGATAGCTGATGCGTAAACAACTGGGAATTCTAATTGATCATCATCTGCACCAAGTTCGATGAAGAGTTCAAGAACTTCGTCAACAACTTCTGCTGGACGAGCTGATGGTTTATCAATTTTGTTAACAACAACGATTGGTGTCAAGTTTTGTTCAAGAGCTTTTTTCAACACGAAACGTGTTTGAGGCATAGTACCTTCGTAAGCATCGACAACAAGAACAACACCGTCAACCATTTTCATGATACGTTCAACTTCTCCACCGAAGTCCGCGTGTCCTGGTGTGTCCATGATATTGATACGAACACCGTTGTAAGCAACTGCAGTGTTTTTAGCAAGGATTGTAATTCCGCGTTCTTTTTCAAGATCGTTTGAGTCCATTGCACGTTCTTGCAATTCTTTACGTTCGTCAAGTGTGTGTGATTGTTTCAATAATTCATCAACAAGGGTTGTTTTCCCGTGGTCAACGTGGGCGATAATCGCCACGTTACGAATATCTTCTCTTAATTTAGTCATGATTCCTCGATTTATTTTTAATTTATTCTAACTTTTGAATTATATCATATTTCGCCTGAAAAAACATCGTCAAAAGCTGTGTAAATGTTTTCAGAATTAGTTTTTACTATAAAATATTCATTAAAAGCTCATAAATGTTCCTTTTTAGACAAGAAAAAAGAAAGTCCGAAGACTTTCCTTTTATTAACCTTCTTTAATTTTACCAGTCCAGTAATCAAAGCCGTCTTTAAGGACGTAAAGATTTGTGTAACCAGCTTTTTTAAGTGTTTTTATAACACGTGGAAGAGCAGTACTTCTACTGCTGTCGTATAAAAGAACTGGTTTATCTTTACGAATAGCTGAATATGACATTTGAATTTGACTAGCTGGGAGATTACGTGCTCCCATAATATGTTTTGTTTTAAAAGCAGCTACTTCACGAACGTCAATTAATTGACTAGTGTGAATCATGCTTTCAAACTCCGCGTTATCAATGAATTTTGCTGCGCGACGTACACTAATGTATGTCCATGCGAACCACCCAACGATAACGACTAGAGCAATTAGAAAAACTATCCAGTTCATTTTTTGCCTCTTATTAATCTACGAATTGACTTGCAAGACTTGCAGCACCGATGATACCTGCATCGTTACCAAGTTCAGCGATTTTCACTTTAGTTGTTTTACGAACTTGTGGGAATGCGTAAGTAACGAAGTATTTTTCAACACGGCTACGCAAGAATTCACCTGCAGCAGATACACCACCACCGATAACAACTGAATCTGGGTTCAAGATGTTTGCGATGTTAGCAGTTGCTTGTCCAAGGTAGAAACCAACTTTTTCAACAACTGAATCTGCGAAGTGATCACCAGCTTCAGCAGCTACAAAGATATCTTTACTTGTTACAACATCACCATTGTCAATAGCTGCTTTAATTTTTGAATCACCTTCATATTCTTCAGCCAAGTGACGAGCTACACGGACAACACCTGTTGCTGAAGCAACTGTTTCAAGACAACCTTTGTTACCACATGTACATTCGAATCCGTCAACTGGTTCAACATTCATGTGACCAATTTCTCCACCAGCACCAGCAACACCGTGGATAAGGTTACCGTCAGCGATAACACCACCACCAACACCAGTTCCAAGTGTTACGAAAACAACATCAGGGTTGTTAGCACCAGCACCTGTCCAACGTTCACCAAGTGCGGCAACGTTAGCATCGTTATCGATAGCAAATGGAATACCGAGTTCACGTTCGATAACTGAACCAACTTCTTCAGTATGTGCCCAGTTCAAGTTGAAGGCACCTGTAACAGTTTTGTTTTCACGGTCAACAGCACCTGGTGAACCCATACCGATACCTACAAAATCATCTTTTGTCAAACCATAAAGGTTCAAGCGGTGTTTGATTGATTCAACAATATCAGGAACGATGTGTTTACCATCTTCAAGTGTATTTGTATCGATTGCCCATTTTTCTTGAACTTCACCTTCAAGAGTTAGGATACCGAATTTAATCGTTGTTCCACCTAGGTCAATCCCTAAAAGTTTTTTAGTCATTAGTTTCTTTCTCCATTTCTAAACGGTGCTCGCGACGCAAAATTAATTCTGCATTCAGGTAGTCAGCCTTGTCAATCAACCCATTTTCATACAATTTCTCAAGTTCAAGTTTCATGACCTCTATATCATAAAGACGTTTACCGATATAGACAAAAATGCCGAACCGTTTTAACAGTTGCTGCACGTCAAATAAAGTTTTCATACAAAGCATTTTATCAAAAATATATCTGTTTTTCAATAGGAATTGCAATCGTTTTCTTTATTTTCACGTTTTCATTTGTTTTCATGAAAAAATAGCGAGCTTATCAGCCCGCTACCTACTTTTTTTCAGAAAATTATTTGATTCCAGGAGCTTGTCCACGTTCTGCTTGCAACATCCAGATTGTTTTTTCAGCATCAGATTTTGCTGCTGTGAAAATGTCATTTGATGGAGCATCGCCTTCTTCATCAGTCACGTCTAGACCGACTTGATAAAGAGCTAAAAGATAAGTGTAAACTTCAACCAAACGAGCCAAGTTTTCGTCCATTGTCTTGTCAAATGAACCTTTAGTTTCTTCTAATTTAGAATGGTCATCAAATTCTTTAAGTGTTGAGAATGGTGCACCACCGATTGTAATTAAACGTTCGCTGATTTCATCTAAATTAGCGTTAAGGCCGTCCATCAATTCGTCCATTTTTGGATGAAGGTAGAAGAACCCAGCACCGCGCATGTACCAGTGAATTTGGTGGACAATTGATGCTGCTTTTGAAAGATCTGCTACTGCTTGATTAAGCACAGCCTTTGTTTTAGCATTTTTTGTATTTTGTGAAATATTATGTGTTACAGATGCGTAAATTGTTTCAGTCATTGTTTGAGTCATAAGCGACCTCCTCTAAAAAATAAAATCAATGGTTTTAGGAAATAGTTCCTTTTCTTTATGATTCTATTTTAGAATAATTCTAAATAAGACGCAAATAATATGCTCACGATTTTAAATTTTTTTCGAATAATAAAGTATGGACACTTTATTATTCTTTTTTCTTGGAGCATCGCTTGCTTCTTTTATCGGTTTAGTCGTGGATCGTTTTCCTGAAGAATCCATTTTATTTCCAGCTAGTCATTGTGAGACTTGTGGTAAGAAACTTGAGGTTCGTGACTTAATTCCTGTGTTTTCACAAATTATCAATCGGTCACGCTGCCATTTTTGCAAAGCAAAAATTCCTTTATGGTATGGTCTTTTTGAATTTGTCTGCGGCTTAGCTACTGCCTTTTGTTACCATGGCATTATATCTCCAGCAACTCTTTTCATTTTCTTTTTTAGTCTAACCCTTAGCTTGTATGATTTTAACCACCAATCCTTTCCACTATTAATATGGTTAATCCCTAGTTCACTTCTTCTCTTTTTTCTTCCTATTAACAAATTAACCATTATTCTTCTTTTACTTGGAATCATAGCTGAGCTTTTTGATATTAAAATGGGAAGCGGTGATTTTTTCTATCTTGCAACATTGAGCCTCTTTTTTGACTTACAAGACATTTTATGGATTATTGAATTTGGATCATTGACTGGCATTCTTTTTTGTCTTTTACACAAAAATAAACGAATCCCTTTTGTGCCTTTTCTCTTTTTCGGATACCTTCTTGTGTCGTTTTTTAAGTGCACTTAATTTTTGGTAGATATAATAAAAATACTTTACTTTTAAAAGTCATCTGTATCAAATCTTTGATAATATTTTCTTTGATTATTCACTACCAAAACATTCCAATAAACGGAATCCCTTAATTCATGATATGTTCTTATAGTTAGTACATTCTCAAAATACACAGTATCCATCTAAATACTCTTCTATTCACATTGTCCTCACAAAATCTAATTGTGCACCTAGTTCTGCTCTTTTATAATTGTGAGTATTCCAGAACAATATGATTTAGGTTCAAATGTTGCTTGCGGAAAGAAATCTCTGATTTCATCAAATACAAAATAGATTTCATCCTCATCCCAATTATCACCTGATTCTGCCTTGCACTTTTCGAGTTCCAATCTGGTATTGAAAGCAACATCTCCAATAAGCAACTTTCCTCCATCGTTTAACTGATTCAATAGCTCATTGAAAAATAGTACTTTTCTCTCATCAGTAAGATGATGCAAAGAGTAAGTACCAACAATATAATCGAACTTGCAATCTTTTAATTCTGGCACTAATCCTTTTGAAAAATCACCTTGTAAGAGAGTTGCGTTATTCATCTTCTCTTTAGCTAATTCAATCATTCGCGCCGAAAAGTCTTGCCCATATACTTTGCAACCATTCTCATAAAGTTGTGTTGTAAGTGTACCTGTGCCAAATCCAATATCTAAAACAGCAGCATTTTTCTTTGACAAAACTTCTTCAAATATTCCACCCAATACTTTTTTATATCCAGCAAACGGATAGGTGTCACTTTCATCTGATAGTCCAACAGCAACATCATATCCATCCGCCCATAAATCAAATCCCTTATTGTCTAACATTTCTAGTACCCCCTATATCCATATACTATACACTAATTCTCAGTTCTAAAAAACTTTTAGCATAGATAAAGTGCACAAAAGACTCTATTTTTAGAGCATATCTAAGCCTTTATATAATTTTAAGCACACTTAATTTTTTTATTAAATATAGTTAAAATTACTTTATTTTTAAAATTCTTCTGCTATAATAGGCCTTGAATAAGAGTTTTAGAAAAGAGGGCTGCCTTTGGAAACTATTGTCAATTCTCAAAAGTCACTCAGTGAGGTCAATCAAAGTATTGCTGTTCCAAAAAATGCCTCATTTTGGCGTACACTTCGAGCCTTTGCCGGTCCAGGAGCCTTAGTGGCTGTTGGTTACATGGATCCTGGTAACTGGATTACTAGTGTTGTCGGCGGAGCTACCTATAAATATTTACTTTTATCAGTTGTATTGATCTCATCTTTGATTGCTATGCAGCTGCAGCAGATGGCAGGAAAATTGGGTATTGTGACTCAGAAAGATTTAGCACAAGCAACTGCTGCTCATTTGCCAAAAAAGCTACGTTATCTTTTATTTGTCATCATTGAACTAGCCTTGATGGCGACTGATTTAGCAGAAGTTATCGGATCTGGGATTGCGCTCCACTTATTATTTGGATGGCCGTTACTGTTTTCCATTTTGATAACTATTTTAGATGTTTTTATTCTCTTATCCCTGATGAAGCTTGGTTTTCGTAAAATTGAAGCCTTGGTTTCAACCTTGATTGCAACGATTTTGGTTATTTTCTTATATTTAGTCCTGTTATCAAAGCCAAGTTTTTCAGGTATTTTACATGGCTTCATCCCACATCCATCTATTATGGATTTACACCAAAGTGCTGTTAATAGTAAATTAACACTCGCTCTAGGGATTATTGGTGCAACTGTAATGCCACATAATCTCTATCTTCACTCAGCTATTTCCCAAACACGTAAAGTTGATTATTCCAGTCAATCTTCTATTAAACAAGCGGTTCGTTTTATGACTTGGGATTCCAATATTCAATTAACGATTGCTTTTGTGGTCAACTCACTTCTTCTTATCTTGGGAGCATCGCTCTTTTATGGACATGCTAATGACATTAACGCTTTTTCACAAATGTATGATGCCCTTCAAGATTCGAATATTGCAGGAGCTATTGCCAGCGCCGCTTTATCAACTCTCTTTGCTATTGCACTTTTAGCTAGCGGACAAAACTCTACCATCACAGGTACACTAACTGGACAAATTGTCATGGAAGGTTTCTTAAAACTACGATTACCTCAATGGTTAATCCGACTAGTCACGCGCTTAGTTGCCTTAGCTCCGGTCTTGATTATCGCACTTCTTTACGGTAGTCAAGAAAGTGTCCTTGATCAATTAATTGTTTACTCGCAAGTCTTCCTATCACTTGCGCTTCCTTTCTCTATTTTTCCTTTGGTGTATTTCACATCAAATCGTAAGATTATGGGAGACTTCGTCAATAGTAAATGGAATTCCATTTTAGGCTATCTGGTAGCAATCATTTTAACTGTCTTAAACTTAAAATTAATTATTGATTTGTTTTAAACCCAAAAAAACCACTCATTGAGTGGTTTTCTTTTATTTTTGATAAGATGAACCGTATTTAACAAATTCTGCAACGTCTGCAGTCTTTCCTTCGTGTAAGTCTCTAACAATTTTTGTTCCGACAATAACACCGTCAGATACTTTGTTGAAGCGCTCAATATCAGCTTTTGTTGACACTCCAAATCCTGTTAATACTGGGATATCAGCTACTGCTTCTAGATTCGTCAAATGTTTATCCAAATCATCTCGGTAATTACCTGTTTTACCAGTGACACCGTTAATGGCTACTGCATAAATAAAGCCTTCTGCCCCTTGGCACAATGTTTTTTGACGTTCAATACCAGTTGTCAAACTAACAAGTGGAACAAGCGCAATATCTGTATTGTCAAGATATGGTTTAATCATATCTTCATGTTCATGTGGCAAATCAGGAATAATCAAGCCTTTAACAGACGTATTTTTTAAATCATGGATAAATTTTTCGATGCCATATTGATAAACAGGATTGATATATGTCATGATTACTAAAGGTACATCGACAGTTTGTTCTTGCAATTTTTCAACAATCGCAGTCAAATTAACGCCTTTAGCAAGACTTCGTTGACCAGCTAATTCAATAACTGGGCCATCAGCGACGGGGTCAGACCATGGAATCCCTACTTCAATGGCAGAAGCTCCACTATTTTCCAATAAATCAATCGTCTCAAATAAGCCATCAAGACCTTTATCATGGTCACCTGCCATGATATAAGGAACAAAAATTCCTTTGCCGCTGGCTTTAATCTCATTTAGATGTTTTGTAAGTGTCTTTGTCATAATTATTTCCCTTCTGCTTCCAAACGTTCTTTAACTTGAACAACATCCTTGTCCCCGCGTCCTGATAGGCAAACGATAATTGACTTGTCTGGTCCAAGTTCTTTAGCTACTTTTTGGGTAAGAGCGACGGCGTGACTTGACTCAAGGGCTGGAATAATTCCTTCCAAGCGTGAAAGGAGCATAAATGCTTCAAGCGCTTCTTCATCCGTAATAGAATCGTATGTTGCACGACCAATATCTTTAAAGTGACAATGTTCTGGCCCAACACCTGGATAATCAAGCCCAGCTGAAATTGAGAAAGCTTCCATGATTTGTCCGTGACGGTCTTGGAGAACATTCATCAAAGCTCCATGCAAAATGCCTGGACGACCTTTGGCAAAAGTTGCTGCGTGCTCTTCAGTATCAAGACCATGTCCTGCAGCTTCAGCACCATAAAGGGCAACAGATTCATCTTCAACAAATGGATAGAAAAGTCCGATTGCATTTGAGCCACCACCGATACAAGCTAGAACAGCATCTGGTAGTTTACCACCTGAGATTTCTGCGTATTGTTTTTTAGCTTCTTTACCAATAACTGATTGGAAGTCACGTACGATTTCAGGAAATGGTGCAGGTCCAAGTGCTGACCCCATAATATAGTGAGTATCTTCGATATTTGCTACCCACGCGCGAAGAGCTGCATTAACAGCGTCTTTCAAAACACGTGAACCATCTGTGACAGCGTGTACTTTAGCACCGAGCAGCTCCATACGAAAAACATTGAGGGCTTGACGTTTGACATCTTCTTCACCCATGTAAATAGTACATTCCATGTCAAAAAGTGCAGCTGCTGTAGCTGTTGCCACACCGTGTTGACCAGCTCCAGTTTCGGCAATGATTTTCTTTTTACCCATGCGTTTTGCAAGGAGAACTTGACCAAGGGCGTTGTTGATTTTGTGAGCACCAGTGTGGTTAAGGTCTTCACGTTTAAGGTAAATCTTAGCACCACCGATATGCTTAGTTAAGCGCTCTGCGTAATAAAGCGGTGTTTCACGTCCAACATAGTTTTTAAGTAGTTCATCAAGTTCTGCTTGAAAACTTGGGTCAGCTTTTGCTTCGCGGTAAGCTTTATCAAGTTCAATAACGGCTGTCATCAGCGTTTCAGGGACAAACTGTCCACCGAATTTTCCATAAAATCCATTAATATCTGGTTGGTTATAGCTCATTTTTTCACACTTTCTATAAATCTCATAATCTTCAATAAATCTTTTTTACCATCCGTCTCAACACCAGAAGAAACATCAACAGCGTAGGGTCGAAAGAAAGTTATAGCTTGTCCGACATTATCGACACTCAATCCACCTGCTAAAAAATATGGCTTCGCTATTTTTTTATCCTTTAGCAGCTCCCAATCAAATGTCTTTCCGGAACCAGCTAGGGGGGCGTCAAATAATAGAAAATCCGCTTTAGTATGAATTTCTCCCAGTGTTTTTTGGACAGGAATGGCACGAATACTTGGAACTCCAATTTTTTCAAAGTCCTCATCAGCAAACTCACCATGAATTTGCACAAGATCAAGAGGCACTTTAGTTATGGCTTCTTGAAGCTCCAAGAGGGTCGGACTTACAAAAACACCCACTTTTTGGACAGTTTTTGGAATCAACTGAGCTAAATGGCTAGCTTGTTTTATGCCGACTTGACGTTTACTTTTGGCAAAGACGAAACCAATATAATCAGCTCCGCTTTTAACCGCTTGTTCAACAGCTTCTTTGGTTGAAAGTCCGCAAATTTTAACCTTTGTCAATTTGCAACTCCTTCACTTTCTCGGCTACATTTTCAGCGGTCATTAAAGCCGTACCAACTAAAATACCATTGAAAAATGGAGCAACGAGCTCAGCATCTTCTTTAGTAAAAATAGCTGACTCTGAAATATAAACTGGACCTTCTTTAAAATATGTTGATAGCTCCAAGCTTGTATTGATATCCGTTTCAAAGGTCACCAAGTTACGATTGTTAACTCCGATAATCTTAGCACCAATGCGATGAGCCACTTCCAACTCTGCTAAGTTATGCGTTTCAAGCAGAACTTCTAGTCCTAATCCTGTTGCAAAGTCATAAAGTTCTTTCAAACGCGTCTCAGAAAGAGCTGCCACAATCAGTAAAATAACAGTTGCTCCTGCATTTCGACTACGAATAATCTGTTTTTCATCGATGATAAAATCTTTTGCCAAGGTTGGAATTTTTACTTGATTTGAAATCTGACGAAGATAATCAATGTCCCCCTTGAAAAAGAAAGGGTCTGTCAAAACAGAAATCATCACAGCACCGCTATCTTGGTAAATTTTGGCTTGCTTAACAATATCAACTTCGAGATTAATGTCACCAAGACTGGGACTGGCTTTTTTTACCTCAGCGATAATTTGCAGCTTATTCGCATTATTTTTAAGGTAATCGTAGAGCTTATAAGTCTCACGAAGAGGTTGCAGTGGCTCAAGTTCTAGAGAGTCAACTTCTTTTTCTTTTTGCTTTAAAATGGTTGGTAAAAATTCTTTACTCATACTTGTACCTCTTGCAATTGGTGAAGTTTAGCAAGAGCAGAACCATCCGCAATTAATTGACGAGCAAGGTCAATCCCTTCTGCTAGACTATCAACTTTACCGTTAGCATAAAAGCCAAGACCAGCATTTAGCACGGTTGTTTCAAGATATGGGCTAGCCTGATTTTCAAGAACGCTGACTAAAATATCTGCATTTTGCTTAGCATCTCCGCCAACAATATCATCTAACTCAACTCTTGGCATGCCAAGGTCTTTGTAAGTAAAGCTGTGTTGAGTGATTTGACCGTCTTCTAACAATGTATAAGTATTTTTGCCGTAAAGAGCTGCTTCATCCATGTTATTTGGCCCTGTGACAATAATGGCACGTTTGCGTCCGAGTTTTTGCATGACTTGTGCTGCTGTTTCTTGGAGGTCTGCCCGATACAAGCCCATCAACTGCGTTTCAAGGTCAAGCGGATTTGCCAAAGGACCAACGATATTCATAATAGTTGGAATCCCAAGTGTTTTACGTGCGGGACCGATAAAGCGCATAGCTGGGTGCATGGTTTGAGCAAAGATAAAGGCGAGTCCAACTTCATCAAGAGCTTTTGATAATGTTGCTGGTGAAGCAGCAATATTAATGCCCAAAGCTTCAAGAACATCAGCAGAACCTGATTTTGATGACACCGAACGATTACCACCTTTGGCAATACGAATACCACCTGCTGCTAAAATAAAGCAAGCTGTTGTTGAAATATTAAAACTGTAAGATTGGTCACCACCTGTACCACAATTACACATAGCATCTGTAAAATCTTCTGGTAAATCAACGGCATGACTTTTCAGAGCACGGACAATACCAGTAATTTCAGAAGGTGTTTCACCTTTAACCTTAAGTCCCATTAGAAAAGCGGCAATTTCACTTTCTGAAATAGTATTATTTAGAATGCTATCAAATAATGCTTCGACTTGTTCTTCTGATAAATCTTCTCTGTTAGCAATTTGATTAAAGAGTTCTTTCATTATCTTTCCCTCACTTTACTTTTCAACAACTAATCGTACAAAGTTTTCAATCATCTTAAGACCATCTGGTGACCCAATACTTTCTGGGTGAAATTGAAGGCCGTAAATTGGTAACTGTTTATGCTGGATAGCCATGATTTCTTGGTCATCAGTCGTTTTTGCAGTAACTTCAAAATCTTCTGGCATATCTGTCACTACGATTGAATGGTAACGCATGATGGGCATTTTCTTAGCTAAGCTTGCAAAAACTGGTGTTTGTGTCAGTACTTCAATCTCACTTTGTTTACCATGCATAACATTTTTAGCTAAACCAAGTTTGCCACCAAAGCTCTCTGCAATAGCTTGATGCCCAAGACAAATGCCTAACATTGGCTTTTGACCCGCAAAAGCTTGAATCATATCTTCCATCTTTCCAGCATCTGCAGGCCAACCTGGACCTGGTGATAGAACAATGGCATCTGCTTCTTGAGCAGTTTTTTCAAGTGTGTCATCATCATTTCGTAGAACTTTTACCTCTGCAAATGTCCCAAGGTACTGTGCTAGGTTATAGGTAAAAGAATCGTAATTATCAATTAATAAAATCATTTGCTATCCCCTATTCGTGTCATGGCTTTGGCTTTATTGATGGTCTCGTAAAATTCATTTTCTGGAACGCTGTCATAAACAATTCCTGCGCCTGCTTGAACATATGCTTTTTGATTTTTAAGAATCATTGTTCGAATAGCAATGGCAAAATCCATATCACCAGTTGCTGAAAGGTAACCAATCGCTCCCGCATATACGCCACGCTTTTCTTCTTCCAATTCATAGATGCGTTTCATGGCACGAATTTTCGGTGCCCCTGATACAGTACCAGCTGGCAATGTTGTTTTTAAGGCATCAATACTTTGAACACCAGGTAACAGTTGCCCTTTAACCACACTGGTTAAGTGCATGACATAGCGGAAATACTCCACTTCCATATATTTGGTTACTTTGACCGTACCATTTTGAGAAATTCTTCCAATATCATTTCGTCCTAAATCAACTAACATGCGATGTTCAGCTGTTTCTTTGATATCAGATTGCAAGTCTTTAGCTAGCGCAGCATCTTCAGCATCATCAGCACCTCTTGGACGAGTTCCTGCAATTGGATTCGTTGTTACTTCACCATTTTTCACAGAAACCAAACTTTCAGGACTTGCTCCGATAATTTGATAATCCCCAAAGTCATAGAAATAAAGATAATTTGACGGATTAGTCACGCGCAAATTACGGTAATAATCAAGCGGGTCACCCTCAAACGGACTTGAGAAACGTTGACTCAATACACATTGAAACATATCCCCTTGGCGAATCAATTGCTTGGCCGTGTCAACCATCTGTTCAAATTTTTCTTTTTCAATGTGGTGTTTAAACTCAAGAGAATGTAATTCCTGTGGTGAAAATTCGTTTGGTGCTTGCGTCTGCAAATCTTTCACTACCTTACCAAGTGCTTGACGTGTCGCATCGTTGTCACGATGGCTGTAGATGTTATCTTCAACCACGTAAACTTTTTCAGTTTTATGGTCAAAAATCAAATAAGATTCATAAACAAAGAAATGCATATCTGGCGTTCCAATTGTATCTTCTGGAATCTCTCCGATATTTTCATAAAGGCTAATCATGTCATAACCGACAAAGCCAATCGCACCGCCACCAAAAGGCAAATCAGTAGCTTCTCCTTTGACCGTTACGTGATTAAGATAATCCAGTGGGTCACCAGTAATGACTTGACCATTTTCGGTTAACTCGCCATTTTCATATTTGATTTCAAAGACTGGGTTATATGCCACGATTGAAAAACGTGCATTTTCTTTTTCTCGTGGAATTGATTCAAGAATAACCTTATGCTCACCTTGAACTCGCATATAAGCAAGAATAGGTGTTAAAGTATCAGCAGTTAGAATTTTTCGCATGTCATGTCCTCTCTACATGAATTTTTAATAGTGATTAATTTTTTTAATTCTAGCAGCTACTTCGCCAGCCTTTATCTCTTCTTCTCATGATTTCCTCCCAATTAAACAAAAAACCCCACACAGAAAAAACTTCTGTGTGAGGGCGTCTAATGTATAGCGCGGTGCCACCTCAATTAACGAAAAATATTTCGTCATCTCTATCTCCTCTAACAAGGAGCTGCACGATAAGGAGTGCCTACCTGAGACTTACCATCACTCACGATGTTTATCTCACTTGTATCTTGAAATCTTCTTCAGTATTATATCAATCACCGAATCTAAACAAAAAACCTCACACAGAAAAAACTTCTGTGTGAGGACGTCTAATGTATAGCGCGGTGCCACCTCAGTTTAACGGAAAACTCATACTCCGTCATCTCTATCTCCTCTAACAAGGAGTTGCACGATAAGGGGTGCCTACCTGAAAAATATTTCTTATCTTCAACAATATACCATCAGCCCAATTTCACAACCACCTGCTACTCGTTCACAGTAACCACGAGCTCCCTGTAAGCAAATCCTTGCTACTTTCTGATTGGTTATCATTATAAACACCTGATTTTGACTTGTCAAGTGTTTTTTATGAATTTTCTAAAAATTCAACATTTTTCATTGTTTTGTTGATTTAATTAAAAAATCTCTAAGTTTTTCCTAGCAAGAACGCTAAGTCAAACTCAGAGATTTAGAATTTATTCAAGGGTTAAAGTAATTTCTTTTGTTTCAGGGGATAAGAGTCCTTCTAAATGGGTGATTAATCGAATCAACCAAGCAAAAGCAAGTAAGAAGGCACTCAATTCAAAAGCTGTTAAAGATAAGTAATGAATACCCTGAAAGGCGATTTCTAATCCAACCAACATGCCACCAATAGCATAAGACATAATCAAGAAATCTCGCGTTACTTCTGGCAAAAGCCATTTAACACTGATAATTAAGGCAATGATAATCAAAACCAGATACCCTGCTACTCTGGTATGCAAGAGATGTGAGCTAGCGTCATTCGGGAAAAAGCCAACTGCTCCCAAATCAATCCCTAAGATGGTCAACATGATACGTATAGCTCTTAATTTCCAGTTTTTACCATATTTTTCACCTAAAGCGACAAACAAGTAATCCACCAAAGCAACCAAAACTAAGGCTGACAAAATCAAAGTCAGATTAAATTGCCAACTTTCCTTAGCAGCTTGTGTTCCCAAAAAGCTTAAGTTGAAATGCCACCACTGCAAAGATCGATTCGTCGCCATTGCGACAAAGACACCACTGACCATAATCACTGTAAAAACGGTTGTCAACCAAGTCGCCCTAATCATCTCTGCTATTTGCCCCCAAAAAAGACTGACCGCATAGATTGATGCACCTAAAATCAAACTCGAAGTTAACTTGTCAAAAGAAGCACCCGTGAAAATCTGCTCCAGCAGCCAACCAAATCCGAGAAGAGCTAACAGTAAAATCACTGCAAACGAGGCAACAATAACAGGAAGCATGCGCCAAAAAACTCGCGCTTTGATGCCACCAAGAAAGACTGTCCGGTTGCGAATGAGCGTTGTTGTAAAAATGGTCATTCCAAGTATCCCACCAAAACCAATCAAGAAGGTAATAATAGAATAATCCCCAACCAACAAAATCTGATCCATCTTCTCAATAGAACTCACTGCATAAAATAAGACACATAAAATGACAGTTGATAAAATTAAAACCCAGCTTGATAAACGTCCTTGTTTTGGTTTTCCCTCTTTTTGAAGAACCAATTTATCATTGTATAATTCAGCTTTTAATTGCTGCCCTTTACTCAGATTTAACTGATCGACAACTGCCTGATCTAGCACAATACTTAATTTTTTATTTTCCATACCTTCATTATATTATGCTAATGAAATCTTGTAAAACAGGAACTGTAAACAAAATGTCAAAAATCAGAAATCGTTTTTTAATTGAGGAAAATAAAAAAGAACCCATTTGACCGAGTTCTAATTTACTTTATAACCACCCTTTGTCTTTAGCAATTCTAGCCGCCTCAACACGATTATTGGCTGATAATTTATTAAAAATTGATGATGTGTAATTTCTCACCGTTCCATTTGAAAGATAAAGAGTATCAGCAATATCTTGATTCGATTTTCCAAGTGAAATCAATTGTAAAATACGCTTTTCTTGAGGACTCAACGGATTATCCTGGCTTATCATAGATTCCATCAATTCCGGTGAATACTCTTTTTTGCCTGCAAGCACTGTGTGGATTGTTGACATCAACTCAGAAGTTGAACGGTCTTTCAACACATAAGCATCAACACCTGCCTTTACTGCACGTTCAAAGTAACCAACTCGTTTAAAGGTTGTCACAATAATCACTTTCAAATCCTTATGCTCTCGAATCCATTCTAAAACATCAAGTCCTGATTTTTTAGGCATTTCAACATCAAGAATCGCTACATCTATTGAGTTAGTTTTGACTAGTTCAATAGCCTCTTCACCATCCCCAGCCTGCAAAACGTCGTCAACATCATCTTCCATGAGCAACAATTGGCACAAAGCATCTCGCAGCATGGATTGATCTTCAGCAACTAATAATTTCATCCTATTTCTCCTTTAATCCCAATTCAACTTGGATAAGTGTCGGTTGAGCTTGTGACAGAATCTGAATATTCCCCTCAACTAGAAGAAGCCTACCACGAATAGATTGAAGTTCATCTCCAGTTATTTTTCCAAAACCAACACCATTATCTTCTACTCTGACAAATACCTTATCTTCTTTTTCAAATAAATGAAAACGACATTGATTAGCTTGACTATGCTTAATGACGTTATTGCTTAGTTCTCGCAAAATCATGCACAAAGTTGATTGCAAAACCGGTGCCATCGCTTCTAAATTCAAATCATTTTTCAACTGATAATCAATCTCCGTCATAGCAAAGAAATGCTCCAACTGCTCAATCTCTTCTTCCAGTGTTCTAAATTTGAGGTTATTGATAATATTTCTAACATCATGCATCGAAGAGCGGCTAGCTTGGTTTAATTCTTCTAATTGCTTTTTGACAAGGTCGTATTTTCCCTTCTCCAATTGCTTAAGTGCTAACTCTGTTTTTAAGGTCATGGCAGCAAAGACATGGCCCAAGGTATCATGCAAATCACGTCCAATACGGTTTCGCTCATTTTCAGCTAGTAACAAATTAATGGTACGATTCTTTTCCATGATAGCTTTTTCTTGTGCTTCATTTTTTCGAGCATTCATCCAGTGAAATAAAATGGCATAATTCACAACAGGAACAAGAAGAATCATCACACGTGTCGTTATGTCCTCTGCCAAAGTCATTCCTACAAACATCATCAAAAGCATGGCTAAATCATAGGAAATAAAACGAAATGAGCGATAATCATCTTGAAATTGAAAAACAAGCAAACTATTAAAATAAAAAGTAAACCACATCATGCCACCATCAACACAAAGTGTCATGTAGATAATATAAGATAGCATGAGTAACCAGCAAGAATTGGTTAAGGGATTTTCTTCAAAATTGACAAGAAAAAGGTAGCCAAGCAAAAAAGCCGCTGTTATCCCCAGAGTCCAAACTGGATAGCCTAAAAAGAAAACACCCAAAACAGGAAAAGCTAAGAAAGCTAAGGGCATATAAAATAAGGGATGAACATTCCTAATCCTTTTCAACATCATTTAACCTCAGTTTTATTCTTAATCATAAGCGCTAACGCTGCTATTATTATGGCATAGCCAAGCACGATAATCAAGGACTGCCAATTTAATTGAGCATTTTTAGCAAAGTCCGTCACCAAGATATTCACATGATAAATCGGTGTTACTTTGGCTAGCTTTTGCATCCACTCTGGAAAGGTCTCGATTGGCATCCAAGAACCACCGATAATAGCCAATCCAAGAAAGGCAATATCACCGACAATTGTCATTAACTGTTGTGATTTCATTTGCGAAATCAACAAACCAAAAGCTAGAAATAGTAAACTTGACAATAACAATAAGGCTGCTGAACCCAACCAGCGGCTAAGCGACATTGTCACCCCACGAAAAATCGCACCAAATAAAAACGTTGCTAAAATAGACAATAAAAAGCAAACCAAAACTCGAATCACTTTTGATAGATAATACTGCCAAATTGAAACCGAAGAATGTTCAATATAAGTCAACCAATAGCTAGTCTTATCTTCCACAAGCATAGCCGGAAATGAGAAGAAGCCAAAGCTTGACATTGAAAATGCTGTCATGGTTAACATATAACTCATCACCAACATCTTCTGCTCTTTTAAATCTGGGGAGAGTTCCATCCCAGAAAAGAACAAGAAAAAGAAAACCGGCATTCCAATAGATAATACAAAGGTTATCCAAGTACGTTTCGTTTTAATCCATTCAACTTTTAATAAAGCAATCATTTTTCATTCTCCTGTGTTTGGTCAAATAATGTATTTAATAAGGTTTTATTTTGAATTTCAATATCAGAAATCTGGCAACCTTGTTTCTGTAATTTCTGCCAGACACTATCAATCTCTTTTGTCATAAAAGTAACTGAGTCATTCTTTACTTTAATGCGATAACCATTTGCTAGACCGTTAACAAATGGTAAAAATGTTTTTGGCAAGGTAACTTGTTTTTCATGTTCAGCTTCTCTCATAGCAAATGGAGTCGTATCACGTAGCAACTTTCCATGATGTAAAACTAAAATGCGCTCAGCCGTGTGTTCGACTTCTTCGATATAATGACTTGAGTAGATAATGGTCACGCCTTTTCCCTTTAACGATTGGATAATTTGCCAAAAATGTTGTCTCGTTGAAGTATCCATTGCTGCTGTTGGTTCGTCTAAGAAAAGAATTTTGGGTTGGCTAATAAGGCACAAAGTAAAAGCCAACAAGCGCTTTTGACCACCCGATAATTTCTCAGTTAGCTGATTTTTTTGTTCCTTGCTAAATTGCAAAATGTAATCAATCTCTTTATCAGTTAAAGGGGTCTTGCTAATCGCTTTAAAAAATGCAATTAATTCACATACTCTCAATTTTTCTGGCAAGCGATTTTCTTGTGGTAAAACAGCTACTGAATCTTTTAATCGCTGACTATTTGGGGCTAAACCATTGATGACAATCTTTCCTTTACTAATTTTCAAATCTCCTAACAAGCATGACATCAAAGTGGTTTTCCCGGCACCATTTGGACCAATCAGAGCCACACAATCTCCGTCAGCCACTTCAAACGAGATGTTCTGTAAAATAGTTTTTCCTTTAATGGTCTTTGAGATATTTTCAACCGTAATCATTTCATAAGCTCCATTTTTCTCTTTATTTGATGATTTTATTTTAGAAAAAAATAGCTGAGCTTTTTAGCTTATAATGTCATGACATCACATGACTTTTGTCATGTTTATGGCAACAAAAAACCAATCTGCTCTTTAGCAAATTGGTTATCAGTTTATTTTTCCATCATACCTGCTTGCAGTTGATACATACGATGATAAGTTCCTTTCAAACTTAGCAATTCATCATGAGTTCCTGACTCAATAATCTTACCTTTGTCTAGGACGTAGATACAGTCAGCATCTTGAATGGTTGATAAGCGGTGAGCAATGGCAATGGTTGTACGACCTTGACGCATTTTCTTCAAAGACTCTTGAACAGTGTTTTCCGTTTCTGAATCAATGTTTGCTGTCGCTTCATCCAAAATTAAAATCTTCGGCTGACTAGCTACGGTTCTTGCAAATGCCAAAAGTTGACGTTGACCTGTTGAAAAACTTGAACCACGTTCTGTCACTTTTGTCTCATATTTATCAGGTAATTTTTGAATGAACTGATCAGCATCCACAAAGGCTGCGGCAGCTTGAACAGCATCATCAGAAATATCCTGATACATTTTAATATTAGATTTCACAGTACCATGATACAAGAATGGTTCTTGCAGTACCAAACCAACATTTTTATGCAAAGCTTTTTTAGAATAATCACGAATATCTTTACCATCCAGTAAAACTTGACCTGATTGGAAATCGTAAAACCTCATAAAGACATTAATAATTGATGACTTTCCTGATCCAGTCGATCCTACAAAGGCAATCGTCTCACCTTGATTAACCTTAAAGGAAATATTGTCTAAAATCCGGCGTTTTCCATCATAAGAAAAACTCACATTTTTAAACTCAATATTGCCATCTTGCACAAAATCTAACACACCATTTTGTTCAGGTTCATATTGCTGTTCATCAATCAAATCAAACACCCGTCCAGCTGAAACCATTGAAGTTTGCAAAGTTGAAAAATTCTGAGTCACTTCAATCAAAGGATCAAAAAGACGATTAACGTATTGGATAAAGGCATACATCAAACCAGCAGAAATACCAATTTCCATTCCACGAAAACCAAAATAAGCCATTAAAATAGCATATGCTAATAACTTCAGAAGTGACATAGCAGGGCGCAAGAAAAGACTATCTAATGCCATCGAACGATTAGCATAAAACACATGCTCTTCATTGATAGCTTCAAATTCATCTTTCAAACGCTCTTCTTGACTAAAGGATTGAATAATTCGGATCCCTTCGATGCTCTCAGACAATTTACTGTTAATATCTGACAACAATGCACGTGTTTTTTCAATCACACTTACCGATTTTTTGCGATAAAGATTAACCAAAACAAAGATAAATGGCAAGAAAATCACAACCCAAGCTGTCAATGTCGCATTCAATTTCAACATCGTTAACAGAGTTACTGAAAAGATAAAAATAGCCGAAATAAAGCTTGATAAAAGGCCTGAAAACATATCACTGATAGCTTCAGTATCATTTGTAATACGAGAGACAATAGAACCCGCGGGAGTTTTGTCAAAGTAAGCCATACCAAGTTTTTCCATGTTTGCAAAGGCATCTCTTCGAATATCTCTAACAATGCTATAAGACACACGCGCAAAGAAGAAATTTCCAAAATACTGGATAAGCGTCTGCAAGACATACATGAGGTAATAACCAACTAAAATCAGCATGGCAGTCTGATTCATATCCGTCAAAAAATGATCAATAAAGTAAGAAGCAATCAGTGGAATCAGACTCTTAACAACCGTTGTTAGTAGTAAAAGACCTAGAGCTAAGGCGGTTAAGAATTTATAAGGTTTGAGATAGCTCATGAGGCGCTTAAATACACGCCACTGATTTGCATTATTCTTCATCACTATCTCCTTCCATTTCTAATTGCTGAGCTTCATAAGTATCTGCATACCAGCCACCTTGCTTAATAAGATCCTCATGACGCCCTCGTTCAATGATATGCCCATCTTGCAAGACTAAGATTAAATCAGCATGAACCACCGCACTCAAACGATGTGCTGTGATAATTGTCGATTTATGTTGACGAGTTTGCTTAAGATTCTCAATAATAGCATGTTCTGTCTTAGCATCTACTGCTGACAAAGAATCGTCCAAAATCAAAATTTCAGGATCAAGAATCATGGCACGACTCATAGCAATCCGCTGTTTTTGACCACCAGAAAGACTAACACCTTTCTCACCAATCAAAGTTTCAAAGCCATCCGGTGTTGCCATAATGTCATCATAAACTCGAGATAACTTCGTTGCTGCTTCAACCTTTTCTAAAGAGGCATCGGGATTTCCAAAACGAATATTTTCTAAAATACTAGTGGCAAATAAAAATTGATCCTGTGGGACATAACCAATCAAACGGCGTAAATCAGATAACTTGTAATCCTTGATATTGTTGCCATCAAGCATAATCCGACCATCAGTCAAATCATATTCACGTAACAACAAACGAATCAAGGTAGTCTTACCAGAACCGGTCTGCCCAACTAATCCCAGCGTTTGCCCCTGTTCTAGAGCAAAATGAATATCTGATAACGTCTCCTCATTTTCATAATGAAACGAATCAATATCATAAACCAAAGTACCATTCTGAATAGTCTGCAAAGGCTGTTTACTTTCTTGGACATCAGATGTTTCTTTCAAAAGACGATTAATACGATTATAAGAGACAGAACCGCGTTGAATCATATTAAAAAGAAAACCAATTGCCATTAAGGGCCAAACTAGCATATCTAAGTAAGTGATAAAGGTTACTAAATTACCAACCGTCACTTGACCGGCTGATACCATAAAAGCTCCCATCAACAATGACAAAACATAACTTGCCCCGATAAATAAAAGCACTAAAGGATCAAACATGACATCATATTTCATGGTTTTCATGTTCTTAACAAAAGTCATGTCATTGATTTCTTGAAAAGACTGAAGTTCATCTTCTTGATATCCAAATGACTTGGTTACTTTGATACCTGACACGGACTCCTGAACCTTATTATTTAATTCTGAAAAGGCAGCTTGAGATTTTCCAAACGCTTGGTGAGTCTTTCGTCCTAAACGACTTGTTGCATATGCCATAAATGGCAAAGGAATCACCGCTACCAAGGTCATTTGCCAAGAAATACTAAAAGCCATTGTCACCAAAGTCACAAAAGCCGTAATTGTTGCATCTACTGCTGACATAACTCCAGCGCCTGCTAAACGTGTCAGCGCATTAATATCATTAGTAGCATGCGCCATCAAATCACCCGTACGATGTTTTTGATAAAAACTAGGTGACATTTTTGTAAAATGATCAAATAAGCGAAAACGCATAATCTGACCAAGACGATACGACGTTCCCAAGATATACATTCGCCAAATATAACGTAAAAAATACATAGCAAAAGCTGATAAAACCAACAAGAATAAGCTCATCAGCAATTGCCCTTGTGTTAACTCACCAGATGTCACTCGATCAATAACTCCGCCCATAACTTTTGGAGGGACAAGGTTTAAAATTGCCACCAAAATAAGAGCAAGAATTCCAATAATATACCGTTTTTTCTCCAGCCTAAAAAACCACCAGAGATCCTTTATAATTTTCATTAAAACCTGCTTTCTAGCTGATATTATACACCCTTGAGTAGACTCTAAGTCAAGTTTCCTGCCCTAAGCTTCTCATATGAAAAAGGTCAGGAGTTTTTCCTGACCTATAAATAACTACTTGTGATATTTTTTGTAAATAACTGTGTAAAGCCCCAAAGCTAGTAAGCCACCTAATGAATTAGTCCAAAGATCATCAATTTCAAAGACCCGATTAGCATTATAGAGTAAGTCTACAAGCAATTGAGTCGTTTCAATCACTAGACTCACTCCAAAAGCAAATAGCCAAGCTCTCTTCCAATGACGTAGTTTTGGAAATAGCCAAATCAATCCCAACATCAAAGGAAAGATAAGAAACATATTGGTGACATTTTGCGCAAATACCCAAAATGCTTCAAAGGCACTATCAAGCTGACCAATACCAATCAAACTGTTAAACGGCACCAAAAGCAAACGTAAGCGTCCATAATAAATGATATTGGGTGTCTCAACCCCATCGATTTTAAATGGTTGCGGACTAAAACACAAGAAACAAAGAGCAATAATATAAATGGCTACTAAAGTTAATGTCAGTTTTCGTCCTAAACTTGTCAATTCAAGTTTGTCATCAAATATCTTTCTCATCATCTCTTCTTAGTTTGCTTTGCTAGCTTTTTGGCGGTCACGTTTCATTGTATTTGAACGCAACTGACCACATGCTGCATCAATATCAGTTCCGTGTTCTTGACGGACAACACAGTTAACACCATTTTTCTTAAGAACATCGTAAAAGGCTGCAACGTGTTCTTTACTTGAACGGCGGTATTGGTCGTGTTCAGATACTGGGTTATATGGAATCAAGTTAATATATGATAATTTGCGGATTTTTTTCGTTAAATCAGCCAATTCTTGTGCATTTTCAGGTGAGTCATTAACGTCATTTAACATGATGTACTCAAATGTCACACGACGGTTAGTTGTTTCAACGTAGTATTCAATCGCAGCAAAGAGTTTTTCAAGTGGGAATGAACGGTTAACACGCATGATTTGTGAACGTAATTCATTATTTGGCGCGTGAAGAGAAACAGCAAGGTTAACTTGCAAGCTTTCATGAGCAAATTCACGAATTTTATGTGCCAAACCAGATGTTGAAATAGTGATGTGACGAGCACCAATTGCCAAACCATTGTCGTTGTTAATGGTACGTACAAAACGAAGAACATTGTCGTAGTTGTCAAATGGTTCACCAATCCCCATAACAACAACATGGCTCACTCGCTCATCTTGACCACGTTCGTCAAAATATTTTTGTACCATCATGATTTGTGAAGTGATTTCACCACTTGTCAAATCACGTTGTTTTTTAATCAAACCACTGGCACAGAATGAACATCCCATATTACAACCGACTTGTGATGTCACACAGACAGACAAACCATAGTGTTGACGCATCAATACAGTTTCAATCAACATACCATCTGGCAATTCAAATAGGTATTTAACCGTACCATCTGATGCTTCTTGGACAACACGTTGTTTTAATGGGTTAACGCAGAAATTTTCGTTTAAAATAGCGATAAAATCTTTTGAGATATTAGTCATCTCTTCAAAAGATTGGACACGTTTACGGTAAAGCCAATCCCAAATTTGTGTTGCACGGAATTTCTTTTCACCGTGTTCGATTGCCCATTCGATAAGTTCATCACGTGTTAAACCGTAAATAGAGGGCTTCATGTCCTTAGTTTCTGTTTGCATTCTGTAAATTTATTTCCTTCCTATTTCTCTTTGCGGCGAATGACAAATTGTTTTGCCGACTGAATTTCTTTTTGTTGTTCACGTTTTTGGTGACGTTCACTGCGTCCTTTGTTTTCTTTACGTTTTTGGCTAGTAAAGTGTTGATTACCAGAACGCTCAACTTTTTTCTTACCAGATGAACGTTTTTGTGATTTATGACGTCTTGCTTGTTTTTCTTCTTCAGATTTCACAGGACGTGGTTCTTTATTTTCAAGAACAAAATAAGCACAGCCAAAATTACAATATTCTTTAAGGTAGTCATCTAAACGTGAAATACGATTAGCCTTTTTAACGTCTCGGTCATCTTTGTAAAAACCTTTTAGACGCAGTTGCTCATTTCCCCAATCTCCGACGATGTAGTCGTATTTAAGCAAAATCTCTGAAAAACGTTGACTAAAAGCTGTTGCATCAAAAGCATCTTTTTCATTAGCCAAAATCAACAATTCAATATCATCGCTTTTGACACGATCAGAAAACGCCACAAACTGTGGACCAGGGAATTTATTGTAATTGTACATTTCAGGAGAGATATCTTTTCTCATCGGTCTCCTCTCTTCATCCATCGTAAAACTTATTCTTTATGTCTCAGGTAGTCTTCTACCAGTTCTCGAAGCAATTCAGGAAAAAGCAGCTCTGCTTGATGCGATTTTATGCTTTCAAAATAGCGAGCAAAATAATATTGATCAACCAAGACTAGACTGACAGTGTCCTTTTCATTCGTAACCTTTTCATTATACACTATTTTTCCGTTTTTGTAAGCAAAGCCACTTGTTAAAACGGTCCCAAATTCCTTACCACGAAATCCCATTCCACGAATTTGTTGTCTGGCCAGTAATTCTGCTTGCGAATAGACATCCTGACAAATTTCTGCTAACTCAGCAGTCGTAATTTCTAACCTTGCTAATCGCATTTGGTGCGGAAGCGAATGGTGCAAGGTATCTTTGGTTATTTTCTTAGTAAATGGTTCGACAACTAAACCAGAATTTATCATAGCAAGATCTGCATGAGCATAGTCTTTCATAGCATCCATAACTAGCTGACAAGAAGACTCTAAACTCAAATCCTCATCAAATTGCTTAATTTCTTCTTCATCTAAAAGCTGACGTCCATCTGAAACAATCTCTTCTACCCACTCTTTATCACCAGGTTTGCTAGCCATATGACTGGTTTCATGTGCGTGAATGGTGATGTCTGTTAATTCATGATTATCAAAGCTTAGATTAATTTCACCAAGGAACTGACCATATTTACCCGCTGCAGCCATATAGGTGCCGTTAAGGCATGCTCCATCTTCAAAAACATGGTGCGTGTGTGCTCCTATAATCAAATCAATTTCTGGGCATTTTGCAGTAATTTTCTCGTCCCAAGGAAGTCCTAAATGACTGAGTAAAATTCTAAAATCAGCTTTCTGTACTTCCTTGATGGCAAGATCTCTTTTTAAACACTCTAAAGGGTCAAGAACTGTCCAACCACCTGGTTTATAAGTCAAATAATAAGGAAAAGTATAGGCTAAAAAAGCAATTTTAGTTCCTGCTTTGGTCTCATAAATTTTATAAGGTACTGCCCAGTCGGGGCGACCATTATCGTCTTCTAAGTTTCCTAAAATAATATCAAATTCAGCCTCTTGGTAAACTTGATTTAACCAGTTTTTAGCTAAACCAATACCTTCATTATTTCCAAGCGTCGCAAAATCAATCTTTAAATCATTTAGCAACTGAACATTACATTTTCCTTTACTAACATCCGTCATTGGATGCCAGCGGTCAATATTATCGCCAATATCAAGACGGATCACTTCATCTGTTTCAGGATATTCTTGAAAATAACGTTTGATTTTTGGATAGGTCTCAAAATGAGAGTGCCAATCATTTAGATGTAAAATCGTTAGCTTTTCTGTCATAAAAATATTATAGCATTTTCCGCCTCAATAGTGATATTTCAGTGGTTTTACAAATCTATGATTAATAAAAAAGCTAGACAAGTCATCTAGCTTTTAGATATGATATTGTACTCAGCGGGTATTCTGATGCTTTTTTGCCACCTTTACAATTTTAATAAACATATAGGTAATTCCCTGGAACATCCATAACGAAGCATAGCAGAGCACCCAAACGGAGAAAGTTATCCATTTCATTCCTAAGGTCTGATATACACCATGACCATCAACTGACCTGATAAAGATTAACAAACTAACATCTAAAAAGATAAATAAGGCTGCAATATTAAAACCTATGATCAAACGCTTCTGCCAGTTTGTCATATACTCCTCCAATCTTCTTATTTTTTCTGCTCTATTTTAAATCATTGTAATCAATAAAGCTTAAGAAATTATTAACCGATTAAACCAGACCATAAAAAAACTCATCCCTAAACGAAGTAGAGATGATGTTTTTTATGATTAATTTGTGCTTCTCAAGTAATCTATAGCTTCTTGAACTGTTGTTACCGGAACAATTTTCATATCTGTATTAAGATCTTTTGCTGCTTCTTTGGCTTCTTCGTAATTTGTTTTAGCATCAGGATCTTTTTTCAGTGTTTCTTTATCAACAGGATTATTTGGAACAAAGAAAATATCTGCACCAGACTTAGCAGCCGATACAACTTTCAAACCAGCTCCGCCGATATCACCAACAGAACCATCTGATTCAATCGTACCAGTACCTGCAATCTTACGTCCCTTACGCAAATCTTCATTGTTCAACTGATCATAAATATCAAGGGTAAACATCAAACCAGCACTTGGTCCACCAACGCCGCTCGTATCAAAATTCACATCAACATCGGATGACACTTTGGTATGGTCAACCAAGCCAATTCCAATACCATTTTTACCATTTGGAAGTTCAATGATTTTACCAGAAACTTCCTTATTTTTACCATTTGACGTTTCTTGAACAGTAACCTTAGATCCAAGATCCAAATCAGCAACGTAAGCCATCAGTTCTTGTGAACTCTTAAAGGTTTTACCGTTCACACCAGTCACAGTATCGGCCAGATGCAAAAGCCCTTTGAAGGTCGAATTTTTGGTCACGTTTAAAACATAAACCCCTTCATAATCCAATTTAACATCTTTTCCTGCTAAGGTTAAAGCTTGATAGGTCGCTGTATTTTGTGACGTTTCCATATAATATTGGTTAATGCGCATATAATCTTCATTGCTGTAGCCACCTGTAGTTGCAGCTGCAGTTGAAATTTCTGTATGCGGAGTTAACCAAGCATAAACTAGTTGTGCCAAGGTTGCCTGACTCACACTCACGGCTACAAAGTTGTAAGAACCTTTGTCCTTATCAGCCTTTTTATTAACCGTTAAAACACTACGAACATCGTAGGCACCACCTGGCATTTCAATGTAATAATCAAGTGGATAAAATAAACTAAAGATGAGAAAAACTGTTCCCACAGCCCCTAAAATCCACCATTTTAAGCGGTATAAAATACGACCTAACTTTTTCAAAATCCCTTTAAATGCGTTTAAGATTGTCATATTTTTCCTCCACTTTTTTCACAACACTGTCTGGGACAAATGCTGAAATATCAGCCTGAAAATGTATCAATTCACGCACACGACTGGATGACACATAATGCCATTCTGGAGAAGTGAGTAAATAAACACTCTCAATATCACTAGCTAGATGATGATTGAAGAAATCCATACTCCCTTCATATTCCAAATCTTTAGCATCTCGAATTCCTCTGACCAAATAAGCAGCCTTTAATTCTCTTGCCACATCAACAGCCAAAGAATCATGTGCTGTCACTACGCTAACATTTGAATAAGGTTCTACTGCCTCTTCTAGCATCTGTTTTCTCTCAGCAATCGTGAACAGACCAGATTTATTTCTATTGTATAAAATCCCCACGTAAAGCGTGTCAAAGAGCTTACTTGCGCGTGCAATGATATCAAGATGCCCATTTGTCACAGGATCAAAAGACCCAGTCACCAAACCAATTTTAGCCATGTTGCCTCCATTAGTGAAAAATCATTTCTGTTTATCTAATATAAACCGTTACTTTACTAATTCCATAAGTTTTTTGCTTCCAGATACCAAAGTTTGAAATCTCTTCTGGCAAATCAACTGATTTATCTGTTTCACAGACGATCATGACATCTTCAGATAACAAGCCAGCCTCTTCCAAGTCAGTAATATTTTTGACAATTTCTTCTTTAGCGTATGGTGGATCTAAAAATACCAAATCAAACGGTCCTTTGACCACTCCAATCGCTTTATTGGCATCCATTTTCATCAAATGAAATTGCTTTTCAGCTTTCGTCATTTTGATATTTTCTGTGATAATCGCTTGCGCTTGACGATTACGTTCCACAAGAACAGCCTCGTCCATTCCGCGTGAGATAGCTTCAATTGCTAAACTACCACTACCAGAAAACAAATCCAAAACACGTCCACCCTCAAAGAATGGACCAATCATATTAAAAATAGCGCCCTTAACCTTATCAGTTGTCGGACGAGTAATTTTTCCATCGAGCGTCTTCAAAGGACGCCCACCAAAATTTCCTGCTACAACTCTCATAAGAACCATTATAGCAAAAATCAACTAAAATGCCTTAAAAAATCTTCAATCGTATTTACAGTCAAAATAAGATTTGATATGATGACTGGGATATTTTTAATTATCAAAGTTTTTTTAGGATAAAGGAATTATGATGAATTTTAAAAATTTCTTTAAAGACAAGAAAAATCTCGCTATCACAATCTTGTCAGTTTTGTTGATTGGTAGTTTCTCGGCTCAAGGTAGTCAATACAACGATATTACTCAAGCTGAATCAAAAATTGAGCAACTCAATAAAGACATCAACCAAAAACAAGATGACTTAAAAGATAGTCAAAATCAACTTAGTGATTTTAAAAAAGAAAATGCCAAATACATTGAATTAGGTAAAAAAGAATACCAAAAAGTAAAAGCAATCGAGGATGAGGCTGAAGCTGCTGTCAAGAAATTAGAAAATGACCAAACCCAAGCTAATCTCGATGCAGCTACAACCAAAGTCAATGCTGTTAATGATACAAAGGTTAAGGAAAAGCAAAAACGTATTGCTTCTGTCAAAACGGCAATGGAAACCAAAAAACAGCAAGAAGCTTTAAATGCTGCTGAAACTGCAGTTAAAAAACTAGAAAACGATCAAAAACGTGAAAACGTTGATGACGCTAAAAAAAAAGTTAATGCTGTAGCAGATTCCGCTAAAAAAGAAGCCTTCAATAACCGTATCAATGCCGTCGTTTCAGCAATTGATGCCAAAGAAGCCGAAGCTGCTCGTCAAGCTGAGGAAGCAAGAAAAGCTGAAGAAGCTAGACAAGCACAAGAGCAAGCTGCCGCTGAAGCTGCTCGTCAAACACAGGAACAAGCCGCTGCTGCCGCTCAACAAGCGCAACAACAAGAACAAGCCGCTGGTGGATATAAAAGAGATTATCGCGGTAGATGGCACCGCCCAAATGGACAATATGCTTCAAAAGCAGAAATTGCCGCTGCAGGTCTACCTTGGTAAAATACATAATCCAAAGGTCGTTAGAATTTTTCTAGCGACTTTTTTACAATCAAAAAGCCGACTGAATATCAGCCGACTTTTTTTAGTCCTTAAATTGAGGTTTCTTCTATTAAAGAATGTTATCGTAAGTGTCACGAACTTCTTTTGGCCAAACACTTGATTGAACTTCACCAATGTGTTTCTTACGAAGTAAGAACATTGCCATACGTGATTGACCGATACCACCACCAATTGTAAGTGGGAAGAGACCATTGAGAAGAGCTTTATGCCATTCTAATTGCAAACGGTCTTCGTCGCCAGTAATTTTAACTTGGCGTTTAAGAGCTTCTTCGTCAACACGAATACCCATTGAAGACAATTCAAATGCAGAACCTAAAGCTTCGTTCCAAACGATGATATCACCGTTAAGACCATGGTAACCATTTTCTGATTCAGAAGTCCAGTCATCGTAGTCAGGTGCACGACCATCATGACGTTGACCATCAGGCAAAATACCACCGATACCAATAAGGAAAATAGCTCCATATTCTTTAGCAGCAGCATTTTCACGTTCTTTTGGTGTCAAATCTGGGTAACGTTCTACCAATTCTTCTGTGTGAATAAAAGTGATTTTCTTAGGCAAAACAGCTTCAATATCAAAACGAGCTTCTACTGCCAATTCTGTCAAACGAATAGCTTTATAAACTTGTTCAACTGTTTCTTTCAAGTATTCGATGTTGCGACGACCATTTGGAATAACTTTTTCCCAATCCCATTGGTCGACATAAATAGAGTGGATTGGGTCTAATTCTTCTTCATCTGGACGGAGAGCTTTCATGTGTACGAAAAGCCCTTCTCCTTCATTGAAGCCGAAACGTGCTAAGGTATGACGTTTCCACTTAGCAAGTGAATGAACAACTTCATATTCAGCATCAGGAATACGTTTAACGTGCACAGATACAGGATGTTCAACGCCGTTCAAATTATCTTGCATACCATCCCCGACCTGGCTAAGAATAGGTCCTTGCACTTCAACGATGCCAAGTTTATCAATCAAATATTGAGTAAAAGTATTCTTGACAAAAGAAATCTCCTGCTGTTGATGAATAAAGCTTTTCTTCATATGCTCCTCCTTAAAAAATTTTTTTAAATTTGAAATACCAAAATGATAGTGAGTAATAGTGAGGTTTATTTTGTATTTCGTGATCGCTTTACAACGATAGAGCTATTATACACCTATGTTTTTAAAAAATAAACACTTTTTTGCAAATTTTCGCAATATTTTTGATTTTTATGTTAGATAATCTAACAAAGAATGGAAATTTGGCCATTTATAGGCATTTTTCAACTTAAAAATTAACTTGAATGATTAAAAAAATTGAAACTCCAAACAAAAACGACTTAATTTTTTCTAATAATCAAGTCGTTGTCGAAATAGTATTTAAATATAGACAGTTAACCATTACTTTGTAATAACTTCAAGAAAATAAGGCTCAGTATCATAACAGAAATGCCAAGATAGAGAAGATTTCCAGGATTACTTGGACTAAAAATGATTGTAAAAAGAGCTGTTCCAAGGGGCATAAATAAAATAGCAACCGTAAAAACAATTCCTAATACTCGTCCCAAATATTCACTAGCGACTTCTCTTTGAACTAAAGAAAAAGAATGAATGTTAAATAAGGTCATAAAAATCCCAGAACCAACAGGCGATAAAACCATTAAGAAAAGCTCAGCTTTCACAAAATAAAGTACAGGAGCAAGTGCGACAAAACCACCAAAGACAAATAACATAGCCATTAATTGACCAGTTGATAATTTTCGTCTCATTTTTCCACTAACCACCGCTCCAATCACTCCGCCAATAGCTTCTGCGGTCAAAAAAGTAGCATAAATATCTCCAGTGATTTTTGGAAACATTTGATTCCCATAAGGAAGTAGGAGGCTGTAACCTGCCATGAAAAAATTGACTCCAGCTGATAGAGCAATCAAGAGATAAATCTGACGATTACGGATAACATACTTAAAGCCACTAACTAAATCGTCGAAGATGACCTTGACTGAAAAATCATCGTTCTTACTCGTCTCTTCTAAAATGGGTTGAACAAAAGCTACAATCAAAGCTGATAACAAAAACGACAAGCCATCTAGAATCAAAGCCCCATTAATGCCAATCACATGATAAATCCCCAAAGCAAGCAAAGGAACAATGATTTTAACCAGCGTAGCAACCGTCTGCAGATAAGAATTAACTAGTGTAATCTGTTCTTTTTCAACAATTTCTTTGGTAAAAGCATTATAAGCTGGCGTCGAAAAAGCTGACAACAATGCCAACAAAGCATTTGTCAAAATCACCGCATACATCAACCACGTTTGTTGAGTGATAAAAGACAGAATCAGACAGATTAATCCACTTAAAAAATCAGTTAATATAATAATTTTCTTTCGCCGAAAACGGTCCGCTATCACACCACCAAAGAGATTAAAAAGAGCGCCAATGATATTTTCCATTGATTGATAGATTCCCACTAAAACCATTGACTTGACATTCATACTAGCCAAAAATGAGTTATTAACATAATCAAATAAGACATCTCCAACTTTTGAAATTGTACTACTCGTAACCAAAAGGCCAGTATTTTTCTTCTCAATTTTTTTCATACAAACCTCCTTTTTCAGACAGTATACGCTTGAAAAGGTCGTTTTGCAATATTCTTTTAAATTATTTTCAAAAAAGCACCGCACATCGTACGGTGTTTGATTTATCTTAGTAATGGTTTAATGTAAGCAATCAATTCTTTGGTCATTCGTCGTGGGCCGCGTACAGCTTTAACACCACAGGATTTTAGATGTTCAAAAGTTACTTCATCATCAGAAAACGACTGAACCAATTCAATTTTCATTAGTTTCTTAATAGAAGTATCATCTCGATAAGCGTTATTTGGGATATCAGTTTCAAGGACTCGACAGAAATAACGAACCGCCTTAATCGGTGCAGTCATGTAAATCGCGACATAATCACCTTTTTTAATACTTGCTTTTTGCGTCCATAAAATGGTTTTACTTGCTGCAAATTCCGCATCAATATCATAGTACTTGGGGTTAGCTGGGATAATCCAATAATCTGAACCACTACCACTCCCTAAAGACTTCCCAGCCACCAAAGCTCTGCTATTATCCACCAAAGAAAAAAGTAAATCATCTGAAACAGTCTCATCCAGAACCACAGTCACCCAAGACTTCTTATTCATATGATAAGAAGGATAAATACCTGCTGTCGTAAGCAAGTCAGACATTTTCTCTGGATTAACCTTGATGTTAATAACCTCAATTTTCTGCTCCAGTTCTACCTGCGACCACTGCTCCTCACCAAGGTCTAATTTGCCACGCGCAAGCGTCATCACAAGACCATACCACTTCTGATTTTCAGGATAGCGAAAAGAAGAGAACTCAGGATATTTTTCAAAAGGATGGTCAAAATCATCGCCATAAGTTGCCTTTAGATGATTTGCAAGACGATTCATTTGGTCACTAGCAAATGGCAGAGCTTCAAAGCAAGCTTCAGCCACTCTTTCAAGAACGTCTTGATAAGCTTCTCTGACCTGTCCAATAAAATTCCCACTCGCACTAGCAACATGAAGTGCTAAATACTCTTCTCCTAGGTCTGTATCCATCACTTTGCCACCGACCTGCCCATCTGCTGAAATGTGAAGCCAAACCTCAAAATCACCATTAAAAATCTTCTCACGATAATCATAACCAGTCTCAGATTTCACAAATCCAAACGGCACTAAGCGCTCAAATACCACGCGCTTTTTTCTAAAAATATCCGATTCAGATGGCATAGGGACTCCTTTCATTTAGCATAAGTATAACAAAAAAAGACTGGAATAACATTTTCCAGCCCTTTCTTTTTATCATTGAATGAGGTGATATTCTTGCAAAAGTTTTTCAATATCAGTTCCTTCAACTTTTCGTAAAAATTGTTTCAAGATAAATTTTTCAACAAAATTCAAATCCATCTCAGTAATTGGTTTACCATCTCGAAGAGCTACTGTTGCATGTAGCAAATCACGAATATCATAAGTACTTCCCCATACTTCTGGGACGCCCCTATCCACACCGAGTAAGGTGTAGACAGCTTCCATACCAGTTCGAATTGAATATTCAGTTGTAAAAATGGTATCACGTTCAGTTTCTGCAAATTGACCTAGAAAGGCAAAATTAACAGCACCATCTGGAACAACATCTGGGCGGTCTCCTTTTTCACGTGGCATAAAGAAAGCTGTAATATAAGGCATCATACAAGGAACAGTCCTAGCGCTTTTGCTTGCCAAGGTTTCAATCTTATCAACAGGAACACCCAAATGATAAAGCCACTCTTCACAGATTTCCTTACCTGTACAATCACGCATTGGCTTTTTAATGAAATTACCTTCCTTATCAGTAAATAGCGCATAAACCCAAACAACTAATTCATTCTTAGCTTGATTTCTAAATTGCGGTTGGCGATTAACAGTCCAACTTAAAAGCCAATTAGAATCTTTTACTGTGACAATACCACCAGTAACTACTTTACCCGAAAATGGATCACGTTTACAAATCTTTTGAATATAAGATGGAATCTCACTATCTAAAGTAGTCACAGTAGCACTCATCCAATTTGACTCTTCTGGTGACGAACAAAACTTATCAGGATGACCAAAAGCTTTATCCTGTGCAGCAATTTTACGCCACATATCCCAACCGCTACCTTCTCTGATGTCCTTATCAAAGATTGCGGCTTTATCCTGACTACCATAGCTAGAATTTTCCACACAACCACCATTTGTGATGAAGACAAAGTCATTTTCAGTCAAATCAATACTAGCCATATTACCATCTACAAGCAGTTCAATCTTTTTAGCTACTTTTTTCTCTTTTTGACAATCAAATACAACATTGACCACTTTTGTATTATAGTGGAAAACAACTCCAAATGACTCTAGGTATTTAACCATTGGCAAAATCATTGATTCATATTGGTTATATCGTGTAAATCGCAAAGCAGTAAAATCAGGCAAGCCACTAATATGGTTAATGTATCGTTTTAAATAACGTTTCATTTCTAGAGCAGAATGCCAATTTTCAAAAGCAAACATTGTTCGCCAATATAGCCAGAAATTCGAATTAAAAACTTCATCATCAAAAATTTCATTAATTCTCTTATTATATAGTTCTTCATCTGGTGTAAAGAACAGTTTCATAATTTCCAAAGCTGCTTTATCAGATAAAGCAAATTTCTTATCTGTGTGAGCATCTTGCCCTTGTTTTTCCGTAGCTCGACAAAGAGAGTAGTTTGGATCAGCTTTATTCAACCAATAAAACTCATCTAGAACACTTACCCCTTCTGTCTCAATAGATGGAATAGAGCGGAAAAGCTCCCACATACATTCAAAATGATTATCCATCTCACGACCACCACGCATAACATAACCAATGTCACTGTATTGATAACCATCACACGCCCCACCAGAAATAGGCTCTTTTTCAAGAATATGGATATTTTTACCTGGCATTTGAGCATCTCTGACCAAAAAACAAGCCGCAGATAATGACGCCAAACCTGAACCAATGATATAAGCGGACTTATGGTCTACTCCAACAGGTTTTAAAGGATGTGCAAATGCTTCATAGTTACCACTTGAATAATACATATCGAGAACCTCCATCGTTTTTGTTATCTTCATTATAGATAACAAAAAGAGGTCATCACAATAAACAAAAAAGACCAAATGATAAATTTTTTATCATTTTTAGTCTTTTGATTAATTATTTTTTTGATGATAATGTTCCAGAGCCGATACAATGTTGCCATGTACAAGGATACTCAATCGAGCCACAATGTCTTCTGGATTTTCTTTCATATCATTTTTTATCCAATCCAGCATCAAACCTACCAGGGCGTATTTGTAAAAATCAGCAATAAATTCTTTTTGCTTATCATTCACCATTAACCCAATTGCTTTTTCTTCAACGACATCAATCATTAATTGATAAGTTAACTGATAAAGGTAACGCTCAATTTGTTCCCGACTAACAGAATGATAAACATTCATGATAAAAGGTTTATTCTCCCTAACGGCTTTAAAAATATCAAGTAGACCAGTTTCCCAACTATCATAGTGCCTATTGTTTCCCAAAGCTTTTTGAGCATCCTCAACACATGACCATTCCACCAAGTCATAAATATCCTTGAAATGATAATAAAAAGTCATGCGATTAATCCCACAATCCTCTGCAATATCCTTAATAGTAATCTTGGTAAGTGGTTTTTCCAATAACAAATGCTTTAAAGACTCTTCCAAAGCCCGCTTCGTAACCTGAGTCATAATTTCTCCCTTTATCACTTTTCTTTATTATACTACAAAAGAAAAATTCACTTTTAAAATAAGCAATAGTCAATTCACAAACTAGTTATCATTTGACAAGTTTTCTTGGCGATTTTATAATTATTATGACAACAAAACTTGGCAGGAGGACTCACTTATGAATAAGGAAGATATTTTAAAAATGGCTCAAAGCGAAAAAAGAGATGAAATGGAGTTACATATCAAAGATAAATCAATGACGTGGTCATATCTGGTTATGGTTATTGTGGCTGGCCTGTTTAGCTTCTTTAAATCTCTTCATGGATTTCCTATAGCTGATTTAACAGCTACAGTTTCTGCTTCCGTCGGTACAACATTAGCTTATCGTTATGCTAAACTAAAGGATAAACAAGATTTATTTTTTGCGATTGTTATGTTTATTATTGCACTGATTTCTACAATTTATTTCTTTATAGGATATTAACAAATGACTAATAAACTTGAATTAAAAAACAATCTTAAACAGGCTCGATTAGAACAACATTTATCACAAGCAGCTCTTGCAAAACTAGTTGGGGTTTCTAGAAATACCATAAGCTCAATTGAAACAGGACAATTTAATCCAACAGCTAAATTAGCTTTACTTTTGTGCATCGCTCTGGATAAAAAATTTGAAGACTTATTTTACTTTTAATGGCTAACATACCAAAACCCCCACCTCAATTTCTTGAAGTGGGGGTGTTTTTGGGATAACTATTGGATTTAAGTTATTTGTAGTTATCTGTGAAAAAGAAAGTTAACTAGGATTGTTTATAGTATAGATTTCCTTACTTAAGGCAATCTTAACGAATCCTTGTAGAAACCTTAAACTTATTTCACCAATTTTTTCATGTCTTCGATACGAGCGACTGTTGCGTCGTATTTGGCTTGGTAGTCAACTTGTTTGTCACGTTCTTTTTGGACAACTTCTGGTTTAGCGTTAGCGACGAATTTTTCGTTACCAAGCTTGCGAGCAACCATGTCCAATTCTTTTTGCCATTTAGCAAGTTCTTTGTCAAGACGTGCCAATTCTTCTTCAACATTAAGAAGATCAGCAAGTGGCAAGAAGATTTCTGCGCCAGTGATAACGCTAGACATTGCCAATTCTGGAGCTTCAATATCAGAAGAAATTTCTAGTTTTTCAGGATTTGTGAAACGTTTGATGTAGTTCACATTGCTGTTAAAGAAGTCTTCCAATTCTTTATCGCTTGTTTTCACAAGAAGTGTAATTGGTTTGCTTGGAGCAACGTTCACTTCGCTACGTGCGTTACGTACAGCACGGATAAGGTCTTTAAGACTTTCAACACCTTTGTGCGCTGCTTCATTTTCAAATGCTGGGTTAACAGTTGGATATTCAGCTGTTACGATTGAACCTTCAGAAATTTGTTCAAAGATTTCTTCAGTTACGAATGGCATGATTGGGTGAAGCAAGCGAAGGATTTTATCAAGTGTGTAAAGAAGAACTGAGCGAGTGATAACTTTTTCATCTTCATTGTCGCTGTAAAGAACTTCTTTAGTCAACTCAACGTACCAGTCAGCAAATTCATCCCAGATGAAGTTGTAAAGAATGTGACCAGCCACACCGAATTCAAATTTATCAAAGTTTTCAGTGACTTTAGCGATTGTTTCGTTCAAGTTGTGAAGAATCCAACGGTCAGTAACGTTACCAGCTGTTCCAGCGGCAACTTTTTCAACATTAGCGCTAGCTTGTTCAAGTGTAAGATCTTCATTGTTCATCAAAATGTAACGAGAGATGTTCCAGATTTTGTTAATGAAGTTCCAAGCAGCATCCATTTTTTCGTAAGAGAAACGAACATCTTGACCTGGTGCAGAACCATTTGACAAGAACCAACGAAGGGCGTCAGCACCGTATTTTTCGATAACGTCCATTGGGTCAATACCGTTACCAAGTGATTTAGACATTTTACGTCCTTGTTCGTCACGGATAAGACCGTGGATAAGCACGTTTTCAAATGGACGGCGTCCTGTGAATTCCAATGATTGGAAAATCATACGTGATACCCAGAAGAAGATGATATCATAACCAGTTACCAATGTAGATGTTGGGAAGTAACGTTTGAAGTCTTCTGCTTCTGTGTCAGGCCAACCCATTGTTGAGAATGGCCATAGAGCTGAACTGAACCAAGTATCAAGCACGTCTTCGTCTTGAGTCCATCCGTCACCTTCTGGAGCTTCTTCACCGACATACATTTCACCTTCAGCATTGTACCATGCAGGAATTTGGTGACCCCACCATAATTGACGAGAGATAACCCAGTCGTGAACATTTTCCATCCATTGTAGGAAAGTATCGTTGAAACGTGGTGGGTAGAATTTTACTTCGTCGTCAGTGTCTTGGTTAGCAATGGCATTTTTAGCCAATTGATCCATTTTAACGAACCATTGTGTTGACAAACGTGGTTCAACTGGCACACCAGTACGTTCTGAGTGACCAACGCTGTGAACCATTTTTTCGATTTCAACAAGCGCACCGATTTCTTCCAATTTTTTAACGACAGCTTTACGTGCTTCAAAACGATCCATACCAGCAAACTCACCAGCAAGTTCGTTCATTGTACCGTCGTCGTTCATGACGTTGATTTGTGGCAAGTTATGGCGTTGACCAACTAGGAAGTCATTAGGGTCGTGTGCTGGAGTAATTTTAACCACACCAGTACCGAATTCTGGGTCAGCGTGTTCGTCACCAATGATTGGAATAGCTTTGTTAACGATTGGAAGGATAACATTTTTACCAATCAAATCTTTGTAACGGTCATCATTTGGGTTAACTGCAACGGCAACATCACCAAACATTGTTTCAGGACGAGTTGTTGCTACTTCAAGGCTACGTGAACCATCTTCCAACATGTAGTTCATGTGGTAGAAAGCACCTTCGACGTCTTTGTGGATAACTTCGATATCAGAAAGGGCTGTACGAGCTTTTGGATCCCAGTTGATGATAAATTCACCACGATAAATCCAACCTTTTTTGTAAAGTTGAACAAAAACTTTACGAACCGCTTTTGACAAACCTTCATCAAGAGTGAAACGTTCACGTGAGTAATCTACAGAGATACCCATTTTACCCCATTGTTGTTTGATTGTTGATGCGTATTCATCTTTCCATTCCCAAACTTTATCAAGGAATTTTTCACGACCAAGGTCGTAACGTGAGATGCCATCTTCCGCAAGACGTGCTTCAACTTTTGCTTGTGTTGCGATACCAGCGTGGTCCATACCTGGCAACCACAAAGTATCAAAACCTTGCATACGTTTTTGACGGATAATAATATCTTGCAAAGTTGTATCCCAAGCGTGACCAAGGTGAAGTTTACCAGTTACGTTTGGTGGTGGAATAACGATAGAATACGGATGAGCTTTCTTATCGCCAGAAGGCTTGAAAACATCTTCATCCAACCATTTTTGATAACGACCAGCCTCAACCTCAGCTGGGTTATATTTTGGTGAAAGTTCTTTTGACATAATATGTCCTTTCTACAATTTTTTCAGTAAGTTAATCAATTCAATTTATCAGGTGCTGCTTACAACTTCTCCCACTCACTTTTTAGCAATCCGTAACGTAATAAATCACAACGTTTTCCTTGTGCATCTTTACGATCACGGATTCTTGATTCAAGAGTGAAACCAAGTTTTTCAGCTACGCGCTGGCTAGCTTTGTTGTAACTATAACATTCAATTTCGATTTTATGGAGACCTACCAGATTAAAACCAACTTCTAAAAGCGCACGCGCAGCTTCTGGCATAATGCCTTGTCCCCAATAATCTGGATGAAGCAAATAGCCCATTTCAAAAACATCATCAGCATGACGATGATTGAAATCAACCGAGCCGATAACTCTATTAGAGCCTTTGGGACAAATACCGTATCCAGCTGGAATATTCTGATCAATCCAACGCTTTGGCATAATATTCTCTAGGTAATTTTCCTCTTCTGCCACACTTTTGACAGGTGGAAAACCGGCTGGCCAAGTCACTTCTGGCAAGCTCGCATAATCAAAAATATCCTTAGCATCTGACACCAAACGCTGACGCAAGTAAAGACGTTCTGTCTCTACATCCGGAAGTTTATTGTCTTTAATCTGACCTAAAATCTTAATCACGGCAATTCCTCCATCTTGGCATAAAAAATCGCCCCTGTCTTTCGACAGGGACGAACTTTTATAAATCCGCGGTACCACCCACATTCGAGTGACTAGCACTCGCAACTTTGTTATTCAGTTACAACCTTCAGCAACCAGCCTCGACATTTGTGCGGATTTCTCAATAGCACCGCTCCCTGTAACAAATGGTCTTCAAGACACCTCTGAATGTTATTATTTTAACAGATTTGGTCAGCTAACGCAAATGGATTAAGCTTTGAAAGCTACGCCATTTTCTTTAAGTTTGTTAACTGTTGCTGGACCAATTCCTTTAAAGGCCAAAACTTCTTTTTCAGTGAAGTTAGCAAAATCAGAAACTGATTTGATTCCTTCATTGTAAAGTGTTTCAACAAGTTTTGGTCGAATGCCTTCTACGGCAGAAATCGCTGAAAATTCTTCCAAACTAAGAGTCGCTTTTGAAACAACGTTAGCAGCAGCTTTAGCAGTTGATGTAGCAGCTGTTTTGATGATACCTGCACGTTTTAATTTCAATAAATACTCTTTTTTACGATTCTTTTTCTTTGCCATTTTTAATAATTTCTCTCCCCTAAAAGATTATCTGGTAATTCGTGGAAACCTTTACCGGCTTTATAATTAGCAAATTTGCCTTGGATATAACGGTAAGCATCTAACTTACTTTCGTAACGGATGTAAGCATCAGCAGCACGTTCATCCTTATCTTCTTCCACAATTTTACGGCTGGCTTCCATTGCCATTTCATTAACTGTAATTTGTGAATCAACCCAAGCTTCAAATTCTTTTAAAAATTCTTGTTCGTAAGTCATAAATACCTCTCGTCTGATTTCCTAGGTCATATTATAACACAAACCTTGAGAAAATGAGAGCCTTGTAAAGGATTTGTAACATGATTTCCATGAAACAGCTTCTTTTTCAAGATATTTTTCTGAAAAGATAGGTCAAATCATTGAAATAGCTGAAAATTTAACAACTTTTTACTCATACAATCTTGTCTTTTTCTACCATATAAGATAGAATATTAAAAATATTTTGACAAGATATTCTTGGAAGGGAGTTTTAAAATGATTTTATCGCAATTTGATGCAAAACAAGAAGCTATTATCAATCCAAAAGATATCGTACAAGCACTGCCAGATTTTCCAAAAACCGCTGTAACTTGCTTTGCAAGAGGCACTTTTGCGAGAATTTTAGCTGAATTTTCGCACCGTAAACTTACCAAAACAACTGTGGCTAATCTCGAAATTCCGGTTTATGCACTAGACTTTCACGGTCAAGAAGTTGCCTTTTTCAATTCTTATGTTGGAGCCAGTGGCTGCGTGGCTATCTTAGAAGACATTATCGCCATGGGAGCTGAAAATTTGCTTGTCTTTGGGACTTGTGGAGTACTTGATAGCAATATCAAGGAAACGTCAATCATTATCCCCACAACAGCTATTCGCGACGAAGGAACTAGTTATCACTATGCTCCTGCAGCTGATGAAATCGCCCTTAATCATACTTATCGCAAACATTTCAAAAGCTTTCTTGAGCAGCTAAATATCTCTTATACCGAAGGAAAAGTCTGGTCAACTGACGGTATTTACCGCGAAACACATGGGAAAATGTTAGCCAGGAAAGCACAAGGCGCTATTGCTGTTGATATGGAATGCTCTGCCATTGCTGCACTTGCTGACTTTAGAAAAATAAACCATTTCCAATTCTTTTACTCAGCTGATAATTTAGATGCCGAAACATGGGACGCTAGAACACTAGCTAACGACGCTGATTTGGAAACCAAAGACCGCATTGCAAACCTTGCCTTAAGCTTTGCAACTCAAGTATTTCAATAATAGTCTAAGAAACTCAGCCTTATTAGCTAAGTTTTTTTGAAATTTTTTTATTGCTGTTAATGCTTGATTTTTAGCTATATTTGACTTTTTAATCAAAAAAAATCAGTTTTAAGCTCTTGTCAAACACAAAATATAGTGCTACTATTTTATCCGGGCACAAGATATTGTGTCTAAAACTTTTGTCTCGACAAGGCAAGGCCTTAATTTGTCAAACATAGATATTATATTGGGAAAGGAGGACATGTTTCACCTATTTCCACACCATAATACTCACCCAAACATACATTTACTAACCTTTTCATAAGACAGATAGCTAAGCTATCACACATACATTAACATTTTACACATATTCACAAAATAAAAAAGCATACTGGAGGTGCATTACCATCGTGATTATTCTAGCAGGAATGATAGGAGTCGGAAAAACTACCTACACTTCTCTCTTGGCCAAAGAACTTGGCACAACAGCTTTCTTTGAACCTGTTGATAATAACCCAATTTTAGATAAATATTATGAAGACCCAGAAAAATATGGGTTTGCTTTACAAATTTACTTCTTGAACAAGCGCTTCAAATCAATCAAAGAAGCTTACGAAGCAGACAATAATGTCTTAGACCGTTCAATCTACGAAGATGCTTTATTCACTTATATCAATACCCTTCAAGGAAGCATCAGTGATCAAGAATACAATATCTATTTGGAATTGCTAGACAACATGATGGAGGAAATTGACGGACTTCCTAAAAAAGCTCCTGATTTGCTAATCTACCTCGAAGGTAGTTTTGACCACATCATGAACAACATCAAAAAACGTGGACGTGATTTTGAACAACCAGATGACGAAAATGGTCTAACAGATTACTACAAACTCCTTCACAAGCACTACACAAAATGGTATGAAGATTACCAATACAGTCCAAAAATGAAAATTAACACCGACAACCTCGATGTTACAAAACCTGAGGACTGGAATAAAGTGTACCAAATGATCCGTCAAGAAATGAAATCAATTGGAATTGGAGATTAACATTTTTTGAAAAAAGAACTTTCACTTAAAGAATCATTTAACAACGCTTGGAATCGTTTTGACTTAAAAGAAAAGATTTTCGTAATCTTTGCCTTCTTAGTCTCTCTCGGATTTACCCTATACGGGATGATTCCGACACTCTTTTCAGGAGACCTTAACATCTTACATGTCCTCTCAATTATCATGTCTATCTTTGGTTTTATTGGGACATGGACACTAGCGATTCAATGGCAGCACACCTTTAAAGCAAATGGCGTTCAAAATGTTGCTGGGATTTTAGTGGCTGGCATTCAAGGTGTTTACGGTGAAATGTTCAAAAGTTGCTATTACCTTGCAACAGAATTTATCGGACATTATAACTGGAAAAAGCGCCGCAATGATGACGGTGAATTAGTTGTTGATAAAAAATTCAGTCTAAAAGACGTTCTTATCGCTGTTTTCTTCTGGACATTTGGTTTAGGATTTATTTCTTACTGGATGGGAGGACAAAAAATTGTCCTTGATGCCATCACAAATGGTCTTTCCTTTACTGCCCAACAACGCCAAGTCAAAGGTCACATCGATGGCTACTACATTTGGCTAGTTGTTGATTTGCTCAGTTTCATCCTTTACCTCTCTATCGGAAACCCAATTGTTGCCTTCAGTTACCTAGGTATGGTGGCACAAGGTTTCGTGGGAATTATTATCTGGAAGAAAAGCCAAGGCCAAGAAAGTCTAGCTCAAGAAAACCTAGCTTAACATCACTATAAAATTAAAAAACTCAAAAAAGGCTGAGACATTTTTGTCTCAGCCTTAATGCTTATACGATTGTAATAAGTAATACGCACTAGTTGAGTGAGTTCTAATGCGTTGAAAAATCAACTTTTACAAGCCTTTTTGACATCAAACTTCACTTAACTCGATTTCCCACCTCGAAAGATTTCCCAAATCTTTCGAGCCATGTGGGGGTGAGAGTAAAACAATTCAGTGAACTGTTTTAGGTCAGCAACAAGAAATTAAGACTTGCTGAGAAATCGAATTTCTTCGAAATTACCGATTTCTATCTCACTCCCTTTTTAATAATCTCATGAATTGATTTAACAGGCTGAACATCTTTTTCATGTTCTCCTAGCATTTTTTCCATCCAAATCATATCATACCAACGGTTAAATTTATAACCAGAATGATGAAATTTTCCAACTAGCTGATAACCAAGGGCATGGTGAAACTTCTCGCTTCCATTTGTCAAGTAAGCATCTTCTGTATCTGTCGAGGCAATACAGGCATTCACATTTAATATTCCCATCTGCGCCAAATAATCTTCTAGGACCCCATAAATCTGACGCCCTACACCCTTACCACGCGCAGCTTTATCCAAATAAACTGTCATTTCAGCCGACCAAGCATAAGCAGCTCTAGGATGAAATTTTGAAGCATAAGCATAGCCAAGAATCTTACCATCCTCTTCGGCTACCAAATAAGGATAAAAAGCCATAATTGTACGCATACGAGCTGTAAATTCCTCTAAAGTCGGCACATCATATTCAAAAGTAATAGCTGTTTCTTCAACATAATAACGATAAATATCAAGCAGAGCTTTTGCATCATCTAAGCTTGACAAACGGATCGTAATGGCCATTCTCACAAGTCCTCCAAAAATAATCAATAATTTAGTATAACGATAAAGTAGCCCAGTGTCAAAATAAACATAACACCACTTGTCAAATTCACGATTATTAAAAAACGCAAGGAGCCCCTTACGTTTCATCATTTTCTTATTTCTTGACTAACTTAACAACTGCTTCTGTCCTTGCTGTATGCGGAAACATATCCACCGACTGAATATAATGGACATCATAAACTTTACTTAATTTTACTAAGTCACGAGCTAATGTTGCCGTATTACATGACACATAAACCATTTTAGCAGGTTGATACTTCAAAATAGTATCTAAAAGCTTATCATCAAGACCTGTACGTGGTGGATCGACGATTAAGGCATCCGCACGATAACCTTCCTTATACCATTTTGGAATAATCTCTTCTGCGCGCCCAGCCTCATAGTGAGTATTGTCAAATCCCATACGCTGCGCATTTTTCTTAGCATCAGCAATTGCCTCTGGAATAATATCCATACCACGAACACTTTTTACCTTATCAGCAAAAGCAAAACCAATTGTCCCAACACCACAATAAGCATCTATGACATGGTCATTTTCAGTTACATCAAGCGCTGCAACAGCCTGACTATACAAAACCTGCGTTTGTTCAGGGTTCAATTGATAAAAGGCACGTGGCGACAAGCTAAATTGATAGTTCAATACCTCTTCAGAAATATCTGCATTCCCCCAGATAACCTCTGTTTTTTCGCCATAAATATCGCTTGATTTTGAACGATTATAGTTCACAGCGATTCCTTTAATCTCTTCAAATTCTGCTGTTAAAGCCTTAATCACAGGTGCCAAGAAAACATCACGACTAGTGATAAAAATAATTTGAACTTGGTTGCTTGCCTTTGCCTTACGAATCATTACAGTTCGAATACCAGCAATCTTGCGTTCATCATAAATTGGAATATGATGCTTTTCTAAAAGCTCTGTCACACGATTAATAATCGCTTGTGTCAATTCATCCTGCACCAAACAATCCTTGATATCAACAAGGCGATGACTCCCCTCTTCAAAAAGCCCAGCCTTCACTTTTCCTTTAAAAGAACGTGTCTGGAATTGTAACTTAGCACGATAATGATAAGGCACTTCCATCCCCAGTGTATGACGAATCTCGAAGTCTTCATAACCTGCAGGTTTGAATTTTTTCAATGACTGTGCAATCAAATCGTCTTTAAATTCCAATTGCTTGTCATAACGCAAATGCATGATTTGGCAACCACCACATTTTTGATAAATCGGGCATTTTGGTTCCACACGAAATTTTGATTTCTTATTGATTGTAAGCAGCCTAGCCTGCGCAAAATTTCGCTTAACTGAGGTAATCTGACAAAAAATATCTTCCCCCTTCAAAGCACCTGGGACAAAAACCAAAGTCTTCTTATAAAATCCGATTCCTTCACCATTGATTCCCATACGCTTGATTTTCAAAGGAATTTTTTGTTTTACTTTTAAATTCATTAGTGACTAAATATAACTCCTGCTTCTTTCAATTTTTCTAAAGTTGCCTTACCAAACTGAGGTAGGGCTAATATTTCTGCTTCTGTCCAAACTTGAAAATCTTGCAAATAATAAATATCATGTGCTAGCAAAATATCAATTTGGAATTGTGTTAAAAAGATCAAAGATTCAACTTCTGACTGCCCAACGTTATGCTCTGAAAAATAATCATTCAAGTAAGCTTGTACATAATTTCCAGCAGTCATCAACAAAGGTAAAATACGATAAAGAGCAACATATACTGCTTCTAGACTATCTTTTTGATGAATTCCGGATGCCCCAACAGACATAATATCATCCATTAAAAGCTCAGGTGATTGGCAAAAAATAGTAAAATCTTTCACATTGGCATTCAAAATTTCTAACAAATGATGAGCCATTTCATCATGCCCACTTAAAATAGCCCCCACCAATAGAGGTACCTCTAATAAAATATCGTGTTCATCAGACTTTTCCTTGAAGAAATCTAGAGCCTTATCATATTGAGACGTCAAAATATAAAGAGCCATTAGCTCATGAGAACACGCAAAAAGATCAGAAGAATCAAGCGCATAAACCTCTTCAAATTGCTCAAGAGCTCTTTGATAAAGACCATTTTGCTTGTATAACATTCCAAGATTCACTTTTGAAAAATAGTAATCTCTATCTGAAACTTCATCTTTTTCATAAAGTACTTGATAATAATCAACACGTTTTCTAAGCTCAGTTAAATCCTCATATAAATTCCAACTTTCAAAGCCTAGTTCAGCCTCTTCATCTTCCCAGAAATCATCATCACTCGCAATTTCTTCGTGACTAAACTCATCATCAAATCCCTTTAAAAGACGATACTCTTCTAAATCAATGATTTTACTACCTTTCACCACATCACCTCCCTATACTTTAATCACTACTATTTTAACATTTTTGTTATAATGAATGTATGAAAATCACTAAAATCGAAAAGAAAAAAAGGCTATATCTTTTAGAAATCGACGAGAAAGATAAACTTTACGTAACAGAAGACACTATTGTTCACTTTATGTTAAGTAAAAATATGGAAATTGATGAGAAAACCTTGAAAGAAATTCAAAAATACGCTCAATTTTCGTATGGTAAAAATCTAGCCCTTTACCAAATTTCCTTCAAACAACGTACCGCAAATGAAGTAAAAACATACCTCGAAAAGCACGAAATTAATAGCCAATATATTCCAGAAATTATTGAAGATCTCAAAAAAGAAAATTGGATAAATGATGCTCAGTATGTTGAAACCTATTTATCACAAAATTTAACATCAGGTGACAAAGGCGGCTATGTTTTAAAACAAAAATTACTTCAAAAAGGAGTTGATGCTCAGCTTATTGACCAACAATTAGCAGATTTAGACTTTTCAAACCTTGCAGAAAAAACAGCTCAAAAACTTTTACGAAAGTACCAAAATAAACTCTCAACAAAAACACTCAAAGATAAAATCATCCAAAATATGATGAACAAAGGTTTCTCTTACTCCGAAGCAAAAGATGCCTTTGAAACACTTGATATCGAAAAAGATGAAGAACAAGAATTCGAGCTATTAAATAAAGAACTTGATAAACAATATCGGAAATTTAGTAAAAAATATGAAGGCTATGAACTAAAGCAACGATTGACACAAGCTCTTGCTCGAAAAGGCTTCTCCTATGATGACATCAAGAATGCCCTTAGAGATTATTTGTGAAATAAATTGCATTTCTAAGTGTCCTTTTTCAGAAAATTATGATAAACTATAACAGATAAGTTTAATTGTAGAAAGTTGGTAAGGCATGAAATTACCTAAGGAAGGCGACTTTATTACAATTCAAAGTTATAAGCATGATGGTAGTTTGCACCGAACATGGCGCGACACTATGGTACTAAAAACAACAGACAATGCTGTTATAGGAGTTAACGATCACACACTAGTAACAGAAAGTGATGGGAGACGTTGGGTTACGCGAGAACCAGCCATTGTTTATTTCCATAAAAAATACTGGTTTAATATCATTGCAATGATAAGAGATAACGGTGTTTCATACTACTGCAATCTTGCTAGTCCATACGTCATGGACGAGGAAGCCCTCAAGTATATCGATTATGATTTAGACGTCAAAGTCTTTGCGGACGGTGAGAAAAGACTACTTGATGTCGATGAATACGAAATACACAAAGAAGAGATGGGTTACTCCCCTGACATTGATTTTATTTTAAAAGAGAATGTCAAAATACTTGTTGATTGGATTAACAATGGAAAAGGACCATTCTCAGAAGCCTATATTAACATTTGGTACAAACGTTATCTTGAACTTAAGAATCGTTAAAGTTGCGAGCACTCCACAAGGGGTGCTTTTACGCTAAAGAAAGGAGTTACTATATGGCATTTGAAATCAGTAAAGAAAGATATGCCAGTTTTGGCGTTGCGACAAGCCTTCCACATGAAATTATTGATACTTTTTGGGATATTCTAGATAACTATCTCAGGGGAGTCTTCTCACTCGACTCTATTATCAGCTTTCGATTAACTGAAAAACAAGGAAAATTAACAATACAATACCAAGACCAAAAACGCCAAAATGCAATTGCTTTTGACTACAACTACCCTTACGATCCCTATTTTCCAAACATTGTCTACCTTATTGATCAATCAGGAACGGAAACTCTACTATTGCCACACGAATTAGATTAAAAAAAGAAGGCTTAAAAGCCTTCTTTTTTTAAACCTTCTAAACAAAAATAAATAAAATAGTCCGTACGGGATTCGAACCCGTGTTACCGCCGTGAAAAGGCGGTGTCTTAACCCCTTGACCAACGGACCATATTTAGAAATGGGCACAAG
>NZ_FNJK01000016.1 GCF_900104225.1 Streptococcus equinus | reverse complement strand
GCCTGTGAAACTGTCGGGGACTTAGCAATCGGTGCCGTTCAAATAATAAATTTAGAACAAGAAGCCCTTCTAGACTTAGAAAACAAATATGTTTTGCACCGAGAAACACCTCAATGGATTAAAGATGACCTTACAGGTACTTGTGATAATGTACAAGCTGTAATTGGATTTGCCGGGGATTTAATTAAACGCGACCCTAAAGCTTGGAAGACTGTCTATAAAGGTATTGAAGATTCTACTAGCGATGTCATTCATAACATCGCATCAGGAAACACCTTTGAAATCGGTGGCTACGTCTTTGACGTTGCCACACTTGTCGGCCCTGCTGCTGTTGGCAAACTCAAATACGTCGACGAAGCAAGCAACCTTACCAAACTCGCCGACGCCGGCGAAGTCGCCTCAACCGTTGGAAAAGTTGAAGATGGGGTGAAGGTTTCGGAAGAAATAAACCGTGAATTAGAAATAATAAAAACTAATAAATTTACTAAGAGTGGTAAAGAAATTGTCAAAGTACCTAAAGATATTTCTCCTTCAATTCAAGCAAAATCTTGGCAGGGTATGGGGATGTATCTCGGAGTTGATGATTATGTTGATATAAAACTAGTCAAGGGGGATAAAGTTTATATTTTAGAATCTGACTATGAGGTTGCTAATAATACCCACTCAGGATATGCAACCACATCCGAAGCTGTTAAAAAATCGTCTTACGATTCTCAAAAACTATCTAAAAGTTTACAAATAATGCCTTACTATGATACTGAAGCTGAAGAATTATCCGATTATGCTGAATATCGTATAAAAGTGACCGAATATACTGTAAATAATGATTTAGTAGCTGCATATGGAGAGAAAACAATAGCGAATCCACAATTTGGTTCAGGAGGAGCACCTCAATATTTCATTAAAGATATTGAAAATAAAATTAGCTTAGGCCAACTAAAACATGGAAAATCCATGCCGCTTCACAACCATAAAATTTCAGTAGATGAATACAATGCAATGATTAGTAGCATTTATTAATTATGTTGCTAACAATGGAGGAACATATGGAACTAGAAATTTTCAATCATCAATTAACAGCAAATAAAAAATATGATGACTTAACAAACGATGTCAAAGAATTATTTGAAAAACCAAAAGATAACAAAATTGATAATCTAATCTTACGTAGTAAACACGCAATTGTTTATAAGGAAATGCGTTTTCGTTTTATTCTTATTTTCAAAAAAAGAGAATTATCAAAAGTAATACTTATAGCCATGAAAAAGCAAGATAACCCAATCTATTCAGTGATTGAAAATACCAATGAACGTCATATAAAATGGCTTTTAAAAAATTATGGAGAACCTACAGATAAAAAATCTTGGGGAATTATCTATCAATTCTCAAGTATGAAAATAACATCAGAATACGACCCTAGAAGCGGAACTTCAGAAATTGTATATGATTTAAATTTTTCGAAAGAGAATTAAAAGTAAAGTATGAAAATAACTGGAACTAATTCTTATGGAAATTATCAATAAAAAAAATTTTGTTTTATCCAAATTGGATGACCAATATATTATTAGTTGGTCACGTGGAAAAAAGAATTTAATTTTTCCAATTACAAAGGAATTAAGGGATAAAGCTTTGAAATCTGACAAAGATGGCCTTGAAGTAATGTTTTACGCAGAGAATAAGCGCTGGCCAAAAGATGAAGAATTAAAGAATTTTAACAAAACAGATGTTATCACCCACAAAGGAAATGATTTTGTGATTTATGAAGAAAATGGAAAGTATGAAATGAAATTTTCTTCTGGTGATTTAATAGAACGCCAACTCACTTTTCCAATTACAAAGGAATTAAGGGATAAAGCTTTAAAATCTGATAAAGATGCTTTAGAGGTTATGGATTATCTTGTATGTAATACATGGGAAAAAACAGATTTAGAAGAAATTGGGCGTCAATTCTTACGACAACACCCAGAATTAATTTTTAAAAACTATGAGGCGAACAAAGCTCTGTTTACTAAAGAAGAATTTGAAAAATTAACAAGAAGTGTTATCGGAAAACTCGAACCGACTATTGTTGATTACTATGGCATGGATAACAACAATCTTGAATTAATTCTTCCTGATGAAACCCCATGGGATATTTCCTCTGAGTATGAACACTTATCAAAACTCCAAGATAAATTAAATCATTACATCAGTTTCATCGAAAATAAACAGTATACAGACAGATATAATGGCCCCTTCGATAAAATCATCATTCAAGCTTGCTTTAAGTACCACCCTACTAAAAATGG
>NZ_FNJK01000020.1 GCF_900104225.1 Streptococcus equinus | reverse complement strand
ATCACATTGTTCCAAGCACCAGTCACATCGGCTTCAACCCATTGAGGTGTTTTTTGCTTAAATAAGGTATTTCCACCCCATTCAATTCCTTCGAAAGCTAGTTGGCCAAGTTGAGCAGCGCCAAGGGCTAGTTGGTCAATGGTTTTACAAACACCATCGACAAAACCTAAGGCTGTCAGAGCTACCGATTTGTCAAGTTGTCTACCAAAAAAGTCCCAGTTTTGTTTTTCTAATGTTTTACGAGTTCCTTCAAAGAAATTGGCGCCTAAGTCTGCTTGACTTTGTAACCAGGCCACCACGGGATGCTGTTTAGCCCACTCTTTTCTGGCTTTTTGTTCAGCTTGTTCTTTAGCTAGTTTTTCTTGTTGTGTGATTTGTTTGTCAACAGATTTGATGCTTTTAGCGAAATTGACATTACTAAAAGGAGTAGGAGAAATCAGCAGATTTCATAGAAAGAGACGCAAAATGCGTCTCGAGGTTATTCATTTAGCTTAGCACAATTTCTAAAATAATTCCTCTTTCGGAAAGATTTTGTTGTTGTTTTTTCATGAATCGCATACCATTTTCACTAGGATGGTGTCTGAAACCAACTTGGATAATAATTTTATCAAAGTTTTCTCCACATTTTGAAACATAGCATTTTCCATCAATGTATTCGAGATAAGTATTTAGTTTTTCCTCTAATTTTTGTAAATGCTCTTTTTCAGAAGTTCCTTCCCACTGATTTTCATCAAGGATAATGAGCTCTAAATTTCCATCTTCAATGTCGCAATAGTCAATAACTGTCGTAAACATTTCAATCGGTTTGTAATCAGACCAAAGTGGAGAGTAGTATATTGGCTGTTTACCATCTTCAACTTTCCATCGATTTATTTCTATTGTTAAATCTAATAATTCGATAAATTTGTCTTTTGCTGAATTAAAATCTACAAATTCGTATTTTCCCCTCACTGAAGCGCGATCCATTGTTGCATAAACTTGATAAACTTGTTTTGTTTTATCGTAATCAATGCGGGTCTCCCATTCATGAGGATTCCCTGCCTCAAAAATAGAATAGCGCAAAGTTTGATAATT
>NZ_FNJK01000013.1 GCF_900104225.1 Streptococcus equinus | reverse complement strand
GACGGCAAGCAAATCTCTTAAAGCCAATCTCAGTTCGGATTGTAGGCTGCAACTCGCCTACATGAAGTCGGAATCGCTAGTAATCGCGGATCAGCACGCCGCGGTGAATACGTTCCCGGGCCTTGTACACACCGCCCGTCACACCACGAGAGTTTGTAACACCCGAAGTCGGTGAGGTAACCTTTAAGGAGCCAGCCGCCTAAGGTGGGATAGATGATTGGGGTGAAGTCGTAACAAGGTAGCCGTATCGGAAGGTGCGGCTGGATCACCTCCTTTCTAAGGAAAAAACGGAAGCACGTTTGGAGTATTGTTTAGTTTTGAGAGGTCTTGTGGGGCCTTAGCTCAGCTGGGAGAGCGCCTGCTTTGCACGCAGGAGGTCAGCGGTTCGATCCCGCTAGGCTCCATTGAATCGAAAGATTCAAAAGATTGTCCATTGAAAATTGAATATCTATATCAAATTCCACGATTCAAGAAATTGAATTGTAGATAGTAACAAGAAATAAACCGAAACGCTGTGATTTAATGAGTTTAAGGTCAACAGACCAAAATAAGGTTAAGTTAATAAGGGCGCACGGTGGATGCCTTGGCACTAGAAGCCGATGAAGGACGTGACTAACGACGAAATGCTTTGGGGAGTTGTAAGTAAACATTGATCCAGAGATGTCCGAATGGGGGAACCCGGCATGTAATGCATGTCACTCATTACTGTTAAGGTAATGTAGAGGAAGACGCAGTGAACTGAAACATCTAAGTAGCTGCAGGAAGAGAAAGCAAACGCGATTGCCTTAGTAGCGGCGAGCGAAAAGGTAAGAGGGCAAACCGATGTGTTTACACATCGGGGTTGTAGGACTGCGTTGTGGGACGACAAGAATATAGAAGAATTACCTGGGAAGGTAAGCCAAAGAGAGTAACAGCCTCGTATTTGAAATATTCTTTAACCCTAGCAGTATCCTGAGTACGGCGAGACACGAGAAATCTCGTCGGAATCTGGGAGGACCATCTCCTAACCCTAAATACTCTCTAGTGACCGATAGTGAACCAGTACCGTGAGGGAAAGGTGAAAAGCACCCCGGGAGGGGAGTGAAATAGAACCTGAAACCGTGTGCCTACAACAAGTTCGAGCCCGTTAATGGGTGAGAGCGTGCCTTTTGTAGAATGAACCGGCGAGTTACGATATGATGCGAGGTTAAGTTGAAGAGACGGAGCCGTAGGGAAACCGAGTCTTAATAGGGCGTCTTAGTATCATGTCGTAGACCCGAAACCATGTGACCTACCCATGAGCAGGGTGAAGGTGAGGTAAAACTCACTGGAGGCCCGAACCAGGGCACGTTGAAAAGTGCTTGGATGACTTGTGGGTAGCGGAGAAATTCCAAACGAACTTGGAGATAGCTGGTTCTCTCCGAAATAGCTTTAGGGCTAGCGTCGATGTTAAGTCTCTTGGAGGTAGAGCACTGTTTGATTGAGGGGTCCATCCCGGATTACCAATATCAGATAAACTCCGAATGCCAACGAGATATAATCGGCAGTCAGACTGCGAGTGCTAAGATCCGTAGTCGAAAGGGAAACAGCCCAGACCACCAGCTAAGGTCCCAAAATATATGTTAAGTGGAAAAGGATGTGGGGTTGCACAGACAACTAGGATGTTAGCTTAGAAGCAGCTATTCATTCAAAGAGTGCGTAATAGCTCACTAGTCGAGTGACCCTGCGCCGAAAATGTACCGGGGCTAAAACATATTACCGAAGCTGTGGATACCTTTTAGGTATGGTAGGAGAGCGTTCTATGTGTGAAGAAGGTGTACCGTGAGGAGCGCTGGAACGCATAGAAGTGAGAATGCCGGTATGAGTAGCGAAAGACAGGTGAGAATCCTGTCCACCGTAAGACTAAGGTTTCCAGGGGAAGGCTCGTCCGCCCTGGGTTAGTCGGGACCTAAGGAGAGACCGAAAGGTGTATCCGATGGCCAACAGGTTGATATTCCTGTACTAGAGTATATAGTGATGGAGGGACGCAGTAGGCTAACTAAAGCGTGCGATTGGAAGTGCACGTCTAAGCAGTGAGGTGTGATATGAGTCAAATGCTTATATCTATAACATTGAGCTGTGATGGGGAGCGAAGTTTAGTAGCGAAGTTAGTGATGTCACACTGCCAAGAAAAGCTTCTAGCGTTAATTATACTCTACCCGTACCGCAAACCGACACAGGTAGTCGAGGCGAGTAGCCTCAGGTGAGCGAGAGAACTCTCGTTAAGGAACTCGGCAAAATGGCCCCGTAACTTCGGGAGAAGGGGCGCTGGCTTTAAGTCAGCCGCAGTGAATAGGCCCAAGCAACTGTTTATCAAAAACACAGCTCTCTGCTAAATCGTAAGATGATGTATAGGGGGTGACGCCTGCCCGGTGCTGGAAGGTTAAGAGGAGCGCTTAGCAATAGCGAAGGTGTGAATTGAAGCCCCAGTAAACGGCGGCCGTAACTATAACGGTCCTAAGGTAGCGAAATTCCTTGTCGGGTAAGTTCCGACCCGCACGAAAGGCGTAATGATTTGGGCACTGTCTCAACGAGAGACTCGGTGAAATTTTAGTACCTGTGAAGATGCAGGTTACCCGCGACAGGACGGAAAGACCCCATGGAGCTTTACTGCAGTTTGATATTGAGTATCTGTACCACATGTACAGGATAGGTAGGAGCCTAAGAAATCGGGACGCTAGTTTCGGTGGAGGCGTTGTTGGGATACTACCCTTGTGTTATGGCTACTCTAACCTAGATAGGTGATCCCTATCGGAGACAGTGTCTGACGGGCAGTTTGACTGGGGCGGTCGCCTCCTAAAAGGTAACGGAGGCGCCCAAAGGTTCCCTCAGAATGGTTGGAAATCATTCGCAGAGTGTAAAGGTATAAGGGAGCTTGACTGCGAGAGCTACAACTCGAGCAGGGACGAAAGTCGGGCTTAGTGATCCGGTGGTTCCGCATGGAAGGGCCATCGCTCAACGGATAAAAGCTACCCTGGGGATAACAGGCTTATCTCCCCCAAGAGTTCACATCGACGGGGAGGTTTGGCACCTCGATGTCGGCTCGTCGCATCCTGGGGCTGTAGTCGGTCCCAAGGGTTGGGCTGTTCGCCCATTAAAGCGGCACGCGAGCTGGGTTCAGAACGTCGTGAGACAGTTCGGTCCCTATCCGTCGCGGGCGTAGGAAATTTGAGAGGATCTGCTCCTAGTACGAGAGGACCAGAGTGGACTTACCGCTGGTGTACCAGTTGTCTTGCCAAAGGCATCGCTGGGTAGCTATGTAGGGAAGGGATAAACGCTGAAAGCATCTAAGTGTGAAGCCCACCTCAAGATGAGATTTCCCATGATTTTATATCAGTAAGAGCCCTGAGAGATGATCAGGTAGATAGGTTAGGAGTGTAAGTGTGGTGACACATGTAGCGGACTAATACTAATAGCTCGAGGACTTATCCAAAGTAACTGAGAAAGATTGACAGCGATTCGGAAACTTGTTAGAATATATAGGTATTCAATTTTGATTGGATAATCAATCATAGTTAAGTGACGATAGCCTAGGAGATACACCTGTTCCCATGCCGAACACAGAAGTTAAGCCCTAGCACGCCTGATGTAGTTGGGGGTTGCCCCCTGTTAGATATGGTAGTCGCTTAGCA
>NZ_FNJK01000014.1 GCF_900104225.1 Streptococcus equinus | reverse complement strand
AGCTCAGGCGGTAGCGAGAGTTAAGAAAGAACTTCCTAAGACAAATAGTGCTTCATTAAGCGGAGCAGGTTTTGCAGGAATTATCTCAATCCTTACTTCATTTGGCCTTGCCAGTGGTAAGAAACGTCGTAATAAAAAATAGGATAAGGTAATTCTTTACTCCTAAAGGCTCTCACTTTTTTGGGAGCCTTTTATTAAATGAGGGGGAAAGGATATGAAAAAGAAGTTTATAATTAAGAAATCACTAGAAGAAGGGCATTGTGAAAAAAAATATCGTTATTCTATCCGAAAATTGAATGTTGGTGTTGCTTCAGTAGCAATTGCTGCATTTATGATTTTAGGAGGGGGAGTTAGGGCTGTTGCAGATAGTGTGACTGATGCAACAAGTTCAGATCAAGTTGCAATTATTGAAAGCGAACCAAGTGAAGCGGTTCAGTCAGAACTTTCTGATAGTTCTTCAAATGCTGATAGCAACGAAGATGCAGCATACGGTAATAGTCTCAGCTCTGAAGCAGAAAAATCGATTTCTGAGTCAAATCAAGCAGTTACAACAAGAACTAATGAAACAACAGATTTTTCTCAATTAACTGAGGACGTTAGTCAGGTGACGCCAGAAGAAGTAACCATTGATGCCACAGAGGTTCCTGAAGATGAGACTTCAAAATCAGACGCGATAGTTGAAGATAGTAAAGTATCAGAAATTGCTGGAACTGAAACACTTGTTAAAACAAGTACTTTACGTACAAATGGTGAGAGTGGGTCAGATACAGAATCTAAGGCAAAAACTGATTTTAATGCTCCCCAAGCTGAGGATGGTAAGGATACTGTGTCGTCTGAAGATGTACCCGTTGATAAAGAGTGGACTATTAATGAAAATCCTAATAATAAGGATGAGGCCGAAGCTTTAGCTAAGATTAAGCAACAGATTGTAGGACCCTCAGTGACTCTTGAATATGTGAGTGATGCAGATAAAGCAAAGTTTGATACTTCCAAGATTGAAATTGATACTAATCAGAACCGTTTGACTTACGGTGTTTTGTGGTTAGGACAACCGGAAGATGGTGAAGATGATCAAGCAACAGGAGATTATAACGAACGTAACAATACAGGTTATTATATTGTTTTGTCTCGTGATACTGAGTCATATACCCTTTACTTTACACTCAAAAATATTAATAATTTAGGGTGGCAAGAGCAGAAAGTATATAGTATCGGTTCTGCTGGAAGTATTACTTTTGATACCCTAACAGAGGCAGTAAATTCTGATCGCGATAATGCTAATTATTCGATTGATATTAGTGAAGGTTCTGTCACAGTTAGAAATATAAAATCAAATAGTAAAAATTATAATGTCTATCTTCTTAATTTGCTTTCTCAAACTACAGTCGGTACAGCAGTTTCATCAGGAAATTTCAATATTCCAAAATTAACAGAACAGACTAATAATTATTATGTAGTTGATTATTCAACTTATCAAGCATGGTTAGAAGCTAATAAAAATAACATGTCAGAATCTGATTATATTAGCTACAAATCACTTTCTACTGACAAATTTGCAGATGGTATAGTTACTAATGAGCGACTTCTTGCTTTATTAAAGCAAATTGGGTATAGTGGTAATGTTTTTGAGGCTTCTGGTAAATTAGACTACGATAAATATGAGCTAATCGAATCTCCTTATGATAATCAAAATAAAATAAATACTTATCTTGTTGATGATTATACGGTAGGGGACAGAAGCCAGAATAATTCAGGTAGTAACCAAATTAAGCGAATAAAAGAGGTGATCTCAGAAGATGGTTCTGTTGCAATAGAAGTTTGGATTTTGGATATTACCCAACCAAATGCAAAAGATGATTTTGATCAAGGTAGATCTGCAGATAAGTCTCTTGTTTTAGAATCTGATCTTAAAGAGCATAGTTTCAAGCTTCTTTATCGAACTGAAGCGATTGCTCCAGGTGAATTTAATAACGAATTTTTCTCTTTAGACTTCAAGTCTGATGATTTTAACAAACTTATGGCCACTATTGAGAAAAATAATGCTAATGGTGTTTCTGATGATACTCTTGAAGAGTTGCGAAATATTGTGGAAAGTAGTGGTGGTACACAAACTGGTAACAGAGTTGTTGGTAATGTCGGAAACCAGACTACTTATAGTGATCGTTGGGCTTACACACGCCCAGCGTCAACTGGGAAAACTTATGGCGCTTTAGCAGTTCCACTTTTAGTTTCTGCTAACGAAAGTTATACAAGCTCTACTGGAGAGGTTGTAACAGTACCTAGTCGAATTGGAGGCATGAATGTTCAATTAGCTAATGATAATGCCTATAATTATCAACATGTTAATTGGTATTATGTGGAAAAAGGTAGTGTAGCTGTTCACTATGAAGATACAGATGGCAATGTTATTGCAGATAGTGTGAGTGCAGTAGATCATGGAGAATCTAATTCAATTTATGATACAAGTACTGCTTCTTTAAAACCTTCAAAAATCACTACGCCAGATGGTACAGTTTATTATCTTGTCACTCAAAATAACGGAGTTAAACAGATATTGACTGCAGACAGTGTGGTTGATAATATGTTGGAGACATATACTTTTGCTGAAACAGGAAATGTTGAAGCGATGACTAATAAAAACATTACTTACGTTTATCAAAAAGCAGGGGATGTAGTTATTCGCTATCATTCTGTTGATAACCAAGGTAACGTATTAGGATTAATTTCTGGCGATACGAGTGGAATAACTAAGGCCAGTGTATCAATCGAAGAAGTAGATTCAAATGATTTAGAGCCCGGGACCTCTTATAGTACAATTGATTTGCGACCAGAAACTATTACTACATCAGATGGTACGGTTTACCGTTTGGTAACCTCTGACACAAATCCGCATGCATATACGGATGGTGTCTTGTCAGATACTGATGATAAAAATATCTTTATCTCTGGTGGAGAAACAGGAAGTATCACAAGTGGAAAGACTGCAGTCATTAATTACTACTATGAAGCAGTTAAGGGAGATGTAGTTGTTCACTACAAGGCAGTGGATTCAGAAGGCAATGACATCAGCATATCAGCAGATGTTGTAG
>NZ_FNJK01000017.1 GCF_900104225.1 Streptococcus equinus | reverse complement strand
AACTTGTTGTCAACACCTTTTTCAAGAAATTTTCAAACTTGTTTCAAACTTGTTACCGCTATCCTCTCGGACAACAGCTATATTAGTTTATCATTGCCGTTTGATTTTGTCAACATCTTTTTCAAGATTTTTTACTCTTGACTTCTTCCTCATCTGAGGTGTTTCCCAAGCAACAACTCTAATAATTTATCATCTATTCTTTCTGTTGTCAAGAGGAAATTTAAATTTTCACTATAGACAATCCTTGTATGCTTATCCTCTGTAATGAAAAAGAGGCGACTATATCAAAGAAAGAGTTATTCCCTCTCCAGCTAATAGAACTCTAAACCCCAGTACTTTTACTTGCTGCTTTTTGGTCATATAGTAACTATAATCATCTATACGGAGAGGAAAAATCTCCCTTGGTAGTACAGCTAATTTAAGTTGATTCAGCATCTAGGGATTCATCGTCAATGGACCGCCAAAAGAATCTATCTTAACAGCACCTAGATTAGCAAAAATAAAAAACGCTTCCGTTAGGAAGTGCTTTTACAAATTTATGAGAATAAATCGTATCACCCGTAAAATAAATAACCTTACTTTCTTTGGATATTGAAACAATATAACTATTTACTTTACCTACTAGCTTTTGCATTATCAAATTACTAACATAATAAGCTGAAATAGCTTTAATACTTATCTGATAATCCTTGTAAAAAATAGTTCTTTCTCAATTTTAAATTGAGACTTGAGAAGTTTCTGCCCCATTTAATAGTCTCTTACTTTGGCAAATAATATCCTTACCAACTAAAAATTTTTTCTATTTTAATCTAAATGATCTTGATGGTCATGGGGCAATAACCATAAATTGACTTTTTCTAAAAGCATAATATTATCATAAACAAAGAATTTTTTTACAGAAGAAAAATCTTTAAAATAATAGTTATACCTTTTAGAGATAAATCAGAATCAATTCCTATGTAAAATTCACCATCAATGGATAACACACCACGAGCAACACCATAATAAGTAAACGAAATTCTCATAAATCACCCTATAATCAAAAATACCCAATATAAAAATTTGAATAAGTATCCAAATATTATACCTGGCAGATTAAATAAAAAGGTTGGTGAAATCTTAAAAATATAATTTGGGAAAGATTTAGAGAAAAAAAGCAAAAAAGCCCTATATAATAGGACTTTCATCTACGTTATACTATACCGGCGGCCGGGGTCGAACCGGCACGTCCTTGCGGACACTGGATTTTGAGTCCAGCGCGTCTGCCAATTCCGCCACGCCGGCAAGTAACTGGGGTAGCTGGATTCGAACCAACGCATGAGGGAGTCAAAGTCCCTTGCCTTACCGCTTGGCTATACCCCATTAATATAAAGGCGAATGATGGGAATCGAACCCACGCGTGCCAGAGCCACAATCTGGTGTGTTAACCACTTCACCACATTCGCCATATTTTTAACACGGGCAGTAGGAATTGAACCCACACTGAAGGTTTTGGAGACCTTAGTTCTACCTTTAAACTATGCCCGTAATATGGAAGGGGAGGGATTCGAACCCCCGAACCCGAAGGAGCGGATTTACAGTCCGCCGCGTTTAGCCTCTTCGCTACCCTTCCAAAATATTAAATTTTAATGGCGCGAGACGGAATCGAACCGCCGACACATGGAGCTTCAATCCATTGCTCTACCAACTGAGCTACCGAGCCAAACTATTG
>NZ_FNJK01000019.1 GCF_900104225.1 Streptococcus equinus | reverse complement strand
GCTTTTGAGCCGTTAATGTCAGTTACTACAAAATCTATTTTATTTATTGTCTTTGTATTATTAAAAGTAACAGATTTTATATTCTTTTTGTTTAACTTCCCAAACAATTTATCAAATTTAGAAACTTTCACCCCATCTTCCACTTTTCCAACGGTTGAGGCGACTTCACCGGCGTCGGCGAGTTTGGCAAGGTTACCTGCTTCTTCGGCGTATTTGAGTTTGCCAACAGCACCAGGTCCGACTAGCGTAACAACGTCAAAGACGTAGCCACCGATTTCAAAGGTGTTCCCTGTTGCGATATTATGAAAGACATCGCTAGTAGAATCTTCAATGCCTTATAAACTATCTTCCAAGCATCGATATCGTCGTGTTGAAGACGTTTGAGGAAGGTGTCTGCGGTAAGTGCAGTCTCACAAGCTTTTGAGATGAATCTAATGCGTAGAGAAATTCAACTAGCAGAAGAAGTTAGAAAAAATATTGAAAGAGACGAAAGGGACGCCTATAGATTGACGAAATATGCTTGAAAATATTATTGCAAACTTTTAAGTTTTTCCTTCAAAAATATCACTTTGAAGTAAATCTTCAATAGTTAATATCTTTTCGCTATCGATTGTAAAAATAATTGATTCCAATATGGTGTCCCTTCTCTAGTCGATTGGCAAATCTTCTCTTGTTCTTAAAATAGTGACTTTACTGACAGGGATTCGAGAAGAGTGGTAGAAGCGATGGCCATACTGATTATCCACCACCTCAGCCCCTTCCCAGATATCATTTGCCTTTAAGAATTCCACATCGTCAGTAACAATAGTAATCCATGAGTCAAGTTGATCAAAGTTATCGTCACTTGATTGGAAAATTTCACATTCTTTTCCATCGATTAACACAGTATCAGTGATGCGATATTTCTTTTCGATTTCACTTGATTTTACAATTTTTTTATAGTAAGGTTCTACAAATTTTGAATCAATTAATTGAAATCCATCTAATACTGAACTAGGGTTACTGGTTGTTAAGGATAACGAACCATCACTCTCAATACCATAATTATGATATGCTTTCCCTCTGTGCACAAAATACGTTTCATGCATTTTTATTCTCCTATATAAATCATTTTCCCATTTATAACTTCTCCAATGGGAATCTCATCTCCGTCAATATTTAAATACATCTTGGCACCGTTAGCCATTTTTATATTGCCTGAATTAGTAACCTTATATTCCGGTGTTAAGTATTCCTCTGATTTAATAAAACCATGCCCTGTTGCGTGTAAGATCTAGGATTATTCTGTCTTTTTTAGTCAATCGGTAAATCTTTTCTTGTCCTTAAAATTGTGACTTCACTGACAGGGATTCGAGAAGAATGGTAGAAACGGTGGCCGTACTGATTATCCACCACTTCAGCACCTTCCCAGATGTCATTTGCCTTTAAGAATTCTACATCGTC